>NZ_QPHG01000009.1:0-98138 GCF_040240425.1 Nitrosomonas sp. | reverse complement strand
AGCCGGGTTTGATAAAGCCGCCAGATTTCCTGACGATCCAATAATGTTAAGCGAGTGCGTTTGTGTATGTTCATCTACAGTATTCTCCTGAATACTGTAAACAACGCTAGGAATTCTTACACCTAAGCAAGTTAAGAAAGAGACAAATAAGGAAGAGCACCCTAATAGTAAAGTTGTGATCAGGTCCGTTGAGTTTGTACAGTATGAAGAGCAAGATGGGTTTATCGCTCAATATAGCGATAGATATCCTTTTTATGCAGTCAATCTGGCCGAGGCACTTAAACCCGATCTACTTAAAGTATTACAACCTAAAAGCCCTATTGAAACATCTGTCGAGTTCGCGAACCGCAGCAATTATCATGCACTAAAATCTGAGACTGTTGATCTTAATAGAAAATACGGTTTTTCATTAATGAGTGATTATTTATTCGATGAAACAGAAGGATTTCAAGTGGCATACGACGCAGATACAGAGATGGCGACCATTCAATCCCACCGTGAATTCTGTACAGACCCTGCAAGAGATCCTGGAAGAAACCCTGCAATTGCTGATAGTTTAAAAGAAATGTACGGTAGCGTTGATGAACCGATAGTTAAAGGCACTGAATACGGAATCACATGCAATATTAACAGCATTACCAGCATCATATTTTCTAGCAAACAAGTTGATTTTTTAAAATATCTTCAACATCAAAAAGGACTCCAACTCTACATGCAACTAAAAGACACATTTAAATTGCCGAAGCAAAAACTACTCGAGTTATCTACAGGAGGTCATTCGAATAATATTTTCTATATAGGCATAATGATCGTGGGACATGTAAATGTAAACTTATCTATCTCAAACTTTAAAGATGAAACAAAGAATTACTCTTCCAATAGAGTCCCCAGTATACCGTTCAATGTAAGTCAAATAATTTACTATAATAATAAAAATGGTGAAATATTGGCTTCGCGGCAAATTAGATAAAATCTTGATATCGAGCACAGAAAGATATGTCAGCGATTAGATGTTTTAGTCCAGATAGATTAGTCCACTGATATATGTCATCAATATCAATTGAGAATAAGCCTATGTATCCAGAATGGTTAAAGAATGATATTAATGAATTACTCAATAAAGTAGATTCAGCAGTGCTGCATTCACAGAATGCAGATGAATTATCCGTTACGTATCTACGATGTTGGGCTGTTATTGAGTTATTTACAAAAGTAACCCATACCATGCTTGAGAAAAGAGAATACGCTGAAGAAATAAAAAATAAAATTTCAACAACTAAAGATAGTTTAGAGAAATCACTTCTGGAATTTAATATGCGTGAAGCAGAACTCGAGAAAATCGTCTCATACTACTTCAATAAGGATGTAATTCCTTCTGAAATCCCAAAAAAAGTTAAGTTGAGTGATCTTTCAACAAAAATATCTGACATCGATTGTCAGAAGAAATTCTCATTCGAGAAAGCAGCAATATCAACTAACAAGCGCCTTCCCTCAAAAAGCGATGCAACCAAAATGGTGGAGAAGCTTCATATAAAGTCAAGGCAGTTTCTAGGTTTACTGAAAGATGATGGAAAATCTCAAAGCAAGTATTACATTACTAGAAATCATATAGCGCATGAAGGAAAGTTAGATATAAGTCCCGATACATTAATAAAAGATCGAATAATGCCCGTACTAAATGCAGCACTTGAAATTCGTGATGAGATAACCTAATAACACAATAGGATCGGAACTTACATCTCACAAAATTGTTCATTAATCTGTGATTGAAAGGTTAAACACAACAATGGAGTCAGATTCGATTGTTATCATCCGATGCGCCAGGTTTTGACATCACACACCATAAAAACAAATAACCTTTCAATTCACGCTGTAATATCATTTCCTTACTGACATTTCATGATCAACTAATTAACCCCGCACCACCCGATAATCAGCCACCAACCGGCATTCCTCGCCCGGTGCAACCTCCCGGACATCATCCGCCGCATTGGTGGTTTCGACGCACAATAAGCGTCTGTAGTCGTCGTCTTCCAAGTCGGCCATATCTCTGGCGATTTTCTCCCACGGGTTCCATACCACAGCGGTTTTGCTACCTTGCGAGGTGATTTGAATGCGGCGTTTCAATGCAGCGTCATCGATGGTCAGGGTATTGCCGACATTCAGATAGATGCGATCAACTTCGGCGTCGATGGTCACGTCACCGGTTTGATGTTTTTGCGTGTTGCCGCCACCGGCTTTATCGAGATAGTCACAACCGGCCAGTCCCAGCACTTTTGCACGGCTGATGTCGCCAACCTTGAAATAAGTATGAAACGCCTGAGTGATAGTGAATTTTTCCTTGCCGGTATTACGCGTGATCAATGACAGATTCAAGCTGTCGCCGATGACGATTTCCTGCCGCAGGCTGAAGGCATGCGGCCAGATGGTTTGCGTTTCTGGGGTATCGTCCAAGCCAACGGTGACTTTGATATCGCCATTACTTAACGCTTCGGTGGCGATCACATTCCAGCCGCGATTGCGTACGAAACCGTGTCCGGGGCGGCCCTTGCCTTCCGGATCGGCGCCGAACCACGGCCAGCAGATTGGCGCGCCGCCTTTGATGGCTTTGCCGTCCTGGTAATACGCTTTCGCGCTCAAAAACATCACATCTTCCGGCTCACCGGCGGGTTGATACGACAACACCTGACCGGCATGAATCGAAATCAGCGCTTTAGCTTTGGCGGTTTTTACTTGAATCATCGGCAGTCCGCCGTTGCCAGCGATAAATTCCAATTGACCTGCGATGCCGAATTGCGTGTTGAGTTGTTCGATTGTCATGATTTTCCTTTGTTATTAATTGATTGGAGTTAATTTTGGGTCGGTGTCACCCGGCTGGCGGCAAGTTTAGCACGGCTGCGGGCTTCGCCGGTATCGGCGCCATTCGCCAGTGCCACGCCCATGCGGCGGCGCTTGAACGATTCGGGTTTGCCAAACAAGCGCAGATCGCTTTGCGGCACGCTGAGCGCTTCGGCGATACCGGAGAATGCGATGCCTTTGGCTTCGAGTTGACCGTAGATCACCGCGCTCGCGCCCGGCGCCTGCAGTGAAGTATTCACCGGCAATCCGAGAATCGCGCGCGCGTGCAAATCGAATTCGCTCTGCTTCTGGCTGCACATCGTCACCATGCCGGTGTCGTGCGGCCGCGGGCTGACTTCGCTGAACCACACGTCGTCGCCTTTAACGAACAATTCCACGCCAAAAATGCCCAGCCCGCCCAGATCATCGGTGATGATTTTGGCAATTTCACGCGCACGTTGCAGCGCCGCCGGAGACATTGCCTGCGGTTGCCAGCTTTCAACGTAATCACCATGCACCTGCACGTGCCCAATGGGTTCGCAGAAATGCGTTTTGACGTTACCACCCTCATCCAGCGCGCGCACGGTCAGTTGCGTGATTTCATAATCAAAATGAATCACGCCTTCGACGATGACCCGCCCCTGATCAACCCGGCTGCCACTCGCGGCATAATCCCACGCTGCTTTCACTTCCCCGGCATGATCGACGCGCGACTGCCCCTTGCCGGACGACGACATCACCGGTTTGACGATGCACGGATAACCGATGGTGCTGTCGATGGCCGCTTGCAATTCCGCCAGGCTGTTGGCAAAGGCATACGGCGACGTCGGCAGCCCCAGCGTTTCCGCTGCCAGACAGCGGATGCCCTCACGGTTCATCGTCAACCGGGTGGCGCGCGCGGTGGGAATCACCGTGGCAATGCCCGCTTGCTCGATTTCGATCAGCATGTCGGTAGCGATCGCTTCGATTTCCGGCACGATAATATCGGGCTTTTCCTGTTCGACCAATGCTCGCAAAGCTTGACCGTCCGCCATGTTGATCACATGCGCGCGATGCGCGACTTGATGACCCGGCGCGTTGGCGTAGCGGTCGACCGCAATGGTTTCAACGCCGAGGCGCTGCAATGCGATGATGACTTCCTTGCCGAGTTCGCCGCTGCCGAGCAGCATGATTTTTTTCGCCGATGCACTCAGCGGTGTACCAATGATTGATGGTGTTTTCATGTTGATGACTCCTGAATAGCGGTTCTTTTTTGATCCTGTTGCTGCAACGCCCACTGCACATGCTCACGCAACATGTCCGACGGGTCGTCCGAGCGGGCTTGCAAGGCTTGCACAATTTCGACCGAATACGGCGCGTTGCCCAAACCGACGGCGATATTGCGCAGCCATTGCGTATGACCGATGCGGCGGATCGCGCTGCCGGCCAGCTTAGCTTCAAAGTTTGCTTGATCCCAGCCAAACAATTCGATCAGCGATACCTCATCCAGGCCATTACGCGCGTGAAAATCGTTTTCTTGGGTAATTTTGGCGTATTTATTCCACGGGCATACCAATTGGCAATCGTCGCAGCCATAGATGCGATTACCGATCAGCGGCCGCAATGGCTCGGGAATGCTGTCTTTGAGTTCGATGGTCAGATAGGAGATGCAACGGCGGGCATCGACTTGGTAAGGCCCGATAATCGCTTGGGTCGGGCAAATATCGATGCAACGGGTGCAGCTGCCGCAATAATCGCCCACCGCATCGTCAACGGGCAGCGGCAGATCGATATACATTTCACCAAGAAAAAACATCGAACCGGCTTGGCGATTCAACAATAAGGTGTGCTTGCCGCGCCACCCCAGACCGGATTTCTGCGCCCAGGCCACTTCCATCACCGGCGCGCTGTCGGAAAATACGCGATACCGGAAGGTGCCTACTTCGCTGGTTATCCGGTCGGCCAATTTTTGCAGCCGGGCACGGATCACTTTATGGTAATCGCGCCCCAGCGCATAACGCGAAATGAATGCACTGTCACCGTCATGGATCACATCCCAGCTATTTTTAACCGCGGGCGGCGCATAGTTCATGCACACCGAAACCATCCGCTGCGTGCCCGGTTCCAGTTCCGCAGGCCGGGTACGTTTGGTGCCATGTTTCGCCATATAATCCATGTCACCGTGGTATCCTTGCGCCAGCCATTGGAACAGACCGGATTCCACCGTTGACATATCCGCCTGCGCATCGGCGATGCGGATGTCGTGGAAACCGAGCTCCTTGCCCCAGGTTTTGATGGCAGCCGCCAAGGCGGCGTAATCCGGTAATTTATTGGTTGAGGTATTTTCTTGCATAACGCTCGTTCGACAGATACTGAATCAGCACAAGGTGTTACCTGCTTTCTTGCAGATGAAGCGGCAACGCTGGCATTCGGTAAAAAACTGGCTGCCTGCTTGCATTCCGGACTGGCCATTTATCTGAGCGGCAATCTCGGTGCAGGCAAAACAACCTTGACGCGCGGTATTCTACACGGCCTCGGATATCAGCATGTAGTCAAAAGTCCTACCTATAATTTAGTTGAAATCTATAAAATCTCTGCGTTATACTTGTATCACTTTGATTTTTATCGGTTCAATGATTACCTCGAATGGGAAGAAGCAGGCTTCCGCGATTACTTTAATTCAGACGCAATTTGTTTGGTGGAATGGCCTGAAAAAGCAGGCAATTTATTGCCTGAAGCCGATTTGCAGCTCATCTTCAGCATTCTTGACAACGGCCGCGGGATTGAAATCCGGGCTGGCACAGAGGCAGGAAAACAATGTTTGATACATTGGAACAACCCAAAAAGCGAGTGATTGCGTATTCAAATAGCAACACCTACGCTGCCGTCAAAAATAACTTCCTGATATTTTTTATATTGGTCTTTTTCTGTTGCTGGATAAGTTCCAGTCAAACAGTCCTGGCTGCAGATACCACCGTTCAAGCGGTTCGTGTCGGGTTAACGCCGGATTACACGCGCATCACCCTGGAATCCAACCAGCCGCTCGAATATGAATTAAGCATGCTGGAAAACCCGCACCGCGTGGTTATCGATTTAAGCAATACCAAGCTTTCACAGGCGCTTTCGGCACTCCCGCAAAAGGTGGATGCAATTGATCCTTTTGTGCAGAAAATACGCGTCGGGCAGTATAAACCGCACGTCATCCGGCTGGTGTTTGATCTAAAAGCCAATGTCGTGCCGCGCACCTTTGTTATCGAACCCAAGGAAAATTTTGCGCATCGATTGATTCTGGATATCCATCATCCGGACAAAGCCGGTAAGGCGGAACTGAATGCGCGTGGCGGCGCTGCGCCAAGCACGGATTTTGAAGCGGATGTTTTGGATGAATTGGTTGCCACGCTGGTGCAAGGCGGCGCTAAACAACCCAAAGCCAGCCCGCAAGCACGTCTTATCTGGCCGCACGCGCCCAAGCCGCAGTTGAATCAGGCCAAGCAGATCAATAATTCTCCCGCCGCGCAAAACCGCAAAATCAGCAAAGCTCCGCGCATCATTATCGTAGCCATCGACCCAGGTCATGGCGGCAAGGATCCCGGCGCAGTCGGCTACCAGGGTACCTACGAGAAAGATGTAACCTTGGCCATTGCGCGAAAACTGAAAGAACGGATCGACAAAGAACCGAATATGCGCGCCGTTCTGACTCGCGACGGCGATTATTACATTTCACTGCCGCAGCGCCGCATTAACGCCCGGCGCGCCAATGCCGACTTGTTTGTGTCGATCCATGCGGATGCCAATCCCAAAGCGCATGCGCACGGCTCCTCGGTTTTCACGTTGTCCGAACATGGCGCCACTTCGACCACGGCAAGCTGGCTTGCCAATAAGGAAAATAGCGTAGATAGCGATTTAATGGGCGGCATCGATATCACTTCCAAATCAAAAGATATCAAGGAGTTACTACTCGACCTGTCGCTGAATGCCACTATCAATGACAGCGTCAAGCTCGCCGAGTACGTTTTGAAACAATTGGGTGGCATTAATCATTTGCACAAAAGAAATGTCGAGCAAGCAGGCTTCGCTGTGCTGAAATCGCCCGACATTCCTTCAATCCTGGTGGAAACAGCGTTTCTCAGCAACCCCAAAGAAGAAGAAAAACTACGCAGCAAGGGCTATCAGGATAGAATGGCGGATGCGATGTTCCTAGGCATCAAGAAATACTTTTCGGATAACCCGGCACTGGCACGCGCCGCTGTCGCGCAAACCCAATAGCGCCATTGCGTTTCTGTTTTTCCCGTGGCGCCCGCAATCCGATCCAACTATTTTGCTTTAACACGTTACAATAACTTCTGTTAGCCGGTCAGATCAGAGTATCCTTAAAAAGGATATCCGGATTTTAAATAGTAAAAATTATCCCGATTGTTTATGACTATACTTGGCATTCCTATGAATGAACCCAAGCCAGAATTAATGCACACCAGCGATCCGCCTGCCAATACGATGCAACAATGGTTTCAGCTTTCCACGAGAGCTGGTCTCGCACATATCGTTTTAACCGGTAACTATACGTTGACGGCATTAGAGCCGATCCTCAAGTCATTAATGAATGAGCTGAGTAAACAAGCCAAAAATCGTGATCTACATTGGGATCTGACCGGCATCCAGCAAATGGATATCGCAGGAACGACCCTGTTGTGGCGTGCATGGAAAGCACAACGGCCGGAACATCTTCAGCTGCGCCCGGAACACGAAAAAATGTTTGCACGCCTGGAACAGTTGCCAGCGATCAAGACGGAAACTCCATACCGGGATTTGCTCTGGCCTTTAACCGCTGTGGGCGGACTGGCTTTGCTGTTATGGCAACATGCCATCGGTCTGGTCAGTTTGATTGGCCAGTTGCTGCTTGATGTGATTTATTTATTCCGCAACCCGGTTTATATCCCTTGGCGCGAAATCTCCGCCAACTTATACCGCACCGGGGCGCAAGCACTCGGCATTACCGCGTTGGTCGGATTCCTGATCGGTATTGTCTTAAGCTATCTTTCTTCCAAACAATTGCAGTTATTTGGCGCTGATATCTTTATTATCAACATATTGGGAATCAGCATCATCCGTGAACTGGGGCCCATGCTGGCCGCGATCCTGGTTGCCGGCCGTTCCGGTTCATCCATGACGGCACAACTCGGTGTCATGCGCGTAACTCAGGAATTGGATGCTTTGACGGTGATGGGTATCTCGCATAGCCAGCGTCTGATATTACCCAAAGTGCTGGGACTCGGTATCGCAATGCCTTTGCTGGTGGTATGGACCAGTGCGATCGCTTTGCTGGGGGGAATCGTCGCTGCGGAATGGCAGTTAGGCTTGAACTCGCAATACTTTTTGTCAGCGCTACCGGATGCAGTGCCTATTGCTAATTTATGGCTCGGACTCGGCAAAGGAGTTGTATGCGGCATGGTCATCGCGCTCATCGCCTGTCATTTTGGTTTAAGGATCAAACCCAATACCGAAAGCCTGGGTGAAGGCACTACTTCTTCGGTAGTAACCGCAATTACCATGGTGATCATTATCGATGCCATTTTTGCCGTGTTGTTTTCAGACCTGGGGCTTACCTAGATGATGACAAAACCGGAATGCATCATCGAGATTGAATCGCTCTATACCCGTTTCGGGAATCATATCGTGCATCGCGATATCAATTTATGCGTTTACCGCGGTGAAGTACTAACACTGATCGGTGGATCGGGCAGCGGAAAAACCACGTTGTTACGCCAGATGCTGGGATTGGAAGAACCATCGCAAGGCAGCGTTAAAGTGTCTGGCGGCACTCGTTCAAACGCTGCCGCCAATCCGCGCAGAAAAAATATCCGCAACCGTTCGGGTGTGCTTTTTCAACAAGGTGCATTATTCAGTGCGTTGACAGTATTCGATAATATTGCGCTGCCTTTGCGTGAATTGCACACCTTGAGCGAAGATATGATCCGGGATTTGGTGATGGTTAAATTGAATATGGTGGCTATCGGGCCGGAACACGCGAACAAAATGCCCGCCGCCTTGTCCGGTGGCATGATCAAACGCGTGGCGCTGGCAAGAGCGCTAGCATTGGATCCGGAAATACTGTTTCTGGACGAACCCACCGCCGGGCTGGATCCCGAGCTGAGTGAAAGTTTCGTAGAATTGGTGCTGGCACTGCGCAGCGAAATGGATCTGACGATTGTCATGGTGACGCATGACTTGGATACGTTGGTCGCGCTATCCGACCGGATTGCCGTTCTGGCCGATCAGCAAGTGGTTGTCATCGGTCCCCTGGACGAGGTATACCGCTTTCCGCATCCTTTTATCAACAGCTTCTTCAAAAGCATACGGCATAAAATTGAGCAACAAAACAACTCGGAGCAAACATGGAAAACCGCGCCCATGCCCTCGTAGCAGGTATCTTTGTCATTTTCCTGAGCATCGCCATTGCTTTAGTGACGGTGTGGTTTAGCGGCAGCAACATTCAGCGCATCGATTATCTCGTCGTCACCAAAGAATCGGTGAGCGGGCTTAACCCGCAATCGGCGGTACATTATCGCGGCGTTAACATCGGTAAAGTTGAAAATATCGAATTTGATCCGGAGAACCCGCAACAAATTCTTGTGCGTATTTCAGTGAACGAGAATGTCATACTCAGAAACAGCACCTACGCGCAATTGGGCTATCAAGGCGTTACCGGGCTGGCCTACATTCAACTGAACGACGATGGCATCGGTACTGATCAACTAGCCCATGACGCGCGCATCCCGATGCGCCGTTCATTGCTCGACGAAGTCGCCGGATCCGGGCAGGACTTGCTCACTAATGTCAACCAATTAGTACTAAAAATGCACCAATTGCTGAACGACGAGAATCAAGATCAAGTTTTCCATATTCTGCATAATATTCAAAAAGCCACGCGCAATTTTGATGGTATTGCCGGCCACTTGCAGCCTGTACTCACGTCGTTCACTGAACTCACAACCGAATCAGCGACGCTGGTTAAACGTCTGGATCAGATCCTGGGTGAAATCAATATAACCGTTGCAAAAATCAATCAGAAAGATGGCATTTTTGACGACTTGTCGCAAAGCACGCAAGAACTGGCCATGACGATTCCTGAATTGCGCAATGCCAGTCACAGCATTGCCCGCAGTTCGCATAATTTTGATAAAGTTTTGCATCAATTGGAAGAAAACCCGCAAAGTTTATTATTTGGCCGCCCTTCCCCCTTGCCGGGTCCTGGAGAAGCCGGTTTTATGTCCCCCAAGGAGTAAGCCACAATGACCAGAATACTCTTGTTGCTCACGATCATCTGCCTGCTTCCGGGTTGTACTATTCTGCATAAATCGCATCCCACAGCCGTGTACGATTTTGGTATACAGACGCCACCGTCATCCCAACCATCGGCTCAGCCCGCCCAGCTGCGGAAGCATAGCTTGCTGGTTGCGGACACGACAGCGCCGGTATGGCTGGATAACAAGGCGATTCATTACCGCCTGCTCTATCACAATCCGGCACAATCGTACACCTACGCCAGTAATCGCTGGATTGCCACGCCCGCCGCTCTGTTTACGCAGCAGCTGCGCAACCGTATCGCCGCTGGTACGCAGGAGCAAGTGATTAAAGACAACAGTATCGCAACCGCCGATCATGTACTGCATACCGAGCTGGAAGAATTCTCACAAGTGTTTGATACAGCTACGGATAGCCGCATCGTGGTCGGTTTGCGCGCCAGTTTGATCGAACGCAATACACGCAAGCTGCTGGCGCAAAAAAATTTCAACATCACGGCAAAAGCGCCTTCGGCCGATGCAGCGGGGGCCGTGTCTGCTTTGGGCGCGGCAAGTAATCAACTGCTGAATGAATTAGTTAATTGGCTGGCCGCCACATTACCGCACGATTAATCCCAGCTTGGGCAGTCAAAATTACGCTCAAGTTGGGTTAATTTATCATTCTCTTATGTTAGTATCCCGTCATTATTGTTCCAGAGGTTTTGCATGCGTTTAATTCTAATCCTACTGCTCTCCGCTTACTTGCTCAGCGCTTGTGGCCTGAAGGGGCCGCTCTATCTTCCCAAGGTTGAGGAAGCCAGTACCGCGCCATCCAATCCAGCAGAGAAAAAATGAGCGGTTTTCCTGAATTTGATTACCGCAATAACGAGCTCTTTGTAGAATCGGTATCGCTCCGGCAGATTGCCCGGGAATTCGGTACGCCCTGTTATGTCTACTCGCGCGCCGCCTTAACCAAAGCTTATCAGGCATTTGATGCGGCATTTGCGAACCGGGAACATCTGATTTGTTATGCAGTAAAAGCCAACTCGAATATCGCCATCCTCAACCTCTTCGCACGGCTTGGCAGCGGCTTCGATATCGTATCGGGCGGAGAATTGCAGCGTGTCATTAAAGCAGGCGGCGATCCGGGCAAAACGGTATTTTCCGGTGTCGGAAAACACGTTGATGAAATGCGTATGGCTTTGAATGCCAACATTCTCTGTTTCAATGTGGAATCCGAAGCCGAGTTAATCGTGCTAAACCAGATCGCCAAAGACATGGGCAAGATTGCGCCTGTGAGCCTGCGTGTCAACCCGGATGTGGATGCCAAGACGCATCCTTATATCTCAACCGGTCTTAAGGAAAATAAGTTTGGCGTTCCCGCCAGCGTGGCCGAACGGATTTATCAATCGACACAGCATTATCCGCATATCCGGTTTACCGGATTGGATTGCCACATCGGCTCCCAGCTCACCGAGCTTGAACCGTTCCTGCAAGCCAGCCATAAGATGCTTAATTTACTCGAAACCTTACAATCGCAAGGTCTGTCCATTGAGCACCTGGACTTGGGCGGTGGCTTGGGTATCCGCTACACCGATGAAATACCGCCAAGCATCAAAGACTATGTTTCCGCGCTATGCGCCGGTACCCGGACAGTCAAGCAACGCTTGTTAATCGAACCGGGCCGTTCACTGGTGGGTAATTCCGGTGTTTTACTGACGCGGGTGGAGTACCTTAAACACACTTCAGCGCGTGATTTCGCCATCGTCGATGCGGCCATGAACGATCTCATGCGACCGGCTTTGTACGATGCTTATCATGCGATCCTGCCTGTGCAGCAAAATGCAGGTGAAGCCAGAAACTACCAAGTGGTCGGACCTGTTTGCGAAACCGGCGATTTTCTCGGTCATGACCGTAAACTCAGCCTGAATGATGGCGATTTTCTGGCTGTGATGTCTGCCGGTGCCTATGGCATGAGCATGAGCTCAAATTACAACACCCGGCCGCGTGCCGCCGAAATCATGGTTGATCACGATCAAATCCATATCATCCGGCAGCGCGAGACGATCGATCAATTAATGGCCGATGAGCGCGTACTGCCGCAATAAATGACAGGACATTTGGAGATACACTCAATTGTAGTAACATGCCGTATCGCTTTATGACAAATCCGTAATGACAAGCCAACCCAGTATCGACGATGCGCAGTATCAAGACCATATCCTGCAAGGTGTTTCACGCACTTTTGCACTGACCATCCCGCAATTACCCGAAACGTTGCGCCACGTGATCGGCAATGCGTA
The DNA here is from genome assembly GCF_040240425.1 of Nitrosomonas sp. Taxonomy (GTDB): domain Bacteria; phylum Pseudomonadota; class Gammaproteobacteria; order Burkholderiales; family Nitrosomonadaceae; genus Nitrosomonas. The sequence continues at coordinate 85,738 of NZ_QPHG01000009.1, read as the reverse complement.
CCTGCTTTGCCGCATTACCGATACGATTGAGGACGATAGTGCATTGACCAACGAGCAGACCCGGCAGCTATCCGACATGTTTGCCGAGGTCGTGTGCGGCAATGCTTCAGCGGAAGAATTCGCGCACCAGCTCTATCCGCTGCTTTCCGCCCATACCATTCCGGCAGAGCACGATTTAATCAAAAACACCCCGGCGGTTATTCGCGTCACACACAGCTTTAATCCCGTGCAACGTAGAGCGTTGGAGCGTTGCGTGCGAATCATGGCCAAGGGAATGGCGGATTATCAGGAAACAGAATCGCTGGACGGGTTGAAAGATCTGCCGTCAATGAATGAATATTGCTATTACGTGGCTGGGGTTGTCGGTGAAATGTTAACCGAATTATTCTGTGATTATTCGGAAGAAATCAATCGCCATAAACCCGCGTTGATGAAGCTTTCCGTATCGTTCGGCCAAGGATTGCAAATGACGAATATTCTCAAGGATATTTGGGACGACCGGAAGCGAGGCGCTTGCTGGCTGCCGCAGGATATTTTTCTTAAAAACGGATTCAATCTGCGCGACTTGCGGCCTGGAATATCCGATGAGAAATTTCAAGCCGGATTAGCGGAGCTATTGGCAGTTGCCAAAGGTCATTTACAAAATGCGCTGACCTATACCAGCATGATCCCTCCCAAAGAGAAAGGAATCCGCAAGTTCTGCTTATGGGCCATCGGTATGGCCATCCTGACATTAAATAAAATCAATCAGCACCGGGATTTTTCAGAAGGAACCCAAGTTAAAATCAGCCGCCGCAGTGTCAAAGCCACCATTGTAACGACCAGTTTATTTGCCAGTCATGACTGGATCCTGGAATTATTGTTCAAGCTGACATCGCGGAACCTGCCGCTGGCCAGTCTGCACAATGAAGCGCTGCCGGAAATCCGATAAATGATGGTTGCCATTCCAGGTTCCGGATACTCTTCAATGCCAGCCGGGCCGGAATACGGGCTTGCTTTCACAGAACCATGAAATCATTGGTAACAGGCGCAACAGGATTTCTTGGTTCCGCGGTGATGCGGTGCCTGCTTGCGGCCGGGCATGAGGTGCGTGTTTTGGCAAGACCCGATAGCGACCGGAGAAATTTGAAAAATTTCGCTGTTGAAATTGCCGAAGGTGATTTGCGCGATCATGCATCGCTCAAACGCGCTGTCCGGGGTTGCGACAATCTGTTTCATGTTGCCGCCGACTATCGGCTGTGGGTTCCGGATCCCGCAACCATGCATGAAATTAACGTGACCGGTACGCGTGCGCTGATTTTAGCTGCCCATGACGAAGGCATTCAACGCATTGTTTATACCAGCAGTGTCGCAACACTCGGGTTAAAGGCCGATGGCTCACCCGCCACCGAGGAAACACCCGCTGATTTTGCGGGCATTAAAGGTCACTATAAGCGTTCCAAATACCAAGCTGAAAAATTGGTACAACAACTCGTTGATGAATACCACTTACCATTAATCATCGTTAATCCTTCCACGCCGATCGGGCCTGGAGACGTTCGCCCCACACCGACCGGACGCATCGTGCTCGATACCTTGATGGGACGCATGCCGGCGTACGTCAATACCGGTCTGAATATTGCGCATGTCGACGACATCGCGCAAGGCCATTTACTGGCATTTCAGCGCGGAAAGGCTGGAGAACGCTATATTCTGGGCGGTGATAACATGTTGCTGCTGCAAATCCTGCAACTTATTGACGAAATCAACGGAACACGCAGAAAGCGCGTCAACATACCCATCAATGTCATGCTGCCGATGGCTTGGTGTATGGAAAAAATGGCGCTCTTCACACGCACGGAACCGCGTGCAACACTCGACAGCATTCACATGGCCAAGAAATTAATGTTTTTCTCCAGCGCAAAAGCTAACCGGGAATTGGGCTATCAACACCGCCCTGCTGTTGAAGCGCTTAGGGATGCGGTCAAATGGTTCAAAGAAAACGACTACTGCCGCTAGATTCCGTGTAATCCGATTATCCCAGCGAAGCTTACTTCCTCTCACTCAATATCTTCCATCAATCTCCCGTAATACTATCAACCTTGTACGTCTCAGCAGCTTCAAAGCAAGCTTAACGTTACATTTTGCACCGCTCATAGGAATTTTGAGATTTATTCTAAACTTTCATGCTTGACTGTCGTAAAAACAACGGCGAAGTGAAAATCATGCAGCAAGAGCTGATGAGCTGGTTAAAAATCAAAGCAATTCTGGTAGTACATAAAATATTGTTATTTACGGAGAAGAGAATGCCTGACAAAAATTTAAAATTCTTAGTAGTGGATGATTTTTCTACCATGCGTAGAATCGTTCGCAATCTTTTAAAAGAACTAGGATTTGTCAATGTCGATGAGGCTGAAGATGGCGCGGTAGCTTTACGCAAGCTACAAGATGGCAATTTTGATTTTATTGTATCCGATTGGAACATGCCCAATATGGATGGGTTAACCATGCTTCAGAATGTACGTGCCAATGAAGCATTAAAAAATATCCCTGTACTCATGGTCACCGCTGAAGCGAAAAAAGAAAATATCGTTGCTGCAGCCCAAGCGGGAGCAAGTGGTTATATTGTGAAACCTTTCACTGCTGCTGTACTGGAAGAAAAATTGAATAAGATATTCCAGAACATGGAAGCCAAAATAGCTGTAAAAGCATAGCATTTCTTTTCATAACAAACCGATGAGTTCAAAATGAATACAAAAAGTCTTATGAAAGCTAAAACAGAAGATACTTCTCAAGAAACAATCAGCACCAAACCCAAGAAATCCATCAAATTAGCTGATACGCCGCCAGTTGAAATGGCTCAAAATACGGAAGCCAGCGAATCAGTGACTACTAATAAAAAAGTTATTGATCAGATTGGACAATTAACCAGAAACTTACACGATAGTTTGCGTGAACTTGGGTACGACAAGCGCCTTCAGTCAATTGCATCCGAAGTCCCCGAAGCGCAAGATAAATTATCCTATATAGCGACCAAAACCGAGCAAGCGGCGGAACGCACACTGAATGCAACTGAAATTGCCATGCCAATTCAAGAGAAGATTTCCGCTGATGCCATGCATTTATCTGAGCAATGGAAACAAGCATTCGAAACTCATCAAACCAACCCAGACACGGAAAAATTTAAATTATTGCTAATTGATACGCTGCAATATCTTGATAAAATCCCGGAACAAGCCAGCGCCACCAATACGCAGCTGATGGAAATCATGATGGCACAAGACTTTCAGGATCTTACCGGTCAAGTGATCAAGAAAGTTACAAACATGGTGCAAAGTTTGGAGAAAGATCTGATAGATCTACTACTTGCAAACGTTCCAGCCAAGAAAAATATTATTGTTGCTGATGAAGGACTCCTGAACGGTCCTGTCACGAATCCCGAAAAACGCAATGATGTGGTATGCAATCAAGATCAGGTTGATGATCTACTCGCCAGTCTTGGATTCTAGTTGCAGGTTCGCCTCGTCATTCACTGCAATTCTCACCCTCTCTGGCTCTACTTATTTCACTAGAGTTTTGTCCGGCATCACCGGCAAAACTCTACTGTTCTCTAATAGAACGTTTTGACAAAACCCCGCAGGTTAGCTATCAAATTTAATGCCTCGTCCCGATTGATTCCGTATCACTGGCATTTGCGCTCTCGAGCTTTCTCCACAGACATTTATTGTTGCTCTCGTGCGCGATTTTTTCTAATACCATCGCATGCTGCGCCAATTCCTCAGCCGTTGCCTCGATAATTTTCAAATTCAAACTATCCAAATTCCCAACGGCGTGTTGAATGGTCTCGGTATATTCCAGGTCGATCAGTAAACTTTCCTGACCGCGCGTCATGGCCAGATAAACTTCGGCCAATAGCTCCGCATCCAATAATGCCCCGTGCAGCGTGCGCTTTGAATTATCAATACTGTACCGCTCGCATAGCGCATCAAGGTTATTACGTTTACCCGGATGAAACTCCTTCGCGAGTTTTAAAGTATCCGTTATCGCAGCGCAATACTTATCCAGTGTTTTTAAATTGATCAAACTCAATTCATGATTGAGAAATCCTACGTCGAACGGTGCGTTATGGATAATCAGTTCAGCGTCGTTGATAAAATTCAGGAATTCCTTGGAAATATCATGGAATCTCGGTTTATCCTGAAGGAATTCCGTTGTTAATCCATGCACTTGCAACGCTCCTTCATCACTTGCTCGATCCGGATTAAGATAATAGTGAAAGTGGTTACCCGTGAGTTGCCTGTTCCATAACTCCACCGCCGCTATTTCAACAAGACGATGACCGAGCTTATGCTCCAAGCCGGTCGTTTCGGTATCCAGTACAATTTGACGCATATCAGATCCTAGAATTTATTCTACTTATCGAGAAGTTATCATTTCCACGCCACGATTTGCCAGTTGATCGGCGCGCTCATTCTCCACATGCCCAGAATGCCCACGCACCCAACACCATTCAATCTCATGGTGCTGCGCTAACTCATCCAGCTGTCTCCATAAATCCTCATTCTTTACGGGCTTTTTGTTCGCGGTTCGCCAATTCCGAGCTTTCCACGAATCGAGCCATTCGCTGATGCCCCGCTGAACGTATTGCGAATCGGTATGAAGATGCACTTTGCATGGACGCTTGAGTGATTCCAAAGCGCGTATGGCTGCGAGTAATTCCATGCGGTTATTCGTGGTTAATTGCTCTCCACCGAAAATCTCACGCTCATGACCGGCATAGCGCAGCAAAGCACCCCACCCCCCAACGCCCGGGTTTCCTTTGCAAGCGCCGTCCGTATAGATCTCAACCACTTTAGCATCCGCTGTACTCATTATCTGCGCGACTCGTCAGTCTGATTGAGCTTTTCCGCTGACTTCTCCTCAAGCGAAGCTTCGTTTACTCTTTGCGCGACCGGCACCATTTTTTTCCGGGCATTGAGACAATCCTTCCAATCCGGCTTGATAATCCGCATACCGTGCATATGCTTAATCGCATGCAAAAAATACACTCCCCCGGAAATCGGCCACCAGCGATCCCCTGCCGCTTCCATAAAACTGAACCGCTTACGCCACTTTTCTTGCTTAAAAGGCGGTGTATAGCAGCATAACCGGCCACCAGCCATTTCAAAATCCAGTAACTTCAACCAATCTTTAAGCCGTGATAACGCAATAAACTGACCGTTCCAGGGAAATTCCCGCCGGGTCGACCGCAAGTAATGGCACACTCCCCACAAACTGAACGGATTAAAGCCGGATATCACGACATGACCTTCCGGTATCAGAATTCGATGTACTTCACGTAAAATTTGATGCGGATTGACATTAAACTCAAGCGTATGTGGCAGAATGACAAGATCGACACTGTTGCTCTGAATCGGCAGAAAACCCGGCGCGGCACGTAAGGATGCTCCAGCCTCGAGTCCCACGGAAAAATGAAAAGGCATTCTATTCAAGCGCAGAAAATTAAATTGCGGCCAGCCGATTTGCACGGCATTGTAGCCAAAAATATTCGCTACAACCTGATCAAAGTAACACTGCTCATGTTCGATCAGATATTGACCAAGCGAGGATTCGAACCATTGTTGAACATTTTGCACAGTCATGATCAATAATTCTGCTTAAATTTATACGATTGAACTCATCCGATCAAAAGCATCAGCTTCACCATTCGTAAGACAGGGAAATTTCATGTTGAACATTCAGCCGGTACCTGCATTTAGAGACAATTATATCTGGGTCATTCACAATCGGGATTATGCCGTGGTAATCGATCCGGGTATAGCGTTTCCCGTTATAGATTATTTGCAAACGGAAAAATTGCAATTATGCGCGATTCTTATCACCCATCATCATAGCGATCATACCGGAGGTATTGCCGAGCTGCGGCGATTATCCGCTGTGCCGGTATACGGACCCTGCAATGAAACCATCGCAGAAGTTACGCACCCGGTCCGGGAAAACGATCAGATCGATGTGCCGCAACTGCCGCTACGTCTTACCGTCATGGATATTCCCGGGCATACCCGCGGCCATATTGCTTATTATGGAACCGATCCATTTGCCTTGGTATTTTGTGGCGATACGCTCTTCTCTTGCGGCTGCGGGCGGATATTTGAAGGGAACGCGCAGCAAATGTACCAATCCTTGCAAAAGCTCGCTCGGTTACCCGAAGATACCAATATTTATTGCACCCATGAATATACGCTGAGCAATATCCGCTTTGCCAGAGCGGTTGATCCGAAAAACCGGAAACTCATCGAACTGGAAATCACCGCGCAACAACTGCGGCAGCAAAATATCCCGACGCTTCCTTCCCCATTATTTCTTGAAAAAGCCGTGAATCCTTTCCTGCGCTGCGATCAGCAAGCACTCATCGAAAGCGCGCAGCAACATGCTGCAATACCGCTCTCGGATCCACTCAGCGTTTTCTCGGTATTGCGAGAATGGAAAAACAACTTCTGAAAATACAACCAATATCGATATTCAAATAAAAAAAGCAATTTGATCCATGTTCATCACGAATCAAATTGCTTCGTTCAAAAACCAATGATGGCTAATTTCGCCATCAGCTTAATTATTTTTTAGGCTTAGCTGCGCGTAATACGGGGTAGTATTGAGTAAATACCATGTCTTGCGCGGCATTATCTTTATGGCAAGCTGCGCAAGCTTCATCAGCCTGTATTGCGCCTTCTTTGGCTTCATAAGATTCGAAACCGAAGAATGCCCAGTTACCTGGTCTGTTCGGGAAACGTTTGGAATCTTTCACCATCGCAGCGATTCCATTGAATTCTCCCGCGAAGTAACCATTTCCGCTCGGTGCTGATTTAGAACCTACACTCACCAATTCTTTAACAATAACCGTTCCATCACGGAATTCACCGGTTTTTTTCCAATGGTTCCAGCTGGTTGGATCGATGTATACGTTGTGAAATTCAGGAAATGCGGCTTTACCATCGTTCAGCTCGTTCGGTGTAACCGGTGCGCCAACAAACACCCACTCACGGTACCCTCTAGGCGTCAGCAATACATTATCTTTATTAAAGGCGCCGAAATTATGGTCTTTTCCGTGTGCATGATGATGCGCATCGGAAGCAATCACCGGACTTGCCAGTGCAATAGATAACAGTAATGGTGCAATACCACCTAATAACGTCTTTTTAAACTGTAACATAATAAGCCCTTAAAATAGTTAAAGAAAGACAAAAGAACAGCAATAATCCATGCTGCTTTCTTTATGGTAGTCAGACATACTATCTTCGTCAAGTGAATATGTAGTCTTAATAATCACCTACATAGCACAATGTTTTTCATGTCATTGATCACGTTCCATTAACCATCCGGGAAAGTGCTATTATGAATTGGAACCCGCTTAATACAATTGGAGATTGATAAGATCATGATTAACATTAATTCTGTTACATTCAACCGACACATTTCAGCAATCGGCTTCCTGCAATAAATACGCGAGAGAACAATGAGAACAATGTTGATTACCGGTGCTAACCGGGGTATCGGACTAGAGTTTGTGCGGCAATATGTCGCAGATGGTTGGCGGGTTGTTGCTTGCTGCCGCAAACCGGCAGCCGCCGAAGCACTCAATCATCTCGCCGCGCAATACCCAGATCAAATCACCGTGCATGCGCTGGATGTCACCGATCACGCGCAGATTGATCAATTGGCACAAACATTATCCGAGCAGCCGATTGATCTGCTCATCAATAATGCCGGCGTCTATCCCCTCGCGCGCGGTGATGCTCTGGGCAAAACCGACTATGCTGCTTGGCAGCATGCTTTCGCAGTCAACACCATGGCGCCGTTGAAAATAACCGAAGTCTTTATCCAGCGGATCGCGCGTAGCGAACTCAAAACCATCGTCACCATCACCAGCAAAATGGGCAGTATCGCCGACAACCGCGGCGGCGGAAGCTATATCTACCGCTCCAGCAAAGCAGGTGTCAACATCGTGATGAAAAGCCTGTCAATCGACTTGATCCCCCAAAAAATCATCGCCATCCTGCTCCACCCCGGCTGGGTCAAAACCGACATGGGCGGCCCCGGTGCGTTGATCACCGCCGAACAAAGCGTCACCGGCATGCGCCGCGTGATCGGCAATCTCACACTGCAAGATTCCGGAAAGTTTTATGCGTTCGATGGAAAGGAAGTGCCGTGGTAATCCGATCTTAAGTAGCAGCATGAGAAACTCAAGAAGCACATCGTGATTTTCTGATCGATAAGACCCCAAACTTGACACATTCGTGCATTTACTAGAATTCATGACATTAAGCGAAATAGATCAGAAAAATCAAAATGATTTAAAGAAAGAACTGCAGAATGATCCGAAACACTCCAAACTAGAAAAATTAGCAGCAGCTCTGATAGGCCGCCTTCTCGGTGTACCGATTGCGGTTGCAAAATCAGGTTTTCAGCATGGTGGAGATGCAGGTCCAGCAGGTCAGCATGGACGTCGTTTTAGGTTGGAATGCAAGAAATACAGCGACACCACTAGCCTTAGTGATCGAGAATTACTGGGTGAATTAGACCAAGCGCTCGCTCGAGACATTGCATTGGAAGCATGGTTTCTTATTGCAACTCGCAATGTTCCTGAACAACTCCGGCAAGAACTTACACAAAAAGGAGAGAGAAGGAGTGCCGGTAGTAATCATTGATTGGGAAGATCACAAACTAGCGCCGCTTGCAGCATTATGTGCTTTTGCACCTGATCTCGTAACAACCGAATTTTCGAAGAAAGCTGGAGAATTGGCGGGTGCACTTCAGACAGTCTCAGTCAACACGATCGAAATGTTACGGCGCGATCTACAATCCTGGTGTTTAGGTTTCAAGGCCTTGCAAAACCGTTCTCACGAAAAACTGAGAAAAATCTGGAATTCACCCAGAGAATCAAATGCCAGCCTTGGGCAAGACGCAGCCGGTGGAGCTCACACAAAGCGAATTAGGCGCAATGCAATCCATCAAGCTCTCAATGATTGGTGGCTTGCACCGGCAAGCATAGACTCTCCTGCGGCAGTTATTGGCTGGGATGGCGTCGGAAAAACTTGGGTAACACTTGATTGGCTAATCGAGACAATCGACGAGCAGCCAATCATCCTGGTTGTCCCGTCCTCCTCCGCAGCCACTCTTTCCAGTATTTCCGAAACGACTGTAAAGCAATTCCTAGCTAATCAGCTATATGAGCTTAGTGGCGTTAGAGATACTGCCCATTGGTTGCGGCGGCTTGATTACCTGTTTATGCGACCAAAGGAGGAAGGCCCTGTTTTCACCATTTTCTTTGATGGTTTAAATCAAGAACCTTCTATTCAATGGCTTCATCTACTCAAGATCCTGCAAAGTGAATTCTTTTCATCAAAAATACGAGCGATCATCAGTACGCGGAAACATCACTTCGAAAACAAACTAGGAAGTCTTCGCGTTCTAAGTTCCGCTGCAAAATCTATTCAAGTCGATAATTACGATACGAACCCCGGAGGTGAACTTGACCAAATGCTTGTATTCGAGGGTTTAACTCAAGCCGATTTGCACCCAGATCTAATTGAGCTAGCCCGCACGCCTCGCTTATTCGCACTTGTAGTCCGATTCCGCGATAGATTGATCGAAGCAGGCCAAATCACTGTTCACAGATTACTTTGGGAATATGGCCGAGATACCTTGGGTGTCCGCGCTGGAAAGTCTTTTAGCGAAGCAGAATGGCAAGCTTGGTTACAAGCAATTGCGCAAAAATACCGCGATGGCACCCAGAAGTACACGCCCCAATCTCTCAGTGAATCAGTAAGTCTCCCTTATTTGAATGAATCGGAGAATTATGTACGCCTCAGCGACATCATCGATGGCCGGTTTGCGGAACCTGACCCATCAGGTAATTTGCATTTCACCTCGACAGTTATCGAACATGCTCTTGGTGTTGCACTGCTAACCCACCTTGATTCTATTTTAGATGCAAGTTTTACGTCACTTCATACCGCGCTCACGCAATGGCTTGACCCCATTGCAGGATTGGACGAGCGTTCGGAAATCCTGCGAGCGGCTGTTTCTATTCTGTTAAAGCAAGATTCTAAACCTCTAATTCAAGCCGAAGTGCTTGTCACTGCTTGGTTGCAGACTCAAAATATAACCGACGATCATCGCTTGGAGCTGGCCGCACTTGCGCCCAATCTCATTGATGCGTTACTTGCTGCGTAGAGCACTCTGACAATGATGCGCAGGCATCTGCGCGTCATTGGGCCGTTAACGCATTAAAAGCCATACCGAGAGAAGATCATCATGCTGCTGCGGCGATATTCGATAGGGTTACGGAGTGGTTCAAGGTTATTTCACGAGATATTTATCCCCATCAGAGTGCAGGTTACGAAAAGAACCGTTCTGAAGGTTTCATACACCGGATTGGTATGGATCAATCGAAAGAAATTACGGTTGCGAGCGTTAAACTTGTACTCGTTGATCAATGCGACGGCACACTACAGCTAGCTGCACCTTCGATTATAGAAGGATTCCCGCTTGCTGATGCGCTACCCATTTTTGAAGCAGCAGCAATTACACTATCAATTCGAAATCGTTGCGAAGGCTGGGATGCTCTCAAATGGCTCTGCTTATTGAACAAAATCGATCCAAATGAAACATCCTTGGCTTTACGTGAACACGCAGAAAGAATCCGGCATCGGCAACCTGAGTCGGGTATAAATCCAGACATCCCTGATCGTATCGCCGCACTTCTCCTTTGGCTCACAGGCCAGGAGTCGGACGAAGCAGTTGCCACAGAATTGAATCCGCACATTGATCACGGATATACCTATGAAAAAGATTACCTACCAAACCCGAGTCATAGCTTTTTTTCGCGCTTGAAAGACGGCATGCCAATCTTGCGCTAATGGATACCGAATCTTCTTTATCCTGGCGTGCGCAGAGAACCAAAGAGTTCTGGTTTGATCCGTTCTTTCAACCTCCAGATTCATTTGTCACTGAAATTTGCAAGCACGCAAACTGTATTGAAGTCGACAAACTCGATAGACACTGCTCATATACCACTGAGGATGACGATTTTGAGCAATTAGAACATTCTTTTGCTCGATGCACGCCTAATTTATTAGCTGATATGATGCGCCGCAAAATTCAAAGCATCGCTTCATGTCCTGCAGAATCTCGCTATTGGAGCGCAATCCATGTGACCGATCATTTGCTTTTGGCAGATGAAAGTGAAGCTGAGGCAGCAAAAACTTTGCGATTAAGTGGTACTGCTCCCGATGGTAAAAATGAATATTTTGTTGCCAACCAGCTTTTAATGGTGGAAATACTCAAACTTGATGTAGAAGCTCAATTTGATGCACTAATTAGTGCGAACCTAGAATTCATTATTGATGATATCGGTCAAGTTTTACAACCGCCCAGTTCAGAAGACATCGATGCATTAATTACTCACTATGCTAATGAGTCATCTAAACAAAAAAACGATCCTGAATTTTGTCATGTTGCTTTCAAAACTCTTGCTCTTTCCAATGCGACTCGCTTTGGAAAGATGCTGATGGACGAGAATTGGCATTGGAGCGCAAACAAACATTTCTGGATTAATCACTACGGCACTGGCGCGCTTATCGAAGCAACACAAGCGCTTCCTTTTGATCAAATAGCGCCACGATTGGCGCCATGGCGATTATTGGAAGCTGTAAGCTTACGTGGTGCTGATCCCAAAGAAACACGGCTTGCCGCTGAAATCATAGGGCATATACTTTTAGCAGAAAAACTCGGTGAACCTGATCCAGGATCAATTTTATCGTTCGACCGGAATGCCGCGAAAATTTCTCCTTTTTCATTTTCTGTTACACCACATCAAAGTCAAACTGATGCCAGTGATCCATCTGCTATATTCGGAGCAGCCATGGATGATGATGCATGGATAAAAGCACACCGGCTCGCCGCCGAAACAGCCGCTTCACGTATCAATGAAGCCAGAACATCTGGTGCAGATTTATATCTCACAATTCCAGATGCAGCTGACTTCATACCAGCTTTGCGATATGCCTCGAATCTGGTTGAGCGTTGGCTTGAAGGCTATCAGGAACTTACACCGGATTTCAGACGCCGCGTTCACTTGGCAGAAGGCACTTATCTTGCACTGTGTGAAGCGCTTCTTTCTTACGATCCCCCACAAGGCGTGAATTTGTGGCGCTCTCTCCGCACAACGATGTCCACACGTTATCTTGGCAAAGCGGGTATCGAGGATTCTTTGCACATGATCTTTCGTGTCCCCGACTCTCCCCAAGTCATCGCATTGCGTACGGAGTTGCTCGAACTTGATTACTGTAACACCGATCAAGATTTGCTAAATCTGGCGATTGCCGCTTCGTACAATGGTAAATCAGCTTGGTTAAATGAGATGATTGAATCAGACCGAAAATCTCCGTTTGCTTGGAAACGAAAACGCGGCGGCGTTCTCTCAGGATTCACAGCAAACAACATTCTTCCTATTCCAGATGCTTGGCCGGAGGGTGAAATTAAGACCAGCCACGAATCTTTAGAAAAGAGAGCTGCTCGTTTCCGTTGGATCGAGGCTTGCGCGCATCATTGGTGGAAAACCTATTTGAAGGCAAACAAGCCTGAAGAGGCCTATGCTGCTTGGATACTTTTCCTCAAATCAGCAGATCCTCGTGCTTGGATATGGATAGAACAGGATATCAAAGCGGCAAATGATTCCAGTGATTTCTTTAAGCTTAAGATAAGTCATTTCAATCTTAATCGTGCAAGACTTAAGCGTGCAATGGATAAACGGATCGAGAAACTCGATAAAAAATTGTTTGATCGAGGAATCGACATGGGAGTAGGTCCATGGGGATAAAACTTTTTTCATCAATGGCATGCGTGTTTAAGAAACTGATCAGCTAGCATAGCTAGCTCAAGTAGTTGCTGAGTTCTGTATTCAAGCTTCAAATTAGAACAAGAAAGTTATGATGTTATTGCGATTGCTCTGTTTTTCATCGCTTTATAATCCGCAAACCAAGAATTAATTGCCTATCTGTACATTTTGCAAGGAGAAAAGTATGCCGAGTATTACGGACGATTATCGTATTGACGCTGTGCTGGCGGGCAGTGACATCCGCTGGGATGCAGGACCAAGTGGAACCGTGGCGTTGACGTACAGCTTCATGTCGGCGTTACCCGTATATGCGGATCCGGCTCAGGATGGCAACGGTTTCAGCGTAATGACCAGCGATCAGCAAACTGCCGTGCGGGAAATCCTGGCTACGCTGTCGTCGCAATTCAATATCACATTCACCGAGGTGTCTGATTCCGCGTCAACGTACGGCCAGCTTCGTTTCGGCAATAATTCCCAAGCTGCCACAGCCGGTTATGCCTATTATCCGGAAAAATTTACCGGCGATACCGCGGGTGATCTATACATCAACAATGTAGCCGCAGTTTCGCAAACAACCCACGTGGTAAAGGGTACCAATGCCTATTCGACCTTGATCCATGAAATCGGACACACCCTTGGATTGAAGCATCCTGGCGATTACAACGCGGCAGACCCGGGATCATCGAATCCCAATGACGGACCGTTCTTGACTGGCGTGGAGGATTCGGAACTATTCAGCATCATGTCTTACACCCAGCAAAGCCAAGGTCTCGAGCGGATCAATCTCGCACCCTATGATTATGCAGCGTTGGCTTATCTTTATAATGCCAAACCGGTCAATACCGGCGATGACACCTACACGTTCACGGCAGACAGCGGTCATATTGTGCAAACCATCTACGATGACGGCGGCGCCGACACGCTCGACGCATCCGGTTTGACGACAGCCGTCACGCTCAATCTCAATGCTGCCGCACCCGGCACGCTCAGCTCGGTCGGTCTTATCCCGGCAGGTCCTGCTGCGGTTGATAATTTGTCACTGGGATTAAATTCAGTGATCGAAAATGCCATCGGCGGCTCCGGTAACGATAAGCTAGTGGGAAATAGGGCCAATAATACGTTGATTGGAAACAGCGGCAACGACACGCTAATCGGACGATTAGGCAGCGACAGCATGGCCGGTGGTGAAGGTTCCGATATCTTCGGGCTATCCAGTATCGGTTTCTATACTTTTCAGGATTTCGTTCCGGGCGTGGATAAAGTGGCATTCGATACCGGATTGGGGGTTGCGGACTATGCGCAACTATCACCGTATATCACCAGCATCGATGCGCAAGGCGATGATATCGTGGTGCACTTTGTCAGCGACATTGCCAGCATCACGTTTGTCGGCGTGCTGCAGCAGTCGACGGCGCTTTCAGTCAGTGATGTGGTGTTTCAGGCGTTGTAATTGAATAAACACGCAACAGTTTGCGGATTACGTTCCCGCACCACCTCCGGGAACGTAATCAACTGGCTTAACGTTTCATTGATGCGCTGACTACTGCCCGATAGCATCAACCAGGAAAGTATCGCCGCAATTGGATTTACCTTGCAGCGGCGCATTCTCCAGCAGTTTCTCCAGATCGGCGCCTGGTTTCAAGTCAGCTGACAAATTCAGCTGCACTTCGACCAGCATGCCTTGATTGCAAGTCAACTTGATGCGGTCTTTAACGGCGGGGCCAAGCACCGCAACCACGCGACCGAGGAAATCTTCCGTGCGAACCTGCTGACCGATCCGGCGATTCATGAAGTAAGCCGCCCCGGCATCGTTAAACTGGCGCGTCAAATCGGCTGCCAGATCAAAATAGCCTCCCATTGACCAGCTCGCCTGGCAAGTGCCATGCTTGAACCATTCGTGCCGTTCAAGACAGGAACCTGATGTCACACTGGGCATCACTTCGGCTAATGATGCCGTGGAATCGGCGTCCAATTGAACTGCTGGGTAATCGCAGAAATTGCTCTTCTGTCCTTTGACATCGCCGCAAAAACCGTACTGTATACCGCAGCTTTTTTTGTTTGGCCATAAACCGTGCAATGAAAAATGCCTGGCTTGATAAACCTTGGGATCGGTAATCTTACATTCCGCTTTGTCCGGCTTGGTTTCACAGAAAGCGGGCTGCCACGTCAGCGCCAGCACATAACTGTCCGCCTGACCGGCTGTGTTGCAACTACCACCGGAATTTCCGCCCCCCCCCGTTCCGCCGCCGGTAATCTGAGCTTGACCGCATTCGGCACTTACCCAGCGTTCTTTGGGGTCTGCATTGGGCAGAACCACCCGGTACCAGCTCGGCTGGCTGGGTTTAATCACTTCGATAATATCGTACTGACTGCCCGCAAGAATCTGCTTATTATCCGGATTGGTCGATTTGTTCTTTGACACATACGCCGGACAAGCTTGCTGCGCGGTAAAAACACCGGATACTTTATCCGCCCATACGGGGTGGGCATGACCGATGGTCAGAACAATTAGAAAAACTTGAAATACCATACTTTTTCTTAGCGTTATCATTCTTTCTCTCCTCTCTTTGCAAGCAAAAAATTAAACAACAGGATAAGTACTGGCTCAGTATTCAACATGACGCTCCGGGATCACTAGGGTTTTTGCCACAAAAACCGCAATTCTCTCAAGGCACGGTACCGAATGAAGTTTGCCCATTCTCCGGTTCGATTGCCGTGTCCGCACCATGCACACAATGCAATGACAAATTTGATATCTTGTGAAAAAGTGAATAACTAACGATCCGTATTGGCTAAGCGCTTTCATCCATTACAATACGGTTATCGTATGGAAGATCCGGTTGCTACTTTACTCATAAAAGTGTCAACCAGGCAACCCATTATCCCCTAACCTACTGAAGAAAAATAATGACCGCTAATATTCCTCTGCAACCGCAACGGCTACGTCATGCCTGCGATCCCGGTCAATTCACGTTTCAGACCACGGCGGATGTACCGGACTTAACAGAGTTCATCGGCCAAGCGCGCGCCATGGATGCGGTGCGTTTCGGTTCGGACATTCGCCGGGAAGGTTACAATCTTTTTGTCTTGGGCTCGCCCGGGATGGGCCGGCACACCCTAGTGCAGCAATATCTCGAAAGCAAGACCAGTGAAGAAGCGGAACCGCCGGATTGGTGCTATCTCAATAACTTCACTCAACCACACAAACCGAAAGCGCTTAAATTACCACCTGGCAAAGGGGAAGCATTGCGTGCGCACATGGCACGGCTGGTCGATTATTTGCGCAGCGCCATCCCCGTGCAGTTTGAAAGCGAGGAGTACCGGAGCAAAATCAGTGCGATACAGCAAGAATACAATGAACGGCAGGAACGCGATATCGCGGAATTAGAAGCGGAAGCCGAGAAAAAAGAGATTATCCTGCTGCGCACGCCAGAAGGATTTGCGCTGGCACCAAGCCGCAATCGCGAAGCCATTCCGCCGGATGAATACGATAAGCTGCCTCAGGAAAGAAAAGATCAGATCGAGACCGATGTTGCAGAATTGCAAGCGCATCTGGAAAAAATTTTGGCCCGCTTGCCGCAACGCCGCCGCGAGCGCAGTGAACGTATCAAACAGTTGAATCACGATATCATGCTATCCAGCATTGCGCATATGCTCAACGAATTGCGCGAAATCTATGCCGGTTTACCCGCCGTGCTCGATTTCTTCGATGCTTTACAGCAAGACATGTTGCTGCATGTTGATGATTTCCGCAAACCGGATGAATCCGTTAATATTTCCGGCATGACCGTCGTCACTCATCAAACATTCAACAATTATCAGGTGAATGTGCTGAGCTCGAATCATCAGAAACCGGGAGCACCCATCGTCTATGAAGATAATCCGACCTACAGCAATCTGGTAGGACGGGTGGAACATATTGCTCAGTTTGGCGCGCTGGTCACTCATTTCACCTTGATCAAACCCGGTGCGTTGCATCAGGCCAATGGCGGCTACTTGCTGCTGGATATCCGCAAAGTGCTGATGCAGCCGTTTGCCTGGGAGGGTTTGAAACGCGCACTGCAAGCCCGCAAGATTGATATTGAATCACTCGGTCAGATTTACAGCCTGGTCAGCACCGTATCGCTCGAACCGGAGCCGGTTCCGCTGGATGTCAAAGTGATCTTATTCGGCGACCGGTTATTTTATTACCTGTTGCAACAATACGACCCGGAGTTCAGCGAGCTATTCAAAGTCGCCGCGGATTTCGAGGAAACCATCGGACGGACCGCCGAGAGTCATTTTCTCTATGCGCAATTGATCGCCACTGTGGCGCGCAAGGAAGGATTGCTGCCTTACGACCGCTTCGCAGTTGCCCGGGTGATCGAATACAGCGCACGCCAAGCGGGTAATGCGGAGAAACTGTCCATGCACATGCGCAGCATCGCGGATTTACTGCGCGAATCCGATTACTGGGCGCGCGCAGCCAATCATGACACCGTGCTGGCCAGCGATGTACAGCAGGCGATCGACGCGCAGATCCGCCGTCAAGATCGCATCAGAGACCGGCTATACGAGGCGATTCAGCGCGACATCCTGATGATCGGCACGCAAGGTGCGGTAACCGGACAGGTCAACGGTCTTGCGGTTATCGAACTCGGTGGTTTCGCCTTTGCGCAACCCACCCGGATTACCGCCACCAGCCGCTTGGGCAAAGGGGATTTGATCAATATTGAGCGTGAGGTCAAGCTTTCCGGGGCCACTCACTCCAAAGGCGTGTTCATTCTTTCTTCGTTTCTGGCCGCGCGTTACGCCAAGAATCAACCGTTGGCGCTGTCCGCCAGCCTGGCGTTTGAGCAGTCGTACGGCATGATCGATGGCGATAGCGCATCACTGGCGGAATTATGCGCGTTGCTTTCCAATCTGGCGGATGCGCCGATCAACCAGTCGCTGGCCGTGACCGGCTCGATCAATCAGTTGGGTCAAGTCCAAGCTATTGGCGCAGTAAACGAAAAAATCGAAGGTTTCTTTGACATCTGCAACGCACGCGGATTGACCGGCACGCAAGGCGTATTGATTCCCGCAGCCAATGTACAGCATCTGATGCTACGCCAGAATGTCGTCGATGCCGCAACGGCAGGCCAATTTCACGTCTACGCGGTGGAAAATATCGATCAAGCTATTACGCTGCTGACCGGTTTACCGGCGGGAGAAGCGGATGCCAATGGCGGGTATCCCGAAGGAAGTATCAATTACCGGGTAGCGGCACGATTAACGGAGCTCAGCAGCATCAGCCAGTCGTATCAAGGAAACAAACCGCATTAAAACGAATCACTTTCATGATCGGTAAAGAATTCCGTGGCCGGCGCCGGTTTTCCTATGTAGTATCCTTGCGCGTAATCAATATCCATCTTTTCGATGAGTGACAGTATCTCTGCGCTTTCGACAAATTCCGCCGTGATTTTCTTACCGAAACCGCGAGCGACACTGCATAGCGCATTAACCAGGATCAAATCGTCGCTGCTTTCGGATAAATTGCGGATAAACGAGCCGTCAATCTTGACGACATCGACCGGTAACTCGCGTAAATAGTAAAAAGATGAAAAACCGACCCCGAAATCATCCAACACAAAACCGCAACCCAGCTCCTTGATTTCTATCATCAACCCGCGCGCGCCGGGTAAGTCTTCCAGCGCCGCAGTCTCGGTGATTTCAAACATGACACAGGCGGGATCCATGTCCTGCGAAGTCAATTCTTCCTTGAGAATCGGTAATAATTCCGGATCATTAAAGGCATGCGCGGATAAGTTGATTGAGAAGCTGACCTTGAATCCGGCTTGGTAAATTTTGGCCACTTGTGCGATGGCTTTGCGCAGCACCATGTGATCGATGGCGTGAATCAATCCGGTATGTTCCGCCGCCGGAATAAATTCGCCGGGTGACAGCACCGAACCGTCTTTATCCTGCATCCGCAGCAACACTTCATAGTGCGAGATCTCTTTAGTTTTCACCTGCATGATCGGCTGCAAGTACAGCATGAAATTATCATGCAAATGCGAATACTCGATTTTCTCTTTCCAATACACCAAGGTATGAATGCGCTCACGGCTGCGATCCTTATCGGAGAATAGATACCAGGCATTCCGTCCCATTGCCTTGGCCTGATACATCGCCAGATCCGCAGCGGCCAGCAAGTCATGAATATTGGCGCCATGCTCTGGAAACAACGCAATGCCGATACTGGCTGAAATCTTGTGTGTGCGGTTGTTGATGGTCAATTGCGCATGGCCCAGTTGATCCAGAACCTTTTTCGCTACTTCGATCGCACCGTTGGCATTGATTTCCGGCAAAATAATCGCGAATTCATCACCGCCCAAACGGCCGGTGATATCGTCTGCGCGGATGGTCTGAGCCAGCATGCTGGCGACCATTTTCAACAGCGTATCACCCGCCTGATGACCGCTGGTATCGTTGATATATTTAAAACGATCCAGATCGAAAAATAACAACGCGCCCGGGTGGCGGTAACGCTCCGCCCGGCTCAGCACTTGCTCCAGTTCTTCGCTGAAACGCCGCCGGTTGAATAAATTGGTCAGCGGATCGTGATCCGCCAGCCAAGCTAAGTGCCCTTCAACCCGTTTATACTCGGTGACATCCAACCCAACCGACAAAATGGATGGATCATCCTCGGATTGCCGGCCGAGATGCGAATGCAGCCAGGCCACATGCCGTGTCGTTCCATCCTTGCAATGGGTTATCGCTTCATGCCGCAACTGCATTCTTTGTCCGCTGTGAATTTCTTTAAAGCGCGCCAGCAAATCTTGCGATTCATACTCCGGAATCAGGATGTTCAGGAAAGATTTGCCCTGCAGTTCACTTTCGGTGTAACGCATCAGCATTTCGCCATACGCATTGAGCGACATGATCCGGCCTTCGGAACTCTGCGTCAGCACGATAGCCTGCGCCGTATCCAGCAGGTTCTCGACAAAATCCCTTTCTCTGCCGAGCTCATTTTTTTGCTCGATGAGCATTGTTGTCCGTGTAGATACTTCCTGTTCCAGTTTTTCCAATTGCAGCGACAAGGAAACGGCAGCTTCCGAAAGAGTGTCGACCTCATCCCTGAAACGCTGCACCCGATCCGTCGAGGCCACCGATAAGCGGAATCTTTCAAACTGGCCGTTGGCTAGAAGCGGCAGGACAAACACGACATCTTTCAGCTTCGCCAGCAACCGGGTAAAAATCAAAAACAGCAATATTTCCGCAAAAATTAGCCCCAGTAAACCGATCAGTGCAATCTTCCAGATGGAATCATGAATATTCTTCACCGCGGCGGTCACATCGGTCATTACGATCAGATGCGCTTTATCGGGTTCATACGAGTCGAGCGGAATTAATTTTATTTGCAGATACTGATCGTTCCAGCGAATCTGAGCACCATTATTTAACGCTGTCATTTCCGGGTATATCCGGGCGATCTTTTTCAGAACCTCAAGATTTTTTTCTTTGTTGGTCAGTGCCGAGATATGAATATTCCAGCGCAAAAAATCGAAATCATTCTGCAGTAAACTATTCTGCTCCTTGATCAGCAGGCCGATATCGGCGCCGGCGATGCGTTTAAATGCCAGAAATACATCCGCCAGCGATATTCCCATCACCACGACACCCACCTTCTTACCTTCCACGAGCAACGGCGCAACAATGTACTGTATGCAGCTTTCCCGGCAAAGTAACGGATTGATGGGTCTTTCCGATTGATTGACATGACTGACCCAGGTCGACAGCAGAATATTGCCATCCATATGAGTATCCAGACTATCCCAACTGGCGTTCAATTGATTCTGCGGATTATAAAAGTGAACGAATTCAACACCATTATGGAATTGTAATAGTGCCCAGTGCAGATCAAAAACTTTGCTGATGCTTTCGCCATCGTTGGTCAGCAAAGCTTTCTTCATACCGTCCAGAAACGGAATCATTTCAGCCAGCTGGTATAAATTCTGCGAGGTGTTCTTGATTAAACTATTGACTTCCCTGGAGTAGCGATGGTATTCGACTTCCCGCTGATTATCAAAATTGGCCATTAAGCCCAGGTAACTGACGAAACAAAATAGCATCACCACCGCCAGCAGAATCATGCTGCTGCTCAGTGAGATTTTCCATCTCAGACTGCGGAACCGGCGCCCTTTGGGATTTGAAACGACAGGCGCTTTCTCCAATTTAATTCCGGAACTATTTTCCATCAGAATTTCTACTTAGAAACGATAAGAAGCCTGAATCGCGAAAAGATCCCAATATTGATGTGTGTCTATGGGCCGGCCCGTTTTTAGATCGATTGGATTGTCCAATCCGGATAACCAGCCTGTTCCGTTAACATGATGATATTCGGCACGCAGCATGAACGCCGGTGTAACATTCCAACGTATGCCCACGGCAATATCCTTGGCAAAACGACTATGTCCTAAACCACTTCGTCCGGCGGGATCTTTTGCAATCCAATCGCTTCCATCGCGATCTGATCGATCAATAAAGAGAGCATCATACCGCAAAAAACCTTCCCATTTCGGAGTAAAGCGATATTCACCTTGAAAGTAATAGCTCTCACCAACGAAATGCTGACCATTTAACTTTGTACTTTTAAAATTTCTATCATAGCTAAAAGGCCGTATGGCATATTCCGAAGTCAGTGTCCAACGTTCCGAGTTATATTGGGCGGAAAAAATTACCGGCGTGAACTCTAAGGCGCCGGGACCCAATTCTAACGGTGAGCGCAATTTTGTTGGATCATACGATGTATTCAGCCATATCCCGCTGATACCCAAGCGCAGGCGTTTATCATTAGTCTCAAATATTCCGCGGCCAATATAGGAAATTTCGCGATTCAATTCCCCCGGCCGTACCAATCCCAGCAATGAACTCTCAGTATCCCTGTTATTCACGACTGGCAGTGTCACGCCAAACTGGGTAGACAACGTACCCCAATCGGATACTGCAGTATCGCCATAGAGCTGCACGGAATCACTGGAAAGCCCCAAATTGCGGGTACGGTCAAAATAAATCGATTGCGGCAGCATAATACTGGGACGCGTAAACGCCACATCCCGGGTTTCATTATAGAATCCGAAAGGATTCTTCAACCGGCCCACGCGGATACCGAATTGGTTGACCTCCTGGGAATACAAGCGGTAATCGAAGATGGCATAATCAAGACGCGGCATGCCCGAATTTCCCTCACCGGCACGGCGTGACAACACCTGCGCCGAGAGTTGCAGCCTCGGCAATGGCCGCAAGGAAGCGTTGAGCCCGGCTTCGGTCAAACCAAAGCTGCCGCCTTTATCACTATTGCCAAAAACATCATTATCCGAAGTTGTTATGTAAGCTTGGCTGACAAAGCCATGAATCTGCAGATCTCCGGGGCGATCGGTTGAATGCCACCAATTGAGCACAGTGCTGACCACACCGGGTTTTTCTTTGGTATTGCCCGCTTCTGTCGCTTCGGCGGGTAAATCTTTCGCTTGCACCCATTTGACAGGCGCTTGAGCGGATTCAGATTGCTTTTGTGGTTGATCAAGCTGTTGCGCCTGAACGGAAACAGCGCCGATCACCCACAGCACGGCAACGCCCTTACCCAGCCACCGGACGGAGCTGCTGAAATAGCTACTTAATCTCGAGCACGTTAACATTTTCATTAATATTGGCTCTCCATAAATAACCTATTGCGCCGGGTGTAGTAGCAATCCTGGCAAGCATTTCTTCACTTGAGTTGACTTTAATCGGCGCTTGGCCTGTGCCCGAGAATACTAATCGATCCCAGGTGGATCTGAGTTGATAGGGAAATACGTTTAACTTCTCCTTGGAAACGATTTGATGCAATTGATCTTCATCGGATAGCACAAAAACCCTGATCTTGGTTCCGTCAGACCAGGTTTTCAAACGCATACTGAAAATTGAGCGTAACGAATTGACCGAGAGGGTTTTTTCGTTCACGCCCGGATTGGTGACAATTTCATAATGATCATTTGCTCTTACTTCCACTGTCACAACCCAAAGGCATACAGTTAGAGCAAAACACAAGCAGGCTCTAGTTTTTAAGAAACAGTGCCTTGAGAATTGAGCTTGTAAAGAGAAATGAAATAAATTCAAGAAACAGATTCCTGATTCAGGGTTATTCCATTAGTTAATATGAATGGGATTATAAGTACCGCAGTCGGTTACGACTTCCCAGGCATCGTGATGCTCTTGATACATTTTATTGAGTGCGTCTTCTACTTTCACGTAATAGGGACGGCGCATGCCATGATAGTCTACCGGTGGTCCGATCGGATTAAAATTCAAGCCGTAAAAACCCATCAGCTTATTCAGCGCGGGATCGGCAACCGATAGCCAGTGCTTAATATTGTATTTGACAGACATGCGTAAAACGCCCGCCATCAACACCAGGCCAATGCTGAGCGCGGAACGGCGATCGGTGGAACGGCGATCCTGCGTGTTTCTTTTATCGCTGTCAGTTCCGGTGGTTTCCTTGCGGCGCTCTTCCCTGCGCCGTTCGTCTTTACGCCGGTCAAACTGACTGATCACCAGAAAGCGGGAAATCTCAGCCGTCTGCTGGCGCGGTAACGCTTTGATATCGCACAGTGCCGGGTCTGTTTGACTATACAACTCAACCGGCAATAGCTTCTCAGGCCGCGTTGAATCCGGCAGAATTAACCGCACAGTGCCGATAAATTCTCCCGATGGGCGATAGCGCAAAAGCACATGGCAGGAATGGCTGTCATAACTGTCTTTCTCCTTTTCATCCGGACAAAGCGCAGGGTCGAATCCGGGTAAACGCTGTTCCACGCACAGCACTTGATAGCGGATTCTATAAACATGCTCAAGCAGCTCAGCTGTATCAGCAACTACAATTTCAAAGAACTTCTGAAAATTTTGATACAAATCATTCATAGAATCACCCAATTAAATAAGCAGCTCGTTACATTCGTTTTTAGTACTCTTCCGGACATTCGTTGATATCAAGAGAAAGTGTCAAAATAGTAAACTGTGCTGGCGCTACATCATCATTGAAAAAGCGCAGAATCTACGGTGCATTTCTTATTTTTAGCTGCACGAAACAAAGCTTTTCTTTCAATAAGTAATATAAATTAACTACAGCGGTCATTTAAGTATATTTAAAGCGAATATTCAACTGATCTTTAACAATTAATAGCGGAATTACAACAAAGGTAACTACTTGTGCACAATAAACAACAATTGTGCGCAGAACGATGAAATTTAATCGATTAAACCAGCGCTTCGATGGGTTCGGGATGACCTAAGAAGGCGACCGGACTGGCACTTAAACCGTAGGCGCCCGACTGCAACACCACAACCAAGTCGCCTGCGGATGCTTTGGCCATGGACAACTGATCGGCCAGTATATCCAAAGGTGTGCACAATGGCCCCGTAACGGATACCACTTCTCTTTCCGCGCCACGGACTTTATTGCCGATGATGACCGGATAGTTCTTGCGGATGACCTGGCCGAAATTGCCGGAAGCGGCCAGATGATGATGCAGCCCGCCATCAGTGATGAGAAAAACTTGTCCGCGCGAGATTTTACGTTCCAGAACACGGCACACATAAATCCCCGCTTCCGCGACGATATAGCGGCCTAATTCGATCGCAATTCTGGCACCCGGCAGTTGCCGCTGCATCTCAGGCATCAGGTGCTGCAAATTCTCGCCAACGGCGGCAAGATCCAACGTTCGCTCTCCGGGAAAATACGGCACCCCCAAACCGCCGCCGATATTCAGCCAGCGCGGCGGAGATGGCGCATATTCAGCCAGCCGGATACCCAATTGCAAGGATTTTGCATGCGCTTCCTGCAACGCGGCTGCATTGAGATTTTGCGAGCCACTGAAAATGTGAAAACCCATAAAGTCCAGGCCCAGCATGGCTAATCGCTGCAGCACATCGGGCACGCACTCGGCATCGATACCGAATGGCTGCGGCCCGCCGCCCATTTTCATGCCGGAGGATTTGAGCGCAAAATCCGGATTAACCCGGATGGCCACCTTGGGCGTAATCCCTAAACTTTCTCCCAGTTGCGCGACCGATTCCATCTCCCGTGCGGATTCGAGATTCAGCATAACGCCCGCCGCGATGGCGCTGCGCAGTTCATGCTCTTTTTTCCCAGGTCCGGCAAAACTGATATGAGCTGGTGGCAGAACCGTATCCAGCGCCACGCGCATCTCACCCGCCGAAGCCACATCCATACCGTCGACCAAACCGGCCACATGTTGCACCAGCGCCGGCATCGGATTGGCTTTCATCGCGTAGTGCAGCAAAATCCCTGCCGGCAAATGCCGCCGTAATAATGCAATCCGTTCGCTGATTTTCTGCCGGTCATACGCATAAAACGGCGTCGTGCCGACGCGTTGCGCTAAGCGCGTCAACGCCATACCGCCCACTTGCAGACAATCGTCCTGCACGGCAAACTGCACCAGCGGCGCATGTTCTGGAGGTAAATTGCTCATTGAGCGGTTCCCTTAAACAAATACTGCAATTCCTGAGAAAGCAATTTACGGTCTATTTTGCCGTTCGGATTGCGCGGCAGATTACCCTCACGCAGTTCGATGTGACTGGGCAGCATATACGCAGGTAAACGCTGCTTGCATAGACGCAGCAAAAGATCAGCTTCCGGCCGCATGCCGCGGCGGGCCGTCACGATCACCGAAATCGCTTGTCCCAGCACGGGATGCGGCACACCGATCGCAATCGCTTCCGCAACACACTCCGACGCATAAATAACTTCTTCCACTTCGGTAGGGCTGACCCGGTAACCGGAGGTTTTGATCATCTCGTCGCGGCGTTCGATGAAATACAGATATCCCTCTTCGTCGACACGCACGGTATCGCCGGACCAAGCAGCGATCTCCGCAAGCGGCAATCCGGCCTGGCGTGCTTTCAGCGGCTTGAAGCACAATGCCGTTCTTTCCGCATCGTTCCAGTATCCCATCGCCACCAAAGCGCCCCGTTGTACCAATTCACCCGGCTCACCCGGCGCGCATGGCGAGCCATCGTCGCGCAAAACCAAAACTTCTGCATTCGGTACCGCCTTTCCGATCGAATCCGGACGCCGTTCGATTTCTTCCGGCGCCAGATAGGTCGAGCGGAAAGCTTCGGTAAAACCGTACATCAGGAAAACCTGCGCTGCCGGCAAAACGCTGCGCAATTGATTCAGTGTCGCACGCGGCATGGCACCACCCGAATTGGTAATGTAGCGCAACGACGGTGTTTTGCCCCAGTCCAGTTGTGCCAGCTGAATCCACAGTGGCGGCACAGCCGCAAGGCCGGTGATTCGTTCGTCGCTGACGATGCGGATGATATCGCGCGGCAGCAGATAGTTCATCAGGATATTGGTTGCACCCGCGTAAAAAGCGGACGTCAGTTGATTCAATCCATAATCGAAGCTCAGCGGCAGTACGGTCAGAATCCGGTCATCCGGACGGTTTTGCAAATACTGCGCGACACTTTTCGCGCCAGCCAGCAAATTGCGATGTGACAGCACCACACCCTTGGGTTTACCGGTGCTGCCCGAGGTATAAATAATCGCCGCCATGTCGCTGTCGATCACGCCTGATGCGGAATATTCTTTTTGCACCGCAGAAATGGCTTGCCAACCGGCAACTGTCAGACCGGCAAGCGCAGGCAAATGATCTCCGCCATCAACGAGAATCACCGTATACAAATCATGGCAAAGCGGCAGAACCGCTTGCAGCAACTTTAACCGCTCCAGTGAGGTAACCAGTATCCTGACATTACAATCGATCAGTATGTACGCCACCTGTTCCGGCTTCAATACCGGATTCACCGGAACCATTACACCGCCCGCCGCCGCTGCGGCAAAGAGCGCGATTACGGTCTCGGAACGTTTCTCGAGATAAACCGCCACACGCTCGCCACGGCTCAAGCCACATGCGCGCAAACCCTCCGCCGTTGCCGCAACTGCCCCTGCCAGCATGGCATAACTCATGCGCTGACTGTCATAAGACAACGCTTCGACGTCCGGTGTCCGTCCGGCAGCGGCAAAAATCAGATCATGGATCAAGTCAGTCATTAAGCAAACGCGCCTGTCTGCGCCACAAGAAAAGCATCTGAATTAAAAAGTGCGCTCATTATAATCGGCTTTGGCTTTCATACGGCTATCAACATACTCGGCGGAATCGCGTAAACTACCCGCTTTCCAATATTCGGCGTAATAGTTGACACAACAATCATGATGGTACGCACACGATTTGCCCCCAGCCCAACCGGCTATCTCCACATCGGCGGCGCACGCACCGCGCTGTTTTCCTGGGCTTATGCACGCAAGCACGGCGGAAAATTTATTCTGCGCATTGAAGACACCGATCTGGAACGCTCAACGCAGCAATCGATTCAGGCGATTCTGGACGGCATGGCGTGGCTGGGACTGGATTACGACGAAGGGCCGTTTTACCAGATGCAGCGCTTAGCCCGTTATCACGAGATTGCCGAGCAATTATTGCAAAATAATCAAGCGTATTACTGCTATGCCACCAAGGAAGAACTGGAGGAAATGCGTGAACAGCAATTGGCGGCCGGTTTGAAACCCCGCTACGACGGCCGTTGGCGCGATAGCAAGCAAACACCGCCAGCCGGTATAAAACCGGTGCTGCGGTTCAAAAACCCGCTGGACGGTTACGTGACTTTCAACGATCAGATCAAGGGGAAAATCACCGTCGCCAACAACGAACTCGACGATCTGGTGCTGCTGCGCGGCGATGGCGTCCCAACGTATAATTTCAGTGTGGTGATCGACGATCTGGATATGAATATCACCCACGTCATTCGCGGCGACGACCACGTCAACAATACCCCGCGCCAGATCAATATTCTTAAGGCATTGGGCGCTACATTACCGGAATACGCGCATGTGCCGATGATTCTGGGCGCCAACGGCGAACGCCTGTCGAAACGGCATGGCGCGGTCTCGGTCATGCAATATCACGAGGATGGATATTTGCCGGAAGCGTTATTGAATTACCTGGCGAGACTGGGGTGGTCGCACGGTGACGAGGAAATTTTCAGCCGCGATCAGCTGGTGGAATGGTTCGACTTATCCGCAATCAGCCGTTCTCCGGCCAAATTCAATCCGGAAAAACTGCATTGGATCAATCAGCAATATCTCAAAACAGCGGACAATACTCGTCTGGCCGAACTGGTGACACCTTTCCTGACCAAAGACAATTGTCTGACGGATGGCGGCCCCGATCTGACACAGGTTGTCGACTTGCTCAAAGAGCGAGTGAACACCATCGAAGAATTGGCGGATGCCGCAGTGTACTTTTACCGTCCGCTGGAACCGGATGACGAGTTGAAAGCGCAGCATTTTACTGCGGAAACAAAACCGATCAT
Source organism: Nitrosomonas sp. (assembly GCF_040240425.1). Taxonomy (GTDB): domain Bacteria; phylum Pseudomonadota; class Gammaproteobacteria; order Burkholderiales; family Nitrosomonadaceae; genus Nitrosomonas. The sequence continues at coordinate 57,468 of NZ_QPHG01000009.1, read as the reverse complement.
GACGGGCTTGCTGGAAAAATTCCGCCACATCGAATGGACACGCGAAGTCATCCATCAGGAAATAAAAACCGCCGCCAAGGAACACGACGTCAAATTGCCGAAAATCGCCATGCCGCTACGGGTCATGGTCACCGGCGAAGTTCACACCCCGTCGATCGATGCGGTACTGGCGTTGCTCGGACGCGAAGAAACACTGGCACGCATGAACAGTCATCTCGGTAGTTTTCCCGGTTGATCTTTTCTTTACAATAAATCATCGCATCAGTATAATCCCCCTTCCTTTGATCAGGGGGTATAGCTCAGCTGGGAGAGCGCTTGCATGGCATGCAAGAGGTCAGCGGTTCGATCCCGCTTATCTCCACCAGTTTCTCTTGGATTAAGCGGTGCCATAAGCAACACATCACTTTGTCCCCATCGTCTAGAGGCCTAGGACATCGCCCTTTCACGGCGGTAACACGAGTTCGAATCTCGTTGGGGACGCCAAATAAAATAAAGACTTGAATAAATTCAGGTCTTTTTTATTTTATCGGTGCATAATCTGTGCGTAATATTGCTGAATTAAGATCGACACCCCAAATCCTCATGCCGACTGGCAGACGATTCAATTCTTTGCAATAAACAATACCTTCTGCACACCAAATTGCCATTATCGTGTTTACCCTGAAATAGCATTCAATATCTTTAACTTAAGCGATTCGCTGTTTTCCTCTTCCATCAAATGAGCTGTAATGATTTCCTGAAGCAATTCCTTATCGATATTTCCGGCAGCAACGTGATAGCTGATATTTTCCATTTCCCTTAGAAAACTGCTCACGCAATACAGATAGCCATTGAACAATAACATCTGCGCACTGAGCGTAATGGCAATCCTTTTATTGCCATCCTGAAAACAGTGAAACTTGCAGGCACTAAAGAACAAATGTGTCAGCTTTTCTTCAAATGTCGGGTAGTAGTCATCATCTTGAATGTGCTGAAGCACGCTTTCCAGTTTACCGAGATCCAAATGCCCCAGCGTGCCGCCGCCACTCACTTCCACTGTTTTTGCATGAATCTCGATAACCTGTTCCAAAGTCAGATAGATCAATGCCACTATTCCCGTTCCTTCAGGCGTTTCATGACATCCTTGGCGTCTTCCAGCCGATCAGCCAGTTCTTTGCTTTTTTCTCCGAGAAAGCGCTCGTAATCCTCGCGCTGCACCGGCGTGATGTATTCCTTGAGCTGGAGATGTAATGCATCGCGGAATGCCAAATCGCGGCTGGCCATCTTCATACGCGCTTTCTCGATCAGTGGTTTCCAGTGCGCCTGCGATTCAAAAGTTTTGAATAGACCATCGACTTCCCAGGTCGTAAGCTTGCGCCCTTTCACGGTCGCCTGCTGTTGCAGCATGTCGCCAAAACCGCTTTCATAGGAAGCGATCAAATCGAGCACTTCGGCATAAAACGTAGCGCGGACGCTGTCCCTATTGTCGAGTTTCAATATTTTCCGATATTCGCTCGCTTTTTCACGAAAAATACTGACGTAAATCTTGTCCGTATAAACCGCATACTTGAAATTTCCCATCGCTACGCAATCCTTCAGCGCATCGGTGAACTGCTTGCGATAGTTCTCCTCGACAAAGGCGGAATGCAGAAAATCCTCGTCACGCTGATTGATGTACTTAGTCCCGCCGCCGGTACGCTGATTAATCGTATCGATGACAATATCCAGAATCGCCTGACGCAACAGTTTCGCCCGCTCGCTTTCCGATACCAGCATGGCCAGATTAAGAAACGCCCTGAAATCAAAGATACCCAATTGGGGGGTCTTGGCGATGTTCCCGAAATCGGTTTCGGTAACATCCAAACCTTTAATCACTTCTTTGAACGATTTCAGACGATTACCTCGCAATACCTCATAACCGTTTTTTGATAACTCTTGAGCATGCTGCTCGAGATAGTTCTCAATGGTTCGAAGCGTCACTTCAAAGAATGATGCCACCTGCTCCTTGAGCACCACCGTCTTACCCTCGAATGGAATCCCCTGAATTCCGGCGGCTTTCTCGATTTCAGCGACAGCATAGGGATTGTTGAGGATATTCTGCCGGTCGATGGATGAATTGGTCAGGTCTTTGCTCATGCGGTTTCTCCCCAGACGCGGTTGATGACGGCTTTGATTTTTTCTTCGAAGATGCGGATCAATTCCTTGTTGGCGTTGACGAGGTGCTGCTCGGTTTCGATTTGGGCGACGATAGCGCGCTGGGTGTCGAGGTCAGGCAGCGGTATTTTGAATCCTCTAAGCGACTCCAATGACACGGTCTTTTGTGCTACACCCGTCGCGGCTGCATTTGCTTGCGCAATTGCGTTTGGTGATTGGAGAAAGAAATATAAATAGTTAGATAGTAGCTTATCGGCTGGACGAATCAGTCCTATGTGGCGCTGAAAACAGAATTCCTTATCAAAATCGATTAACACTGGAATACCGAATGAACCTGTTACTGTGTAAAGTACGTCTCCTCGTTTCGGCCTCCGGTATTCTTTCAAGTCATCGTAGTACTCTCGCGGCACAAAGTAGGTCTTTGAGAAATCTATACCCGCCCCCGGTTCGATGTTTGAAATCGTAATAAACGGAACACCCGTTGCCGACTTTGGCGGCGGCTGGTGATCACCATCAGTTATCTTCTCGCTAATCTCGTCAAGTCGCACGATTGGCCAGTCGGGGTGGATGGAGATACGGGGCTGATAGTTTTTGACGACTTGACGAGCGCCATCGATGATTTTCTGATAACCCTCGATCTCCGCCACGATCTCCTTCTGTACTTCCAGCGGTGGGAGGGGGATTTTGATGGAGCGCAGCTTTTCTTGATTGAGCTTTGGTACGGTTACGCCAGTAATGTACGGCGTTAAGTCCATTTCATTGATCAGCTCAATAAGATAAGTATCGAGCAGTAGCTCACGATTTGGTCTCAAGACATGAGCATGATTGTTTACCCATACTTTCCCGTTGATCGCGTAGGCCGTTTTCTCACCTGCTTCCCACTTTGCTCCATCTTCTCCGATGAGAACCAGTACTTCATCGAAAATGTAGTCTTTCACGTAATCAAGTACACCAGTCGCCCCATAGTAAGGATACGGTCCGGGCTCGCGATCGCCTTTGGTTATGGGTTTTCGTCGACTATCCAATATTTCGACTACGTCACCTAGAGGCACGACTTCATGCTTACTCGCTTGTTTTGCGTTATCACGGAATCTGTCTCCGCTCAGACTGTAGTCGCCGTTCTCGCTAATCGTCTTCTTCGCCACGAGGTGCAGATTCGCAATGTGCTCGACATCAAACGCTGCGCCGTTTTGCACACTGCCCAGCCATCCTTTGATATTGTTCACCGCCGCCGGTAAATCGTTGTTATCGACCGGGCGGCGTTGTGCGCCGAGGTGGTAACCGTCATTTTCGATTTTCGCGAACAGAATCGCATCGGTCTTTTTCGCCAAGCGTTTATCCAGCACCAGGATCGAGGTTTTGACACCGCTGTAGGGGTTGAACACACCGGCGGGCAGTGAAATGACCGCGACCAGATACTGCTTTACCAGCATTTCGCGCAGTTGTTTGTAGGCATTGCCGTTTTGGAAAATGATGCCTTCTGGCACGATGACGGCGGCGCGGCCATTGGGCGTGAGGTGCTCGGCGATGTAGTCGACGAACAGCACTTCCGAGCGCGTGGCGGTGATGGAGAAACGCTTATGCGGCTTGATGCCACCTTTCGGCGACATGAACGGCGGATTGGCGAGGATCACGTCGGCCAGTTCGTTCCATTTCTCGTCGCTGGTGAGCGTGTCGTACTCGTCGATATGCGGGCTGGCGAAGCCGTGCAGATACATATTCACCAGCGACAGGCGCACCATGTCCGGCGAGATGTCGTAGCCGCGAATATTGGTAGCGAGGCGCTTTTTGTCGTCGGGTGTGAGCAGATCGCCCCTGTAATGCAGCGGGCTGTCGAGGGTCAGCAATTCCAGCGGCACGCCTTGTTCATCGTACGTCTCAAGATCCTGCTGTTCTTGGTAACCCTTACTATTGTGCTTGAGGATGTGCTTGTACGACGAAATCAAAAAGCCGGCCGTGCCGCAGGCTGGATCGAGAATCGATTCGTCCTTTTTCGGATCGATGATTTCCACCATGAAGTCGATGATATGGCGCGGCGTGCGGAATTGCCCGGCATCGCCCTGGCTGCCGAGTACCGAGAGCAGGTACTCGAAAGCATCGCCGAGCCGTTCGGAATGATCGTAGGTGAAGCTGTTAATCTCTTTCAGGAAGCTGCGCAGCGTTTCCGGGTCGCGGTGCGGCAAATAGGCATTCTTGAAAATATCGCGGAACAGCGCGGGCACCCCCGGATTTTCGTTCATTTTCTGGATGGCTTCGGAATACAAGTTCAACATATCGAAGCCGCCGATGCCGGGCGCCATCAACTTGGACCAGCCGTATTGCTCGAATTCTCCGGTAAAAAAACTGCGCTTGCCGCCCAATGCCTCGGCTTCAGCGTCCATATCGTCCATGAACTTATAAATCAGCGCAATGGTGATTTGCTCGACCTGGGATTGTGGGTTGGGCACCCTACCGACAAGCATATTACGGCAGGAATCGATGCGGCGTTTGGTTTCGGAATCCAGCATTGGGTTATTGGGTTATCGGGTTACTTGAATTGATCGAGCGGAAGGTAGTTTTTGACGTACTCCGGGATACGGTTGCGCCATGCCGCCGGTACGGCTATGAAATCAGTCATGTTGAAGTTCGGATTGACATTCAGCTCGGTGAGTTTTCCTTGATCGATGATATAACGCAAATGACCGTCGCTGGCATATGCTTTGAAATAGTTCTTCAGTGCAACAATGGCATCCACGTGCTGTTCCAGCTCCTCCGGTGACAAATCGAGCAGGAGCTTCTGGAATTCATCTTCCAATAATTCATCCTTCGATTTGAATCCGGGAATCAATCCGAACACTTTCTCCAGCAGTTCACGCAAACTCAGGTGACGATCCACGCCGGCGGCGCGGCGCAAGGTTTCCAGCGAGAAGAACGCTTGCGGTTTGTCGAATAAATGGCGATGCACGTAATCGGCCGCTTGATCCCATTGCGCATTTTCAACCAACATTTTCAACGCGATATCGCTTTGGGCTTGTTCTTCAAATTTGTTGAAAAACATGCGGTCGATTTTCATGCCATGCTCGCCGATTTGATGCTCCCCGATTGCAGCGAGCGTATCCGCTCCACCATACTGGAATGTGCCGGATGGCGGCAGCGGCGGCAATTCTGATTTTTCACCGCTTTGCGGTTGCGGCAGTTTCAGCACTTCGTCGTAATTGAATTTTTCCTCGAAGTATTCGCAATTCGCAAAGAAATCGAATAGCTTAAAGCGGGTTTTCTCCTGTTTCTCCAACTGCTGTTTCATGGCCGGATCGAAAAGCTGCTCCAGAAAATCTTGCTTGCGCGTGCCGCGCCCTTTGATCTGCACGAAATCCTGCGGTGAGAAGATCGGCCGCATCATCGCCAAGTTCAGGATATCCGGGCAATCGTAGCCGGTGGTCATCATGCCAACGGTGACACAAACACGCGCTTTGCTGGTGCGGTAGTTTTCCTCGAAGTTGGCCGAACCGAGCAAATTATTGTTGGCGAAGTTGATGGTATATTGCTGCGCTTCGGGAATCAGCGACGTCACTTGCACGGCGAAGTCGGATTGATACTTGCCGGGGAAAAGCGCATCGGCCAATTCATTGAGCATTTGCGTCAGTTTGGCGGCGTGATTCTGGCTCACGGCAAACACGATGCTTTTGCCGGTTTCGCCGCTGATCGGATCGCGTAGCGCATTGCGCATGAACGTTTCACAAAATAATCGATTGGTCGCTTCGGAGAAGAATTTTTTCTCGAAGTCTTTTTGGTAGAAACTTTCGGTTGCTTCTTTTCCATCGTCGTCCACTACGGCAACCGCATAGCCTTTGTCGGACAGCAATTGGGTGGTAATGTCGCTGCGCACATCCACTACCAGCGGATTGACAAGAAATCCTTCACGCACGCCATCGAGCAGTGAGTAACGGAAAGTCGGTTCGCCGGACTCGCAACCGAAGGTACGGTAGGTGTCGAGTAACAGACGCCGTTCCAATTCACGCGGATCACGGGTATTGGATTTTTTGCTATCGAATTGTTTCAGATAATCCTTGGGCGTTGCGGTCAGTCCCAGTTTGTAGCCGACAAAATATTCAAATACAGCACGGGCATTACCGCCGATGGAACGGTGCGCTTCGTCGGAAATGACTAGATCGAAATCCGTCGGTGAAAACAAACGCTGGTACTTGTCATTGAACAACAAGGATTGTACCGTCGTGACAACGATCTCGGCTTTGCGCCATTCGTCACGGCGTTCCTTATATAGGACCGAGGTGTAATCATTCTTCAGATAGGCAACAAATGCCTTGTTAGCCTGGTCTTCCAATTCAAGCCTGTCCACCAGAAACAACACGCGCTGCGCATTTCCCGTTCGCAGGAAAAGTTTGATCACTGCGGCAGCGGTTAGTGTCTTACCGGTGCCGGTGGCCATTTCAAACAGGAAACGGCTTTTCCCTTCCGCCACAGCATTCTGCAATGCTTGAACTGCACGTTTTTGATAATCCCGCAGGAAGCGCAGCCGGTTCTTGGCGATAAAAGCAGGACGCTCGGCTTCGCTTTTCCAGCCTGCCTCATTGGCATAGCCCGGCATTTGCGTCAGCGCAATATAGTCTTTTGAAACTATTTCGGTAATCAGGCGATGTGGATTTGGTTGAAAGCGCTGGTATCCCTTGATTGAATCCGGACTTGGGAAGCGCGTGATGATATGCGGATTGCCTTGTTCCAAATCCCAAAAATAATGCAAATTCCCATTGGAGAGGATCACAAAGCGGCAGTTCTGGGATTTGGCATAGCCGCGCGCTTGTTCCTTTCCAATCAGGGGATTTTTATCTTCCGCTTTCGCTTCGAGCACAATCAGCGGATGACTTTGTGCATCTAATAACAGAAAATCGATAAAACCGTTGTGCGCGCTCTCAAAATTCTCACCCATTGCATCAATACCGGCTTTGGTCAGCTTGACATTGGGTTCCAGCACGACATTGGCTTTGCCAGAGGCATCGTCAAAAAAACGCCAACCGGATTCTTCAAGTAGCTTATTGATTTTGATTCGGGCTTTGGCTTCTTTAGCGGCCATGAATTGTGCGAAATCCTTTTTTATTCTTGCTCAACTTGATTAGCCGTTAGAGCGAATTATCCTAAGCATAGATATGCTTATAACAATATGCCGCAATGTACAGTAAAATCTTCGCTAATCCAATAGATAGAACGAGTCAATATCTAACAAATGAGAAAACTTAGACCCGGTACTATCTAACCAAAAATTCTTTCTGAAACATGACGAATACCTTGCTAAGGCAGCTTTCTTGAATCGATCTTGCCGAGTCTCGAGTAGAGGTATCTAAACAGTTTTTTACTTTCCGACGGCTACCGATGTCCCTGATTACTTTGACCCATAGAATCCCTGCTATGCCCAAAAATTGGCGGCAGCTGTGCGGGCGTACAGGCCGTAACTGATCCGAATGGCAAGCATCCAAAGCAGGCGCTTATGATCAGCCCACAGCACTCAGAATCACTCGCCTTCTCCCGATTTTTGCGCTGATTCTCAATCATCTCTGCATTTTTATAAGCAAATCGCTTAGATAGAAATAAGCAAAAGCTTATTTATTTATCCAACCAGCAGCTTTATGATGAAAAAATCTGGGGCGGCAATAAAATTCCCAGACAAATCAGTCATCAAGGTAAAGATCGTTGTGGGGTCTGCACTTTTGGGTATCTGTGTAGGGTCTCGCGTAGTTTCAATTCAAAAAATAAGGAGCTACTCATGAGCAAAAATAAAATTCTGGCTACCTGCATTCTAACCTGCGCGCTGATGATGACATCGACAGCCAAAGCAGAAAGCTATTTCATCGACAAACTAAGCCAGGGTATTGCAAACATTGCCTTCGGCTTTATCGAAATTCCCAAAAACGTGATCAATATCACCAGCGATCAAAATATTTTTCTAGGTCTGACGTGGGGTGTTATCCGCGGCATCGTGCATGGTGTGAGCCGGACACTGGTAGGCGGCGTGGAAGTCATCACCTCACCGGTTCCATCCAGTGAATTTGCCTCGCCAGCTTATGTTTGGAATCGTTTCAGTGAAGACAGCCGTTATTTTGGCTTGCATTACCCCGGCTACTGGACCAGTTACGGCCCATTGGATGATGGCGAATAAGCCTGCTGCGACCCATTCGATCATAAGGATATCATCATGAAAAAATATCATTACTTACCGCTAGCAATTCTGATACTGCTCCTGACTGCCTGCGCCACGCCAAAAACCGATACGGAAGATTTGAAGGCCGAGATCAAAGCCGCCAGATCGGGCCACTACGGGCAAGCCATGTGGCATCAAGAACAATCCGAAGAAGATCTGGAAACCGCCAATGAGATTCTGGGTCATCTTGAAAAAAATCACTATTGGAATATCAACGAAAAGCAAAAGGCATTGGATGCCGCCAAATCAGCCGCACGCCATCGCTTGGAAGCGGAGAAGGAAATGTGTCTGTGGCTGACAGAAGTACATGGCCATAACCATCATAAAAAAGAATCGATTCACGATACCGTTGCTTATTTCAAAACAGGCAGCGCTGTCCCCTTTAAAACCAAAGACGAAACCATCGGCAAAGTAGGCAACTGGCTGGAAGCCCATCCCGATGCGACTGCAACCGTCACTGCATCAACGGATACTGTCGGCAAACCAGCCTACAATCAGGATTTATCGGAAAGAAGAGCCCAAGCGGTGATACAACGATTGGTAGCAAGCGGTGCACGGCCCAGTCAATTAATCACTAAAGCAATTGGTGAAGTTCCCGGTGCCGACAACACACCCGATCAGGAAAATCGCGTGGCGATTGTGATTACATCGCACCCCGTTTACATGGATTGTCCCAACGTAAAATAACGTGAAGCACTCACTTGGCTGAATAAAAACCAGCCCGGTGAGTTAGAATCTTAGTTCTAATCAATACGGGGAAAAAACATGAAATTACGCTACCTTTTTATGATTGCGATAGTGCTATCGACTTTATCCGCCTGCGGACAAAAACCAACGGAAACCACAGAAAAGGTAATGGACAAAGTCAACGACGCGCTAGACCGGCGTCCTAACGAAAAAGCGCGCGATGCCGTCGAAGATATCACGAGTGCGGTGAAGGATGCTTCTGAAGAAGCTCAGGGAAAAATGGAAGAAATCGCTAAAGAAATCAAGAATAAAACTGAAGATGCTGTGAAATAACTCAGTTCGAGTTCTGTCGTTTTTTTATTTCCAAATCGCTGAAGCATTTGTTCCTTTTTCCGTCCGCGCACTCAAACGGCCTGAAACCGAACCCCCTAAAATCAGCCGCTACTGACGAAAATCCGCCAACGCATTGAGCAAATAATCCAAATCCCGCTCAGTATGTCCGGCGGAAACCTGCAAGCGGATTTCCTGATCGCCTTGTGGCACGACCGGATAATTCAAACCGGTGGCAAGAATGTTGTGATCGAATAAATGCGCAACCAATGCGGCGGTTTTGGCGGTGTCGCGGATAAATACCGGCACGATGGGGTGCTCTCCGGGCAACGTTTCAAAACCGAGCTGTTGCAATCCGGATCGGAGTTTAGTGCTTAAGCTGCGCAATCGATCCAGCAGGTCCAAGCCTTCTGCACTTTCCAGTACATCCAGCGCCGCCAGTGCAGCGGCCGCTTCGGCGGGCGTGATCGGATTGGAATAGATATACGACGGCGCGGTTTCCCGCAAGTAAGCGATGGCCGTAGCGCTGGCAACAACGTAACCGCCGTTGACGCCGAACGCCTTACCGAGCGTGGCGACCAACACATCCGCCCGCCCTCCCGTAATTTCTTCAGTACCGCGCCCGGTGCTGCCGAAAGCGCCAATGCCGTGCGAGTCATCCACTATCGTGACAATGCCTTCGGGATAATCGCTTTGGTGCTTGGCGCAACAGGCATCGAATTCATCCAACGGCGCATGATCGCCGCGCATGCTGAAAACACCGTCGGTGACCACACAAACCCGTTGATAGCGGTCACGATTGGTGCTCAGGATTTTTTCCAGATCATGCATATCACCGTGTGCATAAATCGCTTTTCCGGCGGGATGGGCGAGACGGATCGCGTTGATGATGCAATTGTGGTTCAGGGCATCACTGACCACCAGCGTCTGCTCAGAAATCAATTGCGGCAGCACGCCAACCATCGTGGCATAGGCCGCGCTGAACAACATCGCCGCTTCACGGCCATGAAACGCCGCCAGCCTGCGCTCCAGTTCGACATGCGGCGCATACGTGCCACTGATAAAACGCACCGCGCCGGGACCAGCGCCATACTGTTCCACCGCCCGCGCTTCCGCTTCGATCACGGCGGGATGCTGCGCCAATCCCAAATAGGAATTCGAGTTCATGCGCAAAAATGCGCGTCCGCCGTAACCGTGCAACTGGTAGCGCGGCCCAAATCCATCTTCCGGCGCAAGAATGCCGGTAATGATTTTCTCATCGCCCTTGCGGACTCCCTGCTGTTGCAATTGGTTTAACTTTGCCAGGAATAGCGGTTCCACTTTCGATAGCGACATAGAGATCTCCCATTAACCGTTACGTAATTTGGCGTTGATGTGCGCCAGCATATCGGCCACCATGCCGGGCAAATCAAAGCTCGGCTGCCAGCCCCATTCGGCCCGCGCGGCACTGTCATCCATATGCCGTGGCCAAGAATCGGCGATCGCTTGCCGCAGCGGATCGACCGTATAGCCGATGGTAAAACCGGGCAGATGCTTTTGTATTTCCGCTGCCAACTGTGCTGGGGTAAAACTCATCGCAGTCACGTTAAAACCGTTGCGATGCGTCAATTTACCGGGATCGGTTTCCATCAGTAGCATTGCGGCTGCAATGGCATCGGGCATATACATCATATCCAGCTGCGTATCGGCGCGCAGAAAGCAGTCGTAATGCCGCTGCTTGACCGCAGCGTAAAAAATATCCACGGCATAATCGGTCGTACCACCGCCCGGCAGCACTTGATTGGAAATCAGTCCGGGATAGCGTAAGCCGCGTGCGTCGACGCCGTAGCGGCGATGATAGTAATCGCACAACAATTCACCCGTCACTTTGGTAATGCCATAGATCGTCGAAGGATGCTGCACGGTATCCTGCGGCGTATTGTACGGTGGTGTGCCGGGACCAAATGCAGCAATGGAACTGGGGAAAAACACCCGGCAACGGTGCTGGCGCGCGCTTTCCAGCACATTCAGCAGGCCGTTCATATTGATATCCCAGGCTTGCAGTGGTTGTTCTTCGGCCACTGCGGAAAGCATCGCGGCGAGATGATAAATCACCGTAATACTCTGCCCAGCAATCACTTCATCCAGTGCGGCCGCATCGCGCACGTCGAGACTGCAATACGGTCCCGCTTGCGTCAAGCCGCCGGAAGATTCACGGCGGTATCCGGCGGCAACGACGCTTTCCACGCCGTAACGCTCACGCAAAGCCAGCGTCAATTCCGTACCGATTTGACCGGTCGCGCCGGTTACCAGAATTTTAGGCATTCCCACCTCCATGCTTCGATATTCTGTCAGCCTTCTGCTTTACAGCGCCTTGCAGAGGGAAATCAGAAAGCTTCGCTATTTCTTTCTGCGCTTTTCAACCGCGTTTGCCAGCTGTTGCAGCACGTGCTCGGTCGCTTCAAAATTGATGCAGCCGTCCGTAATGCTCTGCCCGTAAACCAATTCCTCGCGTTTTTTACCGTCAGCTTTCTGGTTACCTTCCACCAGATGGCTTTCGATCATCACGCCGCAAATGGCATGGCTACCGCCTGCAATCTGTTCCGCCACATCGGCCGCCACATCATTTTGACGGCGGTAATCCTTGTGGCTATTGGCGTGGCTGAAATCGATCATCAAATGCGGCGGCAGTTTGGCTTTTTTCAATTCTTCCACCGCCGAGGCGACACTCGCCGCATCGTAATTTGGTTTACGTCCGCCGCGCAGGATGATGTGGCAGTCTTCATTGCCTTTGGTAGCAAAAATCGCGGTATGCCCTTCTTTGGTGACCGACAGAAAATGATGCGGGCGGGAAGCGGCCGCAATCGCGTCAATCGCGATATTCAAATTGCCATACGTGCCGTTTTTGAAGCCAATCGGACAAGACACGCCGGAAGCGAGTTCGCGATGCCCCTGGCTTTCGGTCGTGCGTGCGCCGATCGCCGCCCAGCTGATCAAATCCGATAAATACTGCGGACTAATCAGGTCCAGGTATTCGGTAGCCGATGGCATGCCGATGGTATTCAAATCCAGCAACAACCGGCGAGCCGTCCGCAAACCTTTGTTGATATGAAAACTGTTATCCAGATCGGGATCGTTGATTAGCCCTTTCCAGCCGATGGTGGTGCGCGGTTTTTCAAAATACACGCGCATCACGATATGCAACTGCTGCTTCAGCGTTTCGCGCAAATGCTTCAAACGCGCGGCATACTCCAGCGCGGCGTCGACATCGTGAATGGAGCAAGGGCCGACCACAACCAGCAAGCGGTCATCCTCGCCGTGCAGAATGCGATGAGTGGCTTGCCGCGCGGCATAAACGGTTTGCGTCGCATTCTCCGTCATCGGATATTCACGATGCAACTCAACCGGCGGAGTCAACTCATGCACGCCGACAATACGTAAATCATCGGTCTGGTATTTCATAACAATTCCTTTTATAGACTTTCTGGTCTAACAGCAAAGATTCGCCTTGCAATACACAACGCGGATCGGAAAAAAGCGTATTTTAACCTAAGCAGGGAATTTCATCAGAACCGAAGAAATGATTGAGCGGTATTTCAGGAAAATAACTCCCGGAGCCAGACTTCCAGTCTGCGCGTGGCGATCACGTCATCACGGTTATAACCCAGTATTGCGGCTTGCAGTTTTTGCTTCTCGGCCAAGCTTGTCTCCGCGCGGAAACGGTTGAATTGCACCACCGACCACTGCGATCCGGATTCCTCATTTTCCCATTGAAAATTCACCAACCCCGGATGTTTGCAGATATCCTTCAGTCCATAGCCTTGCAGCGGCAACACCAGACAATCCAGCACCGGATTTTGCATATCAAACAGCGGGCTATCCGCGCCCAGCAACCATTTCACCGTGGCATGATTTCCCATACCGTAACGCTCGGCGTACTTGCCGATCGTCGCTCTTTCGTGGTTGGAATAATGCGCCAGCACTAGGGCCGGATACTGCGAACGATATTCATCCATTTTCTGCAAGAAACCCAGCCAGCCTGCATAATCACTGGCCTCATCATCGGTCCAGACGTATTCAAAGCTTTCCCGGTCATACGGCGGGACCAAAAATCCCCACAGATAAACATGGCGCTCGCGATTCGGAGTTAATGGATTGTCTTCGATATCGAAATGTACCCAAGTACCTTGCGGTAGAACGGCTTTATCCAGGTGAAATACTTCACCGTTCAACATCGAGCGAGCCTGCAAAATGGCGCGGTGCTTGCGTTTACTACCCTTGAGATGCGGTACATCCGGGAGGGATTCGGCCGACTCCCTGGCAAGCTGCGAGATCGTTGCAATTCCGGCTTGCGCCAAATGATCCGCGGCTTTGCCGTGCACGCCGTACAACAGCGAAATATCCTCTCTGGCTTCGAATTCCGAGCGACAAGCCGCTTCGTGCGGACAAATACGGCATTTACTATGGCTATAGCGGACTGCGGGTGGTTGCGGCAAGTCTAGCAGTGCTCTCATGCTGGTAATAAATTCATCGACCAATGGCTCGACTTCATCGCCCAATTGCGCAACACGGCCATTGCCCAAAAAAACCATCGCCGGTAAATCGTTGGCCAGTAGACGGCGATAGATTCCCAGCTGAATCTGAATCGATTTTTTATTTTCACTCAAGGAAAGCTTCGCATCTGCGGGCTGATAGTACCCGCTTTCATGCCGGATCAGGAAATCGGGATAACCCACCAGCCCCTGCTGCTCATCCAGCAAACGACCCTGATAGATCACCGGTACACCTTGTTGCATCAAGTCTTGCGTATGCTCAAAGGAAACCGCTTTGCTGACGGCATATTGATCTCCCAGCTTGGCCAGCATGGCGGCTTCATGTTCCAGGCCAAGATCGCTGAGCAGCCGATTAAATCCATCGAGCTCCGCTGCAACGGGTTGATGTTTATCCAGCCAGACACGCCGGATACAAGTCATCCATGCGCTGGCGTCACTGGGTTTGATCAGAATAGGAGAAAAATTACCGGCAGTCATCGCTCTACTGATGAGCTTCTCATAAAACTGCTGATTTTAGCGGATTTAAACGATACGTATTGGTTGGATTTTGCGGGAAAAATCTAGTTGATTCCGGTGCCACGGTCAAGCGCCGCTAGCCGTAGATATCTTCCTTAAACTGTTGTTGAATCGATTCCACTTTCTGCCGGTTTTCAATCAACGCATTCACGCAATCGACATCGAGTTTTTCACCGGCGAGCTGTTGCAACATGGCGAATGCTTTTTCGTTGCTCCAGGCTTCCTTATACGGGCGGCGCGAAGTCAGCGCATCGAACACGTCGGCGACTGCGACAATACGCGCCTCCAGCGGAATCTCATCATTGCACTTACCGGCAGGATAACCACTGCCATTCACCGCTTCATGGTGAAATTCAGCAATATTGCGCAGTACATTAATGTGATGGATGCTACCGAAGCCAAAATTCATCACGATATCGTCGATCATTTCCCTACCTTTTCGTGCATGCGTATTCATGATCGCTCGCTCTTCCTCATTCAACGGCCCCGGTTTCAGCAAGATACTGTCCGGTATGGCGATCTTGCCGATATCGTGCAGCGGCGAAAACATAAAAACTTGCTCGATGTATGCATCGTCCAGATCGTATCGGTCGGCGAGTGCTTCGGCAATGATGCGGCTGTAGCGTGACATACGATCCAAATGACTGCCCGTTTCGGGATCGCGGAAATGGGTAATGCCGCTGGTTGTTTTCAGCGCAGCGTTCATGACCTTCAATGTGGCCAGCTCATTGACAATCATCAGTGCGATCAGGTGGCCGTAGATATCGAGAATGCTCAATACATTCTCAGTGAATACTTCGGTTTCATGCGAATTAAAAAACAAAAATCCGACAAACTCACCACTATGAAAAATCGGCATGGTATAGCTCGCGGCATAACCGGAGCGGCCGATACGCTGGGTATGTTCGTGCGTACCGCTCTCAAAAGTCACCAGGTTATTGACCACTCGCGGCAAGCCTTGGACAAGGATTTCCTTTAACGACGGCGCGTTATCCAATGACGTTTGATAGTGCAGCAAAGGGTTTTCTCCATCGCTGCTATTCAGATACGTTTTCAGCACGCGCGTATCGGGATCATACAGCGCGATTGCAATCCGTGAAATAAACGGAAACTTGTTCTGAACAGAACGATGCGCGCTGATCATTTTATCCTTCAGCGGTAATGGTTTATTCAAGTCGTCGAGTAGATCGCGATGATGGAACATTTTGCAATTCCCGGGGAAAAATAACATAACGGCCAGATCAAATTTGAGTTTGAATTTATTTTCTTTTACCGGCAAATGCGCACTTCAGCTGTGATTGAAATTGGAGTAATCCATCATCAACTGGTATACTTCCGCCACATTGAGTTTTATGGCGGGCCTCCCCGCATTGCAAGGTAGTCAATCTGGTCAGGTCCGGAAGGAAGCAGCCACAGCTATTTATTGCGAGTGCCGGGGGTCGGGCTCGCCACCCAACACGAACTGGGATCTGCCTTTCCGGATTTTTACTGGTTTAACAGGATCTAATTCGCTTTTCCAATCAAAAACGTGTCCCAAACACAAGTCCTTGCGCGTAAGTGGCGCCCGAGAAATTTTTCCGAATTGACTGGACAGGAGCATGTGGTCAGAGCATTGACCAATGCGCTTGAGCAAAACCGTTTACACCATGCGTATTTACTGACCGGCACGCGCGGTGTCGGCAAAACCACCATCGCCCGCATTCTGGCTAAGTCGCTCAACTGTGAAACCGGTGTGACCGCTACACCTTGCGGCGCTTGCGCGGCATGTTTGCAAATCGATGCGGGAAGCTTTATCGATTTGATCGAATTGGATGCGGCGTCCAACACGCAAGTCGATAACATGCGCGAACTGCTGGAAAATGCGCTGTATGCGCCCACCGGCGCGCGTTATAAGATTTACATCATCGACGAAGTGCACATGCTGTCCAAATCGGCGTTCAATGCTATGTTAAAAACATTGGAAGAACCTCCGGCGCATGTCAAATTCGTGCTGGCGACCACCGATCCGCAGAAAATCCCCATCACGGTCTTGTCTCGTTGTTTGCAATTCAACCTGAAACAAATTCCGCAAACGCAAATTGCCGCACACCTCAAGCATATCTTGGCACAGGAAAACATTCCCTGCGACATCCCTTCGTTGCAGCTGGTCGCGCGCGCCGCGCAAGGCAGCATGCGCGATGCGCTCAGCCTGCTGGATCAGGCCATCGCCTTTGGCGAGGGCAAAATCGAGGAAGCCGGTGTGCGGGATATGCTCGGCATCATCGATCAGAGCTATCTGTTCGATCTGCTCGAAGCTTTAACGCGGCAAGATGGCGCGAAGCTCTTGTCGCTGGCTGATGAAATGGAAGCGCAGTGCCTTTCCTTCGATTCCGCCTTGCAGGATCTGGCCGCGTTATTGCATCGCATCGCACTGGCGCAAACCGTGCCGCAGGCGATCAGCGAGGATACTCCGGAATACGCACGTATCATTGCGTTGGCCAAATCCTTAGCGCCCGATGATGTGCAGCTGTTCTATCAGATCGCATTGCACGGGCGCGGCGATCTGAGTCTGGCGCCCGATGAATATGCCGGTTTTACCATGACATTGTTACGCATGCTGACGTTCATGCCGGATGATCTGGCAACAAATCGTCAGAGCCCGCAGGCCGCACCTGTGAGCAGCAAACCGTCCGTAACCGCGGAGAAAAAACCGCAAGCAGCGCCAGAACAAACTACCCCGCCAGAAAACACCACCGCTCCCCTGCTGGATTGGCCGCAACTGAGCCAGCAATTGAAGCTGACCGGCATGGCAAAAATGCTGGCGCATCACAGCGAAGCCAAAACCATCACCGGGGAGAAAATAGAATTATGCGTACCGGATGTGCATAAGCACCTGCTGGAAAAAAAATATCAGGATAAAATCCAAGCAGCGCTGAATAGCTATTTTGGCAAGCCCGTTACCTTGAATTTTTCCGTCGGCAGCATCACCGGATTAACACCGGTGGCACTGCAACAACGCGAAGAAGAAGAGAAGCAGACCAATGCCATTGCAGCCATTGAGAAGGATCCGGTCGTACAAGAATTGATTGAGCAGTTTGACGCAAAACTGATCGTTCCTTCCATTAAACCCATTGAAAAATAAAGGAGACAAAAGAAATGAGAGGCAATATCGGAAACATGATGAAGCAAGCGCAAATGATGCAGGAAAACATGCGGCAAATGCAGGAAAATCTCGCCAGCATCGAAGTCGAAGGCCAATCCGGTGCTGGCATGGTAAAAATCACGATGACCTGTCGTCATGATGTCAAACGCGTCCACATTGACAGCAGCTTGATCGGTGACGACAAAGAAATGCTGGAAGACTTGGTCGCTGCGGCTTTCAACGACGCCGTCCGCAAAGTCGAAACAACCACGCAGGAGAAAATGTCGGCGCTGACCAGCGGAATGGGACTGCCGCCGGGAATAAAATTTCCCTTTTAAGAGTACTCTGTTATCGCACTGCAAAGCAGCGGGCATAGAGAACAGCAGGATATCGATAGAAAGCCGCAGGGGTGCCACACACTTGCGGCAAACAATCTCACAGCCTTTGATAGGCAAATTATCGCCGGATGTGGCGATGCTTTGCCATGAATTCAAAGAACAAGCATGATCGGCGCCGGAATAGTTTAAAATCCGCCCTTGCGCGCATTATTACTCATTTCACAGTCAGCACACATCGCAGGCCAACTATCCATGAAAGTTAAGAGACCGCTCAGACCGGCAACGAAAAAAAGACCGCCCGCTGAACACGCGCCGCGCCAGAAGCCGGTCACAGCTCGTGACGAACCGCCATCGGCCACCTTCAAGCTGCAAAAGCTGCTGGCGCAAAAAGGACTGGGCTCTCGGCGGGAAATGGAAGAGCTGATTGCGACCGGCGCAGTCAGCGTAAACAGCAAAACCGCCACACTCGGCGACCGCGCCGGGCCGGGTGACGTGATCCGTATTGGCCGACGCGTGATTCGCGTTCATGCCGAAGCGGATTTGCCCAAAGTGCTGCTGTATCACAAACCCGAAGGCGAAATCGTCAGCCGTGACGACCCGGAAGGCCGCCCTTCCGTTTTCGACAGGCTACCGCATCTGCGATCATCCAAATGGATCGCCATCGGGCGTCTGGATTTCAACACCAGCGGGCTGCTGATTTTCACCAACGATGGCACATTGGCCAACCGGCTCATGCACCCGCGTTTCGAGATGGAACGCGAATACGCCGTGCGCATACTCGGCGAATTAACCGAAGAACAAATGCAACAACTCACCACCGGCGTGACATTGGACGACGGCGAAGCGGCATTCACCTACCTGGCCGACCAAGGCGGCGAAGGCTCGAATCACTGGTACCGCGTCATCCTGAAAGAAGGCAAAAACCGCGAAGTACGGCGTATGTTTGAAGCCATTGGATTGACGGTCAGCCGCCTGATGCGCGTACGTTTCGGCCCGGTCAATCTGCCACCACGCATCAAACGCGGACAGTGGCTGGAATTGGATGAAAAGGAAACGCGGCGGTTGTTGAGTTTGATTGGATAGAGTGTGTTATTGGCCGCTGCTTTTGTTTTATTTTCATGAGCAAACTTCAATTGCCCAGAAAGTAATACTAGGAAGCGCTGAAAAACTACCACACCCAGTCATGCTGCGTTGAAATCAAACTCAAATTGCTTGTAGTGACGCTTTTCTCGTTCGATCTCACCTCGACCAGTCACTAATCACAATTTTTTAGCGTTTCCTCAAGCTGATGCCAAGCGCTTTGCACGGAAAGCTCTGGCAATTTTTTCCAGATCTAGAACCGGTAGCATGCGGATCGAATCATTTATCCCGATCTGGGCCAGTTTGTTGGAATGTATCGCATGCATCAGGCTGCCTCGCTCAGCTCCGCCCAGTTGAGGCAATTCCGGTTCCCATTGCGCCGGTTCAATTGATTCGAGCGCGGGGATTGCAAATCCCATCGCTTCGTTATCGACTTCTACAACCAGTACGCTGGCCGCAACGGTTCTTTGCATGGATTTTCCAGTCACCAGCCGGCTCAGACAAACTACCGGAATGCTGTGTCCACGCACGACCGCCATTCCCAGCATGGGGCCGCCATGGTCAAATACCGGAATATCATCCGTAAACGGCAAAATTTCTTTTATTTGCTCGAAGGGCGAGGCTGTTTCACCACTGAGCTGGTAAGTAATCATATTGCGCCGTTTTTCCGATTGCCCGCCGGGCAGCGCATGTTTCTGCACAGAGCGCTGGCTGGCAACTGATTGGCCGGATGTATTGGCGCCCGCTAGGCTAGCCACTTGCGTATCGGTTTTAAGCGCTGCATCGTCCAAAACAAAATAGTGTGATGCCATATCCGATTTATGTAGCGTAGCGGTGCCTGGTAAAACACCGCGAAACAAGGAAGGCTTCGGTACGGTATAAGCCGGCATACTGATAATTTCACTTGTGCGAATACGGACAACATCAATGACTTTGCTCACAAGAAAAGCGACCATTCCTTGCGGCAAGAGAATCAGGAAAGCTTGTAAATGCGCCGTCGAATCCAACTTTCCGAGTCCGCACAGATTCATCAAATCGAGTACAGGCACCTTGCTACCACTGAAATCAATCACACCACGGCAATCGCCCATTGCTATCGCCGAGTGCTCAATCGTAAAGTCCGACAGCGTCGTATGAATCGCCATCGCATCGATAGCAAATGCAATGGAATGGCAGCGCATCAGCAGCACTGGCTGCGCTTTATCATTCTGAACTTCATCTTTGACGCTAGTTGCACTATGTAAGCGCATTGACTCGGGATCTTCGGTCATGGGCACATCTTTCAGCATGATCAACGCTGCTGGCGATAGCAAATTAACTAGCACACCATCATCGTTACGCCGGATACAACCGCAGTATATCGGCAGATCGGCCGCAGCAAAGCTGACAGCATTGGTATTCTGTTCATCACCCGTGAATATTCCGGTTACTGTTTCTGTGAGCAAGCCCAGAAGCTTGTTCTCGTGCACCATGATAATGACATTCGGAAACAAAATATCAGTAACTGCCAAATCAAGCACGATGCGCAGATCAACAACCGGCACCATGATGCCGCGTAAATCAATACCCCCGATCACATACGGCGCGGCGCATGGCAATTCCGCCAATACGCCGCAGGGAATCACTTCACGCAAGATGTCCATTGGCAAAGCGAGATCCATACCGGCAATGCGAAACCCGCCGTATCCCGCTTGCTTTGTCGAAATCATCGAATGCACCATCGCTATTTATTCCGCCTTGGTGCTGGCGATTTGTTCAATCAACAAGCTGACTTCTTTAGCCATTGTGCTTTGACTTTCCGCCGATTCGGCGATTTCCGCCACACTCTTACTGGTTCGAGCAACACCGGACATAATGCCTTCAAAACTGCGCGACGCTTCCCGACTCACCTCCGCTCCTTTCTCGACTTGCTGCGCCGACTCGTCGATCAGTTTGGTGATTTCGCGCGCGGCGACTGAACTGCGTTCAGCCAGTTTACGCACCTCATCGGCTACCACAGAGAAACCGACACCATGTTCACCGGCGCGCGCTGCTTCGATGGCCGCATTGAATGCCAGCAGATTGGTTTGATTGGAAATATCCCCGATAACACCCACGATTTCCGATACACGCGCAGAACTGGTCTGAATCGACGTAATCGCTGCGATTGATTTTTGCAATGCATCAAAACCGGATTGCGCCGCCGTGGAAGAATCATGCGCCAATTCCGCTGCCACACCTGAATTGGCAGCAATCGCATCGACACTTTCAATCAGTTTACGAACCTGAATATTCATTTCCGCAGCACCTGATGCGATACGTTTTTCCAATTTCACTTCGTTCGTGACATCGTGCGCATATTTCACGATTTTCATCACTTTCCCATTGAGATCGAAGATCGGGTTATAGGTTGCCTGTATCCAGACATCGCGATCGAATTTACCGACACGATGAAAACGGCCGCTGATAAATTCACCTTCACTCAACCGCAACCAGAAATCGCGGTATTCCTTGCTCTGAGTATATTCACCGGAACAAAAAATACTATGATGCTGATTCTGTATCTCGCGCAATGTATAACCCATTGCCGTCAGGAAATTGCGATTGGCATTGATCACATGGCCATTCAAATCGAATTCGATAACCGCTTGTCCGCGATCGATTGCCGCTACTTTCGCTTCAAATTCCGAGGTATGCAGTTTGCTGGCCGTGACATCGGAAGCAAACTTCACTACTTTGGCTGGATTTCCTTGTGGGTCAAGAATCGGGTTATAGGTTGCTTGAATCCAGATTTCGCGATTATTTTTACCGATCCGCTTGTACTCACCCGACTCAAATTCCCCTCGAGACAAGCGCTCCCAAAACGCATGGTATTCCGTGCTTGCAGCTTCTTCCGGATCGACAAACATGCGATGATGCCGCCCCTTGATGTCGTCCAAACTCAAGCCCGTCAACTTGAGAAAGTTTTCGTTGGCTGTCAGAACCTTACCGCTCATATCAAACTCGATTACCGCTTGCGAACGATCAATTGCACTCATTTTACCTTCAGCATCCAATCGACTCAGTTTGGCATCAGTTACATCGTCAGCAAGCATCAACACCTTCACCAAGTGCCCGTCAAGCCCCATAACCGGACTGAAATTAGCCAAAAACCAGCGCTCTATTCCGCCGGCGCCCTTGCGCCTAACTTCAATATTCTTTGCATGTCCTTCACGCATGGAACGCCAAATATTAGTAGTGATGGTACTACGGGTGTCTTCTTCAAATTGAATATGACTTTCTGATTTGCCGACGAGGTCTTCAAGTCCGAAACCCAACGCATTCTGCATCTTCTCATTAGCACTCAGGATATGACCATCGGCGGATAACTCCAAAATACAGCTACTGATCGATACAGCCTCCATTCGCGCTGACATTTCCATTCCCAGCAGCTTAGACGCGGTGATATCACTGCAATACTTTACTACCCGCACCGGCTGTCCGTTCAGATCAAGAATCGGGTTATACGTGGCTTGAATCCATATCCGCTTACCGTTCTTACCTATGCGTAGAAATTCACCTGAATAAAATTCACCTTCGCCCAGTTTCTGCCAGAAAACACGGTAAGCGCCACTAGCCGCTTCCTCTTTGTCGACAAAAACACGGTGATGCTGCCCGTTGATTTCTTTCAGCGTATAGCCCATCAGTTTGAGGAAATTTTCATTTGCGTCCAGCACATTACCGGCCAAATCGAATTCAATGACACCTTGTGAACGTGATATGGCTGCGATTTTGCCTTCATTAGACAGGGATGCCAATTTTGCGCCAGTGATGTCGTTCGCAAATTTGATGATTTTGCAGGGTTTTCCATCTACATCCAGGATCGGTGTATAAGTCG
Organism: Nitrosomonas sp.; assembly: GCF_040240425.1. GTDB lineage: Bacteria > Pseudomonadota > Gammaproteobacteria > Burkholderiales > Nitrosomonadaceae > Nitrosomonas. The sequence goes on along the minus strand of NZ_QPHG01000009.1, from coordinate 34,685 downwards.
CCTGCAACCATACCGGCCGGCCTTGGCGGTTTAACCGCATGAATTCCCCATGTTTATGTTTACCGGCGCGTAAGTCGTCCCAGAAAACTTGATATTCCGGGCTTTTCTCATAAGCCTCTTCACAAAATATACGATGATGCTTACGTACAACTTCTTGCAGCGTGTAATCCAACGTTTCCAGAAATTTTTTGTTGGCTGTCAGCACATAACCATCGAGATCAAATTCGATAATTGCTTGCGTATGGTTGATAGCCTCGATTTTTCCATCATCTTCGAGCGATTTGATTTTGTTCTTCGTAATGTCATTGACTACTTTAACGACTTTACAAGGTTTTCCGCTGCCATCCAGTACCGGGATGTAAATGGCGCAGATGTATATGTCATGTCCATCCGCGGCAACACGGCGAAATTCACCGGAGGTAGTTTTTCCGGTACGCAAATCTGCCCATAAGTTCTTATATTCCTCGCTATCGGCGGTACCGGGAGGACAAAGTTGACTGTGATGCTTATCCGCCAAATCTTCTAGTGAATATCCAAATAGCTTAAGAAAATTAGAATTGGCCGTCAGTATAGTTCCATCGAGATTAAATTCGATGATGGCCTGATTTTGTTCTATCGCCTGATAAATATTGATCGATTGTTGTTGATCGGCTTCAGACGGACTCTTTGCTTTGATAGACGGTAACGCTGACATTCTCTGTAAATCTCCTTAATTGAGTAGTATTACTCCGGCAGCTGGCAGGTGGCATACTCTGACAGCGCTGTTCATTTCAATTACGGAAAAAATATTCTTCAGTTGAACACCGATTAGAAGGGTCTTTACCTATCTAATCCACTCGCTGCTTCAGTAAGAAGTTGTTTAAGGAGAGAAAAAGTGGAATGGATTTGTGAAACACGGTACAAAAATACCGGTGCAAAGCTGTGCGATCGTAAATTATTCAAAAATAATTACGAAAAAATAGGATGGTAATTTCTCGGCAGATAATTCTGGAAAACTACTGCATTTGACCATGCTATGTTGAAAGCAGCTCAACAGGCTTATTACCCATTGTAAACTGCGCTTTCGCGGCGCCAATCTAACAATTCTGCAGTTGGTCCTTTTGCAGCAGAAAAACAAACTCCTCGCCCGCGCTGGTTTCCAGCCAAGTAAATGGTAAATTCGGATAGGCTTGTTCCAATTCGGCACGGTTATGGCCGATTTCAACGATCAGAATGCCGTCATCGGTCAAATGCTGCGCGGCTTGTTGCAGGATTTTCCGGGTTGCTTCCAGACCATCGTCGCCGCTGGCCAATGCGTTTTGCGGTTCGTGGCGGTATTCCTGCGGCAATTGTTGCATTGATTCGGCGTTGACGTACGGCGGATTGCTGATGATCAGGTCGTAGCGTTTTCCTTGCAACGCTGAGAACAGATCAGATTCGACCAGGCCGATGCGGTCTTGCAGGCCGTAATCCTGCACGTTCTTGTGCGCCACGGCGAGCGCTTGCGAGGAGATGTCGGCGGCGTCGATGTCTGCGTTCTCAAAAGCATGCGCCATCAGGATGGCCAGACAGCCGGAACCGGTGCAGAGATCGAGCGCCGCAGTGACGTGATCGGGCTCGGCGATCCACGGCGCCAGTTGCGTTTGCAGCAGTTCGGCGATGAACGAGCGCGGGATGATGACGCGTTCGTCGACATAAAAACTAAAATCGCCGAGCCATGCTTCGTGCGTCAGGTAAGCCGCGGGAATGCGGTCTTTGACGCGGCGCTCGATGATTTCCAGCACCTGTTGGCATTCGCTATCCGTGACGCGCGCATCCAGAAACGGTTCCAGTTGATCCAGTGGCAAATAGAGGGTTTTCAGAATAAGATACGCCGCTTCGTCGTAAGCCGTGGCGGAACCGTGGCCAAAATGCAGACCGGCTTTGTTAAACTGACTGACGGCAAAACGTAAAAGATCACGGATGGTATAAAGTTGCGCTTGTGCTTGGGCGATCATAGATAGTGGTTAAAAGTGAAAGTGATGTTGAGGCAACCGGAAAAACAGCATATTCGATCAAAACGGGATGCAATGTAGCATAAAAACTGTGAAGAGAAAGGATCATACAATGCCGGTCATCGCGCACGAAGCCGAGGCGGATTCGAAAGCCGCCACCGATGCCGATTTCATGCAGGCCGCATTGGAATTAGCGCAGAAAGCGCAGGATTGCGGCGAAGTACCGGTAGGCGCGGTAGTAGTGCAGAATGGCGTCATCATCGGGCGCGGTTATAACCGCCCGATTTCCGCCGCCGACCCCAGCGCGCATGCCGAGATCATGGCGATGCGCGCAGCCGGGCTGCATCTGGGCAATTACCGTTTGCTGGATTGCACCTTGTACGTGACATTGGAGCCATGCGTAATGTGCATCGGCGCGATTTTTCACGCGCGCATTCAACGTCTGGTGTATGCGGCGACCGACCCGAAAACCGGCGCGTGCGGCAGCGTCATCGATCTTCCGACGGAAACCCGGTTAAACCATCATTTGCAGGTGGAAGCCGGCATGATGGCAGCGGAAGCCAGCACGTTATTGAAACAGTTTTTTGCGCAAAAACGCAAAGCAAGCGAACGGAACAACCATGAAAATTAATATTACGATTGCAACCCAGCAACTGGATTTACTGGATGAACACGGACAAATCGTGCGGCAATACCGTATTTCCTCGGCCAAGAACGGCACCGGTCAGGAAAATGGCAGTTTTTGCACACCACTCGGGAAACACATCATCCGCGCCAAGATCGGCGCTGGTCAGCCGGTCAACGCGGTTTTTATCAAGCGCCGTCCGACCGGTGAAATCTATTCGCCGGAGTTTGCCGCGCAATTCCCCAGAAGGGATTGGATTTTGACGCGTATTTTATGGCTATGCGGCTGTGAGCCCGGTTTTAACCGTTTCGGTACGGTCGATACCATGCGCCGCTATATTTACATTCACGGCACACCGGATAGCGTGGAAATGGGTAAACCCGGATCGATCGGGTGTATCCGCATGCGTAACAGCGAGTTATTGGAGTTGTTTGACAGGGTCAGCGCAGGAACGGAGGGAACCGAAGTGAATATTCACCGGTAACAGCCTGAGACGGGGCGCCGCACTTTTGCAACCTGCTGGCGTTAAGCGCAGCGCAATAGATCGAGTATTTACACCAGCCCCGTCTTTGTTATTCTCATTTTTGCAAATGCTTATACCAACAACGAGCTCTTGTTTCTGGCTCGCGCAGCAGTGCCATCATCGATTAAAATCTTGAGTGCAGGAAACTCTTTTTGATGCAACTCCTGCAAGGTATAGATCTCCTGCAGCACTTCCAGTGGAAATCCTTGTCTGTTCTGGTCTTTTTCAACAACCAGCAATTTCTGGATGAGCTGATAAAATTCCTTGTATCCCCAATGCAGTTCGATCATATCCGCAATTCTTTTGTAGTTCGTATCCAGTAGCGATTCTTTATCGCCTAAATAAGCTTTAAATCCTTTAATTGAATTTTTTAATGGCATGTCAGTACTCCTTACGCTTTTCCAATATAAATTATTCATTGATAGCTGAAAAATTGGACTCATCCCAGCTTAATATCCTGGAATTACGGATTCTTCTATAAAAAACACAGGAATCTCACGTCTCAATTTTTTATATATAACGGCAAACTGTAGGAATTATCTGAGTCAATTTTTAAAATATTTTTTTATACTGTATGACCTGAGAGCAGAATCGAGCTCAATTGAAATAACGTGCACTTCACAAAGCAGATATTTTCATAAAAGTTAACCGGTACCTCCCATTCCCTGCTCATAGGCATTTGATGCGATGATCAAATCAAACCTTATAAGCGCCGGTGTTCCGTAAAGTATTTTCAATCTTTAAATCTCCTAACGAGGTAACCTACTTAAAATAATTTTTCTTCTGTGCGTTTATTCTGGCAGAACAACAAAAGGTTCAACGTTGCTAAAGATTTTTTGCTGCATGGGTTGGAGTGTGCTTATGGACACACAACAATATGCAATTAATTCAATAATAATCAATTATTTGAATTACACATGAATTAATTGATCACAAATATTACTACGCCATGATGTTAAAATTTCCGACCGGAAATCCATTTTGAATTTTAATTTATCCACTAAACTCCCGTTCTCATCACCCGGCACTAGATCACTTTAAAACAGTCGATGGTTTAATCATTCGCGTCCATAATCCATGAAAATAAAAAACCATCGACTGCTAGGATTGCTGTTCATTCTGGGCTACCCGAGCAGCGCTTATGCTCAGCTAAGCGCCAGCGTAACCGGCACGACCGATTATATTTGGCGCGGTTACTCCAAAAGCGATGGAAAGCCCGCCGCGCAGCTCAATATAGACTACGGGTTTAAATCGGGACTTTATCTCGGCACTTTTGCGTCGACGGTCAATTTTGCCGATCAGGGATTCGCCGCGCGTTCCGATGCGGAATTCAAACCCTATGCCGGTTGGGCCTATCAGCTATCGGATGACTGGCGCTTTAATGCGGAATGGACCCGTTATATCTTCACGGGCAAAATATTCGGCCAGAATGTTGATTACAATGAATTTTACTTGCATACGCATTTCCGCGATTTGCTATCCGCCAACTTTAGTTTCTCCGAAAACGGCTACCAACAAAACCATATGTCATTCAATTATGAAATCACCGGACGCTACCCGATCACCAGTTCCATCGAAATGTCAGGCACGTTCGGCTACAGCCAGCAGAAGAAAGTGCTGCACTATGATTACCTGTATTGGACTTCCGGTGTGACTTGGCATTTTTCTCCGAATATCGGCGTCGATGTCCGCTACTATTCCGGATTGGATTTAGGTGCTGAAAAAGAACATATTGCAGGCTGGCAATTTCGGCCGCATGTGGTTGATAACCGGGTTTTATTCTCTATCACCGTCGGATTTTGATTTTTATTTCTGCCGCAATGAACTTTTAAGCCGCCGCGCGGAATAAACAGGGCAAATTTACCGAGACTTAATCAATAGTCATAGCGATTATGAAACACCATGAGTGAATTGCCCGAGTCTAAAGCAAGAAAATCTTTTAATTCGAACGAACAGCAAGTTAAGGAACGGAATCTGATCGCCGAAGCTGCGGGCGGCAATGGAAAAGCTTTTGAACAGCTATATCAACGTTATTTTGACCGCTTGTACCAGTTCATTTTCCATATTACCCGGCGGCATGATTACATTGAAGAAATTATTAATGACGTGATGTATGTGGTGTGGGAAAAAGCATCGACCTACGATCAAACATGCCGTCCGTCCACTTGGATTCTCGGTATTGCGTATTTCAAAGCGTTAAAAAGTATCGAACAAAGCCTGATTCGAGAAGACCGCTCCGTTGAATTTAACGATGAACTGGATTACTTTCCCAATCCCGCAGCGCAATGGGTTTCGCAGCTGGAGATCAGTAACTGGCTGGAAGCGGGCTTTGATAATTTATCTCCGGAACAGCGTGCTGTGGTAGAGATGACCTATTATCAAGGGCTGCATTACAATGAGATTGCAGAAATCATGCAATGCCCTGAGAATACAGTAAAAACCAGAATGTTTCATGCACGAAAAATTTTAGCGAAATTACTTCCAGAGCTTAAAGGCAGGAGTTAAACGATGTCCTCTACAATGATCAATGTCACGGGTAAAAACGAGCATCAGAAAGTATGGAATCTCCTTCCCTGGTATGTTAATCACTCCCTGGACACTGTTGAGAAAGATCGGGTGAGAAATCACGTAAGGACGTGCATAGCCTGTAGAATTGAGCTGCAACAGCAGCAGCAACTCTTTGAGGAAATGCAACAAACGGATCTTCTGCGGCAGGTTTCGCAAGCTGCTTTCGCACAACTGAGAAAGCGCATTGAGCGGCAATCTATCATCCGCCCTTTTACTCAGCATAACCAGCCCAGCGAAGCATCCAAACTTTCTTCCGGCCAATCCCTCGGCTTTGTAAAACACATCGCCTTGGCAGCGAGTTTATTATTGCTGGCCATGCCGTTCATGTTGCATTTACCGGCAGATCAACCTGCCTTGACAGCGGAATACAGAACACTCGCCAGCGCACCGGAAAATACACCGGCACAGAATCGGGTACGCATCGTCTTTGCAGATCAACCGGATCCCAAACAAATTGGAGCCATCTTGCACAGCGTCTCGGGCCGCATCGTTAAAGGGCCTTCGGAAAATGGCATTTATGAAATTCAAATCGGTAACCGGCATACGCGCCCGCAAGAGATCGACGATGCCATCGCCTATTTACGTAACAATACTCAGGTCATTTTTGCCGAACTGGTTCAAGGATTGCAACCAGCCGGTCAGGATATACGCTAATGCAAACTAAGCGCGTGCACATCTACGCATTTTTCTTTTCGTTGCTCATGGCGATGCTGGTTGTTTTACCCGCCAGTGCCGAGCAGGAATTTTTTGTTGATCCTCAGCTTTTCGATAGCACGCAAGCCGACCGGATTATCTTAGTCACATACACCGACAAGCACATCGACCGCACCCCCGTTGGCGTGGCAAACCAATCCTATCGCCGCCGAGGCGAATACAGCAGTTCAACCTGGGGAAAAAGAGTCGCCTCCAGCATCGAAGCGGATTACAAACTGACGATCCTGTCGCAGTGGCCAATCCGGGAAATCGGTGAGCACTGTGTCGTCTATCTGATTCATGAAGACCAATCCGTGGACGCAATCATCAAGGCCTTAAGCAAGGACGACCGTGTTGATAATGTTCAAACGATGAGCACTTTCAAGGTCATGGCGAATAGTTACAGCGATCCTTATTACCGCCTGCAATTCAATATCCAGTCGATGAATCTGGCCGAAATACACAATCATGCAACCGGTAAAAATGTAACCATCGCCATTATCGATACCGGAATCGACGCGACACATCCCGATTTGCAAGGCCAAATTCAGCAGACTAAAGATTTTGTCACCCGGAAATCTCCGGAATCGCTCAACGATCTGCATGGCACCGCCATAGCGGGTGTCATTGCGGCCAAACCGAACAATGGACAAGGCATCGTCGGTATCGCACCGGATAGCCACGTGATCGGATTGAAAGCCTGCTGGGAAATCAAAACCGGCAGTTTCGAAGCGGCTTGCAATAGTTTTACCTTGGCGCTCGCGCTCAACACCGCCATACAAATGAAAGTCGATGTGCTCAATCTCAGCTTAACCGGACCACATGATCCGCTGTTGGCCCGATTAATCGAAAAAGCCGTGCAAAAAGGCATGATCATCATCGCTTCGCAAGCGGATAGAAACGATAGCAAGTCCGGGTTCCCAGCGCAGCAACCGGGCGTTATCGCGGTTCGCAGCACGCATAACACCATCACGCCATCGTCCCATGATAGTGATGTCCTCACCATCTCCGCGCCAGGGCAGGAAATACTGACGACGCTACCCAAGGGCACGTACGATTTTGTGTCCGGCAACTCCCTCGCGACGGCGCACGTTTCCGGCCTTACCGCCTTGCTGCTGCAAATCAATCGCAATCTGACGCATCAAGATATCTCCAAATTGCTGGAAAAAGCCAACGAGCCCACTTTCTATCAATTATTCAACAAAAACAAACTGTTCAGCACCATCAGCGTAAAAACCTCAAGAACCCATCAACAGCAAACGGGAAGTTAATTTCATCCTCTGAAATAACGCTTCCGCACGGCAGCGCCGGAGCATTTCATTCCGCATCCGGTTTCACAACCCCACTTCACCCGGTAAAATCAACCACAGCAGACTGAACGTATTTCCGCGCTTCGCAACGCAGCCGAATTTCGTTTTGCGCGGTGTCGTGTTAATCTCTGCGCTGCATTTTTCAAACGATTCCGTTTGGACTTGCTGCTTTTGCAATCTGATTTGAATTGATGGGTTATGAACAAGGATAAAAAAATAAAAGTATTATTTGTCTGTATGGGCAATATTTGCCGCTCGCCAACGGCAGATGCGGTATTCCGGCACCATGTCAAAGCCGCCGGGGTTGATCATCTGATTCACGTGGATTCCGCCGGAACGCACGCCTACCACATCGGTGACCCGCCGGATCATCGCGCGCAAAGCACGGCATTACAGCGTGGATACAAAATGCACGAACTGCGCGCCCGCGCGGTAGAGTCCAGCGACTTCGAGGAATTCGACTATATTCTGGCAATGGACAAGGAAAATCTCACGTTACTGCTGCAACGCAGCCCGCGGCAGCATGTCAACAAGATCCAATTATTCATGCAATATGCGCCCAGCGCCGAGGCGGACACCGAAGTCCCCGACCCGTATTTCGGCGGGCAGCAAGGATTTGAGCTGGTGCTGGATATGGTCGAGGAAGCCAGTCAGGGTCTGCTGGCGCATCTGCGTACTATCAATACACAACAAGGATAATTCCCATGAAAACAAAAGCCGCTGTCGCCTGGAAAGCCGGTCAACCATTGACGATTGAAGAAATCGACCTGACCGGCCCAAAATCCGGCGAAGTGCTGGTCGAAATCAAAGCTACCGGTATTTGCCACACCGATTATTACACCTTGTCCGGCGCCGATCCGGAAGGTTTGTTCCCGGCCATTCTCGGTCATGAAGGCGCAGGCGTGGTCGTCGATGTCGGTCCTAACGTCAAATCGCTGCGCAAGGGCGATCATGTGATTCCGCTGTACACGCCGGAATGCCGCGAATGTAAATTCTGCCTGTCGAAAAAGACCAATTTATGCCAGGCCATCCGCAGCACCCAAGGCAAGGGCCTGATGCCCGACAGCACTTCGCGTTTTTCCATTGACGGCAAGCCGCTGTTTCATTACATGGGCACATCGACTTTCTCCAATTACACCGTCGTTCCCGAGATCGCACTGGCGAAAATCCGCGAAGATGCACCGTTCGATAAAGTGTGTTACATCGGTTGCGGTGTCACCACCGGCATCGGCGCGGTGATCTATACCGCCAAAGTCGAAGCTGGCGCGAATGTCGCCGTGTTCGGTTTGGGCGGCATCGGTTTGAACGTCATTCAAGGCGCGCGCATGGTCGGCGCGGACAAAATCATCGGCATCGACATCAACCCCGAACGCGAAGCGATGGCGCGCAAATTCGGCATGACGCATTTCATCAACCCGAACGATGTACCGAACATCGTCGACGCCGTGGTGCAACTGACCGACGGCGGCGCGGATTACAGTTTTGAGTGCATCGGCAGCACCAAAGTGATGCGCCATGCGCTGGAATGCACGCACAAAGGCTGGGGACGCAGCATCATCATCGGCGTGGCTGAGGCTGGCGCAGAAATCAGCACCCGGCCGTTCCAATTGGTTACGGGGCGCAAATGGGAAGGCTCTGCATTCGGCGGCGCACGCGGCCGCACCGATGTGCCGAAAATCGTCGACTGGTACATGGAAGGCAAAATCGACATCGACTCGCTGATCACGCACACGTTGACGCTGGACAACATCAACGAAGGCTTCCGCCTGATGAAAGCCGGTGAATCGATTCGCTCCGTGGTGATTTACTGATCGTGACGGCACTCGAAACCCGCAGCCTGCATCACTGTTTTGGCGGCATTCAAGGCTATTATCAGCATCCATCCACGGTAATCGGCCTGCCGATGCGCTTCTCGGTTTATCAGCCGCCGCAAGCCAAAGACCACGCCGTGCCGGTGCTGTTTTTCCTCGCCGGACTGACTTGCACCGAAGAAACGTTCATGATCAAAGCCGGAGCACAGCGCTACGCCGCCGAGCTCGGTTTGATGCTGGTCACCATGGACACCAGCCCGCGCCAAACCGGCATTCCCGGAGAAACCGACGCGTGGGACTTCGGCGCCGGTGCCGGGTTTTATCTCGACGCAACGCAAGCGCCGTGGTCGAAGCATTACCGCATGGAAAGCTACATCACGCAGGAACTACGCAACATCATCACCGAACAATTCCCAGCAGACAAAAACCGCATCGGCATCTTTGGCCACTCGATGGGTGGACACGGCGCGCTGACTCTGGCGCTGCGCTACCCCGAATTGTTCCGTTCGGTCTCCGCATTTGCGCCGATCTGCGCACCGATGCGCTGCCCGTGGGGACAAAAAGCATTCAGCCACTACCTCGGCGAAAACCCGCAAGACTGGCAACCCTACGACACCACTGCGCTGCTCCAAGCCGGACACGGCGCACCGGATCTGCTCGTCGATCAAGGACTCAACGATCAATTCCTAACCACGCAACTCTTCCCCGAAGCACTGGAACAAGCCTGTGGTGATGCCGGTCAACCGCTGACGCTGCGCTATCATCAAGGGTACGATCACAGTTATTACTTCATCAGTACCTTTGTTGGAGAGCATTTGAGCTATCATCGAGAGCAGCTTGAGTAGCTTGTGTGTTACATTCCAAAAATGAATCGGGGAAAGATTATTTGTATCCTCACGCTACTAGTAAGAATCATCGATAATATTCCTGATTCGCAACCTAACTCCATGGTTGTTTTCAACAAGTAAATCATTGCACATTATGAGATATTCTAGTCGTATACATTACATTAATGGGATCTTCAATGACTTATCTCCGTCGATACATCTTCATTGTTGACATAATAATTGGAATAAGTGCATTTACAGCACTGTTTCATTCTTCGTTTGGTGTCGCTGAAAAAACTTTTTTTGCACTCGCCCTTCTGCTGCTGGCGTTCATGATCGAAGTCTATTTTCTGCAAAGCGATACTCTTAATGAAAATCAATCCGAAATCCTATTCGCTGCCATCCAAGCACTCGAAAAACGTATTGAAGGTCAGGACATCACGGTTAAGGATGCTGCCGAATCGAAATTTAAAGAATTGAAAATTCAAAATATCGCTGAAGGTCAAGGTTACCCGCATGTCATTCTGATAACCGCTCGCTTTGGCGGTTGGATTATTGGTGGGTGGCTAGTTGAGCGTTTTTTATTACCCCACCTTTAAAGGAAATTCTGGATAAGTTGATTACATCCATAGCTCGACAAGCTTACGCCACAATCAATAACATGCCATGCTAAACTCGCGGCATGAAAATTAAAGATCTCATCGCGTTACTTGAATCGGATGGTTGGCAGAAAGTGCGGCAAAAAGGTAGTCATCGCCAGTTTCATCATCCCGTCAAGTCCGGTACAGTCACAGTTGCCGGAAAACCCAGCGTCGATGTTCCGTCTGGCACACTTATCAATGTGTTAAAACAAGCAGGACTGAAAAAGTAGAGGTGTGTATGCGTTATATGGTTGTTATCGAAGAAGGTCCGACGAGCTTTGGTGCCTACGTTCCCGATCTCCCGGGTTGCATCGCTGTCGGCGAATCAGTAGAAGAAGTATTGCAACTTATTCAGGAAGCCATCGAATTTCATATTGAAGGCCTTAAAGAAGAAGGCCAGAAAATCCCGGTGCCGCATTGTTCAAGCTCGTTTGTTGAAGTTCAAGTTCAAGTTTAAATACTTTTTAAAATTTTCCATCACATAAAATTTTCACTCATCGCACCAGCGATTAATCTTGTTGTCGATCCATTGATTCCGGATTTCTAACATGCGCCCCATACTAAACATCGCCGCACAGCTTGGTTTGCAACCAAATAACCTCATGCTGTTCGGTGAGCATATGGCGAAACTGCGGTTGAGTGTTTTGCCGGAAAAAGGCACGCAACCCAAAGGTAAAATCGTTTTGGTTTCGGCGATTAATCCGACGCGCATGGGTGAAGGAAAAACGACGGTTTCGATTGGGCTGGCGCAAGGCTTGGCATGCATCGGGCAGCGTGTTGCGTTGGCGTTGCGCGAACCTTCTTTGGGGCCTATTTTCGGCATTAAAGGCGGCGGAACTGGCGGCGGGCGTTGTCAGCTTGAGCCATCGGCGCGCATCAATATGCATTTTACCGGTGACATGCACGCCGTCGGCGCGGCGCACAATCTGCTCGCCGCTTTGCTCGACAACGCCGTTCATTTCCGCAGCGGGTTGGATCTGGAGCATCGCCAGGTTTTCTGGCGTCGCGTGTTGGATATGAACGACCGTTCGCTGCGACAAGCGGTGATCGGATTGGGCGGGCGACTCAACGGCGTGCCGCGGGAAACCGGTTTCGACATTACCGCAGCGTCCGAAGTCATGGCCATTCTGTGTCTGGCCGAAGATCTCGCCGATCTTAAAGCGCGTTTGGGGCGCATCTTGGTTGGGTTCGACCGCTCCGGCAATCCGGTCACGGCGCAAAGTCTCCAGGCGACAGGCGCGATGGCGGCTTTGCTGCACGATGCCGTGTTGCCGAATCTAGTGCAAACCACCGAAGGCGTACCGGCTTTTGTCCACGGCGGGCCTTTCGGCAATATCGCGCACGGCTGCAACAGTGTAATCGCCACCAAGACTGCTGCGGCCTGCGCTGATTGGGTAGTGACGGAAGCGGGCTTCGGTTTCGACCTGGGCGCGGAGAAATTTTTCGATCTGAAATGCCGCAGTTCCGGGTTATGGCCGAGCGCGGTGGTGCTGGTCGTCACCGCGCGGGCGCTGCGCGTGCATGGCGGCGGCGATCCTTCCCGCCCCGGCGATATCGCAGAAATCGAGCGCGGCTTGGCGCATTTAGAACATCACGTGGAAAGCGTGCGGACTTTCGGCTTTGAACCAGTCATTGCCATCAATCGCTTCGTAGGCGATACCGATGCTGAACTGAGCGCCATCGAACAATACTGCGCCGGGCTTGGATTGCGCACCGCCCTGTTCACCGGCTTCGCCGACGGAGGCGCGGGAGCCGAAGCACTAGCGGATGCAGTGATCGCTGCAACCACCCGGCCGCAGCCGCCCGTGCGTTATCTGTACGATCTAAACGATTCGCCCGAAGACAAGATCTCCGCCGTTGCCCGCACCATTTATGGCGCCAGCGAAGTCGAATTCAGCCGGGCAGCGAAGAAAGATCTGGAACGAATCCGCGCGTTAGGTTACGACCGGTTACCCGTGTGCATCGCCAAAACCCATCTGTCGCTCAGCAGCGATCCCGCCAAAGTCGGCCACCCCGAGGCATTCCCTCTGCCGGTGGAATCGGTGCGCATTGCCGCAGGAGCGGGCTACTTGCTGGTGATGACCGGCGACATCGTCACGATGCCGGGATTACCGCATGATCCGGCTGCGTATCGCATCGATTTGAGTGATGATGGTGACATTATGGGTGTTTGAATGATGGATTTATGAGATCGAGCATTTTTTATGCTCGATCTCACGTCAATGCATTCGGCAGTACCGGTTTAAAACTTCCCAGCTTGTAGAATTTCCACCAACTTCGCTAATGCCTGGCCACGGTGGCTGATTTGATTTTTCTGTTCGGCAGTTAGTTCGGCGGAGGTTTTGCCGAATTCCGGCAGATAAAAATACGGATCGTAGCCGAAGCCGCCGCTGCCGCGCGGCTGATCGATGATTTCGCCGTGCCACGAGCCGTCAACGATGATCGGTTGCGGGTCGTCGGCATGACGAACCAGCACGATCACACAGTAATAATAGGCGTGGCGGTCGGCTTGGTTTTGCAGCGCTGCAACCAATTTCTGGTTGTTGCGCTCATCCGATTTGGGTTCTCCAGCGTAACGCGCGGAATTCACACCGGGTGCGCCGCCGAGCGCGCTGACGCAGATGCCGGAATCGTCCGCAAGAGCAGGCAAACCCGAGCAGCGGCTGGCGTGGCGGGCTTTAGCGAGGGCATTCTCGACAAATGTAATGTGCGGTTCGTCGGCTTCGCTGATGTTGAATTCGGATTGCGGCACAACATTGATCGCCAGCGGCGCGAGCAATTCGCCGATTTCGCGCAATTTGCCAGAGTTATTGCTGGCAATGACCAGTTTTTTCAGCGTGCTCATGGTTGCATTAGCACATTGCGCTGGATGGCGATCAGTTCTTCGATGCCCTGTTGCGCCATGTCGAGCATGGTGTTCAATTCGGCGCGGCTAAAGGCATTGCCTTCGGCGGTTCCCTGCACTTCGATGAGATGCAATCTGCCGGTCATGACGACGTTCATGTCGGTATCGCAGGCGGAATCTTCCACGTAATCCAAATCCAGAACCGGAGTGCCTTCAAAAATACCGACCGAAATCGCCGCAACGTGGTCGATGATCGGCGTGGCTTCGATGAGTTTCTGATCGAGTAATTTCTGGATCGCGTCGTGCAACGCGACAAAAGCACCGGTGATGCTGGCGGTGCGAGTACCGCCATCGGCCTGAATAACGTCACAATCGATTTGGATGGTGCGCTCGCCCAGTTTTTTCAGATCCACTGCGGCGCGCAAGGCGCGTCCGATGAGACGCTGGATTTCCATGGTGCGCCCGGTTTGTTTGCCTTTAGCCGCCTCGCGCTGCATGCGGCTATGCGTCGAACCTGGCAGCATTCCATATTCCGCGGTCAGCCAGCCCTGCCCCTGACCTTTCAGGAACGGCGGAATCTGCTCGCTGATGCTGGCGGTGCAGATGACCTTGGTATCGCCGCATTCGATCAACACGGAACCATCGGCGTGCTTGATGTAGCGGCGGGTGATTTTGACCGGGCGGATTTGCGCAGCGGTACGATGATGACTTCGTGTCATAGTAAGAAATTCCAGGATAAAGAGAGAATTTAACTGGTTAGCTGCCGAAGCGATAAACCGGTTTGGGGGGAGAACCTGCCGATACGGTCAGCACCTCGTAACCGTCGCCGGTCACCAGAACGGTATGTTCCCACTGCGCCGACAGACTGCCGTCCTTAGTGGTGATGGTCCAGCCATCCGGTAAATGGCGGATCGCTGCTTTACCGGCGTTAATCATCGGTTCGATGGTAAAAATCATACCGGGTTTGAGCTCCATGCCGGTGCCACGCCGCCCGTAATGCAGCACCTGAGGATTTTCGTGGAATTTGGCGCCGATGCCGTGTCCGCAAAATTCTCGCACAATGCTATAGCCAACACCCTCAGCCAGCTTTTGAATGGCAAAGCCGATATCGCCCAGATGAGCGCCCGGTTTCACTTCATCAATACCGCGCCACATGGCTTCGTAGGTTACTTCGCACAAGCGCTTGGCTTGAATCGACGGCTCGCCGACATAAAACATCCGACTGGTATCGCCGTGATAACCTTCATAAATCACGGTGATATCCAGATTCACAATGTCGCCGTTCTTTAATTTCTTCGGTCCGGGAACGCCATGACAAATCTGATGATTGACCGAAGTGCAAATCGATTTGGGGTAAGGCGTGTGCCCGGATGGGGCATAATTCAGCGGCGCGGGAATGGTTTTTTGCACGTCCACCATGTAACGATGGCATAGCGTATCCAGTTCCTCTGTAGTAACGCCCGCTACAACATACGGCGTGATGTAATCCAGGACTTCCGATGCCAACCGGCCGGCAATACGCATTGTTTCTATTTCTTGCGGTGTTTTGATGGATACCGTCATTATTGTTTAGTTATTATTCGTGATGGAAGGATAGCGTTGATTATTCCGCTTTACAGCAGTGCTGTCTATTATAAACGTTCACATTTGCCTTGAGCCAAACGGGTATCGTCAAATTGCTCGACCAGTTTTTGCATTTGCTCTTTCACCATGTGCGCCGGATTATGAATGACAATTTTCTTAAGCATAACGCTACGTTCTTCTATCTTAGCATTGATAATGCCTTTTTTTTCGATCTCCCGTAACTGCTTGAGCGCATCCTGCTGATCGTAAAACATGCCGAGCGATACCGCATTCTGCCATTGATTGTCGTCTTTGACACGGAAACTGACGATGCCCAGGTTCCTCAACTTGTTGATCTCACGATTGGCTGCTTCTTTATTCGGATAACGTGGAATATACAGCCAGTACATAGTGGTTTGACTGGATTCCTCGGCATCGTATAGCAGATCGGGGAATAAATCGGTCAGCACGGTTTCGGCGTAGTGTACCTGCTCTTCATAAAAATCACCCCACAGCAAACAATCTTCCTGCGCCGGAACCAACACGATTTTTTCAGGATTGATCGATACCGGCGCATCCCCCTTTTGTCTGTCAAAATAAAGCTGCGTGCCAACCAGATAGGCGATGTTAGCAATCAATAACAGCACAAAGATTATTTTCATTGAAAAATAAAATATTAAATAATGAAGACCATTTGAATTTTGTTGTTAATGCTCTTACGCCTTGTTAAAATACAGCGTTAATTTTCAACACATCTACCAACTTTTGAATGCTCTTAAACGGAACACGAAATATGAAAATGATTAAACATATGGTAATGCTCGCAGCACTTGCAATGGCTGCGCCTTTGGCAGCTGAAGAAACAGCTGCTGACTCCAGCGCCGCTCCTGCTGCTCCAGCCAGCGCGCAAGAAATCGCTTCCGGCGTTTGCGCCGGCTGTCACAATGCGGATGGTAACAGCGTCATCCCGATGAATCCTATTCTGGCCGGACAGCAAGCGGAGTATATCACCAAGCAGTTAATGGATTTTAAAGCCAGCGAAACCGAGCCGGCTAAGCGTAACAGCCCGGTAATGTCTTCGATGGTTGCCGCACTCTCTCAGGAAGACATGAAAAAACTGGGAGAATACTATGCGCAGCAAAAAACTGTGCCAAGCCAAATAGCCGCTGACGAAAAACTGCTGGATACAGGAAAAATTCTTTACCACGGCGGTAACATCGAAAATGGCATCCCTGCCTGTGCGAGCTGTCACGGCCCGTCCGGAGCTGGTATTGTGCCGCGCTATCCTGGCGTTGCCGGTCAGCATGCGGAATACACGCTGACACAGTTAAATCAGTTTAATACCGGCGATCGCGGGAACGATAACAAAGTCATGCAAAAAGTTGTTCACCGCATGAGTGCAACTGAAAAACGCGCCGTGTCGGCTTATATTTCTACCATGCGTTAATCGCATCCGGTTTGAAACCAATAAAAAAGGCGGCCATGCCGCCTTTTTTATTTCTGCTGTTACTGTAACTCGGTGAATGTCTTATTCTCACCAGCTCTTGAAAATCTTTTCCGCCGCGGACAACGTTTTGTTCAACTCGGCGTCGCCATGCATGGACGACACAAAACCAGCTTCAAAGGCCGACGGAGCAAAATAGACCCCTTCCTCAAGCATGGCATGGAAGAACCGGTTAAACGCCACTTTGTCGCATTGCATCACTTCGGCGAAACTGGTGGGAATATCCTTGCTGAAATACAGTCCGAACATACCCCCAATCGATTGCGCGCAAAAATCGATGCCGTGATTCTTTGCTGCGGCGCTTAGGCCATCGACCAATTGCCGTGTTCTGTCCGCTAACCGGTCATAAAAACCGGGGGCTTGAATCAGCTTCAGTGTAGCCAATCCAGCCGCAACTGCCACCGGATTACCGGATAGCGTGCCTGCTTGATAAACCGGGCCAAGCGGCGCAAGATACTGCATAATATCGCGGCGTCCGCCGAATGCGGCCATCGGCATACCACCGCCGATGACTTTGCCTAAAGCCGTCAAATCAGGTTTAATCTGGTACAAGCCTTGCGCACAGCCTAAGCCAACACGAAATCCCGTCATCACTTCATCAAATATCAGCACACTGCCGTTTTGCGTGCACAATGCCCGCAGTTTGGCGAGAAAATCCCCTTTGGGAGCGATCAGATTCATATTACCGGCCACCGGTTCCACAATCACCGCCGCAATTTCCTTGCTCCATTTGTTGAAAGCTTCTTCCACTCCGGCGATATCGTTGAAATCCAGTACGATGGTATGCCCTGCTGTTTCCGCCGGAACACCGGCTGAGCTCGGATTGCCGAAAGTCAATGCGCCCGAACCCGCTTTAACCAGCAAGGAATCATCATGACCGTGATAACAACCCTCGAATTTAATGATTTTGCTTCTGCCCGTAAAACCACGCGCCAAGCGGATGACACTCATCCCAGCTTCCGTGCCGGAGCTGACCAGCCGGACTTGCTCTATGGATGGAAGCAGCTGGCAAATCAATTTCGCAATATCCAGCTCCGCTTCGGTCGGTGCACCGAAAGTCAGACCGTTTTGTACTACCGCCTGAACGGTCTTGACCACATCCGGATGAGCATGGCCGAGAATCAGCGGCCCCCACGATCCGACATAGTCGATATATTGCTTACCATCCGCATCCCAAAAATAAGCGCCCTCGCCGCGTTGAAAAAAGACCGGTTCGCCGCCGACCGATTTAAAAGCGCGCACCGGAGAATTAACGCCGCCTGGAATATATTGCTGGGATTGTTCAAATAACTGATGATTGCGTGATGTCATTTAGCCGCTCTTAAAAAAATTAATCGATATACTGCTGTTTAAATTACATTATGTTTTTATTTTTCTGCAAATAACTGCGTGTATTGCAGCGCTCTTGCCGTGATATTTCCTGTACCGAACAAATCATTGCAAACGGCTATCGCGTCGCATCCGCTGTCGATAACCGCCGCTGCATTGATTAACCGGATACCGCCGATCCCTACAATGGGAACCGTTACTTTCTGTTTGGCATAATCAACCAGATTGGTTGAAACCGGTACTGTATCTGTTTTAGTCTCCGAAGGAAAAAATGCGCCGAAAGCCACATAATCCGAACCCGATTCTTCTGCCTGAAGCGCCAGGTGCAGATTGTTATAACACGATGCACCGACAATTTTTCCTGGCCCAAACCGTTCGCGTGCAGCACTAACCGGTATATCGCCCAGCCCCACGTGCACGCCATCCGCATCGATTGCCATCGCCAAATCAACATGATCGTTGATAATCAAGGGAATTTCGTACGACTTGCACAGTTGCAGCAATGACTTAGCTTGTGCCTTCAGCAACATCTTATCCGCTGATTTATTGCGGTATTGCACAAGCCGCGCGCCACCCTCCAACGCCTGCTGCGTTTTATTCAGCAAATCGTCTGTATTGCTCAGATCCGGCGTTATCGCGTACAGCCCGCTAATTCTAGGGTTTCTCAACGACTAGCTCTTTTCATCATGATCGTGGTCATGGTCGTCTTCGACATCTCTAACCCAAAAAAGCCGGTTGGGGATATATTGCCCCATACCGGGACGGAATCCTGCTTGCAGTGTATGCCAAGTATAGTCCTGTGCTTCCAGCACGCTTTCGCTAATGGATAATCCATTGGCCAATGAAGCCGCTATCGCCGAAGCCAGCGTGCAACCCGAACCGTGATAGGTATGTTCCAGCCTTTCCCAATGATCCGCACGCACGATGCCATCCGCGGCAAAGAGCGTGTTCGTCACCTGGGCGGTATTCTCGTGCGTGCCGGTTATCAGCACATATTCGCACCCCATATGCAGTAATCGCTGCGCGCAAAGACTTAAATCCAGTTTCTTTTCGCTGCTATCATTATCCTGCTGCGCGAGATGCCTGGCTTCCAGGCTATTGGGCGTCAATATGGTGACTTGCGGCAACAATAATTCCCGCATCGCATCGATCATTTCATCGTTCGCCAGCTCATCCCCGCGCCCGGAGGTCAGTACCGGATCCATAACCAGCGGAATATGCGGATAATCGGAAATCACTTCGGCGATCGCTGCGATAATCTCAACACTGCCCAATAAACCGATTTTAAATGCATGCACGGGCATATCTTCCAATACCGCCCGGGCCTGGTCGGCAATCCATTCGGGATCCAGCGCCATGACATCATCCACGCCGGTGGTATCTTGCACCGTAATAGCGGTCATCACCGATAACGGGTGGCACCCCATACTAGCAATGGTTAGCAGATCAGCCTGCAAACCTGCTCCGCCGGTGGGGTCATTGGCTGCAAAAGAAAGTACGATTGGGGGTGGCTGTAACATACATTAATACCGTAAAATATCATTTTAACCTAAAAGGAAACTGCTATCTATCATGCCTACCGAAGAGAATCGTGAATTCAATCGTTACATGTGCTTAATTTGCGGCTATATCTATGATGAAGCCTTGGGATCTCCAGATGAAGGCATTGCACCAGGCACACGTTGGGAAGATGTACCGATCAACTGGACCTGTCCAGAATGCGGTGCACGCAAAGAAGATTTTGAGATGGTAAAATTATAAATGCGAATTTTGCATACCATGCTCCGGGTTGGCAATCTAGATAAATCGCTTGAGTTTTATACCCAGGTTTTGGGTATGAAACTGCTTCGGCGCAAAGATTATCCCGACGGTAAATTCACCCTTGCTTTCGTCGGTTATCAGGACGAAGCCAGCGGCACTGTTCTGGAGCTGACGCACAACTGGGACACACCATCGTACAACCTGGGTGATGGCTTCGGTCACATTGCCGTCGAAGTGGACGATGCTTACCAAGCCTGCGAAAATACCAAGAAGATGGGTGGCAAAGTAACCCGCGAAGCGGGTCCGATGAAGCACGGCACAACGGTGATTGCATTCATCGAAGACCCCGACGGATACAAAATCGAATTCATTCAGAAAAAACAACCCGGTCAGTAATTCCCGCGAACCGCGATTCAACGTTATCCTGTCAGTAAATTTTATCCGTGCAGTAAAAAAATGGCCGGTATCTTGTTGATGTCCGGCAGCGAACGCCGCCATTCCTTGACCGGTTTGGTCATAACCAACTCACTGGAAAAGGTGAGATGACTTGCCACGCATAAATCCGTACTGTCACGGCACACGCTAACCAGCTGTTCCAGCAATTTCTGGTTGCGGTACGGCGCTTCGATAAAAATCTGCGTCTGCTGCAAACTGATCGATAATTTTTCCAGCTCAACAATCCTGTTTGCCCGTGCTACACTTTCCACCGGCAAATAGCCATGAAAGGCGAATCGCTGTCCGTTCAAACCTGAAGCCATCAGCGCCAACAAAATGGCTGAAGGGCCGACCAACGGCGTCACGACAATATTGTTTTTGTGCGCCAGGCGAACCAATTCAGCTCCCGGATCGGCCACCGCCGGACATCCCGCTTCCGACAATAAACCAACATCATGTCCGGTCAGCAATGGATCGAGCAACGCCCGCACATCTTTTGCGGGCGTATGTTCGTTTAAAGTTTGCATATGCAAGTCCTGCAAGGGCAATTTGCAGTTCAGTTGTTTCAGAAACTGCCGCGCAGTTTTCGGGTGCTCGACGATGAAATAGGATAATTCCTCGATACATTGCTGCACTGCCGCAGGCAAAGCCCAAGCCATATTTTCCTGACTGATCGGGGTTGGGATTAAATACAGTTTTCCGGTCATCAAAATACCGGTAGCATGAAAATATCAAACATGAAATTGAACGAAAAGTCCGGCCGCGCTAATGCAATATTCTCGGCGCGCTCAGAATGAATTCCGGTATCGCAACGTCAAAGTGATAGCCGTCTTCCGCCGCCATCTGGTAGCTTCCTTTCATCGATCCGACCGAAGTCGAAATGACCGTTCCGCTGGTGTACTCAAAGCTATCACCTGGCTTCAGCAAGGGTTGTTCGCCCACGACACCGAGTCCGCGCACTTCTTGGGTAGTACCGTCGCCATTGTCGATAATCCAATGCCGACTGATCAACTGGGAAGCCACCGTACCGTTATTGGCGATGGTGATGGTATAAGCGAACACATGCCGGTCCGCTTCTTCATCCGATTGATCGGGCAAGTATAGCGTGCGTACAGTAACATCGATTTCGTACTTCTTCTCTTCGGTCATCTCACAGTCCAGGTTGTTTTTGCTTTTGGCAGTAGTTTACCAAGAAAAAGTTTAAGGCGTATCGATGGGAATAATTTACGCAATAATTTTCACTCTGTTACGCGCAGCTTGTCATTTGCGGTTAAAATACCGGATTTGCTAATTGAGAGGTTTTTTCCATGTATCGCATTGCCCCCAGTATCCTTTCCGCCAATTTTGCCAAACTTGGTCAAGAAATCACCGATGTGATTGATTCGGGTGCGGATATCGTTCATTTTGACGTGATGGATAATCACTATGTTCCGAATCTGACGATCGGTCCATTAGTTTGTGAAGCCATTCGCCCGGTTACCGATGCCATGATCGATGTGCATTTGATGGTCGAACCCGTGGATAGAATTATTCCCGACTTCGCCAAAGCCGGCGCCAACATCATTTCGTTTCACCCGGAAGCTTCCAACCATATCGACCGCACCATTGGCTTGATCAAGGAACAAGGTTGCAAAGCGGGATTGGTATTTAACCCGGCCACACCGCTGCATTATCTGGATCATGTGCTCGACAAACTGGATCTGGTTCTGATCATGTCGGTCAACCCCGGTTTTGGCGGACAAAAATTCATTCCCGAAGCGCTGAACAAACTACGCGCCGTTAGAAAACTCATCGACGCCAGCGGCAGAGACATCCTGCTGGAAATCGACGGTGGCGTGAAAGTTGACAACATTGCCGAAATCGCTCGCGCTGGTGCCGATACTTTTGTCGCCGGATCCGCTATTTATCAAGCTGGCAAAGACGCCGATCCGCATCGTTACGATTCCATCCTGGCTGCATTCCGCGCTGAATTGGCAAAAGTTTAACTCACTGAAACATCTGTTTCCTGCATTCAAATGAACCCAAGTCTCACTAGCAACGAAAACGCCCCGGCAAGGAAAATCGAGCTTCCGCTAGCGGTCCAAGTCATCATGATCGATCTCGATGGCACGCTGCTCGACACCGCCGATGATCTCGCATTATCCGCGAACCTGATGTTGAAAGATCTGAATATGCCGGAGCAATCGACGGCAACGATCCGCTCATATATCGGTAAAGGCATACAAAAGCTGGTCAAACGCACCTTGACCGGCCAGCTCGACGGCGAACCGGATGCCGCCTTGTTTGCCAAAGCGCTGCCAATTTATGAACAGCATTATGCCAACAATCTGAGCCGGAACACGCGCCCCTATCCCGGCGTGGTTGAAGGCGTGGAAGCACTACAGCAAGCGGGTTTTAGGCTGGCCTGCATCACCAATAAAGCGGAAGCATTCACACTCCCGCTGCTGCGCGCCACCGGATTGTTCGACAAATTCGAGATCATTCTGTCCGGCGACAGCCTACCGAAGAAAAAACCGGATCCGCTGCCGCTGACACATATCTGCAAGCACTTCAACGCCCAACCGCACGAAGCACTGCTGATCGGCGATTCGCTCAATGATGCCATAGCCGCCCGCGCGGCGGGTTGCCACGTGTTTTGCGTGACCTACGGGTATAACGAAGGGCGTAACGTGTATGAATTGGATTGCGATGCCATCGTTGAGTCGCTGGTGGATGCATCAAAATTGATTACAAAACTGCCCTGACTGTACGCACATGACCGAAGCCGAATTCGATCAGCTCGCACAGCAAGGATACAACCGCATTCCGGTTGTGCTGGAAACTTTTGCCGACCTCGATACACCGCTCTCCATCTATCTGAAGCTGGCGAACCGGCCTTATTCTTATTTGCTGGAATCGGTGCAAGGCGGTGAGCGTTTCGGCCGGTTTTCGATCATCGGCTTACCGGCGACAACGCGTATTGAAGCACGTGAAAATTCGGTTACCACGATCAGTCCGGACTCGTCGGAAACAGTTACTGTCAGTAATCCCTTGGTTTTTGTTGAATCCTATCTGGCACAGTTCAAGGCGGCACCCTGCCCGGCTGGAAAATCGCGCTTCTGCGGCGGCTTGGCTGGTTACTTTTCGTACGATACCGTGCGTTACATCGAGCACAAATTGCAAGGCCACGCTAAACCGGATGTTCTGAATACGCCAGACATACTGTTGCTGCTATCGGAAGAACTCGCAGTGGTAGACAACCTTTCCGGCAAGCTGTACTTGATCGTCTATGTGAACCCGGAAAATAAAAACGCTTATGCGGACGGGCAAAACCGTTTAAGAACACTGCTGGCCAAACTGCGTCAGCCGATTACGATTCCGACCGAACAAGCGGTTGCTTCCGCTGCGGCCGTTCCCGAATTTCCCGAAGCGGATTTCAAAGCCGCGGTGGAACGGGCAAAGCGTTATATTTACGATGGCGACATCATGCAAGTCGTGCTGTCGCAACGCACCAGCAAGCCTTTTGGCGCATCGCCGCTGGCGCTGTACCGCGCTTTGCGCAGCCTCAATCCATCACCGTACATGTTCTTTTATCACTTCGACGATTTCCATGTCGTCGGCGCTTCACCCGAGATTCTGGTGCGCCTTGAAAGCGGTAACGTAACCGTCCGCCCGATTGCAGGCACACGTCCACGCGGCAAAAATCCACAGGAAGATACCGAATTAGCAGCCGATCTGTTAGCCGACCCGAAAGAAATCGCCGAACACGTCATGCTGATGGATTTAGGCCGCAACGACATCGGCCGCGTCGCGCAAACCGGAACGGTTAAAGTGACGGAAAAAATGCAAATCGAAAACTATTCGCACGTGATGCACATCGTGTCCAACGTGGAAGGTAAATTAAAACCTGAGCTTAGCGCCATCGACGTGCTGCGCGCGACCTTCCCGGCCGGAACCGTCAGCGGCGCGCCGAAAGTACGCGCGATGGAAATCATCGACGAGCTGGAAGTCTCCAAACGCGGTGTTTACGCAGGCGCGGTCGGCTATCTCGGTTTCAACGGCGATATGGACTTAGCCATCGCCATCCGCACCGCTGTTATCAAAGACGGCACACTGCATGTTCAGGCAGGCGCGGGAATCGTTGCCGATTCGGTGCCGCAAAACGAATGGATTGAGACACAGAATAAAGCCAAAGCCATTGTTCGTGCGGCGGAAATTGCCGAGAATGGCTTGGATAGTAAAGTCTAAACAGAAAATGGGATTCCGTTCATGGCTCCATTCCAGTAGCCGTAAACGGAATCAAATCACGTGGCCTCTTCGTTTGCTTGAATGAATTCCGAATCTAACTGGCAATCAATGTCGATTCAATTTCGGCAAAACTCTTCGCGACATTGTTGGGTGGAATAACAGTACCGAGCTGCTTCTCGATTTGCGTCCAGGAAAAAATACCGCAAATCCGGGGTAATCCGAGGGTGTTTTCGTCGATCACCAGGGCATGCAACCGGCCGCTTTCGCGCAAACTGGCGACAATGTTGCCAACCCGGGCGTGTGACACTTCTTCCAGTGGAATGGCTTCCAGCTTATCCAGCGGCGTCATCATATCCATCACCAGAATTTCACTGTGTTTGACACCTCTTTCCTGAATAAAACGCATCGGTTTCTCACTCAGAATGTCGGTGGCTGTGATAATGCCAGCCAGTGAATTATCGTCGTTCATGACTAACAACGTCCGCACTCCACGTTGCATCATATAAGTATTGGCAACTTCCATCGTCGTGCTTGGGGTAATTACGGCCGCTTGTATCTGGCGTAAATCGGTCATGACTTCAAGTGCGGGTGAGTCGAATGCTACAAGATTGGGTGCAGCGGGCTTAGAGATCTGCACAGTGCCTGTTAAGTACTGTACCGAAAGAGATTTATATTCATTCATCATTTTGTGCACTCCCTGAAGGGTTGATGGGAAACACCTGATTACAAGATAGATCATCTACTTTGAGTCGAAACTCTACGCCGAAAAAGCATCTGAAGCAATAGGCCTATTTACCGTAGGGAAAAGCTTATTGCCGGTTATATACCCACTGCACCAGCGTATCCATGGCAGCGCGGGACTGTCCAGCCTGTTCGTGATTGACAAAAAAGACCACGATGACGCGCCGTCCCGATTTATCCAGCAGATAACCGGCCAAGGCGCGCACATTGTTGAGCGCGCCGGTTTTCATATGCGCCAGCCCTTTCACCGGCGTATCGGTAAAGCGGTTCTTCAGCGTGCCGTCAACCGCCGCGATCGGCAGTGACGAAATGAACTCCGGCATCACCGGACTGTTAAACGCGGCCAGCAACAATTGCCCCATGTGCCGCGCGCTAATCTGTTCCTTGCGCGATAACCCGGAGCCGTTTTCCACGACCAATTCCGGAAAGTTGAGTTGTTTGCTCGCCAACCATCGGCGGATCGCCACCTCGGATTTGGCCAGCGTGGCCGGTGAATTATTGATCACCACATCGCCGATTCCCAGCGTTAAATACAATTGGCGCGCAGCGATATTGTTACTGAATTTATTGATACCGCGGATGATATCCGCCAGCGGCGGGGATTGATAAATCTTCAAGGGCGATAAACTCTGCGGCGTCTGCCCAGACATGACATCGCCATGAAACACACCGCCCTGCTGCCCCCATAGGCGCTTAAACAAATCACGGGTATACACGGCGCTGTCTTGCAAGCTCAACATATACGACTGTTTGCCGCACTGCCGGGAAAAACTCCCGTTCAAAGCCACGGTAAAATTATTTTTGTCTTCCTTGTCCGCAGTCACGTCGATCGTCAGCAAATTCTGCCAATCGCCGCATTTGCCCTGAGTCAGCTTTAAATTATTCTGCACGCGCAAAGATTCCGGTAAGGGATCGACCACCACACGCACGGCATTTTTTTCCGGTTCCGGAAACAGATGAATGGTCGATGTGCGGTAATTCACCAGCAGCGCTTCCGGCAGCACGTTATAGGTGCGATAGGGCTGACCGTCGAACTCGCCCGGATCGTCGGGCGGAATATCGTAATGCGAGTGATCAAGTATCAGATTGCCCTTGATTTCGTGCAACCCGGTTTGTCGTAGGCGATGAATCAACAACCAGAAATTCTCCAGATCCAGCTTGGGATCGCCATACCCTTTGATGATCAAATCGCCATGCAGTACGCCGTCGATGATCTTGCCATTGGCATACAGCATGGTCGGCCAAGTATACGCAGGCCCCAGCAATTCCAACCCGGCGTACGTTGTCAGCAATTTCATCACCGATGCCGGGTTCATCGCCGCATCAGCATTGACCGCCACCATCGGCTGATTCTTGCCGATTTCCTGAACGTAAACACCGGTCGCCGTCTCTGGAATAGCCAGTTGCTGCAACTTTTGCTTCACCGCCGCTGGCAATCCTTGCGAAAAAGCAACGCCAGGCAACGTGCTCTGCAGGATCAGCAGGCTGAGGCAAAGATAAAAACGCGGCATCCGGCTTAATGACCGTGCGGAATTATTTCTTCCCGGTGCACAAGGCAAAACCATCGTCCCAACCCATCCGGTATTGTCCGTCTTTTTCATAGCGGCTCAGGTCTTTAAAAGCCCAACTGGTTCTTTTCGCGGTCTCGCAGCCGTCAATATAGCCTTGCTGCGTATTTTCCGGATAGCCGGTCAGGTTGTATTTGGGCTTGGCGCTTTCCGGCAGCGGACCTGCCGGGCGCTCCGGCTTCTTACCGGGCAATGGAAGTTGCTTATCGGACAACGGATGCTGCTTATCAGGCATTGTGCTGCACGCGGAAACGATGACAGTGAAAAAAATGACGAAAAACGATAAACGAAAATGCATGAATGTACCTTTGCTCATTACTCAATAAACTACAAAACCGATTTCAACAATTTACCCATTTCAGCCGGATTGCGCGTGACTTTGATACCGCAGGACTCCATCACATCGAGCTTTTCCTGCGCCGTACCCTTGCCGCCGGAAATGATCGCACCGGCATGTCCCATGCGTTTACCCGGTGGCGCCGTGACACCGGCGATGAATCCGGCCACCGGTTTGCGCATATTATCTTTGACCCAGCGCGCGCAATCCTCCTCGTCGCTGCCGCCGATTTCTCCGACCATTAGCACGGCATCGGTTTCGTCGTCGTCATTGAATAATTGCAATACATCGAGATGCTTCAGACCGTTCACCGGATCGCCGCCGATGCCGATGCAAGTGGATTGCCCGAGTCCGAGCGCCATCAATTGTGCCACCGCCTCGTAGGTCAACGTGCCGGAACGCGACACCACGCCGATACGGCCCTTTTTGTGGATATAACCGGGCATGATACCGATCTTGAGCTCATCCGGCGTGATGATGCCGGGGCAGTTCGGGCCGATCAAGCGGGTTTTCTTGCCCTTCATTTTGTCGCGCGTACGGATCATATCGCGCACCGGAATGCCTTCGGTGATGCAAATCACCAGATCCAGCTCAGCTTCCACCGCTTCGTCGATCGCTGCGGCGGCAAACGGCGGCGGCACATAAATAACGGAAACGTTGGCACCGGTTTGTTGTTTGGCTTCCTTGACGGTGGCATAAATGGGAATGCCTTCGAAATCCTCACCCGGCTTGCGTGGGTTCACCCCCGCAACGAAGCATTCCTTGCCATTGGCATAGTCGCGGCACATGCGGGTGTGAAATTGTCCGGTTTTTCCGGTAATGCCTTGCGTCATGACACGGCTATTGCGATTGATCAGAATAGACATATTTTGCTCCTGAAATGATTAACTCTGACAACCGCACGAAGACGGCTTCGACTTCGCCGCGTTGACCGCTTTCTGCGCGGCATCGGCCATATCGGTCGCCGAGATGATCGGCAAACCGGAATCAGCGAGAATCTGCTTGCCGAGATCGACGTTGGTTCCTTCCAAACGCACCACCAGCGGCACGTTCAATTGCACCTCGCGCGCCGCAGCGACCACACCTTGCGCAATCACATCGCATTTCATGATGCCGCCGAAGATATTCACCAGAATCGCTTGCAATTTGGGATTGCGCAGCATCAGCTTGAACGCTTCGGTGACCTTTTCCGCCGTCGCACCGCCGCCCACATCGAGAAAATTCGCCGGGTTGCCACCGTACAGTTTAATGATATCCATCGTCGCCATCGCCAACCCCGCACCGTTCACCAGGCAACCGATATTGCCGTCGAGCGGAATGTACGATAATTCGTGTTTCGATGCTTCGATCTCGACCGGA
Organism: Nitrosomonas sp.; assembly: GCF_040240425.1. GTDB lineage: Bacteria > Pseudomonadota > Gammaproteobacteria > Burkholderiales > Nitrosomonadaceae > Nitrosomonas. The sequence continues at coordinate 6,045 of NZ_QPHG01000009.1, read as the reverse complement.
TCTTCTTCGTCCAGATCGCGCAACGCGACGACTTCGGGGTGACGAAATAACGCGTTGTCGTCAAAATTCATTTTGGCGTCGAGTGCGATCATTTGTTTTTCCGCAGTCAACGTCAGCGGATTGATCTCCAACAACGATGCATCGGTCTCGTCAAACGCCCGGTACAGCCCTTGCAGTAACGACACAGCCTGCGGCAGGCTGTGCGCCGGAATGCCGATTTTCTGCGCGATGTCCTCGGCTTGTTGCTGACTCAACCCCGCAACCGGATCGATAAACACTTTATGAATTTTCTCCGGGGTTTTCGCCGCTACTTTTTCGATTTCCATGCCGCCTTCGGAACTCGCCATCAAACACACGCGCTGCTGCCGCCGGTCGACCACCATACCGGCATAAAATTCTTTGTCGATCTTCACACCCTGCTCGATAAATAGCCGGTGCACCACCTGCCCTTCCGGCCCGGTCTGATGCGTCACCAGCCGCATGCCCAAAATCTCACCCGCACGCTGCCGCACCTCGTCCAGCGACCGCGCCACCTTCACACCGCCGCCCTTACCGCGCCCCCCGGCGTAAATCTGCGCCTTCACCGCCCACACATCGCCACCTAACTGCTTGGCGGCATTCACCGCCTCGTCGATGCTAAAACACGCGATGCCTTGCGGCGTTGCGACACCGTATTGTCGTAAAATTTCCTTGGCTTGGTATTCGTGGATTTTCATGTAGACATCCTTGTCAGTATGGCTTCAAGCCGTAATACTAGCAGTATATCTTTGCCATTGATCAGGATTTTGTAACATACCCTCCAAGCCGCTTGCGGTAGCACGACACGATAATTGTCATGACTTCGAATGCACGGTTGCAATACTGCCAGTAGTACTTGAGTGACGCCATTTCAAACTCATTGAGCAGCACCGCCATGAAGTGGTGCCGCTCAATCATCTAGTCTAATCAAGCATGGAAAAAGTCATCAACCGGCCTCTAAGTTTTCCTTGATTCCCTCGGATTTTGATAGGAAGAAATAATGCACTCTGGAATTTTCTGATCCCTTTAATTCATGCGAATTCTCAATGTGTTGTAGCAATAGCTGCTTACTAGCCACTCACCCAGACGGGACATTTTACCCATAAGAATCCATATAATTAGGGACATATGACTTAATTCTCACTATGCAATACTCTGTAAAATGTTAGACGAAATAATTTAGGTTCTTTCTCTTTGATAGCAGTCAAAGGGCTGGATAAGCAAAATTCCTGTTTCAGCAAGCTTGCTCTGAAGGTAACTAGAACAGCTGTGTGTCTTGAGCATATCGATAGATGAATTCATAACTTTCTTCGTGTACTTCAATACAAAGCAAATTTAACGCTGGGAAAATTTGGCTTATTGACTGCAAATGGATGTTAGTCAGGAACGATGATAATGGAGGATTATAAAAATGGAAGGTAAGTGTCATAAAGAATTTCCACCGAATGTAGATAGCTCATTGTGTACCCCCGTAGAAATTCAATCGAATGGCTATACAAAGCGGACTACTATTTTTGGCTTACTGCTGGCGATCTCATGCTTCTTTTGTATCGGCAATGTTGCAGCGCAGAATGTCCATCGTATCGAGATGTACGCTAAAAAACCTCATCCAGATTATGAATATCTTGCTTATGGGATGATACGGCACGAAATTACAGATAAAAATGGTCTGACCACTGACATTACCTCCCGTTATAGTACGGCTCCTATCATTCCCGGCCCGACTATTATCATGGATGAAGGTGATGTAGCCGAGATTACACTCTATAGCGAAGTTCCTATCCCTGAGAACGTCGATCATCCCGATCTACATGAAAACGTCAGTCTCCATGTGCATGGTGTGCACTACGATATCGTCAGTGACGGCACGCTTAAGTACATCAATTTGTTTAAAGATGAAGGTGCAACACTAGTTCAGTCATATACATACCGCTGGGATGCTGCGTTCGGCACAGCCGGTACCTGGGCATACCATGATCACAATATGCACACCCATAATGGCGCAGAAGACAAAGGTCTATACGGTGCTCTGATTGTCAATTCAGCATCGCGAACCGTATCTATTGGTCAAGACGGGGGTATTACCAGTGTTCCACTTTCAAGTATTGCTAAAGATTACATTTTATACGTCATAGACGATGCCTTTGTTGGAACAGAAATTGACAATCGCACAGGTCAACAAACGCCAATTTGGGTTAATCCGGCGCTATCGGCTCAGGCTGGAACAAATGTCCGCTTTCATCTGATCGCAATGGGCACTAACTTCCATCAATTCAAACTGCCAGGTTATAGCTGGCCTGATCCAGCAACTCGGACCATTGTTGAGGAAAAAGCAATTGGTCCACTTGAGAAACATGTTTTTGCTATTACAGCTGGCGCTAATTCCAGCTACATGGATGCATCTTTTGCGGGTATAGCACAAAACATGATCGGTAGTTTCACTGTTAATCCCTAAAAAGCACATTTCTCAATTCAAAGGATAAAATAATGAAATTAAATATTTCAGGATTAAATTTTAAAACCATGATGACGCTTGTGTTATTTTCTGTCTTATGGTTTGCCTGTAACACATTTGCAGCTACGCATGACATTCATCTATCCGCAAACACTCTCCCCAATGGACAGTATGCTTTTAAAATGGAAAAGCATACCAGCAGTGACGGCGCAACCCCGTTATACCCGGCTGAAGCAACGATTCCAGGCCCAACCGTATTTGTAAAAAAAGGCGACATCCTTAACGTAACACTGACCAACAATATACAACTGCCGGGTGGCGCGCAATTCAAAGTAGGATTAACAGTTGGCAGCATTGAAGTTGCCTATGGTGAAACAAGATCCTACACTTACACCGCAAATGATGTGGGCACCTTTGCTTACGGTGACGAATCTTCGCATCTACTTGGATTATTCGGCGCACTCATTGTTGATCATGCTGATGGTTCGGTACAAGACTTAGTCGATGAAATCGGCAATCGCGTTGCTGTAAAGCGCAGCGATGTGGATAAAGAATTTGTAATGTTCATGGTCGGCTCGACGTTCTGGGGATCGGAAACTGTCAATGGCGTACAAAGACCATTATGGACCAATCCTACTCTTGGAGCAGTGCAAGATGACATTGTCAGGTTTCATATTCTTTCTGTAGGTCCGGGCCATACTTGGCATTTGCACGCGCATCGCTGGCCTGATAACAATAACAGCGATTCAATTATTGATGTGAAATTACTGAAAGATACTTTAGACACCCACTCGTTCACGATCAAAGCGGGTGCAGGGGTTGGAACCGGGCATTGGCAATATCACTGTCATCTGGTTTCGCATATGGAAGCTGGAATGGCTGGAAAATTTCATGTAGCTGCTAAAGGTGAATCGGGTGAAAGTCTTGCTGGCGCATCTCCTAGCGGCAAGATTTTTCTTAATCCGACTGCCAGCGGACCTGGTCTTGTTACCTTTGAGGTCTCCGATGAACCGGGTCAATTTTTCAGAAGTGTCCGCAGCGATATACTGAGCCCCATTACCAAGACTCGATCACTGGAGATTATTCCTCCAGGTAGCAGTGTGCACTTCATTATGTCGGATACTAACGCTGTGCATACAATTACATCGTTACTCTGGCCAAGTGATGCCAATGATACCGATCATGGTGATCATCGTGTTATACCATTCAGTCAAACCAAGGCTTATAAAGGTGGGGCTATTTTGCAGCTGGATGTGCCGGGTTTATATGTATTTACCTGCAAGGTACATCCTTACATGTTCGGTGCTGTGATCGTCGATGATCCTGCAACAGATGGATTGGACTTGGGAGAATCGATCGATATCGTGACAGGTATCAACAACCTTCCGACCAGTAGTGATCTAGCAACGCGTTTACTCAGAACTTTCTTTGTCGCCACTACTCAAGAAAATTGGCAAGATTTAACTTCGCCCAACCCTTGGCATCTGGAATATCCGAGTGTCGATGTTCGTATCACCGGAGGAGCTGTAGCAAACTTAAAAACGGTCCTGGAGAGCCGGTACGGGCAGGACATAAAGTTAGCAAGTCTCTTTAATCCAACTACGCCGGGTGTCGGAGAAGTATGGATCAATACACAGTTTGAGAAAACTGCCGGCAAAACTAAACCGGGCACGATTACGGTATTGGATGCTTCGACTTGGAAAATCAAGCGAAAAATCGCTTTGCCTGAAATTAATATGAATCATCCCCACAATATGTGGAGTAACAGCGATCAAACCATTGTCTTTCAAACACAATGGTTTGATAATAAACTGACATTTATTAATCGCGAAGATGGAAAATTAATCAATAACATTCAGATTGGAAACACTCCATCGCATGTCGTGACTCTACCTACTAATGATGATCTTACTGTAGCTATCAACGGTGAAAATGGAGTTCGAATCATTCCAGCAGGAACAATGTCTCCTCAACCTATGATAATGACCCAGCTTCCAGGTCAAACAGCAGCAGGACCGCATGGTCACTGGGTTACACCGGATGGTAAGTTGATTGTGACACCTAATGTGAATACCTCTGACATTGGTCTCTACGATACAACCACCGGTGGTATCGTTGCAAGAACACCTGCGGGTGGTATTTTTCCTGCAGCACCTCACCCGCTTGCTGTTGGAGTCAGCGTGGATAAAGTCTACACGACTAATCTGTTAGACCATTCCATGAATGTTAGCGACTTAAATGGAAAGCTACTGAAAACTATCAATCTTATCGCTGATTATGATCCTATCAGTCCGACCGGTCCTGATACCGTCAAAGATCGTGATGGCGATGGTTTGGCCACAGTTGGCGTACTTCCTATCCAAACACCGGTCGATCCAACCGGCCGTGTGGTAGTAACTGCCAATACCGGCGGCTCAATCACAATCATTGATACTAAATTGGACAAAGTTGTTGCGATGCTGCCTTGTGATCCAGGGTGTCATGGAGCCAATTTCGGTGCGAAATTGGGCGGAGGTTACTATGCCTATGTGACAAGCAAGTTCTCAAATCAGTTGATTGTTGTCGATGTGGATTTGGATAATCCCGCCAATTCAAAAATAGCCGGGCGGATCTCGTTGGTTGCTGACAAGAGCGTGCCGACCGATGATACCGTCACAAAGCTGGCAGGTACTGGCGGTCAGGGTGTTTATGCAATTCCAAATATTTATAATGGATGGGTTCAAAACTTGCCAGATTCGTGGAAAACAAATTTGACCGCTTCTCAGCTTAATCCTGTTCCATAATAAATGAAGTAAAGATAACACTGTATTTCAACGATAAAACCGCTGACCATATTCGGTCCAGCGGTTTTATTTTGCAACTATCTCCATCCACTCAAAATACCACAGTGCAGCACGACACAAAGAATCCACCAAGACTGAGTGGCTAATCTACTGCACCAATGAGGTTTATCGCGATAGTTTTTAGCGGTAAATGGCGAATCTCCCCGGATTTTCCCGTTCCAGTTCCTTGAGCAGTTCCCAATCCGGTGTCGACATACCGCCTCGAACTCCCCGATCTGTCTCCGCTCTTCTTACTCACGTCCGCAATTTTCCCGCTGCGCAGCCGATCTTCGATGCAATCGACTTTATCGTCAGCCATTGCAATTCACACTTTTTCTGCCGCTCTAATACCAATCTAACCGCTCGTTCCCGTACTTCCAGTAAATAACTGATTGATTCTTCATCTTCCCCTCCTCTCGAGTCATTCTATTTCCGGAAAATCCGAGGCGATTCAAACCAGCAAATCTTCCGGCATCGGCGCTGGAACAACCGGATGATGGCGGCAGTAAGTAAATTCCAAGTGATGATCCAATCCGGGCTTTCCCAGCATCACACCGTCGAATCCCTCATGATCCTCAAAACGGCCGATTTCCTCAAGACCCAGATAACATTATCTTCCATTCCCCTTGGTCCAATGGTAATCCTCCCCAAAATTAACCGAGTAAAGCAGTAGAATTTTCTATCGTAGACGAAGAGGAATTTTACTGATGAAGAAGCAGCGATTTACGGAAAGCCAGATTATGCAGATAC
>NZ_QPHG01000008.1:0-110722 GCF_040240425.1 Nitrosomonas sp. | reverse complement strand
GAACGGCAATTAGCGTATTGGCGTACGCAACTGGGTGATACGCACAAGATTTTACAGTTACCGGTGGATCACGCGCGTTTACCGGTCAACAACTATCGCGCCGCGCAGTACAACTTTCAATTGCCCGCGCCGCTGGCGGTCGGGCTGCGGCGCTTTGTGCAGGAACGCGGCGTCACGTTGTTCATGGCATTGCTATGCGGCTTTCAAATGCTGCTGTACCGCTACAGCGGACAAAACGACATTCGAGTTGGTGTGCCGGTTGCTAACCGGCAGCGCGCGGAAGCCGAACGCATCGTCGGTCTGTTCGTCAATACCCAAGTATTGTGTAACCGCATCGATAGCCGCATGACGCTGGCAGCGATCCTCGATCAAACCCGCGACGCCGCATTGGGCGCGCAAACTTACCAGGATCTGCCGTTCGAGCACCTGGTCGAAGCACTGCAACCGGAACGCAGCCTGCACCAGAACCCGCTATTCCAAGTGATGTTCAACCACCTGCGCGAAGACTACCGTGCGCTGTATCAGCTGCCCGGACTGACGGTGAGCGAATTCGAACTGGGTGAACGCAACGCGCAGTTCGAACTGGTGCTGGATACGGTGGAGAAACCGGACGGCCAAATCGACGCGCGGTTCACGTACGCGGTGGAACTGTTCGAGGCGGACACGATACAGCGTTTGAGCGAACACTATCTATATCTGCTGCGGCAACTGGCGGACAATCCGCTGCAATGCCTGGGTGATGTGAATGTACTGAGCGAAATGGAATGGGCGCAGCTCAACGATTGGGGAGTCAACACACGGCGTTATGCCGATGTCGAACCAGTGCACCGTTTGATTGAGCGGCGCGTATTGGAACAGCCGGATGCAGTGGCACTCATCTTTCAAGACACTGAACTGAGTTATACACAACTGAATCAGCGCGCCAATCAATTGACGCACCGGTTAATCGCACTGGGCGTTAAGCCGGAAAGCCGGGTCGGCATTGCAGCAGAACGCTCGATCGACATGGTGGTGGCGCTGTTGGCGGTATTGAAGGCGGGTGGCGCGTACGTGCCGTTGGATCCGGATTACCCTGCAGAGCGGCTGCAACACATGATCGCCGACAGCGGTATTGAACTGTTGCTGACGCAAAGCCATGTCAGGGAAAAAATACCCTGCGCGGAACATTGCCCGGTGCTGGAGCTGGATGCGTTGAACGTCGCGGATTATCCAAACGATAACCCGGACGTGACGCTGCATCCCGAGCACCTGGCTTATATCATCTACACCTCCGGTTCCACCGGTAAACCCAAGGGCGCGATGAATCGTCATGGTGCACTGCATAATCGCCTGGTGTGGATGCAGGAAGCCTTTCCGATTGGTGCTAGCGATACAGTTTTACAAAAGACACCGTTTAGTTTCGATGTGTCGGTATGGGAGTTTTTCTGGCCGTTGATGTACGGCGCGCGCCTGGTGATTTCCAATCCCGGCGATCATCGGGATGCCGGACGATTGATCGAACTGATCCGGCAGCACCATGTGACACTGCTACACTTCGTGCCATCGATGTTGCGCGCCTTCATGGCCGATGCCCAAGCCGCAACTTGTACCAATCTTAAATACATCATTTGCAGCGGTGAAGCACTGCAATCGGAGATGCAGCAAGCGGTGTTCGACCGGTTGCCGACGGTCAAGCTGCACAATCTCTACGGCCCGACCGAAGCGGCGATCGACGTGATGCACTGGGCTTGCCGCCCTGAATCGTCGAGCAATATTCCAATCGGCCGGCCGATCAGCGCCACGCAAACCTACATACTGGACAGCGATCTCAACCCGGTGCCATTGAGTGTCGCCGGAGAATTGTATCTGGGCGGTGCCGGATTAGCGCGAGGCTACCTGAGCCGCCCCGGTTTGACGGCCGAGTGCTTCGTCGCCGCTCCATTCGGCCATCAGGGTGAGCGGTTGTATCGTACCGGTGATCTGGTGCGCTGGCGGCGTGACGGACAAATCGAATACCTCGGGCGGCTGGATCATCAGGTCAAGATTCGCGGTTTTCGTGTCGAGCTTGGTGAAATCGAAGCACGGTTACTGCAACAACCGGAAATCCGTGAAGCGGTGGTGAGTATGTATGCAACCGGTCAAGATGCCAGGCTGGTGGCTTATATTTCACTGCACGCGGGCAAAACGGTGGATGTTGTGCTGCTAAACGAAGCGCTGTGTAAGACTCTACCGGATTATATGCTGCCATCGGCAGTCGTGATTCTGGATCGCTTGCCGCTGAACGCCAACGGCAAAATCGACCGCAACCATTTGACGAAGCCGGAATTTGTCAATGTTGATGACTATGAGCCGCCACAAGATGAAACCGAGCAATTGCTGGCCGGAATCTGGCAGGAAGTGCTGGGCATCGGCCGGGTCGGCAGGAATGATCATTTTTTCAGGCTGGGTGGGCACTCGTTGATGATTTTGCAGGTGCAGCAACGATTGAAATCCAAACATCCGGTTTCGCTTCCCCTGCGGCTTTTTTTCGAGTCCCCGGTGCTGAAAGACATCGCCTTGGCAGTCCACACTCAACTGAGTAAAAACACCGGTGAACCGGGAGTATTGAGTCAAATGACGGAATTATTGAATACGTTGGAGAATTGATTGGAGCTGGATAAATACGCGATCGCCGAACGGTTTGCAGCGCTCGCCACCGATAAGCAAAAAATATTTCTCAATGCGCTGAACGAACGCGGTATCGATTTTACCCAGTTGCCGATCATCCGCCGACCGGACACGGATTCGGTTCCATTATCCTATGCGCAACAGCGTCACTGGTTTTTATGGCAACTGGAACCGCAGAGCACGGCGTATCACTTGAGTGCGGCGTTACGTTTGAGCGGTGAACTGGACGTTGTGGCGTTGCAGACAAGCTTCCGGATATTGGTGCAGCGGCACGAATCGCTGCGCACGGTGTGCCGTGCCAATGTACACGGACAAGCGCAGCAGGTGATCGAAGCGGCGGGGGATTTTGCGCTGCAAACGATTGATCTGAGCGATTTGCCGCTCGACTCGCGACAGCAACGCGCGACGCAGGAAGCCAAGCAAATCATCACTACTCCATTCGATCTGACGCAGGGGCCGCTGCTGCGTGTGGCGGTGATCCGCTTGGACGCGCAGGAACACCATTTGATCGTAGCGATGCATCACATCATTTCCGACGCCTGGTCCAACCGTATCGTCATTGATGAACTGGCGGCGTGTTACCAGGCATGTCTGGTGGGAGAATTGCCGCAATTGCCGGAACTGCCGGTGCAGTATGCCGATTATGCGGTCTGGCAGCGCAACTGTCTCGAAGCCGGAGAAAAAGAACGGCAATTAGCGTATTGGCGTACGCAACTGGGTGATACGCACAAGATTTTACAGTTACCGGTGGATCACGCGCGTTTACCGGTCAACAACTATCGCGCCGCGCAGTACAACTTTCAACTGCCCGCGCCGCTGGCGGCTGGGCTGCGGCGCTTTGCGCAGGAACGCGGCGTCACGCTGTTCATGGCATTGCTATGCGGCTTTCAAATGCTGCTGTACCGCTACAGCGGACAAAACGACATTCGCGTTGGTGTGCCGGTTGCCAACCGGCAGCGCGCGGAAGCCGAACGCATCGTCGGTCTGTTCGTCAATACGCAAGTATTGTGTAATCGTATCGATAGCCGCATGACGTTGGCGGCGATCCTCGATCAAACCCGCGACGCCGCATTGGGCGCGCAAACTTACCAGGATCTGCCGTTCGAGCACCTGGTCGAAGCACTGCAACCGGAACGCAGCCTGCACCAGAACCCGCTGTTCCAGGTGATGTTCAACCACCTGCGCGAAGACTACCGAGCGCTGTATCGACTGCCCGGACTGACGGTGAGCGAATTTGAACCGGGTGAACGCAACGCGCAGTTCGAACTGGTGCTGGATACGGTGGAGAAACCGGACGGCCAAATCGACGCGCGGTTCACGTACGCGGCGGAACTGTTCGAGGCGGACACGATACAGCGTTTGAGCGAACACTATCTATGTCTGCTGCGGCACTTGACGGGCAATGCGCAGCAATGCCTGGGCGATGTGAATATGTTGAGTGCGGCGGAATGGAAACAACTGGCAAACTGGGGAGTCAACGCACGGCGTTATGCCGATGTCGAACCAGTGCACCGTTTGATTGAGCGGCGCGTAATGGAACAGCCAGACGCGGTGGCACTCATCTTTCAAGACACTGAACTGAGTTATACACAACTGAATCAGCGCGCCAATCAATTGGCGCACTGGTTAATCGCACTGGGCGTTAAGCCGGAAAGCCGGGTCGGCATTGCAGCAGAACGCTCGATCGAAATGATCATAGCGCTGCTGGCGGTATTGAAGGCGGGCGGCGCGTATGTGCCGCTCGATCCGGATTATCCTGCGGAAAGGCTGCAGCACATGATCGCCGACAGCGGTATTGAACTGTTGCTGACGCAAAGTCATGTCAGGGCAAAAATACCCTACGCGGAACATTGCCCGGTGCTGGAACTGGATACACTGACCGTCACGGATTATCCAGACGATAACCCGGACGTGACACTGCATCCCGAGCATCTGGCCTATATCATCTACACTTCCGGTTCCACCGGTAAACCCAAGGGTGTGGCGGTGGCGCACGGGCCACTGGCAATGCATGTGCAATCAATCGGCGAGTCGTACGGTATGATGCCGACAGACCGGGAATTGCAGTTTGCATCGATCAATTTTGATGGTGCGCACGAACGCTGGCTGGTGCCGTTGGCTTTTGGCGCGGCGCTGATGCCACGAGACAACGAATTGTGGGCCGCCGACCGGACTGTCAATGAAATCATCAGGCACCGCATCACCATTGCTTGTTTTACCCCGGGTTATTTGCAACAGCTGGCCGAATTTACCGGCAGCGCCGGGCGCAACCTGCCGATCCGCTCGTATACCGCGGGCGGTGAGGCCATGAGCCGCAGCGCTTTTGAATATGTGCAGCAAACCCTGCAGCCGCCGCGCATCATCAACGGTTACGGTCCGACCGAAACTGTCATCACGCCACTCATTTTTAAAGCCTGGCCGGATACCTGGTTCGATTCGAGTTACTTGCCGATCGGTTCGCCGGTGGGCGACCGTACCGCCTATATTGTCGATGCCGACATGAATCCGCTTCCGGTCGGTGTGCCGGGGGAATTGTATCTGGGGGGAACCGGATTGGCGCGCGGCTACCTGAATCGTCCCGGTTTGACGGCCGAGCGTTTTGTCGCCGATCCGTTTGGTCAACAGGGTGAGCGGTTGTACCGCACCGGCGACTTGGCGTGCTGGCGGCGCGACGGACAAGTCGAATACCTCGGGCGGCTGGATCATCAAATCAAGATTCGCGGTTATCGCATCGAACTCGGCGAAATTGAAGCACAATTGTTGCGGTTAGCGGTGGTGAGGGAAGCTGTTGCCGCGATCAAGGAAGGTCCGCAGGGTGCTAGGTTGATAGCCTATGTTGTGCTGCAAGACGATCGAACAGAAGATGGAAGCACATTGCGCGAATCATTGGCCCGAGTATTGCCGGATTATATGCTGCCGTCCGCGATCATAACCTTGGAAAGCTTGCCGCTGAACGCCAACGGCAAGGTTGATCGCGATCGCTTGCCACAAGCGGAATTTGCACACGACAAGGAATATGATGCGCCGCAAGCCGGGGTCGAAACAACTTTGGCTGACATCTGGGCACAAGTGCTGGGTCTTCCCCGTGTCGGCCGTCATGACAATTTTTTTGAAATAGGCGGCGATTCGATTCTGAGTTTGCAAATTGTCACCAAAGCCCGCCGTGCCGGATGGAAAATCACACCACGGCAATTGTTCGAACGGCAAACCGTTGCGGCGTTGGCACCAGCCGCCCTGCCGCTGGAAGAAATAGTACCGGCCAGTACAGCACTTTCCGGTAGCGCGGAGAATGCGGCAGTGATTCCATTGTTGCCTATCCAACAGGATTTCTTTGCGCAATCCATCCCTGTCCGGTCGCACTGGAATCAAGCGGTACTGTTGAACTGCCGCGAAAAATTACAGGCCAGTTACTTGCAGGAAGCATTAATCGCAGTGCTACAACAGCATCGCGCGTTGCGCTTCCGTTTTCACGAGGATGCCAAGGGCGAGTGGCAGCAAACAGCCGATAGCGGATCTGAACACGATTATTTGTGGATCCGGCAAGCTGCCGATCAGGAACAATTCTTGGCCATCTGCAGCGCCGCGCAACGCAGTCTGAATTTGCAACAAGGCTTGCTGCTGCGTGTGGTGTTGATCGATTGGGCCGACGGTACTCAGCGTTTGTTACTGGTGATTCACCATACCGTGATCGACGGGGTGTCCTGGCGCATTGTGGTGGAAGATCTCGAAACCGCTTACCGTCAGGCTGCACGGCAGCAAGACATCGATCTGCCCGCGGTGACCGCCGATTATGCCGTGTGGTCCCGTCGCTTGATACAGTATCCGCTGCAACATGCAAGCGAATTTGACTATTGGCAAAGCTTGAAAGGCATACCGGCTGCATTACCGTGTGATTTTCCGCACGGCGCAAACGATGCGGCGAATCGCATCAGCATTACGATAACGCTGGATCAGCAGCAAACCCGTGCATTACTGAAGGATGCGCCGTCCGCTTACCGTACTCAAGTCAACGATTTGCTGCTGACCGCATTGGCTGGGGCGTTATGTCATGAGTGCGGACAGCAGGGCATCGTTATCGATCTCGAGGGGCACGGACGCGAAGATCTTTTTCCGGATATCGATTTGTCGCGTTCGGTCGGCTGGCATACGACGGTATTTCCGGTGATGCTGGATGCCGGCGGCGATTTACCTCAGCGTATCAGGCAAACCAAAGAACAGCTGCGGCAAATACCGGACAAGGGAATAGGATACGGTTTGTTCAAATATCACGGCTCAGCGCAGCAACGGCAGATCATTGCCGCGATGCCGCAAGCGCAGGTGGTATTCAATTACCTCGGACAGTTGGATGCCAGTTTCACGGCAGATTCGCTGTGGCAACTCGCCGATGAACCGGTCGGCGATCTGATCGATCCGGGCATGCCGCAGACCCATGAATTGGCCATCAACAGCCATGTCTCCCGGGGCGAGCTGTGCATCAATATCAACTTCAGTTCGGCGCGCTATACGCATGCCACGATGGTGGCATTCGGACAGCGTTTGCTAACGGAACTCGGCGCGATCATTGCGCATTGCACCAGCGGCGTCAGTGCCGTCACACCTGCGGATTTTCCGCTGGTGCGCATCTCCCAGGACGAACTGAATAGCTTACCGGTTGCCGCCGGACGGATTGAGGATTTGTATCCGCTGTCACCGTTACAAACCGGCATTTTATTTCACAGCGTTTTTCAAACCGATAGCCATGCCTATGTGAATCAGCTGCGTGTGGATATCGCGCAGCTCTCGGTTGCACGATTCAGGGTAGCCTGGCAAACCGTGGTGGAGCGGCATTCGATTTTGCGCACCGGCTTTCTGCCGGAAGGGCGGGTGCCGTTGCAGTGGGTGGCAAAAACCGCGACTTTGCCGTTTGCGGAGTACGACTGGTGTCGCCGGGTCTTTGCATCGCAGCATGGCATGGAACAAGCACTGGATGCGCTGGCGCAATCTGAATTGATGGCGGGATTCCATCTGGATCAGCCACCGCTGATTAAAATCGTTCTAGTGCATTGTTCCGCACAGCAATCGCACATGATGCTGACGCTTCATCATCTATTGCTGGACGGCTGGAGCACTTCGCAACTGCTCGGCGAAGTCCTGCGGATTTATGGCGGGGAGAAACCATCGATTCCGGTTAGCCATTATCGCGATTTCATTGCCTGGCTTGCCGGCCGGGATGCAGTCGCGGCGGAGCGCTACTGGAAAACACTGCTGCAACCGGTTACCGAGCCTACACGGCTGGCTTCATCCAACAACAAGTTGCACGCTGATTCCGGTTTTGATGAATACACCCTTGTGCTCGATCCCGGACTGGTCTCGGCAGCGTCGCAATTTGCGATGCGGCAGCGCATCACCCTGAATACGCTCATGCAGGCTGCCTGGGCGCTGGTGTTGAAACAGCGTAGCGGGCAAGAGCGGGTAACTTTCGGCGTCACGGTAGCGGGCAGACCGGCGGAATTACCCGGCGCCGACCAGATTCTCGGCTTGTTTATCAACACGCTGCCGGTCGTGGCCGCTTTTAGGTCCGAATGGACTATCGGAGAGTGGTTGCACGATTTGCAACTGCAAAACCTGGCTTCGCGCGAGCACGAACATGCTGCGCTGTACGAGATTCAACGCTGGGCTGGTTATCAACGTGCAGGCTTGTTCGACAGCATTCTGGTTTTTGAGAATTATCCGGTTGATGCAACATTGCAACAATATGCGCCGGGAGGACTGACTTTCTCTGCTGTCAAGGTTCATGAAACGACTCATTATCCGCTGACGGTGTCGGTGCTGGAAAACGATGGATTAGTTCTGCATTTCAGCTATGCACGCTCGGAATTCAAACTCCGGACCGTAACCGGTATCGCTGCAAAGATTGAACAATTGCTGGGCAAGTTGATTACGGATGCAAACTCGCGTCTAAGCGAATTGACGCTGTTAAGCGATGCGGAATGGCAACAACTGCGCGACTGGGGTGTCAATGCACAACGCCACGATGCGACGCAACCGGTGCATCGGCTGATCGAACGGCAGGTTGCACTGCATCCGGATGCGACGGCGTTGGTTCTGGGCGCTCGGGAACTCAGCTATCGGGAACTGAATGCGGCGGCAAATCGCTTGGCGCATCATCTGATTGCGCTTGGGATCAGACCCGAACAACGGGTTGGTATCGCACTGGATCGTTCGTTCGAAATGATTATCGCGCTGTTGGCCACGTTGAAAGCCGGTGCAGCTTATGTGCCCCTGGATCCGGATTATCCACGCGAACGCCTGACGCACATCGCCCAAGATAGCGCTATCGCCCTGTTGCTGACGCGCAGTGGGGTACGCGCAAAAATCGCACAGGCGGTAACTTGTCCGGCAGTGGAACTGGATGCGCTGGATTTGCGTACCTTGCTGGCACATGATCCGGATGTGATGTTACACCCGGAGCATTTGGCGTATATCATTTATACCTCCGGTTCAACCGGAAAGCCGAAAGGCATCGGCGTGGCGCATCATGCACTTGCCGAACATGCGCAAGTTGCGGCATTCAGTTATGGCTTGAAGCGCGACGACCGCATACTGCAATTTTCCACCATCAATTTTGATGCGTTTATCGATCAACTCTTTCCGGCATTATGTAGCGGAGCCGCAGTTGTGTTGCGCGATTCGCAACTGTGGGATGTGGCAACTTTCTATCGTGAATTACACGACAAGCGCATCACCGTTG
Organism: Nitrosomonas sp.; assembly: GCF_040240425.1. GTDB lineage: Bacteria > Pseudomonadota > Gammaproteobacteria > Burkholderiales > Nitrosomonadaceae > Nitrosomonas. The sequence continues at coordinate 101,346 of NZ_QPHG01000008.1, read as the reverse complement.
CCGATCTGACTACGGCTTACTGGTCTGTTCTGCTCAATCAGTGCGAGCAGCTCCGGCACGGCCGTTATTCCGCGCTGCGTCATATCAATGTCGGCGGCGAAAGCATGCCGCCGGAATCGCTGGAAAAATGGCATACCGCCGGTTTGGATCACATCCGGTTGCTCAATGTATATGGGCCTACCGAAGCGGTGGTCACCGCAACCGCGTTCGATTGCAGCCGCTACCGGCATGACGGCCGGCAGCAGTGGCAACCGGTCGCCATTGGAAAACCGCTGCCTGCACGGCGGATTTACTTGCTGGATGACGATCTGCTCCCAGCCGGTCGCGGCCAAGCCGGAGAGTTGTGTATCGGTGGAGACTTGCTGGCGCGCGGTTATCTGGAGCAAGCGGGTTTAACCGCAACGCGCTTTGTCGCCGACCCATTTGACGGCAACGGGTGCAGGCTCTATCGTACCGGTGATTTGGCGCGCTGGCGCGAGGATGGGCAAATCGAGTACCTGGGGCGACGAGATCATCAAGTCAAAATCCGCGGCTACCGGGTCGAATTGGGCGAGATTGAAACACACTTGTTATCGCTGCCGCAAATTTGCCAGGCAGTCGTGCTGGCGCAAACTGCGGCCAGCGGTACACGGCTGGCGGCGTATGTGGCGTTGCATCCGGGAGAAACAGCGACCTCTGCTGAAATCCGCGCAGCCCTGGCGGCTGCGCTGCCCGACTATATGATACCGGCGGCATTTGTCATGCTGGGTCAGTTACCGCTAGATGCCAATGGTAAGCTGGATCGTAACCGGTTGCCGAAAGCGGAGTTTGCCGGTACCGATGGATACGAGGCGGCGCAGGGTGAGATCGAGGTCATGCTGGCCGGAATCTGGCAGGAGGTGCTGGGCGTCGCAACTGTAGGCCGGCACGATAACTTCTTCGAGCTGGGTGGGGATTCGATTCTGAGTCTGCAGATTGTCTCGAAAGCGCAGCAGGTCGGCTGGAAAATTACACCGCGGCAGTTATTCGAACAGCAGACCGTGGCGGCGTTGGCGCTGATGGTGGAGACTGTCGCAGCAACCGGCATTGCCGAAGTGGCAGTGGAGCGCGCCCGGCTGGACGATTATCTCGATGCGGCGACGATCGCTTCCCTGGGAATCGGAAATGACCGGATCGACGATGTGTATGTTCTGTCACCGACCCAGGAAGGCATGTTGTTTCATACGCTGGAAGCACCGGGCACGGGGTTGTATGTCAATCAGATCAGCGTGACGGTCGACGGACTCGATGCCGATCGCATGGTGCAGGCCTGGCAGCGCATGATAGACCGGCATGCGGTGTTGCGCACCGGGTTTTTATGGCGTTCGGGGCTTGCACGGCCGCTGCAAATGGTATTCAGGAGTGCTATTGCCGAGGTGGTGCAATTGGATTGGCAGGACAAGCCCGATTTGCAGCAGCGGATTGCAGCGTATGCCGAAGCTGAATTGAAGCAGGAGTTTGATTTCCTTCGTCCGCCGTTGGCGCGGTTGTGTTTAATTCGAACCGGGGAACATCGCCACCAATTGATCTGGACGCATCATCATATTCTGTTCGACGGCTGGAGTCATACCCTGCTGATCCGGGACTGGCTGGATGATTATTGCGGCAAATCGTTACGCCAAACTGGCCCGGATTATGGGGTTTATGTGCGCTGGCTGGAAAAACAGCCGAGCCAGGAAGCACAGCCGAGCCAGGAAGCACAGCAATTCTGGCAAACCGAGCTGGCCCGGTTGGAGGGGCCGACACTACTGGCACAAGCCGCCAGGCGGGCGGTGCCCCGGGATGGATCAGCAGATTTTGCGCTGCTGTATACGCGCTGGGATGCGGAGGAAACCGGCCGTTTGCAGGATTTTGCGCAACGTCAGCATATTACACTGAACACCTTCGTTCAGGCTTCCTGGGCGTTGCTGTTGCAACGCTACTGCGGCAAGGAATCCATCGTATTCGGTGCCACGGTGGCGGGGCGGCCGTTGGGTCTCACGCGTTCGGACGAGATGGTCGGTCTGTTCATCAATACCATTCCAGTACCGGTGCAGCGCCGCAACGATTGGACCGTTGCGGAATATCTGCGAGGACTGCAAGAAACGAATGTGCGCTTGCGCGATTTCGAGCATACCGCTCTGGCGAACATTCAGCGTTGGGCTGGTTATTCCGGGCAACCACTGTTCGATAGCATTGTCGTTTTTGAAAATTATCCGGTCGATGCCGCATTGCGCGAATCGGAAAGCGGCGGATTGCAATTCGGCACCCTGCATAGCAAGGGTATGACCGGCTATGCCATGGATTTACAGGTTGTCGCCGGAGAGACGCTGGAAATCGAATATGCCTACAGTTGCAATGATTTCAGCGAAACTTTTGTGGAAAACTTGCGTTTGCACATGGAGTCATTGATGCGTGAAATGATGGCCGATGCGCTTCGCCCCGTCGGTGAATTATCCTGGATCAGTCAGCCGGAGAGAGCCAGGTTACTGTCGCTGCGTGGTACCAGCGCGACTTCAACGGAAACAGAATCTTACCAACCGGTGCATTGCCTGATCGAGCGTAATGCACGAGTGCAGCCTGATGCGATTGCCTTGCTGATGGGTGAGCAGGAAATGTCGTACGCGCAACTGAATGCGCAAGCCAATGGTTTGGCGCATAAACTGATGCAGTTGGGCGCTGCGCCTGAAATCCGCATCGGTGTTGCCCTGGAACGGTCGCTCGATGTCATCGTGACCTTCCTGGCGATTCTGAAAACGGGTGCAGCCTATGTGCCGCTGGATATCGATTATCCGATCGAGCGCTTGCAGTTCATGATCAAGGACAGCGGATTGTCGCTGTTGATTACGCAACAGGCGGTACTGGCCCGGTATGCTTTTGACAGTGGCGTACCGCAACTTGTGCTGGACGGCATCGAATGGAATTTTGAACACACGGCGAATCCGGCAGTCGCAGTTCATCAACAGCAATTGGCATACGTCATCTACACGTCCGGATCGACCGGTCTTCCTAAAGGGGTTGGCGTTACTCACGGCCCGTTATCGATGCATTGTCAGGCGACCGCGCGAATATACGAGATGCATCCCGGTTCTTGCGAGTTGTTGTTCATGTCGTTTTCTTTCGACGGCGCGCACGAGCGCTGGTTGACTGCGTTGACGGTCGGCGCCGGACTGGCGGTGCGCGATCAAGAATTATGGACGGCGGAAAAAACTTACGACGCCTTGCGGCACTACCGGATTACCAATGCCGCTTTTCCGCCTGCGTACCTGGGCCAGATTGCCGAATGGGCGTCGTCCCGTACCGACCCGCCGCCGGTGGAGTTGTATGTTTTTGGCGGCGAAGCAATGCCGAAAGCTTCGTATGATTTGATCCGTCAGATATTACGACCGGACAGACTGATTAATGGCTATGGGCCGACCGAGACCGTGGTGACGCCGCTGATATGGAAAACCGGTGCCACTGATAGTTTTGATTGCGCGTATGCGCCTATTGGCCGTCCGGTTGGGGAGCGCACGGTCTATGTTCTGGATACCGATATGCAACCGGTGCCGTTTGGTATTGTCGGCGAGTTGTATATTGGTGGATACGGATTGGCCAGAGGTTATCTGGGGCGGGCGGGCTTGACTGCGGAGCGTTTTGTGGCCGATCCGTTCGACCCTGCGGGAGGACGTTTGTACCGTACCGGTGATCTGGTGCGCTGGCTGGACGACGGCAACATCGAGTACGTCGGACGTGCCGATGATCAGGTGAAGATACGCGGATTTCGTATCGAACTGGGTGAAATCGAGGCGCGTATTCGTGCCGTGGATGGCGTGGCCGATGTGGCTGTGGTCGTGCATGCGGGGACGAGCGGTGCGCAACTGGCGGCTTATATCCTGCCGGAAAACCGGGCCGTGAAGCAATCTTTACTGACCCGGTTGAAACAATCATTGACCCAACAGCTACCGGAATACATGGTGCCGTCATACTGGATTGCAGTCGACGAATTGCCCCGGATGCTGAGCGGCAAACTGGATCGCAAACGCTTGCCCGAGCCGCAAGCAGCCGGTGACAACTATCGCGCGCCATCGACCCAGCAAGCACGGGCGCTGGCGGAAATTTGGCAGGAAGTGCTGGGTGTGGAGCGGATCGGTGAAACGGATAACTTTTTCGCGTTGGGAGGTGATTCGTTGTCCAGTCTTAAAGTCATCGCCCGTATCCGCAATCAGAAACAACTGAATCTGAATTTCAAACTGCGGGATTTAATGCAGAAACCTACCATTGCCAGTCTGCTGGGATTGGATAGCCCGGTTGCAAGTGGTTTGCTGTTGCTGAATCAAGCGATTGACGATCCCAGTAAACTGCCCTTGTTTTGTATCCATGCCGGGTTGGGTACGGTGTTCGACTACCAGCCGCTGGCGAGGCAGTTGCAAGGGATACGCACAGTGTATGGTCTGCCTTGCCGCATGCTGGCCGATCCGGCGCATCGGGATACATCGTTGCGTCAAATGGCACAAGACTATTGCGCCATGATTCGCGCGATTCAGCCAGAAGGACCGGTGCATCTTGCCGGTTGGTCGCTGGGAGGAACTCTGGCGGCGCTGATGGCGGAAATATTCGAAGCCGATAGGCGATCCGTGGCTTTCCTGGGGTTGATCGATCCTTATATACCCGGTGTGGAATCGCCGCAAGCGGATGACTGGCGGCAGGATTTGGCGGATTTTGTAACCGTTGTCGCTCTTGGTGCAGTTTCTGATACTGTATTACCGGTCGTGCCGTCCCCGTTAGCGGAAGAACATGAAATCGTGCAAACGGTAGCCATGGTTCTCATGTCTCTTTTTGAGAGCGCGGCGGGTGTTTGTAAGGCCTCCGGCTACGCCGCGATGGGAACAGATGAATTGACGCAAGTCTTTTTAGTGGCACGGCGCTTGAAAATGCTGTCGATACAGACAACGAAATTGAGAGCGCTGCGCGTAAATCCCGTATGCTGGTGGGCGTCGGATCGCGAACCAGACCATCGAGAGGCCCTCGAACAGCAGATTGCTCCCGCTGAGATTCATTCGATTGAAATTGATACTGATCATTTCGGGATCATTCGCGCCGAAGCCTTGCTTCAGAGCATATCTGCGGGATTGATTCAATTTAACTCATAATCCAAATGACTCCGGCCTAACTACTTTTGCACTATGAATTTGGTCGATGCCAATGGGATGATAGAGAACGATTTCAGTATCCGGCAGTTATGATTGTGATACAGATTAGGAGAGAATTAAACTACGATTTGTATCGTGAGTAGTGAAGGAATCAGTTTTTTTACAAATCTTTACGTTTCAGCAGATTTTGAAGTTAATCGGTTAGTGTATTGGGGAAGTGCTGATTAATTCGACGAGTGTGATGAAGGGCCGAAGCGCACGGAACGCAAAAATCGCGATATATCAATCTGATAGGTGATGGAGTGAGTGCCGCGCAACGAAGCAACTCGCTCGTGCAGTCAATTAATGAGCGCTTCCTTAGCCTCGATCAAGATAATTGACTAACGCCCGAGCATTGCGTTTGCGGTACCAGATGATCACGCCGGTAATCGACAGGATTGCAACCAATAAACCCAGCATTGAGACCATGATGCGCCCCGGTAATCCTAGGATTCTGCCGGAATGTAAGGGAAATTGCGCATCCAGAAAAATATCCCCGGCACTGCCGCTGCCGGGAATCTTATCGCCCAGAAAGCGGCCATCCTGGCCATCGAAGTACAGCCAAGGATTGCCGAGTCCGCGGTCCGCATGGTCTTTGCCGGGCTCGTGAAACGTCACACCGTAAATACTATATTCCGGGTCGTAAAACATTCCGCCCAGCGGGATTTTCCAACCTAGCCGATGCGCCTCAGCTTGTGCCAGCCTAACGATTTCATGCCGGTTGATACCGGGCTCGATCGGTTCGTCATGCGCATTGGGGGATCGCACGGAAAAAGGATCGGGATTTAGCGTGGAAAATACCGAAACAATAGGACGCATTACTTCCTGATTCAGATTCATCGATACAGCCGTTACAGATAGAATCAACAACAAACCCCATAACCAGACGCCACCGGAGCGGTGTAAGTCGAAATTCAGTTTGTATCCGCCCTGATGCCAGCGGAAAGTAAACGATTTGCGCCAGGTTTGCCAATTGGGAAAAGACAATAGCAAGGCGACGAAACAATCGATGACCCAAACAATCGCTAGTATGCCCATGAACAGAATGCCAAATTCGATATCGAAAAAATCCGGCAGGTGCATGCTGTAATGCAGCTTATACAGAAACGGCACGAAATTTTCCCGTGTCAGCGCAATCTCTCCCCACATGCGCGATCCCCGGATTTCTGCAGTGATCGGATCAAGCGCGATTTGATTTATCCCGATTTCGATCGCTTTTCCAGTTTGCGGATCCGGCCGGCCAATGACCGCCAATCCGAGGTTCTGATCGGGTTCGATGGAAAGCGGCAGCCAGGTGATCAGGATGCGAGGATCGGTTTTTTCCAGATGATCGGCGAGCATGAGCGGAGGCAATGTTTCTCCTTGGCTATGCCTTTCAAATAGTTGTGGATTCAGCCATTCATCTAGCTCGTGATCCCATGAAATGATGGCGCCGGTAAATCCGGCAATAAACAGAAAAACTGCCAGCGAGAGACCTGCCCAGCGATGGAGTAAGGTCAGGATGTGACGTGTTGCTCGTATTTTTGTAATGCTTTTTCCGGATTGCTGAGGTTGATCAGGCAATTCTGTGACGAGAGGCTTTTTCATGATGTCAGGTGATGCTATTGAGAGCAAACAACGGGGTTGAAGCCGGCTTGGATTGATCGGAACGGTCGTGATTTTGGTCGACTGTCAAGCAGCCATTTTCCATGCGCAGCAAGCGATCGGCCAAATGAAAGTAACGATCATCGTGCGAAATCACCAGCATGGTTTTGCCCATCGCGCGCAATTCCGGCAGCAATTCATGGTAAAAAATATCCTTGAATAACGGATCCTGATCGGCGGCCCATTCGTCAAACACCAGAAACGGACGGCTCTCGAGATAAGCCACCACCAGTGCAAGCCGTTTGCGTTGTCCTTGCGATAGCGATAAGGTAGTGAAGGAGCCATTGCGTACCTTCACCTTGTGCTGCAAATGCAGTTTCGCCAGCAGCTGATTTCCCTTTTGATCCAAATCGGTGTTGTGACCGGTTTCCAAAATCCGATCGAAGAGATGAAAATCAGAGAAGACGGTCGTAAAGAATTGACGGTAATAATCGCGATTGATGTCGGTGACCGGAATCTGATTCAGCGTGATGGTACCGGCTTCCGGCGGGTACAAGCCGACGAGCAGCTTTGCTAGCGTGGTTTTGCCACTGCCGTTGCCGCCTACCAGAAAAGTAATTTCACCGGGACGGAACGATAAATCGACCGGACCGAGTGTGAACATTTCATCTTTTTGCTCATGATAGTAGCGATGAAGCACATCTTTAAGCACGATCGACTGTAACGGCGGTATCGCTGTGTCGGTGACCGGTTGTTCCGTGGAAGCCATGGCTTGCGTTATTTCCTCGATCCTGTCCGCGGAAACTTGCGCTAAATTGGCGCGAGGAATATTCAGAAGTAATGCTTCCAGCGGTCCCACCATGTAAACGAAAATCAGCGCGTAACCGGTCATGATCAAGGTGCGGTCAGGCACATTACCTACCAGAACGAACAACACCAGACCGATGAAGGCATAAATCAGAAAGTTTCCCCATCCTGCAGATGCGACAAAGACCGACATGCCGAAAGTGCGCTCCTTGCGTACTTTCTCAATGGAGCGCCGCAATACATCGTCAAAAAAAATAATCCGTTTGTCATGATTAAGACGCAATTCTTTGGCGCCATCCGTCAAGGAACGGAAGTGCCCGAATAATTGGTCTTGTTCCTGGGCGGCTGCATCGAGATGCCGGATTGCGCGTAAATGAGCAAGATGATAGCCGATGCAACCCAAGCCGATAATGAGAACCGCCAGCAAAAACACTTGCCAGGATAGGAAAGCCATATAAGCCAGACAACCGATTACGACCACGGCATTGGTCAGAATGACCGGAAAGCTGACGAAAAATTCGGCAACCCGGCTACAGTGGTCGGATAAGGCGGATTGCACCCGGGCTGCACCCAGAACTTCCAGTTGCCGGTAGTCCGCGCTTATGACGCGTTTTGCTATAAAGCTGCGTAAATCGGCATGCGCCTGTTGACCGAGCCGTTCGAAAAGAATGGCTGCGATGACGTAAGTGAACATCACACCGAGTGCGGTAACGGCAAATAACCATGCCATCTGCTCACGCTCCGTATTTTCCGAGGTCAACGCGGAATTGATCTGCGCCAATAACATTACACTGCCGATGCCATGCAGGACGCTTGCAAGCGATGCGCCAAGCAATAAGGATTTTGATTGTTTAACGAGAAATTTCAGCATGCTCCACCTGTTTCATTTCGATACAACTTTGAGACGAATGGCAATAAGAATTATTTACAGAGTTATCGCTGAATCGTGTCGCGGCAATATCGACTGAAGAAGTTGTTTTAATCGATATCTGTAAAATAAAAACATTAATAATCATTCGCTTGGTCTTAATTAATTGAATCACACATTATCGGAAATAATGATTATTTATAAATAAAAATAATTCTCATTCGTCTTCAGTGTTTAGAAAGTATATTGTAAAAATAAAATTGCGTTGGAGATAAATGAAATCGAATCTGCTCAGTGATTCATCTATGACTCTGATCGACGAAAGCATGGTTGCACAAGTGAACCTACTGTCGTATCCCGATCAGGTTTGCTGCACCATCTGCCATGATGATCAAAAGCTACACGTTCGGTGTCGAGACAATGAACAACCATCGGTTTGGTCATTGCAAAATACCGATGGGCAACTGACTTTGGAACCAATCGGTGCTATCAGTCAACAACCGTCTGCAACGGAACTGTTGGCGGTTATCGAAGCAGCTCTGCTTTGCTACCCGGCACAGAAGGAAGTGACACTGACTGTTGCGCAATCGCGATTTCCCGAGTTGTTTGCGGCAGGAGTTCTGACTGCCGATGGCAGCCGGGTGATCGTTTATGCCGAAGCATTCTGGCAACTGCCCAGACTATGGCATCAACGCGGCAGTGACGCACCATATCCCATCCGCTATGAATTCAGTCAAGGACAGCGCCATCCATTGCGCCCGCCCAAACCTTCCGGTCTGGTTTACCGGCGCTATATTCCTTGGCTTGGATCCACATTGAATTTTCGCCGGGTGGTCATCGATAAAGATCTACAGCGTTTCAATCGCTGGATGAATGATCCTGTTGTTGCTGCGTTCTGGCAGGAAACCGGAGACATGCAAAAACATCGGGCTTATCTCGAAATGATCGATGCGGATCCTCACATGCTGAATCTCATTGCGTGTTTGAACGATGAGCCATTCGGCTACTTCGAGGTTTATTGGGCAAAAGAAGATCGCATCGCACCATTTTACGACGCGCATGACTTTGATCGCGGCTGGCATGTGCTGATCGGCGAGCCGCAAATGCGCGGCAAACCTTTCGTGACAGCTTGGTTGCCGTCGATTTCGCATTTCTTGTTCCTGGATGATTGCCGGACGCAGCGCATTGTCATCGAGCCTCGCATCGATAATCTCAAGATGATGCGTAATCTCGCATATGGCGGCTACGCCAGTCTCAAGGAATTCGACTTTCTGCATAAACGTGCCGCACTGCACATGCTGCTGCGCGAGCGTTTTTTTTCCGAACAACAGTGGGTGCCGCGCAGTGCCGTCACCGCACATTCCTTATCGCTATCTTGAGGGTTACGTTATGCAAATTTATGATTTGATTGGTATTGGTTTTGGTCCATCGAATATCGCCCTGGCCATAACAATGGAAGAAAAAAAGCAAGCCGGCTATCACATCAACGCTTTTTTTATCGAGAAACAACCAGAATTTGCGTGGCATGCCAATATGATGTTGGATAACGCCCACATGCAAGTTTCATTTCTCAAAGATCTGGCCACGCTGCGTAATCCTGCCAGCTACTTCACATTTGTCAATTATCTGCATCAGAAAAACCGGTTGCAGGATTTCATCAATTTGAAGACCTTTTTCCCTAGCAGACACGAGTTTAACGATTATTTGGCATGGGCTGCCTCGCATTTCGATGACAGTTGCGCATACGGAGAAGAGGTGATCGAGGTCTTGCCGGAAAAAAGCGGCAATGAAGTAATGTATTTGCGCGTCAGGTCCTGCGACCGGAATCACAACGTACATGAACGATTGACACGCAGCTTGGCGGTGGGTATCGGTGGAAAACCGAGAATTCCGGGCTGTTTCTTGGCATTGAAGGACGACAACCGTATTTTCCATTCCAATGATTATTTGAGAAGAATTAGGGAATTCCCAAATGTCGAGAAAATTGCTGTCGTGGGAGGCGGACAGAGTGCTGCGGAGATCTTCATGGATTTACACGGCCGTTTTGATCACGCAAAAGTCGATTTGATCATGCGTGCCCGCTCGATCAGGCCTTCCGATGATAGCCCTTTTGTCAATGAAATTTTTAATGCCGATTTCACCGATTTTGTTTTCAATAGCACAGAACAGGAGCGCAGTAGCCTGCTTGGAGAATTCTGGCATACCAATTATGCCGCACCGGATCTGGTGCTGATCGAGCAGATATTCAATGTGCTCTACCAACAGAAGGTGGCGGGTGCGAAACGACATCGGTTTTTACGCAGACACGAAGTGCGGCGAGCCGACTCGTTATCGCAGGGAATTCAGTTCACACTTCGCGACTTGAATGCTAATTGCGATTTCTCTGAAACCTATGATGCCATCGTACTTGCGACCGGATATCACCGTGACCATTTTCAAACACTGTTCTCACCGCTAATGCCCTTCTTCAAAACCTTGTCGGTAGATCGCAGTTACCGGTTGAGTGCTGCTCCGCAATTCAAACCGGCCATTTTTTTACAAGGAGCCTGCGAATCCAGTCATGGATTGAGCGACACCTTGCTATCGGTTACTGCAATTCGAGCCAGTGAAATTACTCAAGCCCTGATGGATTCTCTGGATCAAATTAGACCTCCGATAACAGCACGAGCCGTTTCATCATTAACTGCCTGAGCAGTGTGTATTAATCAATTACTTTTTTCATAGCTTTTTATATTTCTAGTCATGTACAAAAAAACAACAATATCACTTGGCCTATCAAAACATCTGGCATTTTCTGCAGTTTTGTCCATCGTGTTAACTACAACCATCAGCAGCGGCTTTGCGCAAACGAAGCAAGCCGAAATGCAAAATTCAATCGGAGCATCTGATCGTAAAACTGATTCTCCTGAAAAGGATTCCGACAAACCGGATACAAATAGAACCGCTGATTCGACGCTTCCGGCCGTGGTAGTTGAAGCTAAGAATACAGGGGAAACAAGCGGATATGCCGCTAAACGTAGTATTACCGCGACCAAGACCGATACACCGATAATCGAGATACCGCAATCGATATCGGTGGTGACGCGCAATGAAATGGATATGCGCAGTGTGCAAAATTTCACTGAGGCCTTACGCTATGTGCCTGGCGTTACAGTTGATCAATTCGGATTCGAAGGACGTGGTTTTGAATATCTAATGATGAGAGGATTTAACGCCTTAACGACCGCGAATTTTCGGGATGGCCTGAGCAATGCGGCACAAGGTTTGTTTTTCAACAGCTTTATCACGGATACCTACGGCCTGGAGCGGGTCGATGTGCTGCGTGGTCCATCTTCGGTAATGTTCGGACGCGGTGATGCCGGTGGTATTGTGAATCGGGTAACCAAACTGCCGACTGCTACGCCGATTCGCGAAGTGCAATTTCAGTATGGTAATTTTGACCGGAAAAGATTCGCAGCCGATCTGGGGGTGGCGAACAAGGATGGGACGATCATGTTTCGGCTGGTGACTACAGCACTTGACACTGATACGCAGGACAGATACCCGAATACAGGAGGTGAGCGTGCGCATAATGAGCGGTTTTATATCGCGCCGTCTATCACTTTCCGGCCGACCGCTGTGACAACTATCACTTTTATGGGAGATGTACTTAACAACCGGAGCACTTCCTCACCATTTTTTATTACAGCACCGGATGGCCGATTTACCAATGTGTTTCAGAGCGAACCGAAGTTTTCCCACTACGCACAGAACCAAGGATCATTCAGCTATCGACTTGAACATCATTTCAATGAAATGCTAACAGTCCGGCAGAACTTCCGTCATGCGTTTCAGAAAGGTACTTTTCAGGACATATTTTCGTTGGGATTTAACAACCCTGAGCAGCCAACTGTGGCGGATCGCAGTACTTATGCGACCAATGAACGTTTGAACCAAACTGTGCTCGATACCCATCTGCAAGCAAAAATCACTACCGGTCCTGTTCATCACACCATGCTTCTGGGAGCGGATTGGAATCAGACCAATGCATCCTTACGGTATTTTGAAGGATATAACAGTGGCTTTGTACCGCCTTCTATTGATATTGCCAATCCGATTTATGCGTCGCAACCTATTCCGAGACCTGATATGTTGCTGCAAAACGCGAAACAGCGGATTGATCAATTAGGTTTCTACATTCAGGATCAACTTAAATACAATGAGAACTGGATTTTAACTCTGAGCGGGCGCTATGACATGCTTCGCACCAAGGATAGCGATCTACTCAGTGATTCCGCAACCCGGAATAAGGATAGCGCATTTACCGGTCGGGCAGGTTTAACCTATCTGTTTGCAAATGGTATTGCACCCTATTTTAGTTATTCACAATCATTTATGGCACAACCCGGCGTTGATGCTAATAGCAAGCCATTTGATCCTACCCGAGCTTCGCAATTCGAAGCAGGTGTCAAGTTTCAGCCGGTGGGAGGAAGGTCTCTTTATACAGTAGCATTTTTTGATCTGACCAAAACGAACGCGCTGTCACGAGATCCGAGTGATCCTACCGGAGCGCATCTTATGCAAATTGGAGAAGTCAGATCGCGTGGTGTTGAGCTGGAAGGACGTGGCGAATTGCTGCGCGGTTTGAATGCCATCGGCACCTTTACCTATCTTGATGTAGACAATGTAAAAGAAACCGACTTTAAAGGGAAAAGACCGATACAGATTCCCACTACGATGGCTTCCGGATGGCTCGATTACTCCTTTGGTACTTTGGGTTACGAATGGTTGAAAGGATTTGGGCTAGGAGGGGGTGTTCGTTACGTTGGCAGTACGTTCAATGAAGAAGGCAATATCAGTACTACACCATCGTTTACATTGTTCGATGCTATGCTGCGCTATGAGAGAGGCCCCATGTCGTTCCACATCAATGCCAGTAATATTTTTAATGAACGCTATATTTCTACAACAAACTTCAACAGGTATTATCTCGGATCGCTACGTACTGTGGTCGGCACCTTGACATTCCGGTTTTAATAGGTGGCTATGATGTTTTTTTCGATATTTGGTTGGATCGGGGGGAGCGCGTATGTCACTAAATGAAGATCTATCCGTATTTCTCGACTTGGCAACAGAAGCAGTGGTCAATGGAGATAGATCTGCATTGCACGATTTGCCGGCGGATCAGGCGTATCACGAATACGAAGCGGCCACGCACGTACTGGATGTTCCGGGTCCGCAAGTGGCAAGTGTGCAAGAGCTTTGCATCGAAAGCCGCGATGGATACTGGATTAGTGCTCGGTTGTATAAGCCTTTGGAATTTGCAGAGACTTCAGATCCGCAACCGGTGTTGCTATATTTTCATGGCGGCGGTTACTGTCTGGGCAGTCTGGATTCGTACGATTCATTGTGTCGTTCACTGGCTGCGCTGACACCCTGCTATGTATTGCATGTCGCTTACCGGTTGGCACCGGAACATCGCTTTCCCAGCGCTGTGCATGATGCGCATGATGCGTATCAATGGCTTGTGCAACATGGATCGGCTCACGGTCTTGACACGAATCGTATTGCTGTCGGTGGTGATAGTGTAGGCGGTACATTGGCGACAGGGATCGCGATCATGGCTCGGGACGAAAACCTGCAACCACCGCTTTATCAGCTTCTGCTGTATCCCTGTACTAGTGCATGGCAGAATACCGGATCCCATCGTCGGCTTGCCAGCGGATATTTGCTGGAAGCGGATACCTTGCAATGGATGTTTAAGCTTTATCTTCGCACTGATGCCGATCGAACTGATTGGCGCTTTGCGCCGCTGGAAACGCCGGATTTGTCGAAGCTGGCACCGGTCAGTCTTGTTTTAGCCGAGTACGATCCATTGCTGGATGAAGGAATAGCTTATGCCGAGCGGCTGAAAGCCAGCGGCGTGGATACACAAGTCAACGTATACCCGGGTATGGTTCATGATTTTGCACGGCTGGGCAATATCGTCGAAGAAGCCGGGCAAGTTCGCCAGGATTTGGCGGATACCTTGGCGAAAGCTTTTTATCCTGAAAATAATCGTATTTGAGAATAGGGAAATGTGCATGCAGTTTATACGTGCTTCACTATGAAACCATTCCATTTGTTTTGCTTCCTGCTGCCTTTGTTCGCTCTAAGCGCCTGCAGCCTGTTGTCCGAGCGGCGTACCGGTGATGCCGGTGCAGACATCCCGCAGCAATGGAGAGAACATGCTGTGGAGCAATCCGTCGCTGTGAGCTGGGTGGAAACATTTCAGGATGCAACGCTAAAACAATTGGTGGATCGCGCACTGGAAAATAATTACGAATTGAAGGCCGCAGCCGCGAGAATTCAAGCCGCTGCAGCTCAGGCACGCATTGACGGATCCCCGCGCTGGCCGCAGGTTTTTTTCTCAGCGGATTATGAAGAAGTACAAATCCGCGATGCTGGCTTCGGTTCCGCCCGCTTTAACGTTTTCGAGGCTCTGTTCGGTGTCAGCTGGGAAGTGGATTTGTGGGGAAGAATCCGCGACTCACACTTGGCGGCCCTAACAGAAGCCACTGCCGTGCAGGCGGATTTTCAAGGAACCCGTTTATCGCTGGCGGCGCGCGTTGCACAAAGTTATTTCGAATTGATCGAAGCCGAATTGCAATCGGCCATCATTGAACAGTCGATCAAAGAACGTGGTGTGATCGCCGATCTGGTGCGTGGCCGCTTTCAGCGTGGCTTGGTTCGTGGCTTGGATTTGCGTCTGGCTTTAAATGATCTGACGAATGCCGAAGCGCAACTGAAGCAAGCACGCAACCGGGTGCAGCAAATTTCCAAAAGACTGGAAATCTTGCTAGGTAATTATCCCGAGGATAAAGTGTGGAGCATCACCCAACTACCGTTATTACCGGCCGCGATACCGGCAGGATTGCCGTCGGAATTGCTGGAACGCAGGCCCGATCTGATCGCTGCATTCAAGCGCTTGCACGCAGCCGATTTGCGGACGGTCAGCGCGCAAAAATTGCGCTTGCCACGAATTACGCTGACAGCAACCGGTGGGAGCCGCAGTGTCGATCTGACCGAGTTGATCGACCCCAGGGCTGCGGCTTGGAATGTATTTGCCGGATTGGTGCAACCCTTGTTTACCGGTTGGCGCATTCAAGGTGAGATTTTTCGCAGCCAGGCTCGTGCCGAGGAAGCCCTGAATCAGTACAAAAATACGGCACTGAATGCTTTTCGCGAGGTGGAACAGGCACTGGCAGCCGAGGAGTGGTTACGGCAGCAGGAAATTGCCTTGCGTAAAGCTGTTGAACATACCGGGTCCAGCCAGAAACTGGCCATTTATTCGTATCGAAACGGCACCATTGAAATTTTGACGTTGCTGGACAGTTATCGCAGCATGTTGAATGCACAAACGGCGCATCTTTCCGTAACGCGGCAATTGCTGAGTAACCGTATCAATCTTTACCTGGCTCTGGGTGGCAATGCCTGATCGAGCTTATACAGTCATCTTTTCTTCATGCAAAAATTTGTTTGTTGATGAAAGCGCGTAAACAACTATTCATTGCTTTATTCGTGATAATGGCAGGTGTTGTTGCCGCCATGATTATCGTCCAGATGCCGCCACAAGCCGATCAGCAGCCACAAGTTGCCGAACCGCCAGTGGTGCAAACGATCACGGTACAACCGCAACGGCTGCAAATGACAGTGCAAACGCGAGGGCGTGTCAAAGCGCAAACCGAAATCGAGGTCATAACGGGTGTTTCGGGCAATATCACCCATGTGGCGCCAGCATTTGTCAGTGGCGGTTTTTTCAAAAAGGGGGATTTGCTGGTTTCCATCGATCCGGCCGAATACGATTTGCGCGTGGCGCAAGCGCAAGCCCGGATGATGGAAGCGCAATATCAACTCACCCGCGAGGAAGCCGAAGCGGGGCAGGCGCGACAGGAGTGGCGGCAATTGGGTGAGGGCGACCCCAGTCCTTTGAATTTGAGAATTCCGCAATTAAAGGAAAAAAAAGCAAAACTCGCTGCCGAACAGGAGGAACTGAAAAATGCCCGATTGCTGCGGCAGCGGACGGAAATACGGGCACCCTTCAATGGTCGGGTGCGCAGCAAAACCATCGGGATAGGGCAGTACCTGAATATTGGCGACGTGTTGGGCCGTATTTACAGCAGCGATCTGGCGGAAGTGCGTTTACCCGTCAATACCCAGGAGCTGTCTTGGGTTGATGTGCCAGACTGGCCAGCACGTTCCGCCGCAGCCAAAGGTGCGGAAGTCATTTTGTCAGCGAACTATCACGGAGAATTACAAACCTGGCGGGGCTGGATTGTGCGCGGTGAGGGGGCCATCGATGAAAAGACCGGCATGGTGATGATCGTGGCTCAAGTCAGTGATCCGTTCGGGTTGCGAGGGAATGAACAGGATCGTGCGGTCACGATGTTGCCGGTAGGGTTGTATGTCGAAGCGAGTATCGCAGGCCGATGGTTGGAAGGTGTGTATGTGCTTCCTGCGAGTGCGTTGCTGAAAGACGATCGGATTGCGGTCGTTGATCAAGACAGCCGTTTGCGCTTGCGCCACGTTGCCGTTCTGAAAAAGGAGCGTGAGCAGGTCATTCTGAAGGAAAGCTTGATGCCGGGTGAACGGATCATGGTTTCCGGCATACTGCATCCGCTTGAAGGCATGTCCGTGGTGGCGAAGGAAAGGCCATGAAACTGATTGTCTGGTTTGCCAGGAATCCGATTGCGGCAAACTTCCTGATGCTACTCATTATTGCAGGCGGAATTCTGGGATTGACAATCGCCAAGCGCTATACCATCCCCCCGGCGCCGCAAAATCAACTGCAAATCGAGATCGAATATCCGGGCGCCGGTCCGGCGGAAGTAGAACGCGCATTGTGCATTCCGATAGAAACAGCGATGCATGATCTGGAAGGTATCCGACAACTCAATGCAACCGCTCACCAGGCGCAATGCGAGGTGATCGTCGAGTTTGATCCGAAAATCGATGCGGCTCGTTTCCAGGCTAATGTGCAGGCTAGAATGGATCGCATCACGGTTTTTCCAAAGGAAGCCGAAAAATTGAAGATCACGGAATTGAAAATCGGCACCACCGCTGTGACCGTGATGGTGCACGGAGACGTAGACTTGTTGACCTTAATGCGTCAACGCGACCGGTTGCAAGCTCTGCTGAGCCGGCATCCGGATATCGGCAAACTCACACCTTGGCCTGAGATCCCTTATGAAATCTCGATTGAAGTCACGGAGTCTGAGTTGCACCGTTACGATTTGAGTTTTGAGGAAATAGCTGCAGCGATTCAGGCAGTCTCGCAAAACATTCCGGCCGGGGAACTCAAGAAGCCAGACGGCAAACTGTTGCTGAGAAGCAAGCATCAAGCCATGACGGTATCGGATTATGCAGCAATCCCCCTGCGCTCGGATATCAATGGCGCACGCTTGTTACTGGGGGATGTCGCGCGGATCCATGAAACAGTCAATGACAAGGATATGCGGGCCAGGATTGATGGCAAGCCGACCGTGCAAATCTTCGTGATGTCCAAGGATCGGATTTCGACATCGGTTGAAGCGGTCAATGCCGTGATCGACGCATTCCGTCCCGAATTGCCGGCCGGTGTCGGTATTTCGACGTGGGATGATTGGTCGAAATACTATGCGGAAAATATGAGTATGTTGAAGGAAAACGCCATTTCCGGTTTTTTCCTGGTTTTTCTGGTGTTGATGTTTACACTGCGATTCCGTCTTGCGGTTTGGGTTAGCAGTGGCATCCTTATGTCGTTGTTCGGCGCATTATGGATGATGCCGATGCTGGGTATTTCGTTAAACACCTACTCGATTTCTGCATTGATTCTGATCATTGGCGTTCTGGCTGACGATGCCATCGTCGTAGGGGAAAATATCTACACCCACCAGGAACGGGGGAATCCGGGATTGGCCGGCGCTATCAGTGGTACGCTGGAAGTGGCGCCGCTGATTGTCATGATGGTGCTATCCACCATGATTGCCTTCGTACCTGGCCTATTCCTGCTGGGTCTCAGCGGCCACTTGATGTATAACGTTTCCGCCGTGGTGATTCTGGCATTGGCATTCTCAATGCTGGAAGCGTTATTCATTCTGCCTTCTCATTTGTCGTCGTATGACCGTCCGGTATCGACACAGAGCAAAATCGAGATCGCATTTGAGCAGGTCAGAGCAAAGGTCGATGCGACGCTGCAGTGGTTCGTCAATAGCGTGTACATACCGCTACTGAAGCGATTGCTATACTTTCGTTACATTACGCTGTCGATTTTTGCGATGATTTTGCTGGTGGCAATTGCACTTGTTTCATCCGGGAGGATTCAAAGTGTTATGGATGCGCCGGTCAATGATTATTATCTGTTCGCCATCCTGCAGTTCGTTCCGGGTACACCGTTCGAAGAAGTCAATGACTATGTATTTCGCTTGGAGCGCGCCGCCAATGATATTCGGATGGAATTGAATACCGAGCTCGGATTGGGTGCGACAGATAGGTTACAGGATAGTTTTCAACATATCATTTCGGTGAGTGAGGATAACGCCGCGTTTGTGGATATTGAAATTGCCATCGATGAGCGGATCCGCTTGCGCATGGACAGTATCAAGCAGCGATGGGAAGAGCGTCTGGGCGAGCTGCCGGCCGGTGCAACGCTGTCGTTTCAAACTTTCTGGCCAAGAAATCTCGGGATCACTGCCGCGCAATCGGCCAAGGCCATCGAATTGAAGTTGATTGCTCAGGATATCGAACAACAAAGCATTGTTAGCGAAATACTCAAAACCAGGCTGGCTGGTTATAAGGGTGTGCATAGCGTCACCGGCGCGATGCAGATGGGTAAACCCGAATTGCATCTCAAGCTCAAGCCGGAAGCGGTAACGCAGGGTTTGACCATGCACAGTCTGGGAGAACAGGTGCGTAATGGTTTCCTAGGTCTGGAAGTGCAGCGATTCTTTCTGAATCGCGACGAAATCCGCGTCATCGTCCGTTTGCCCGCGCAACAGCGCCGCTCGCTGGATGATATTTATCGCCTACCGATCCAGCTTCCCAATGGCGATAGCGTGCCATTTGCCACGGTGGCGGAAGCCGATTTGATGCCGGGTTTCGCCAATATTGTCCGGCAGGACCGGGAACGGATGCAATTGATCAGTGCGGAAGTGTATAAGGAACAAGCCAGTATTGAAACTATCCTGGCCGATTTGCGTACCCATGTGATTCCCGCATTGGAAGCACAGTTTCCAGGGATAAAGATCGAATCGGGGCAAGCCCGCCAGAAACAGGAGGCCGCTATGGCCGATCTGTGGCGCTATGGGGCGCTCTCGTTGTTGGGTATCTATGCGTTGCTGGCGATTCCGTTGCGGTCCTATCTGCAACCGTTGATGATTATGCTGGCGATTCCGTTCGGTTTCATCGGTGCGATATTGGGTCATTTGTTACTGGCCATACCGTTATCGCTCGAATCCTATGTGGCTTTGTTTGCGGTCGGAGGGATCGTAATCAACGACAGCCTGATACTGGTGGCTCAAATCAACAAAGCCGCACAAGAGCGTTTCACTCGCTATCAAACCGTGATCCGGGCTTGCAAGGCGCGGTTCCGCGCGATTTTTCTGACCAGCACGACTACTTTTGTCGGCTTGTTACCGTTCATCAATGTGCAAAGTTCGGACGCGGAAAAAATTCTGCCGATGGCGGTGACACTGGCCTTCGGTATTCTGTTTTCGGTACTGGTTACTTTGGTGCTGGTGCCCGTCAGTTGCGTGGTATTGCGCGAAATAACGGAACGCATGAAGGTTTCCGCACGCACCGGAGAAGCATACTGACCGGCGCACATTTTTACCGGGTTTTCTTGACATGACTGCAATCTATCCATTGCTTCTTAAACAGCTCTGGCATACGCCACTGGCTAACGCAGCAGACCGGTCCATTATTTATCGCGACCGCTATCGCTCGAGTTATCGCCAGACTTATGCGCGCATCAACCGGTTTGCTGCTGCGCTGGCGGCGTCGGGTGCCAAGCGCGGAGACGTCATTGCAGTGATGGATCACGACAGTCATCGCTATTTCGAGTGTTATTTTGCGATTCCGATGTACGGAGCCGTCATGATGACTGTCAACAGCCGGTTGGCACCGGCCCAGATCGCCTACACCCTGAATCATTCGCAAGCCACGTTATTATTGCTGCATACCGACTTCATACCGATCATCGAAAGCATTCGCGAGCAGTTGGTCGGAATACGGAAGATCATCGTGCTGAGCGACGGCGATGCGTTACCGCCTACAGCGCTGAGCTTGGATGACGAGTACGAAGCCTGGTTGAAGGGCCGGTCTGATCATTTCGGTTTTGCCGATTTTGACGAAAACACACGCGCTACGGTTTTTTATACCACCGGCACGACCGGTTTGCCTAAGGGTGTTTTTTATACCCACAGACAGTTGATGCTGCATACTCTGGCGGCGGGGATGGCGTTAGCGGCGCCGGCAAGGCAGCAGCGATTTCATGCCGGCGACGTGTATATGCCGCTGACGCCGATGTTTCATGTGCACGCCTGGGGAATTCCTTACATTGCCACGTTATTGGGCGTAAAACAGGTTTATCCGGGCCGCTACACGGCTGAATCGTTGCTGCGGTTGATCGTCCAGGAACGAGTAACTTTCTCACATTGCGTGCCGACGTTATTGAAAATGATCCTGGCGGCGGCGCAAGCGGCTGGCACCGATCTGCGCGGCTGGAAAGTGGTGGTGGGCGGTTCGGCGCTGCCGCGGACCTTGGCTAAAGAGGCATTGGACATGGGGATCGATTGCTTTGCCGGTTACGGATTGTCCGAAACCGCACCGATCCTGACGCTGGCGCAATCGATCGAGAAGCCGGACGGTGCGACCCCACAAGCGGATGAAGATGCGTCGACGATGCAACGCTGTAGCGCCGGGCGTGCGATTCCGCTGGTGGATGTACAAATTGTCGATGCGACGATGCAACCCCAAGCTCGCGATGGTAGCAGCAACGGCGAGATTGCCGTGCGCGCGCCGTGGCTGACGCAAGGCTACCTGAAGGATTCCGAAGCCAGTGCGGCGCTTTGGCAGGGCGGGTATCTGCATACCCAGGATATCGGTGTAATGGGCGCGGATGGTTATCTGCGCATTACCGATCGGCTCAAGGATGTGATCAAAGTGGCAGGGGAGTGGGTATCGTCGCTGGAAGTGGAGAATGTCCTGGCTTCCGTGGCCGGCGTCAGGGAGGTCGCGGTGATCGGCATACCGGATGCACGCTGGGGGGAACGGCCGTTGGCTTTGCTGACGGTGGATCCGGAGTTATTCGATGAAGCAGCGGCACAGCAGCACATTCGCTCATCGATTTCACAAGGTTTGATTTCCAAACATGCCCTGCTGACCCAGTTCAGACAGGTGCAAGGCATCGCCAAAACCAGCGTCGGCAAGGTCGATAAAAAAGCATTACGGTCCGAGCATGGGGTTGCTGCATCACTAAGCCCGGAATGAAAATGATGAGATCCTTTTTTATCCGTTGTGGGCTGCTGTCTGTTTTGGCGCTGAGTGCGTGCCAAACAACCGAACCGTTGCCAAGCAAGCGTGGGAATCCCGAGATTTTGTGGGATAACTGGGGCGTTCCGCACATCGTGGCCGTTCAAGAACGCGATGCTTTTTATGCCTTTGGCTGGGCGCAAATGCGCAGCCACGCCGATTTGCTGCTCAAACTGTACGCGATGGCGCGGGGTCGCGGCGCCGAATATTTTGGAGAAGACTATCTGTCCGCCGATCGTTCGGTTCGTTTGCTCGGTATTCCAGCTCTGGCCGAACAGTGGTACCAGGAGCAGGAATCCGGGTTTAAAGACAATTTGTCGGCTTTTGCTGCGGGTATCAACGATTTTGCGCAACGCCATCCCGAAGCGGTTTCTGATCAGGTTAAAGCCGTTCTGCCGGTTACGCCGCAAGACATCATTGCACATACTACGCGGGTCATGACCGTTTTTACCGCCGGCATTTCGGAATGCGGCGCGGTATTGCCCGGATTTGATTTCAATAACCAGCCTCCAGGCTCGAACGGCTGGGCCTTGGGCGCCAAATTCTCCAGCAGTGGCCATACGATGTTGCTTGCCAATCCCCATTTGAGCTGGCACGGTATGGAAACACTGTTTGAAGCGCATCTTTTGATGCCCGATTTGAATCTTTATGGCGCTGCTCTGGTTGGATCACCCGTTTTGCAAATCGCATTCAATGATCATTTGGGCTGGACGCACACTGTTAATCCCATTGATGGCTGTGATCTATACCGATTAAAGCTGGCCGGTAACCACTTAAGTGATGGTTATTGGCTCGACGGTGTTGTGCATGATTTTGCGTTAAGCAGTGAGACTATACGGATTCTCCGGGCGGATGGCCGCATCGATAGTGAGGTGTTGACAATTCGCCGTGCTATGCAGGGACCGATAATTGATCATGCGGGAGAAATTTTGTCGGTACGTCTGGCGCTACTTGAAACACAACTACTAAATGGCATGAATCGGCAATGGTGGGAAATGGGGCGCGCCACTAATCTGGAGAAATTCCAGGAAATTTTGTCGGGTGGTCACTTAGCTTTATTCAATGTGATTTATGCCGATGCGGACAAGAATATTATGCTGGCGTTTAACGGTATTATTCCGCAACGTTCAACCGGTGATGCGTTCTTTTGGCGAAAAACCCTAGCTGGCGATGATTCCCGGTTGATCTGGAAGCAAGCGCACTACTATCAAGATCTGCCTAAAGTTATTAATCCGGATTCCGGCTGGGTGCAAAATAGTAACGGCGCGCCATGGTATATGACCTTACCCAGGCTTGACAAAAATCAGTATCCGGAAAATATTGCGATCGATGTGACTAATAATCGCGAATTGCAAAGCTTAAGGATGCTGGCGGCACAACAAAAAATGAGTTTCGAAGCAGTGATCGCCGCCAAGCATTCGACGCATTCGCTGGCGGCTGATCAATTGCTCGATGATTTGTTGTCAGTTGCGCGAGTCAGCAACGATCCGCTATTACATCAAGCTGCTGCAGTAATGAACCAATGGGACCGGCAATATTTGGCGGAAAGCCGTGGCGCCAGGCTTTTTAGTTTATGGTTTGCAAAATGGATTGAATTAACAATCGCTAAGGCGACGGAAGTAAATCCCAGTTATGTTTTTACCCCCGATCAGTTGCTGGGCAGTCGTTTTTATTTACGGCCATTTGATTCTTCAGAGCCGCTAATTACACCATCTGGTCTGGCCAACAAGCCGCTCGCACTTACAGCCTTACGGGAATCGATCAGCCAATTACTTGCCGAGACGGGAGAGCTCGATGTGTCGTGGGGTGAGGTTGCCCGGCTGCGCCGCGATGGGATCGATTTACCTGGCAATGGCGCTGACACGGATTTGGGAGTTTTTAGAGAAATTGTCTACGAGCCGGATGTCGATGGAAAATTGAGATCGTTTTATGGGGATTCTTTTATTGCAGTCGTTGAATTTTCCAAGCCAATGCGTGCGCAAGTACTGGTGACATACGGTAATGCTACGCAACCGCAGGTTTTTGAAACTTCTAGCCAATTGCATCTATCTGCAAAGCAGCAATTGCGCCCTGCATGGCGCAGCCAAAATGAGATTGAAAGTAATGTGCAATTCCGTGAATTTCTGTCTTACGATACGCTGGATATTTATGAAAATAGAACACGATAGTCAGTTTTTGCAGCTTGAATTTACCTGAAAAGATATTATTAAATAGCTAGATTGACACTAAGTCCGATAAGCAGACCTTGATTACTTAGTTGTAAGAATTTCTAGCGTTGTTTACAGTATTCAGGAGAATACTGTAGATGGACATACATAAACGTACACGATTAACTTTATTGAATCGCCAGGAGATCTGGCGGCTAAATCAAACCACGGCTGTGGAAGGTAGCGCATTTGGCGGAATGCTCCTTTGTCAGCATTCCAAAGATTTATGACGTGCTGAAACGCGCGAGACTACAGGAATTTACTCCCCGCGACAGCACTAACCAGCGGTTAGAACATTGCAGTACGGTCTCAAACGAGAAGCCAAGCGCTATAACAAGTCTTACCTGGGCGAGCTTGTTCACTTCGATACCAAGCGGTTTTCCTTGCTGAAAGGGCAATTCGCTAGTGAACCTCGCGAATATCTGTTTGTGGCCATCGATGATTTTCCAGGGAGCTGTATGCTGAGATCTTTCCTGATAAAACCCAACACAGCGCCGCGCCGCGCCGCTTGCTTCCTCCTAAGTACTGCTGCTCAATGTCCTTACCAGATCGACTATGCTTATTCCGATAACGGCCAGGAATTTAAAGGAACTGACGCTCATGCTGTCGTCAAAGCTTGCAGGCATAGGGTATCGGGCAGAAGTTTGCCCGCATTAATCGCCCTCAAACCAACGACAAAGCGAACGAGTCATCCGTACTGATGATATGTGGCACAGCAAAACTTGCTTTAAGGCAGCACCGATCGCTGCATTCAGCTTTTCCGTTTCATTAACTTCTACAATACTGTAAAACCGCATAAGAGTTTGAATAATGCTGTCCCTTATGAAATACTCAACGCTTATTTCAATCAACTTCTGTGTAAACAATCCTGATATTTCAAGTTTTTATGGTCAATTACGACTGGGGTCAACAACAATGCTTGCTCCAGATTTATCCGGCATTATCCGCTGCTAGCCAGCAACAAGATATGGGTAAAAAGATGTGTACATTATAATAACAAAATATAATTATTATTATAATTCAATTGATTATATATAATGTTTGGCGGAGAGAGAGGGATTCGAACCCTCGATAAGCTTTTTGAGCCTATACTCCCTTAGCAGGGGAGCGCCTTCGACCACTCGGCCATCTCTCCGTTAATGACTACACTATAATGATTTTCCCGAAATCAGCATTATCGATTTCTTAGAGCGCTTGCTCAAGATCGAATGCTTTATGTAGAACCCTGACAGCCAGTTCCATATACTTTTCGTCGACAACCACGGATACTTTGATTTCCGAGGTGGCGATCATCTGGATGTTAATGCCTTCTTCCGCCAAAACCCGGAACATCTTGCTGGCGATACCTGCGTGTGAACGCATGCCAACACCGACCACCGATACTTTTGCGATTCTATCACCTCCGAGTACATCACGGGCGCCAATATGCGGTTGGATTTTTTCTCGCAGGATGTTCATGGTGTTTTTAAATTCATTCCGGTGAACCGTAAACGAAAAGTCCGTTAAACCGTCATGGCCTACGTTTTGGATAATCATATCGACATCGATATTGGCATCGGCCACGGGTCCGAGAATCTGATAAGCGATGCCGGGATGATCGGGAACGCCCAATACGGTAATTTTCGCTTCATCTCGATTGAATGCGATACCTGAAATGACAGCTTGTTCCATATTCTCATCTTCCTCAAAAGTAATCAGCGTGCCTTGGCCTTCTTCCTCAAAGCTGGATAGCACTCTCAGCTTAACTTTGTATTTTCCTGCAAATTCGACCGATCTTAATTGCAGTACCTTTGAGCCAAGACTTGCCATTTCCAGCATTTCTTCAAAGGTTATCGTGTTCAGTCTTCTGGCTTCCGCAACGACGCGAGGATCCGTCGTATAAATTCCGTCCACATCCGTGTAGATCTGGCATTCGTCGGCTTTCAAGGCGGCTGCTAATGCAACCCCGGTGGTGTCCGATCCGCCGCGGCCCAGGGTGGTGATGCTTCCTTTCTCATCCGCACCCTGAAATCCGGCTACCACGACGACATATCCGGCATCCAGATCGGCGCGGATTTTTGCTTCGTCGATGCTTAGAATGCGGGCTTTGGTGTGCGTGCTATCGGTCAGAATCTTAACTTGCGGTCCCGTATAGCTTTTTGCTTTAACGTTAAGTTCCATCAATGCCATCGCCAAAAGTGCGATGGAAACCTGTTCACCGGTGGAGATCATGACGTCCAGTTCACGTGGACTGGGGTTTTCTTGTACTTCATGGGCTAACGCAATCAGCCGGTTGGTTTCGCCGCTCATGGCCGAAACGACAACAACAATCTGGTGTCCCTGCGAATGAAATTTCGCGACCCGGCGCGCAACGCTCTTTATTCGCTCGGTACTGCCAACTGAGGTACCGCCATATTTTTGTACGTAAAAAGCCACGAATTTATGATCCGCTAAATTTCAGAATTGGAAAACCGCGTAATTCTACACATTTCACTGCTAGAAAACTAGATTGCGCTGCTTTTGAAAAAGGCAGCAGGTTGTTTTTCCATCTTATCGTGCGGATGCGTGCAACAACGAGTATTCACTTGTACTTCAGGTTTATTCACTATTGATCAGCTGTTGGATAATCCTTCCAGGGTATTTCGTGCGGGATAGTACTCTGGAAGGATATAAATGAAGTAACTGAAACACTTAGCTATGATTTAGGTTTATTTGCTGGATTGCGAAGGAGAACCCATTTCGATAGCTTTGAGAATACTGAAATGAAAAATCAATGCAGTCTTTCTCAGTGGCCGCGATTTTAAATGAAAACGGTATTTTGTCAAGACTGACCGGCGTTCGGTAAGCATCAGTATCCCCTTATAAAGAGGAGGGATTGCCGCGCAGTTTCCTTAATAAAACGGATTGCAGTTCGCTATTCACCCAGGCTTTCTGAGATACTGCCCAAAGTGTGCCGTGCGCGAAGTCTTTGCATTGCAGCGCATTTTCTTCCGGCATGAGGACGATATCAGCATCCGCGAAATGAATGTCTTCCGTTTTAAAGCGGTGATTTTCTGGATGCGAATGCAATTCCGCGTTGATGCCTGTTTTTTGCATAAGCTCATAAAGCCAGTGGACATTGTCGGCGTCAGTAACAATCCGGATTGATTCTTTTCCGAAATCGGCAATAGTTTTGCGCTGTTGTGGATCGAGCACAAGATAAGCGGTTTCGTTTACCAGCTTCATATTGTAAATTTTATTCTGCTGACTCGGATCAATATAATGATTCTGCAAGTTATTGGCGACAAGAATGCTGGATTTTCCCAGATCTTTCAGAGTGCTGCGTAAAGGGCCGGCAGGCAGTAGCAATCCATTGCCGAAGTTCTGCTCGTTAAAATCAACGGCAATGACTTCAATATCACGTTCCAGGCGATGATATTGCAAGCCATCATTACTGATGATGACGTTGCATTCGGGGTGCGTGGTGAGAAGCGCTTGTGCGGCGGCAATCCGATCGTTGCCCACCCAGACCGGGCAAGATTTTCCATGTAATTGCGCTAATAAAAATGCTTTTCCTCCGCTATGCTGCGAGCTATTGGCGGTTGTGACTGCTGCCGGTGGCCCGGCATTATCCGAGTTACCTTGTGTGACGATTCCAGGGTGAAAGCCATGCGCCAGTAATAAATCGACAAGCCAAAGCAGCAGTGGTGTTTTTCCGCCATCGCCGATACTGATGCTGTCGACGATAATCACGGGGACCGGTAGTGTGACCGACGGAAGAATATCCAACCAGTAGCACAATTTTTTCCCCGCCAGGAAGAAACGATACAGAACACTTAATGGCCACAAAACAAAGTGTAACGGGGTGATGCGATGCCAATACAGCTCCGATAATTTCATATTTTGCATTCAGATGAGGTATGGATTACGGTATGCATAGTACATGCGATTCCAATCGTTATCCATCATGCGATTGAACCGGCAAAAATTTTTACCCGGCCTATATCCAGACTCTAGGAATTGTGTGAATATTCGCCATCATAAATTTCATTTTTTGTTTGGATTCGCGTAGCAATAATGCAATCAATGCGGGTCTGACACTTAATTCACAAGAGCAATAAGATCATGAATATATCTGTAAACCGGCTGCTTGTTCCCACGCTGTCGGGAGATGGCCAATCTAAAAAGCCGCATCATATTGCGTATACCGATTGGGGAGATCCGCGCAATCCGCATGTAGTCATCTGTGTGCATGGTTTATCGCGTAACTGCCGTGATTTCGACTATCTTGCACAGGCGCTGCAAGCGGATTGCCGGGTGATTTGCGTCGATGTGGTGGGGCGCGGCCAAAGTGATTGGCTTGAGCACGCGCATGATTATGATTATTACCCGTTGTATCTATCTGATGCGGTGTCGTTGATAACGCATCTCCAATCGCAGTATCAAGAGAAAATCACCTTGGATTGGGTCGGTATTTCTATGGGCGGGTTGATCGGCATGATTCTGGCGATACAACCGAACCAGCCGGTTACGATCCATAAATTGGTCTTGAGCGATATCGGTCCATTGATTCCTGCCGTTGCGCTGAAAAGGATTGCCGATTATGTCGGCAAAGATCCGCGTTTCAAGAGTTTCGAAGAATTCAAACAGTACATGCAAGTGATTTCAGCGTCGTTTGGGCCTCTGACCGAGGAACAGTGGAAGCATATGGCGATTCATAGTGTCCGCGAGTATCCGGATGGTACTTACGGCTTCCGCTATGATCCCAGGATTGCGGTCAGTTTCAAAGAACATAAAATCACCGATATCGATTTGTGGGCGCAATGGGATCAGTTAGCGACGCCAACGTTGGTGTTGCGTGGCGTTGAATCAGACATTTTATCGGCTGAAACGGCAGCGCAAATGCAGTTGCGCGGCGCAAAAGCGCAAATCGTCGAGTTACCCGGCATCGGCCATGCGCCGATGCTTATGGATGACCATCAGATAAAAATCGTACGGGATTTCATTCTGAAATCGCGTACTGTTATCACAGTTCAATGATCTCAGGCAAAACCGGAGGTCACTGAACTGAATTTTTTTACCGCTGCATTTCTTGCGGCATTTTCCCGGAACGAACGAAAACATCCATCGTGCCGGGCACCTCAGCATCTGCAATTCCTTTTCACACATGAACCTCAGCTGTTTGAATTGAATTGTTTAATGTCATATTTCTCCTTAAGAAATTTTGTTTTTGCTGATTAATAAGCATCTCGTGGAATAGATAGATCAACACTGTGGCAAATTGCCGCGCGGCAATTTGCCACATTCCCAACACCGTTTGTTTAATTTAAATTTCGCGAGAATTAATTGCAACGAAGGGTTTGAAAGGATGCGCTTACGTGCGCAAAGCACGGCTAATCCATCTTGACTGACTAGAAGAACCAACCAGTCCGGCGATTGATTGCGTTCAGGCCGATCAATCGCTACCCATCTGCAAAGAGGCGCCGTAAACCGGCCATTAACTCATAATAATTAAGGAGACAAGGAATTATGCTGACGATACACGCTAAACTGGTTGATGCCATGATCGCTCAGGCATTGAATGATCATCCGGTGGAAACCTGCGGCATCATCGCCGGTCCTGCGGGATCTAATTGGCCGTTACGTCTGATTCCTATGCGTAATGCCGCGCAATCGGACAATTTCTTTCAGTTTGATCCGCAACAGCAACTGCAAGTCTGGAAAGAAATGAGCGTGCGTTGCGAGGAACCGGTCGTTATCTACCACTCCCACACCAGCAGCGCAGCTTATCCGAGGCGCAGCGATGTCGAGTTGGCTACCGAGCCGCAAGCGCATTACGTCATCATTCCGACTCAACATCTCTACCCAGCGGAGATCCGCAGTTTTCGCATTGCCGATCAAATGGTGATCGAGGAAAGGGTGCAAATCGTGCGGCAATATCAACCCGAGCTCGAATTGCAAATGGTTGCTTAAGTACGGATCGATCCTGACAACCTAATACGCTTTTTCCTAACCCCTCAAAATATTCAAACAGGCGCAGACATGCCAATCACCGTAGTTATTCCAACGCGATTAAGATCGTTGACGAATCAGCAAAAGCATATCGCGATCGAAGGCGTTAAGGTTTCCGAAGTCATTGAGCGGATGGAACAGCAGTATCCGGGTATCAGAGCGAAATTGATTTTCGACGGCAGTGCGTATCGTTTCATCAATATTTATGTCAACGATAACGACATCCGCTTGCACGACGGCTTGGCAACCAACCTGCAAGATGGCGATATCGTGACCATTTTGCCTGCACTGACAGCAGGCTAAAAGAATTTATCGTGGCATATTCCATGCACTTTATCGGATTCTTTGCAGTACTTTTGCCATGACATTGCCTTTTCAAGAAAGATTTATGTCTATACCTCATAACGCGGCTGATCAGTTGCTCAGTTCCAAAGAAATGATTGATGCGCTGGAATTGATGTTTCGCCGTATGGATGCAATCAACGCTATTTGCACAACCGATTTTCCATTGTATTCCTCGAAGAATACCAATGCCTGGACTGTGTCCTCCAGTGGTTCCTGGATGGGCGGTTTTTGGGGAGCGTGCTGGTGGTTGCGGGCAAAATTAACCGAGTCGGCCAGTGATCAACAGAATGCTGCCGATATTTGCCAGCGCCTGGCCGGAAAAATTCCTGTCGATTCGGGATATCGCAGTTTGATTTTCTGGTATGGCGCAGCTTTGGGGGAAATCTGGTTTCGCGATACACAGGCGCGTGCCCTGACCAGAAAATCCATTACCGCGCTGGCACACAGTTTCAATCCCAAATTAAATTGCATTCCGCTGGGGGCCGCGATGGGTGGAGTTTCCACCGGTCATCAGTCGATCGCGATCGATAATTTTGCCGCGCTGCTTCAGCTCCTGACCAGCGGCGAACAAAACCTCCATTACTACATGGCACAGCATCATGCCGAGACAATGTTGACGGCGTGCCGCCGTCATAATGGCGCATTTCACGCCAGCGCGTATTTTGACGGCAGGGGGTTTCAACCGGACGATCAAGCGGGCACATGGTCACGCGGTCAATCCTGGGCGATGCTGGGATTAACCCGGGCAGCGGCTTTGTGGGGTGAGCCGTATTTGACGCATGCCAAAACAGCGTGTGAGTATTGGCAGCATTCCCGTCCAGGCTCCTTACCGCCTAACCGGCTCGGTCAATTGGTGTCCTGCGATGATCCTTCCGCCGCCGTCATCGCATCGATTGCGATGCTTTCCCTGGCGCGTTTGTTGCCCGAAGGCGAATATTGGCGTGCTTACGCGCATCGCCAGATCAGTGTCATCATCCGCAGCCAGTATTTCATCGGATTTCAGCAAGACACCGGATGCAGTGAAAATCAGAAAAATAGCTCAACCGGAGTTTTCTGGGGGTGTTGCTACAAAACCGGGCAGAACGAAGAAGAATTGGTGGAATCGGTGTGGGGTAATTTTTTCCTGATGGCCGCACTCGCTACGCTGACGGGTTTTATCGAACCCGGCCATTGTTAGATTGCGAACATGCTTGCTCTCTTGAAGAGAAGAAGAAAATCGATGTCGCCACACATCATGATGGGTAAAAGCATGGGGTACGGGTATCGCATACGAAATTTTTGCTTTGATGCTCATTCTTTCCGATCACGATCACTGTCGGCCGGATTATCATTAACTGTTCAGTTTTTATATTCTAATACAATGCTTTAGATAATCTGCATTGCTTGCCTATTCAGAGTCTGTGCTCCTGACGTTATTTTTACGTTCGGAGAAGGGATCTTTTTGTCTTGCAAAACTAGGCGTAACTCATTGTAACTGCGACAATTTACCGCATTGACCCTTAACTGTGTTTGATCAATACTGCGCGTACGTTGGCCAACGCAGCAGGTGTGAAATCTTTTCTCGCCTATTCATAATCAAATAAGAAATTAGGGTCATTTATGAAAGAAACATTCGTTAAAAGTACATTGAAATATGCATTGTTATTGGCGGGTTTGACATCATTGCCTGCCATGGCACATATCGGCTATGGTGGCCGCGATTTTGGTACCTTCACTGGGGCTCCAGCTTCTAGCACAATTACAAATCAATCAATTTCCGGAAATTATGGTTGGATTGACGGAACCGATTCCGACTGGGGTGATTCTCATGTGGTGAAAGCATATCGTTTTACTTTGACAAGTGATGCCGATGTGAAAATTTCGTTCCAAGAGCAAGCTTATGTTACCTCAGCTGGCGCCTCGATTTCCGCCGGTATACTGCCTGGTTTTTCTATTTACAAAGGACTTGCGCATCTTGCGCCATTTGGAGCGGATTTTGACTCTACCCCAGGGTCAATTGCAATTCGTGATGCGGTGGGTGGGGTTGGTTTGACTGAAGGTTCCTTCAGATCACTGACCGATTGGAGTATTACCAATACAGCTAACGATCCAGCCAGTGTCTTTACTTATGTTGGTTCCGCCTATGATGGCAGTCCTGTAGATTATGGTACCGGCGTTATTCCCGGTGCTGATGGTCTGGCGGATCATTCCGTATCAGGAGTTTTTCATTTGACAGCGGGCGACTACTCAATATTTGTAGGTGGATCGGATTATGCTGATCAGTTTGCTGCATCACACCTTGCGTATGGTCTGGCTGGCACTGTAGCACTGGTGCCAGAACCTGAAACCTATGCCATGTTGCTGGCAGGTCTTGGTTTGATCGGCTTCAGCGCCAGCCGCCGCCGTAAACTCTAAACAGAGTTGATTCTATAGCCAACCCTCCTGGCTATTTGTACCGCACAGCCCTGTATCATACGAATCCTACCTCTTCGGCGTGATACGGGGCTGTCGTTTGTTCTGAATCAATTTCATCCATTCCGGATTAAAATGACAAATATAAATTTCAGTTTTAACAAAAAAATAACCATCGCACTGATTCTGTGGCAAGGAATCAGTTTCAACGCATTCAGTCATGACGGAGAAGATCATGGCGGCTCGGTTACGTTAGCGCCCGGTTTGCCGGAATGCCAAATACTGGCAGCTGCCCGGTTGTTCGACGGCGTCAATTTTCCGCAAGACAATATGGCGGTGTTGATTGAAGGCGATAAGATCAAGCGCATTGGGGCTTTAACCGAATTGAGCGGATCCTGTGCCAATCAGATTAATTTAGGGGATGCGACTATTCTGCCGGGATTTATCGAGTCGCACGCACATATTACATTCCAGGGTGTTAATAAAAATGCTGTGCTGGAACACGGTGTAACGACCGTTCAGGATACCGGTGGTCCATTGCAGGCTAAAGAAGGCGGTGATGGAACGTTGCGGTTGTTGAGCGTGGGGCCGATTATTCAAGCAGCGGGTGGTTATCCTCTGAATGTATTCGGTGGTGGCGATGGCGGTTATGACAAAGTCGGTATTCCAGTCACATCCACGACCGAGGCCGATAAAGTGGTCACCGATCTGATTGCTGGTGGAGCAACTGCAATCAAAATGGCATTGGAACCGGGAGGCGAAACCGGTGCGCCCTGGATGCAGCCGCACGACGGTGTTCCGGTGCCCGAGACGCCCTGGCCGATGTTATCGCAAGATATCGCCAATGCCATTGTCGCCAAAGCCCACGCATTGGGTAAACGTGTTCTCGTGCATGTCGGTGAGAATACCGGTTTTGAACGGGCGCTTAATGCAGGTGTTGATGAATTTGCGCATATACCTTGTGGCGAAATCAGGGAAGATTTGCTACAGCGCGCGGTGGATCAAGGGGTTATGTTCGTCACCACCATTGATACGCTGGCAGCTTGTGTGGATACCGCCACAGGTAAAGGCATTCACTCCAATACCATGAGCCTGGCCAGTAAAGGCGCGAAATTTATTTATGGCTCTGAGATTGGACATGACAACGTGCCTTGGGGGATCAACGGCGAAGAGTTGCATATGATATTGCATTTAACCAGTAGAGAATCCATCGATTTTACCGACGTGGTCAATGTCATTAAATCGGCCACATCAAAAGCGGGTGAGCATTTGGATCTGGCGCCGCTAGGGACGCTGGTGGCGGGTGCCCCGGCCGATGTGATTGCGGTAAAAGGTAATCCATTCCAGAAATTCAAACTGTTGGAATATCCACAATTGGTGATTTCCGGCGGACGCACGATTGTGAATAAATTCATCAATCAATCATCTCCGGCAAGTATCGAATGTTTTCTGACTTGGGCGGAAGGAAAGTATCCTGAATTATTATCGCCTGCTGGTCAGACAACGGTGGTTTCAAGTCTCTACAGTTACCGTTATTATCCAGCCACACAAGTGTATGCAGGCATTTCTTCGGCGGATAATCATGTTTATTTTATGAAGCAAGCGGATGGGCTATTGCGAAGCGAGGGGCCGCTGGCGAATTGGCTGCCGCTATCTGGCTGTCAGTAGTTTGTTGTTTTGACTTACTTGAAAAACTCAGAAGCGGAAATTGTATTGAACGTAGAAAAGATCAGGAGAAGTTCCCGGTCTTTGCTTATCCAGGAATTCACCGCGCCACAATTTTGAGTAACCCAGTAACACGTCCTGGTGGCGGCTCATGTGGAGATTTAAGCGGAAATCAATTTCATCGCCGATATGACTGCCAGACTGACCTGTGATGTCCCGCAATGTTGCCTGACCGGCAGCGTTGTACAAATAATCACGGTTATTCGCCAAATAGAAGCGATGATATTGCGTGATGAATGTTATCCAGGGCATCGGATGCATGGTGAATTGCGCATTGAAATCATGCATGTTCTGACGTCCGACACGATCCAGGAAACCGAGATAGTAGTGACCAAACGGAAACAGTTGATTAAACGTATTGCTTCTGCCGTCCTTGGAATTACCGTCACCGGATGCAAAATCATAGCGTATCCAGCCTTGCGGGTTCATTGGCAGCGGTAAGCGGTAACCTACCCCGGTTGCCACAGCGAAAGCGGATACGTCCAGATTGGACCGCTGACCGAACTGATACATACCCTCCAATTCATACAGCAGATTATCGAAGTTACCTGCCACGCGGCCACCGAGCGTATGAGTATCCGCATTGCCTTGCAGAATATTTCCCGCGAGCATGTTCGCAGCAGAAACGTTGCGATCGTTGATTAAACTAAGGAAGTAAAGATCGATTAAGTGGCCTGGTTTCGGTTTGTTGGTCGCCCACAAGCCAAAGAAGTTTTGCTGTGTATCCCAGTTATCGACGTTCCCTTTTTCAATGACCATCGGGCGCATCCAGAATGCATCCACATCCCATTCCGCCGTACGCCAGAACGTTTTAACACCCTGGAATGTTCTACGTGTGTTGACCCAATCTAATGTCGAGATCAAGCGTTGCGAACCATACATCATCTCTTGCCGGCCCACACGGATATACGCCGGTCCATTATTGATATTGGCCAGCTTGATATCGGTAAACATATTCAATATGTCAGCATGATTTCTATCCGTTGCAAGCGGTGGCAACTCGGAACCAAAAGCGCGAGCATCAATCAATTCGGCAAATAACCGCACTTTGTCGCGGTACCATAAATCCGCGTGAACCCTGGTACGCAACAAGTGGAAGTCATTATTGGTGCCCGCTGCATTCAAACGGCTATCCGTTTCGTGAATATAGCGATACCAGAAGTTACCACCCAGTGACAATAACCAATCATCGCCCAGATTCATTCTCTTAACCGGATCGAATATGTCTTTCTCGTGTCCCGGTGTGGCCAGATAGCGAAAGTCAATGTCGTACGCCGGTGTGGTCAATAACGCAAACGGCGCATAAGGGGCGACGGGCGGTTTTTCACGCTTATTACCGGTTACCAAATCCCACAGTGAAAAATAGCCCGGACCGGCAGGCGGTAACAGAAACAAGCCTGGACGTGATGGAGCTGAGACTGCCGGTACTTTGGCCATATCAAATTTACCGTCAGCAACTTTCGGCGCCTCGGCTGCTTTGGGCGCTTCAGCAGCTTTGGGGGCATCCGAGGCTTTAGGAGCAGATGCGGGCGGATTTGCATACACCGACAGCGGCACTCCCATACTCAGCATACATACACCAAGTTTAAGCAACCATCGCTGCATGCTTCCTGCCATAGCAAGTTTTCGCTTACGAGTGGCAAATGCAGAGAAAGTGAAGAATCTCGAGTTATTCATTAATAAGCTCCGTTGTTAATAATCCGGGTTGGTAATCAAATGGAATCATATGATTGGTATCAGAGAATTGAAAATATTATACCGCAGGCTACTGGTCTTTATGGCATGACATCGCCAAGGGCGGCCAATTAGGGTGTCGTATTATAAATAGCTTCGATGTATGGAAAAGTGGAGAAATAATACATTAAAACAATGCTTTTCCCTTCTTGACAAGGTAACTGATAGATTTCAGTCAATTACGGGATGAAATGGTGGTTAAATAACTGATTGATTTTAGTAGAATTGATTGAATGTTGTTTTGTTGTAAATCAACAACATAGGGTGCGGTATAACCCTGCGCCAGACTCGGTTTTTAAGGCAATTCATCACCCTATTGGCTGATTTTGACGGCGTACCCCGTGCGTTTAATTTGCTCGCCGAATTGAGATAACCAAGCATTGTCAATTTTAGAAAGACGAGATGCTTCCGGTTGTAGCGATGGGCGCGCGATGCCATACAATAAAACGCCCTGGACCGGAATTTCATTGTGGGTCAGTTGCTGCAAAAAACTTAAATAAGCGGCAGTTTCTTCATTCGAGGGCGGCATGCCGTCCAGCTGAAAAACACAAGTTTGTAACCAAGTTGGGCAGAGTAAAGCCGCTATCCGTAAATGA
This sequence comes from Nitrosomonas sp., assembly GCF_040240425.1. GTDB lineage: Bacteria > Pseudomonadota > Gammaproteobacteria > Burkholderiales > Nitrosomonadaceae > Nitrosomonas. Next base: position 64,424 of record NZ_QPHG01000008.1, on the reverse strand, counting down.
TCCTGGACTTTTCTCAGACTGATCGATGTGTTGTTGATGCGTTGCCTTTCCTTGCTGGAAGCGCGGTCGAACTTGAACCAGATTTCTCCATTCAGCTCTCCCATATGCTTCAAACCAGCTTGTACCGCAGGACGGTGAATCAAGCTGCCATTGGTGATGAGCACGATTTTTAACGCTGCCGGTAATGCAAAATCATTTTTGACGCGCCCGATCAATTCGATCACTTGCTCGAATTCTTTCGCGCTCGTCGGTTCACCGTTACCGGATAGGGCGATATCGTGAATTTTTCTGGCTTCAAGCGGTACATGCTGTTGCATGTAATCTCCGGCTGTCAGTTCGTGCAGAAACGATCGTAATTCGATCTCCAGCCGGTTCAGATCAATACGCGGCGCGGAGCCGCGTTTCAGATCCGGCACTTGGCAATAGACGCAGCGCCAGTTGCAAGCATTGTTCGGATTCAGATTAATACCGATCGAGACACCACCGGCGCGGCGCGAAATCACCGGGTACACGTAGGTGAGTCCGGCGCTGTCGCGGCTGTGATCGGTCGTATTCAATAGTTTAGAGTTTGCTCGCAATGTTACAATTCCATATATTCATTTCGCTTCTCAATTGTACGTATGTTCATTACTCGAAGGCTGGAATTTGACGCAGGTCACCGCATTTCAACGCATAACAGCCAATGCCGCCATCTGCACGGCCACCGTTACTGTATCGAGATTACGTTATCCGGCAACATTATCGCTGACGAAGGTGTTGCGCAGCAAGGCATGGTGATGGATTACTCCGAAGTCAAACGCATTGCCAAATCGGTATTGGTTGATCAGTGGGATCACGCCTTCTTAGTGTATTCCGGCGATACGAAAGTTTTGCAATTTTTGCAATCGATCGAAGACCATAAAACGGTTGTGCTGGATGTGCAACCGACAGCGGAAAATCTGGCATTGCTTGCATTTGAAATTCTGGAAGGCGCTTACCAGGACAGCTATGGCAATCATCTGCAACTCGAGCAGGTGCGTTTGTATGAAACACCGAACTGCTGGGCCGACGCGGTGCGTGGCTCAGTCTAATTTTTAGAGACTATTTATTGTTATGTTTATCGATTCACATTGTCATCTCGATTTTCCCGATCTGGCCAAAGATCTGGATCAATTATTACTGAACATGCAGCAAAATCACGTTACGCACGCGCTCTGCGTTAGCGTCGATTTGCCGAACTTTCCTCGCGTACGCGCTTTGGCGGAAGCGCACGAGAATCTGTTTGCCTCCGTCGGTGTGCATCCGGATTATGAAGATCAAATAGAACCGGCCGCCGAGCAAATTGCAGAATTGGCCAATCACCCCAAAGTCATCGCGATTGGGGAAACCGGTTTGGATTATTTCCGTCTGCAAGGCGATCTGGAATGGCAGCGCGAGCGCTTCCGCCAACACATTCGTGCAGCGCGCAAGGTGAATAAGCCACTGATCATTCACACCCGCTCCGCTGCTGCGGATACGTTGCGGATCATGCAGGAAGAGGGCGCCGATCAAGTGGGCGGCGTGATGCATTGCTTTACCGAAAGCTGGGAAGTTGCGCAGCAAGCCATTGCAATGAATTTTTACATTTCATTTTCCGGCATCGTGACGTTCAAAAATGCCGTGGCATTAAAAGAAGTTGCCAAGAACATTCAATTGGATAGAATGTTGATTGAAACCGATTCGCCTTATCTCGCGCCGGTGCCGTTTCGCGGCAAACAGAATCAACCTGCATTCGTGCGGCATGTGGCGGAAGAAATCGCGCGCTTGCGGAATGCGGATCTGGAAGATATTGCAACGGCAACCACGGATAATTTTTTTAACCTATTCAAACCACCTAAACATGGCATATCTGCTTAAATCGTATTGGTTATCGATATGTGTGCTGCTCTCTTACCTGCCGCTTCACGCGGCTGCGGGTATTCAGGAAGATTTCATGTGGGCGGTGGAAAAGGGAAATGTACCCGAAGTCTCCCGGTTATTGGAAAAAGGCGCTAATCCGGATTTGGCGAACCGCGATGGCTATACACCCTTAATGATCGCGGCCAAGGATAAGAATTTGAACATGGCGCAAGTGCTGATCGCTGCCGGTGCGCAATTGGATATTCGCAACCGCTACGGCGAAACGGCGATTATGCTGGCCAGCTATCACGGCCTGACCGAATTGGTGCGGTTGTTTTATATCAAAGGCGCCGAGATCAATCATAGCGGCTGGAATCCATTGACCTACGCCGCTTACGGCGGGCATCTGGACACCCTCCGGTTACTGTTGTCCGGTGGCGCTAATATTAACTCGATTACCGACAATGGTTCGACCGCATTGATGATGGCGGTCAGGGGAAATCATGTTGATGCGGTTTCATTGCTGCTCGACCAAGGTGCTGATCCAGCGATCAAAAATGAGCATGGCGACAATGCTCTGGTCTGGGCGGAAAAATACAATCACCCGGATATGGTTAAGTTTCTTAAAACCCGCGAAGTGGCGAAATAAAATGAACGCGAAAGCAGCTATCTGTCCGGTAATTTGAGCATGCAGCTGCTGCAAGGAAAAGTGGCTTTGGTAACCGGGTCGGCGCGTGGAATCGGTGCCGAGATCGCGCTTACGTTAGCCAAAGCAGGTGCTAAAGTCATCGTCAATTATGCGCAAAACCAAGCCGCCGCGGACCGTGTATGCGCCGCCATTACCGAAGCCGGTGGCGAATGCTTGGCGGTGCGGGCCGATGTCAGCGATCCGGCTGCGGTGCGGCAGCTTTTCACGGCTGCAATCGAACGTTTCCAGCAGATCGACATTCTCGTCAATAACGCCGGAGTCTTGGTATTTAAGGAAATTGCCGAAATCAGCGACGACGAATTCGATCGCATTGTCGATATCAATTTCAAGAGTGTTTTTTATGCATTGCGCGAAGCCGCGGCAAAACTCGCGGATCATGGCCGTATCGTGACTGTTTCCAGCACCGTGACGCGCCTGATGCTGCCTAAGTACGGCGCATATGCTGCGACCAAGGCGGCCGTTGAGCAACTGACGCGGATTTTCGCGCGCGAAGCGGGAAAGCGCGGCATTACCGCAAACATCGTCTCGCCCGGTCCGGTCGATACGGAATTGTTCCGCAGCGGTAAAACCCCGGCGGATATCGAACGCATGGCGGCGATGGCGGCTTTGGGAAGGCTGGGCGCAGCGGATGATATTGCGCAAGTGGTGTTATTTTTGGTCAGCGATGAAGCCCGCTGGATCACGGGACAGAATATTGGCGTCAACGGTGGAATTATTTAACAGATAGGGAGAGGGGAAGCAAATGCGTATCGGCGTGCCTAAGGAAATTAAAATTCATGAATCCCGCGTGGGACTGACGCCGGCAGCGGTACGCGAACTGGTTGCTCATGGCCATCATGTCATGGTGCAGAAAAATGCCGGGATGCAAATCGATTTGAGCGACGATAAGTACCGCAACGCGGGCGCGGAAATCGTGGAAACGCCGCAGGAAATTTACGCCAAGGCCGATCTGATCGTCAAAGTCAAAGAACCGCAAGCATCCGAGCTGCCGCTGTTACGCCAAGGGCAAGTATTGTTCACCTATCTGCATCTTGCTCCCGATCCGGTTCAGACTAAAGCTCTGATGAATTCCGGCTGTATCGCCATCGCTTATGAAACCGTGACAGATAGTTTCGGCGGCTTGCCACTGCTCGCACCGATGAGCGAAGTAGCGGGCCGCATGGCGATTCAAGCCGGGGCACACGCGCTGGAGCTGGATCAAGGCGGTCGCGGCATGCTGCTGGGCGGTGTGTCCGGTGTACCTGCCGCACGGGTCGTCGTGATCGGCGGCGGTGTCGTCGGCACCAACGCCGCGCGTATTGCGATGGGCGTCGAAGCGCATGTCACCGTGCTGGATAAATCGATTCACCGCTTGCAGCAACTGGATTTTCAATACGGCTCGAAAATTAATACCGTTTTCTCAACGGTGGATGCACTGGAAGAACATGTTTCAACCGCCGATCTGGTCATCGGCGCGGTACTGGTTCCCGGCGGCGCAGCGCCTAAATTGGTCAGCCGCGAATTGGTCAGCCGCATGAACCGCGGCGCGGTGCTGGTCGATGTTGCCATCGACCAAGGCGGCTGTTTCGAAACCTCCAAACCGACCACGCTGGCCAATCCCATTTTCACCGTCGATGGTGTGGTGCATTACTGCGTTTCCAACATGCCCGGCGCAGTCGCACGAACCTCTACTTTCGCACTCAATAACGCGACGCTGCCGTTCGTCTTGGCGCTGGCCAATAAGGGCCACCGCAAAGCACTAACGGACGACGTGCATTTACGCAATGGCCTGAATGTTTACCAAGGCCGGTTGACGTATGAAGCGGTGGCGCGGGATTTGGGGTTGGGTTATACGCCTGCGGTGGATGTGCTGGCGTAATTCAATCAGCAGTGAGTGCGGTGAAGTTTTTGTTAAAAATTGTTTTATCTTGATCTGACAAATGGCCTAATGCGCAAATGATCAGACGGTGATCCAGAGTAAAGAGCTTTAACCGGATGATCGATGCCACCGGTAAACCTGCGCTATTCAAATCAGCGATGGATGTATCTAATGGCCAAGGAGCGTGTTGAGCTGAAGTGATCATGGCCATCACACTATGGCCAATACAATCATTGAATGATGCTGCTGAAGAAATAATCAGCGCAGGTCGGCTCTTGCTGGCCTGCTGATCGGTGAATGGAAAAGGAACTTTGACAACATCGTAGCGATTATAGATTACGGTAGGCTTCGTCATCTTCGGTACTGTTCCATTCCGATAAAACATCGTTTAATGCAGCCAAGTAACTCGCATCCAGTGACTCTTCCACTCGATGTACCGATATTTTTCCGTTTTCCAGCACCTCCCACGCAAGCGTATCTCCTGCTTTGAGCTGTAACCGTTTACGCACTTCGGCAGGTACCGTGATTTGGCCTTTTTGACTTAATTTGGCAAGTTGAGACACCTCAGTACTCCTTTATTTTGTGAGGATTCCTTACGGTAACGTATATCTGGCGAGGTTGCAATTAGTCTGTGTATTAAGAATAATTTTTATATATGCTATTTATCAATGAGTTATTCAATAAAGTTGATCTAAAGATCAGCATTTCGAATATTATTAAGTTTTGTGCGACTAAGCAGATTTGTATTGCGCGCTGAGGAATAGATTCGGACTCTCAGCTTGATTCTTTTTGGATAATACTGCTTTTGTGTAACAAATGGATATAGCTTAGCGTCACGAGAACAAAGTAGTGAACAGTTTGCAGCTGCCAATAGCGCCATTATGTGTTGATCATTGCAACAAGTTCCATTAGTAAGTACTTTAATTTCATCTTCAATAGAATCAACTTGATCAGATTTTATTTGTACAGCTATCCCAGCATCCTTTAATGTTCTGACTAAGCGCATATGACGGTACGAGCGCGTCAATTCAGCGATATATTTTGTACCCCCAAAGAGAAGAAAACCATCTTTACGGTCTAACCAGTTCTTTACCGGCTCAAAGTCATCATAATTTACGTTACTTTTGTCGAAGACCATTGAAAACGTGTTGATGTCAATTACGATAGTCATGTTTTTTTATAGTGACAAAAGTAGCATTTCTTCATTGATGAAAAATTCTCTAAAAGCTTTTGGTTGATCCTTAGGATATTGACCAGATTGAGCAATCTCAATGGGTGTTACCGTATTTCCTTTTTCAGTTCGCGCAAAGAAAAGAACTTGTGCTTTAGGAGGATTTTCTGATCTCGACATTTCAGTGCGAAATCGATCGATGAGGTAATCTGAGTGTGTTTCAACTAAGAATGAATGCTCTCTTTCTACAGCGAGCTCAAAGAGAAGCCCTCCAAGTGCCGCTTGAGCTCTAGGATGCAGGTGGACTTCTGGTTGCTGTACAGCAAAGGTACGTCCTTTCTCTCGAGCTAAGAATTCTACAACTAAAGGAAGTGCTTGAGAAACGCCATATCCAACGTTGTTAATATTCAGATTGGTACCTCGTAATCTAATCAGAACTTCAAAAGGATTTCGTTCGCCTCTGCCAAAGGTATGAGTAATTACTGTTTCAAATAGGCCACTTGCATCACCAAATGCTGCAAGACGATCTGCAAATTTTTTGGATTTCAAGTTTCTTTTTAGAACAAAAGGAGAATGTTCTCCTTCTGCGGAGTAATCGCGTGAAAAACCTTCGTATATTCGCTTCGGTCGAGTACGGATAGGGGCGATCCAGGTTAAATCAATTGCCATTGGTATTTCTGCTTTGAATTCATTGAGTTTTGGTTTCTCACCTGATTCGATTGCTCGGATTAGAGATAATGCTACTGCAAGCGGTGGATTGGGTGGAAAGCTTTGTGGTAAAGATTTGAAATCGGTAGCATCGTTAAGTGCATGCAGCCTATGCCAGAAATACTCTAATGCAGTTGTTTCGGTTTCGAAAGAAGGAGGTGATGGTTCTACAAGGTATTGCGTATCTTTCTTGTTGAAGCGTATATGAGTTTCTTTTCCAGCCTGAAGCTGAAAGTGTGTTGCAATTGTAGGCATCGTATTTTGTTCGATAAATCGATTTATAGCGACATCAAGATCGTAGCTGCCATTTTTCTTTAGAGAAACATTTATAATTCCCACGTCAAAGAATGTTAAATTTTCAGAATTAGCTGAAACAATGTCTGAGAAACTATTTAGTTGAAGATCTTCGGTTTTATCAAAACGAGGAAAGAACCAAAAGTCTGGTCTCGTTATTAATTGCAGTAATGCAAGAAAAGAGCTTTTGCCTGTACTGTTTTCTCCGACTAGAAAAGTGCATTTATTTAGAGGAATAAGTGTGTTACTGAACCCGCGATAATTATTCATGTAGATATAGAGCATGACATTTCTCCTATTATCGATGTGAGTTAGTTGAGTGGAATTGTGATATTTAAATAAAGCAGTAGAAACTCAGATTCCATCACTCAATATTCTGCACCTGTTCCCGCATCTGCTCGATAATCACCTTCAATTCCATTGAGATCCGCGTAATTTCCAGGTCAACCGATTTTGAGCCGATGGTATTGGCTTCGCGGTGCAGTTCTTGCATCATGAAATCGAGTTGTTTGCCGACGGCACCGCCTTTGTTGATGATGCGTTCGACTTCGTCGATGTGCGCTTGCAGGCGTGAGAGCTCTTCGTCGACGTCGATTTTACTGGCGAACAGGGTGATTTCCTGGTGGATGCGTTCGTTTTCTTGTGTGCCAAGAATTTCTTCTAAACGAGTGCGCAGTTTTTCCTCGAAGGCAGCGATTAATGCCGGAATGCGCGGGGCAGCGGATTGCAGTAATTGGCGCATTTGCTTGATGCGTTCCAGTAAAACGGATTTCAGCTTGTCGCCTTCGCGTATCCGCGCAGCTTTTAAGTCATTCAATGCGGTTTGTAGCAAGGTCATGCCGATTTCATCGGATTCCTCGCCGGGTGCCATGTCACTTCCGAGCATGCCGGGCCATTTCAGGATTTCCGCCACCGTTAACGAAGGTGCGGCGGGGTGGCGTGTTTTGACGGATTGTTCGAGTTGCAGCAATTTTTCCAGCAAAGCCTGATCGAGCTGCTGAGAATTTTCCGTATTTGCTGACGGGGAAAAATTCAGGCGGCATTCGACTTTACCGCGGCTGAGTTGCTTTGTCAGCAGTTCGCGCATGGCCGGTTCCAGCTTGCGAAAATCATCCGGCAGACGGAGCTGGATGTCGAGATAGCGGTTATTGACCGAACGGATCTCCAGGTTGAACGATCCGTAGGGCATTTCTTGGGTTGCGGCGGCGTAGCCGGTCATGCTGACAATCATGATAAGAGTGTTTTTAAAGTTTGAAGGGGAATATACCGGGATAAGCTGAGCAAGTTGTCGTCACAGATCGCCGGAGCGGGTTTACCGTCCAGTAGACCGGTTACGGTAAAGGGTGTGTCTTTGTTTTCCGGATCGAATACCACCAGACTCGCATCGATGTATTTGTAATCGCCCGGTGCATTCAGGCGCCAAAGATTAGGGATGCCGGGGTAGGGCTGGTGCAGGCAATACGCTGCGGTGTCGCCGTGAATGATCAGAACCGGCTTCTTGAATTGTTCGGCTTTTTGCTTGATCAGATCACGCAGCAAGCGGAAGCCATCGCAATCGGTGCGATTGCTCGTGGTGCAGACCGGTTTTTCGTGATCAAAGTCGAACATATCCGCTTGGAAAGCGATGACCACCGCTTGTGCGGATTCCGCCGTGGCGAAGCGTTGTTGCAGCCATCCGGTGTTGGCTTGATCGCGGCGATCCGCTTCGTTCAAGGCATCGTCGATGTTGCTGCGCAGAATTTCCCTGCGGCCATTATTGGTGCCGGGAATATGCAGCGTGGTGAAAGCGACCGGCCCGATGCTCCATTGCGCGTTTTCGATGAAATCGCGTTGCCGGATAAGGCCCGGAATATTCTTGGTTAAGTGTTGCCGGTCTTGATGAAAAAATAGTTGGCGCAGATAGCCGAGGCGTTCCAGTTCGTCGTGCCGCATGCCGGTACTGAATCGGTCGCAATCGGTCCAGTCGTTATCGCCGGGGGTGTATACCGTTTTATGCGGATTCAGTTGCGCGATCTGGCGGTAATGGTCTTGAAACAAATCGTCGCTGCAGCTCAACCGGCCTCTTTTGAAATCGCCCAGGTGGATCAGCACGGGCGGGTTTAATGCGCGAATGGCTTTGGCGATTGCGCCATTGGGCTGTTCCAGTAGGGCATATTCGGCATCGGTGTAGGGCATGTCGCCCAGTACGGCAAACCGCACGGTTTTTGCAGCGCCGGAAGATGCCGCGTCATTTGAAGGATTCGCTGCCGCAGGCGCGGCAAAAATGAGCATGGAGAGGAAAAAGCATACCTTCATCGCCATGCTGTGGATCATGCCGTCATGTGGCTCTGAAACACCAGTCCGGCGTGCTCACGCAGTTTATGAAAACGGATGGCGGGCCAATTCTCTTCCGCGACACTCAATTCCGCGCCGAAAGATGCCAGAAAAGTCGGTGCGTCGACGGCATCATAGGCGATACGGTGCGCATTGGCTTCGATAAAGCGTTGCAATTCGCGTGGATCGTCGCAGGTAATCCAGCGCGCCAATTGATATTTGGCGGAAGCGATTCGCGCCGCGACACCGTATTCATGTTGCAGGCGGTGCGCGACTACTTCAAATTGCAGCGTGCCGACCGCGCCCAGTAATAGCATATTGCCCAAATGCGGGCGGAACACCTGGATTGCGCCTTCTTCTCCCAGCTGCGCCAATCCTAGTTTCAATTGCTTACTGCGCAAAGGATCGGCGATTTCCACGGTGCGGAAGATTTCCGGCGCGAAAAAGGGCAGTCCGGTGAATTGCAGCACTTCGCCTTCGGTCAAAGTGTCACCCAGCTGCAGCGTGCCATGATTCGGGATGCCGATGATGTCGCCGGGGTATGCTTCTTCCAGAATGTCGCGGCGCTGCGATAAAAAGGACACAACCGTGCTGGTGCGGATATCCTTGCCATTGCGCGCGACTTTCAAGTTCATGCCACGTTTGAAATGCCCGGAACAGACGCGCACGAAGGCAATACGGTCGCGATGCGCCAGATTCATGTTGGCTTGGATTTTAAACACCATGCCGGAGAATTTCTTTTCATCCGGCTGTACTTCGCGCTGAATGGCGTTGCGCGATTCCGGTGGTGGCGCCAGATCGACCAATGCATCGAGAATTTCCCGTACACCGAAGTTATTGATCGCCGAACCGAAGAAAACCGGAGTTTGTTTACCGGCGAGGAATGCGGCATGGTCGAAAGGTGGGGACGCGCCTTTGATCAAATCGATTTCCTGCATCGCGGTGGATAATCCTGCGCCGAAACGTTGTTGGATTTGCGGATCGTCAAAACTGGCGATCACCTCATTTTCTGTGTCGACGCGATCCGATCCCGGCTGAAATACGCGCATGCCGTTGTTCTGCAAATCGCACACGCCATGAAAATTTTTTCCCATGCCGACCGGCCAGGTGAATGGAATAGTCGTCATGCCGAGTGTGCGCTCGATTTCGTCGAGCAGATCAAGCGGTTCGCGTACTTCGCGGTCCATTTTGTTGACGAAGGTAACGATCGGCGTGTTGCGCGCGCGGCACACTTCGAGCAGACGCAACGTTTGCGCTTCGACCCCGTTGGCGGCGTCGATCACCATCAACGCCGCATCGACGGCGGTCAGCACGCGGTACGTGTCTTCGGAGAAATCCTGGTGACCCGGTGTGTCGAGCAGATTGATGACGCAATCGCGGTATTCCATCTGCATGACCGAACTGGCCACCGAAATGCCGCGCTGCTTCTCGATTTCCATCCAGTCGGAAGTGGCGTGGCGGCTGGCTTTACGCGCTTTGACGCTACCAGCGATATGAATCGCACCGGCGTACATCAGCAATTTTTCCGTCAGCGTTGTTTTACCCGCGTCCGGATGGGAAATAATGGCGAACGTGCGCCGCCGCGATACTTCTTGATCAATGCTCATAATCGGTAGTTCTGTGTTCCTGTGAATAAAGATAACAATGCGCGGTATGCGTGGTGCTGAACGAGCTGGCTGGCGGGTAGGCTGTACGGCAAACCGGCATGGCGTGCGCGCAACGCGGATTAAAATGACAGCCCGCCGGCGGTGCCGCCGGTGACGGCAAGTCTCCCGTGAGCGGAATAATGTGCCGCGCGGGATCCGCTTCAATGTGCGGAACCGATGACAATAACGCTTGCGTGTACGGGTGTTTGGGGTTACTCATCACCTCGTCGATACGCCCGTGTTCAACGATACGTCCCAGATACATCACCGCCACTTCATCGGCCAGATACTCGACAACCGCGATATTGTGGGTAATAAACAAAAATGCAAGTCCTAAATTATTTTGCAGCGATTTGAGCAGATTCAAAATCTGCGCTTGAACCGATACATCCAGGGCGCTGGTCGGTTCATCGCAAATCAGCAGCTTGGGATTGACCGCCAAGGCACGGGCAATTGCGATGCGTTGCCGTTGTCCGCCAGAAAATTCGTGCGGAAAGCGCCATTTTACCTCAGCAGGCAGACCGACACGCTGCAATAATGCATCGATTTCATTTTCCGGAGACTGTGCGGATGCAGCCGTATCGTTGCCGGGGTAACCGGTTTGATAGGCTTTTAAGGCATTGATGCCTTCTTGCAGAATCTCAATGATGCGCATGCGCGGATTCAAGGAAGCATAAGGATCCTGAAAAATGATCTGAAGCTGCGAACGTACCGGTCGCAATTGACTGCGCTTCAATCCGTTCAGTTCCTGTTCCTTGAAACGCACGCTGCCCGCTGTGGGCTGAATCAATTGCAGAATGCTTTTGCCGATCGTGGTTTTGCCGCAGCCGGATTCACCCACCAGCGCCAGCGTCTTGCCCGCGGCAATTTTCAACGATACGCCATCGACTGCTTTGACATGACCCACGACACGTTTGAACAAGCCTTTGCGAATCGGGAAATGCACTTTCAGGTCAGTGACCTGCAACAGCGTTTCATCTGTTACCTGGAGAGCCGATGGCGTCACATGCACGGTTTCCTGCACTACTGTGCTAGCGTTGGTAGCAGCTTGAGCGGCGTTGTTACTGTATAAATGACAGCGGACCTGATGTTGACCGGAAATCGTGTGCCATTGCGGAACGGTATCGCGACATTGTGCCAGTGCCTGATTGCAGCGATCTACAAACCGGCACCCGGTAAATTGCTGTGCCAGTGACGGCACATTGCCTTGAATAACAGTTAATGCTTGATTACGTTTCTGTTTTCCAGGCAGTGCGGCGAACAATTGCTGCGAATAGGGGTGGCGCGGGTGATGAAAAAAATCATGCCGGGTTGCTAGCTCGACAATTTCTCCCGCGTACATTACCGCGACGCGTTGCGCCATTTCCGCCACCACGCCCAGATCGTGTGTAATCAGTAAAATGGCCATGTGCTTTTGCTGTTGGATGTGCCGCAGCAGATCGAGCACTTGTGCTTGTATCGTTACATCCAGCGCGGTGGTCGGCTCATCGGCAATGAGCAGTTCCGGTTCACCGGCGAGCGCCATCGCGATCATGACGCGTTGCTTCATACCACCGGAAAACTGAAAAGGATACTCGTGCATGCGGCGTGCCGCATCGGGTATACCGACTTGCTCCAGCAATTCCCGGATGCGCGCTTGCATGGCTTCGTGCGATAAATTCAAATGCTGCTGAAGCACTTCTTCGATTTGCTCGGCGATGGTCATAACCGGGTTGAGACTGAGCATCGGTTCCTGAAAAATCATGCTGATGCGCTTACCGCGGATTTTACGCATGCCGGTTTCAGGCAATTGCAGCAAATCCGTGCCACCGATGCTGATTTTGCCGGCAACGATTTCACCGGCACCCGGTAACAAGCGCATGATCGACAACGCAGTCATCGACTTGCCGCAACCAGATTCACCCAATAGCGCAAATGTTTCCCCGGGTGAAATGGTCAGCGTCAAGCCATCGACGGCACGTACCGGCATATCGCCGGTGTGCAGCACGGTTTCGAGATTTTCTATTTCCAGCAAGGTATTCATGGATGAGAAGAAGATTTTGCCGGTGCGGTTGCGTCGGATGCGTTGTCTTTCAATTGCTTTTCTTTTTTGCCAAAACGCGGGAGTACCGTGCGTTGCCGTAATGTCCGGATGCGTGGATCCAGTGCATTCTGGACCGCATCGGCAAACAAGTTAGCGCTTAATACCAAAGTAAACATGAAACTGAACGCCGCCAGCAAGGCCCACCACACCATCGGCTCACGCGCCATTTCCAACCGCGCCGCATTGATCATGGTGCCGAAACTGATCATCGATGGATCGACACCGACACCGACATACGACAACACCGCTTCGGCCAGCACCAATCCGCTGAAGTCCATCACCGTCGCGATTAACACGATGTGCATCACGTTAGGCAGTATGTGGCGGCTGATGACACGCCAATGCGAAACGCCAAAGGCATGCGCCGCCTGGATATACTCCAGTTCGCGTAGTTTCAGCGTTTCACCGCGCAACAACCGGCATAATCCGGTCCAGCTGGTAATGCCCAGGATCATGCAGAGAAACAGCAGCCGAAGATCGGCGCGCGAAGCAATGGTATCGAATAATTCCGGATGGGTTTCGATATACACCTGCATCATCAGTACCGCAGCGGCGATCAGTAAAACACTGGGAATGGAATTCAGCGTCGTGTAAATATATTGAATAACATCATCGACCCAGCCGCGGAAATAACCGGCCATAATGCCCAGCAATAATGCGAACGGCAGCATGATGAGCGTGGTTAGCGTGCCGATCACCAGGGCAACGCGTATGCTTTTCAGCGATTGATACAAAATATCCTGGCCAACCTTGTCGGTGCCCAGCACATGATAATGTCCGGCCAATGCAGTGATACAACCGATGATCAGCAGCAGAATGAGCAGCGTGATTAAAATGGCGCGCCAGGGAATTTCGGTGTTGCGGCGCCAAATGGCCATTAGGCATGGGGCAAAATTCTGCCGGTTGCGATAGGAAAGCCGGGCGATTAAGCCAACGGACAGTACACTCCAGATCAGCAAGCCGCAAGCCAAGCCTTTTAGCGCAAGTTTCGTGATATCGGCGCTGTGTTCCGTGTCAGGATCTTGCAAATGCGCGCCGCCAAACTGGAGCCGGGCGAAAGTCCGCACTTGCGTACCATCCGGCTGTTCGATGGTTTCTTTGGCATATAAATGTGCTGCCAGCGGTGCGGAGTAGGTTTTCTCGACTTGCGTGCGTAACGGTGTCACCAGTAAATCCAGCAAACTCAGCACTTCCACGCTATAAATCGTCTCGCCCTGATTGTTTTTGTGATCCAGTGCGGGGCGGAAGTGTACCGTGTCCAATAAGCCGATCACCAGAAAAAAGATCAGCACGGTGAGCGCGGACATGCCGCTGGCGCTATGTCCTACGCGTTTCCATTGCGCCAGCAGATGCTCATGACGGCGGACATACCAAACGATGAAAAATACAATGGCGACAAACAAATAGATCAGCGCATCGGTCCACAAAATAATCGGGCTAAAAGACATGGTCGGGATGGATGACTCTGCGGCGATGAGGCCGGTTTAATTACACATAATCATTCATATCATAAATGAATGCTGGGATTTTTTGAAAATTTATCAATACCGGTAAACCGATCAATGCATTAAGGCAGGATACAGTCTAGCATTGATAACGGTTAAGGTCGCGTGTTAATAGAAAATCCACGGATGTAAAAGGAAGCAGCAGTCCGGGAGAATTTTTCCGTAAGGTTTCTGCCCGGAGCTGCTGTGTAAAAGATGTATTGTTGATGTGAAAAGTATTTTTTAGAATATTACCGGTTAGAAATTCTCATATTGCAACCGGTCTTCACGCCTGATCAGCTCGTCAATCGTAAGACCAACCGCTGGCTTACCGCTAAATACCGAGCCCACCCGTTTGTTGTTGAAGTGTTCCAACATGGTGGCATAGGCTCTGGGCGGGAGAGGGAAGAACTTCACTTCTTTGACCAGGAGAAGCGCATTCTTCATATAGAACTCTACAAATGCCTTGACCTCGGGTTTTTCAGCCGCTTTGATGTTGACATAAATGAAAACCGGACGGGATAGCGGTTGATAGCTGCCGTTTTCCACGGTTTCGACAGAAGGGAGAATCGCGCCTTTGCCGCTGTCGATCGCAACGGCGGTTACTTTGTCCTGATTCTCGATGTAATAGGCGAAGCCAAAAAACGCTAAGCTGTTTTTGTTACTTGCCACATGGTTCACCAGCACATTGTCATTATCGGATTCAGTGAAATCATGACGGCTGGATTTGGCTTTGCCGACAATGGCTTCGGTGAAGTAATCGTAAGTGCCGGAATCTTCATCAGCGCCGGATAGCTTTATGGCTTCATCCGGCCATGCCGGGTTGATTTGATTCCATTGGGTGATTTTGCCCTGCGCAGCAGGTTCCCAGATTTTCTTCAACTGTGCGATGGTCATTGACGTGCTCCAGGAGTTTTCCGGATTTATCGCCACCGTCAGAGCGTCAAACGCCACGGGTATTTCGACATATTGCACGCGGGCGCCTTTACAATCCTTCATTTCACTATTCAGAATCGGACGGGAAGCATTCACGATATCAATTTCGCCACGGCAAAATTTCTTGAAACCGCCGCCGCTGCCGGATATGCCGACCGTAACGTTAATCGCGTTCTTTTTTGCGGCTTGGAAATTGTCCGCCACGGCTTTGGTGATCGGATAGACGGTGCTGGAGCCGTCTATTTTAATAACCGTTTGTGCATTGGCGACAGTGGCGGAGCCAGTCAGTATTGCCAATGAGATTGCTACAGCGAGTTGGTTGAAGTAATAAGGTTGCGACATTTCATTCTCCTGTTTGAGATGATGCGGCGTAAATGACGGCATTCAAAATGCCGCGCACGAAAATGTTAACGCATGTTTCCCAACAATGTCATGCGGGTAAAAACTTAAGTACTGATAGATCGCAGGTTTTTTAAATCGAGCATTCAGGAAATCACACTGAACACTCGATTTTTGCTCAACTTTTTAGTGGCGGATTTTTAGAAATCAATCGTCCACTGTGTCAGGAATGCGCTCAGATCACCATTATTCCATCCATGCGTACGTGCTCCGGCACCGCCCGAGTAACCATTGGTATTCGTGGTTGGCGTTGCTGCCGTGTTGATATCCAGCATATGGATGACATTGGCCTGAAACTTAACATTGGAATGCGGGTACCAGTTTAAGCCGAATCTGACCATGTCGGCGCGGCCTCCTTTGATGACACCGGAATTCATGTCAATGTAATCATAGCCGAATGCGACTTCCCATGCGCCCCAGCCGGTGCCGTTCCAATGGAAGGGCCGGTTAGGCTTGATACGGTTTGCCGCACCGTTTCTGACGTGATAGGCCTTCGACTCACCGGTCAGGAAGTAGCTTACAAAGCCATAATAACCGGTTAGGTGTTCGCTGTCATAACCAACACCGTTGATATTGGTGCGCAAATATTCACCTTGTGCCGAGAATGGGCCGTAGACAAACCAGCTTTCCGCCCCATAACGATCGTAGCTGGTGACTTGACGGCGATTCGGATCACTCAACGCACCGGTGCTCAGATTACCGGTATTCAGGATATTGGTGCGATCCACGTTGGTGCCCGGAAAGGCGAAGAATGACATACCGCCGCCGCCACCGATCTGGCCCTCACCTACCATGGTGCCATCGGCGCGATATTGTGTGTTGACATCGGTATGTCCCGCAGAAACACCGACATGGAAAAACTTGGTGTCATCAATCATCCAAGGTCTGCCGCTGACACGGCCAATACCTTGCCAGCCGGTGTCGCCGGAGCCATTGTTACGGTTCTGGTTACCGTTGGCATTGACGGAAGTCGATGCGGAAGACCATCCGCCGATGGGTTCGGTTTGGAATGCAATACCGGTTTGAAATCTCTTAACCGCATAATTGGCGCCGATACCCGTTTTATACGTATTGGGATTATCGACGAACGAATTGACGGACATATGCCGTTCGATAAAAGTCAGGTAGCGGTTACTGGCGGCTTCTTCCAAGCTGAACGGCTCCTTGAACGAACCCAGTTTGTAAGAGAGCGCATCGGTATGGTTTAAACGCACGAACGCATCGGTAATTCCCGATCCGACAGTACCGTTGCCTCGGCTGAAGTCATATTCAAACTTGTAATCCCAGATTTTATAAAATGTACCTTCGATGCCCAAACGCGCACGGCGGATATTCATGCCGCTATTCAATTCGTTTGCGGTACTTGCTCCGAAAGCGGGGTCAGGGTCATTGATAAAATTGTATTGCGAGGCTGGCTGAATCCGTCCATTCATCGATACCGAGAAATTGCCATCCTTGGTTGACCAATGTAAGCCGCGGTCGTCAAAATTTCCGTGTATTTTTTCAACTTCCTTGACGCGTTCCTCGAGTACCGAGACTTGATTCTTAAGTTGTTCTTTCTCAGCTTTTTCACGCAGTCTTACCAAGCGGTCGCCCGCCGGTTTATGCTCCGTTTCCGCTGTCCGGTCCTCATGGGTTGGAGTCTGTGCAGGCGCTGCCAATACGCTTAGGGGAGCTTTTGTTTTGGCCGCTGCTTTCTCTGATTTTTCATAGGTGCCCATATGAACGCGGCCGGGACCGGGTTCCGCAAAAATTTGCTTGGTTTTTGTATCGACATATAAATCGAGTGCATAGGCGCTGGATAGAACGCCTAAATTGATTAACGCGGTGGTTGCCAGGGTAAGTCTGAATAATTTCTTCATCTGTCGTTGATCCAGGGTTGAAAAAGTGAGTCATCTACGATGGCAACCGTTATATAGAATCAATGTTACAGTTTTATGACAGTTACATTTTTTTTACGCTTTTATGACACAGCCTGTTATTCGGAATAACAGTGCTGGATGATTAACTACTTGAAATAGTAGTTATTAATTCTTAAAATGCCGGATGCATTCAGCGCAAAAGTAACAATGACGTTGCGAAATGCATAATTTGA
This sequence comes from Nitrosomonas sp., assembly GCF_040240425.1. GTDB lineage: Bacteria > Pseudomonadota > Gammaproteobacteria > Burkholderiales > Nitrosomonadaceae > Nitrosomonas. Next base: position 46,871 of record NZ_QPHG01000008.1, on the reverse strand, counting down.
TTTTCTTGGACTGACGGGAACTTTTATGACGAGAGTAACCGTCTAACCAGGTACTTAACATGGGAATATGATTTCTCATGCTAAGTAACTAATTCTATTAACTAACTGACTTATTATTTATTTAATAGGAGGAAAATAAAATGGCAACAACTTATAACACGAGTAGCAGTGCATCAAGTGCTGACTATGATATGTCGCTGTGGTATGACTCGAAATACTACAAACTGGGCATGTTAACCATGCTGCTGGTTGCGATATTCTGGATCTGGTACCAAAGAACGTTTGCATACTCACACGGTATGGACTCGATGGAACCGGAATTTGACAAAGTATGGATGGGACTGTGGCGTGTGCACATGACCCTGATGCCTTTGTTTGCGTTAGTAACCTGGGGTTGGATACTGAAAACCCGTGACACCAAAGAACAACTGGACAACTTAGATCCAAAGCTGGAAATCAAACGTTATTTCTACTGGATGATGTGGCTGGGCGTATATCTGTTTGGTGTTTACTGGGGCGGCAGCTTCTTCACCGAACAAGACGCATCATGGCACCAAGTGATTATTCGTGACACCAGCTTCACGCCAAGTCACGTAGTGGTGTTCTACGGTTCATTCCCAATGTACATCGTGTGTGGCGTAGCGTCATACCTGTACGCAATGACCCGTCTGCCACTGTACAGCCGCGGCACATCGTTCCCGCTGGTTATGGCAATTGCTGGCCCATTGATGATTCTGCCAAACGTAGGTTTGAACGAATGGGGTCATGCATTCTGGTTCATGGAAGAATTGTTCAGCGCGCCACTGCACTGGGGCTTTGTGATTCTGGGCTGGGCAGGTTTATTCTCGGGTGGTATTGCAGCACAAATCATCACCCGTTACTCAAACCTGACTGACGTAACCTGGAACAACGCAAGCAGAGAAATTCTGAACAACCGTATCGTTCCTTAATTCTGAATGCAACACATCCTTTCCGCCTGTGATACGGGCGGAAGGATAAGAAGACTTAAGTTACTATGCAGTAATGAAAACGAGCAAAAAGCAGACGACAAAAAGAAGTAAGGGAATCGTCAAGTTTTCATAATTTAATATCACACGAAATGAAGAAGGGAGGGTCTAGTGAGTAGAACAGACGAAATTTTAGCAGCGGCCAAGATGGTGCCGGAAGCGGTCAAGATGTCCAGATACATAGATGCGGTATATTTTCCGATTCTGTGTATTCTGCTGGTAGGAACCTATCACATGCACTTTATGTTGCTAGCAGGTGACTGGGATTTCTGGCTTGATTGGAAAGACCGTCAATGGTGGCCAGTAGTGACACCGATTGTAGGTATTATGTACTGTGCAGCACTGATGTATTACCTGTGGGTAAACTATCGCCTGCCATTTGGCGCGACACTCTGTATCGTATGCCTGTTAGTAGGTGAATGGCTGACCCGTTACTGGGGCTTCTACTGGTGGTCACACTATCCGATCAACTTTGTACTGCCATCAACCATGATTCCAGGTGCATTGATGATGGACACGATCATGTTGTTGACCGGTAACTGGCTGATCACAGCTCTGTTAGGCGGCGGATTCTTTGGACTATTCTTCTACCCAGGCAACTGGCCGATATTTGGCCCAACCCACTTACCAGTGGTTGTAGAAGGCGTACTGTTATCAGTAGCTGACTACACAGGCTTCCTGTACGTACGTACCGGTACACCTGAATATGTTCGCCTGATTGAGCAAGGCTCACTGCGTACTTTTGGTGGACACACCACAGTGATTGCAGCGTTCTTCGCAGCGTTCGTATCCATGCTGATGTTCTGCGTATGGTGGTACTTTGGCAAACTGTACTGCACCGCTTTCTACTATGTTAAAGGGGAAAGAGGACGCATCTCTATGAAGAACGACGTAACCGCATTTGGTGAAAAAGGCTTTGCACAGGGGATTAGATAATGAATATAAGAAGCATATTTAAACTGGGCGTATTAGGCCTGTATGGAGCAGCGATTGGAGCGGCATCGCTGGCGATGACGCTGACACTAGATGTTAAGACGGCAGCGGCACACGGTGAACGCTCACAAGAACCGTTCCTGCGTATGCGTAGTATTCAATGGTACGACTTGAAATGGCAACCGAAAGTCACCAAAGTCAACGACATTGCGACGATGACCGGATTTTTTCACTTAGCTGAAGACTGGCCACGTGCGGTAGGTAAACCAACTCGCGCCTTCTTTAACGTAGGTAGCCCAAGCCCGGTGTTTGTACGTTTAAGCACCAAACTGAACGGCGAACCAACGTTTATTTCAGGTCCATTGGAAATTGGCCGTGACTATGCATTTGAAGTCAGACTGAAAGCACGTATTCCAGGACGTCATCACATGCACGCGATGGTAAACATCAAAGATGCAGGTCCTATTGCAGGTCCAGCCTCATGGATGAACATCTCCGGCAGTTGGGATGACTTTACCAACCCAGTGACCACACTGACTGGTAAAACCATTGACCTGGAAACGTTCAACTTAAGCAACGGTATATTCTGGCACATCGTATGGCTGGGCTTAGGCTGCTTCTGGATTGGCTACTTTGTAGCGAAACCGATGTTCCTGCCACGTAGCCGCGTATTGCTGGCGTATGGTGACGAACTGTTAACCTCCCCAACGGACAGAAAAGTAGGTCTGGCAGTTGCAATACTGACCTGCGCGATTGTTTGGGGCGGCTATCGTTACACCGAAAGCGTACATCCATACACAGTACCGATCCAAGCTGGCGAATCGAAAGTAGCACCGTTACCGATTGCACCGAACCCGGTAGCAATCAAAGTAACGCACGCTAACTACGACGTACCTGGCCGTGCACTGCGTGTAACGATGGAAATCACCAACAACGGTGACACAGCGGTCAACATTGGTGAATTCACAACAGCGGGCGTACGCTTTGTGAACGAACTGGGCCGTAAACACCTGGATCCTGACTATCCAAGAGAACTGGTAGCAACCGGCTTATCGATGGATGATGACAGAGGCGTTCAACCTGGAGAAACCCGTGAAGTTAAGATGGAAGCCAAAGATGCGTTGTGGGAAGTACAACGTTTGATGGCACTGTTGGGTGACCCTGAAAGCCGTTTTGGCGGATTGTTGATGACCTGGGATGAAGCAGGCAATCGTTATATCAACAGTATTGCTGGCGCGGTAATTCCAGTCTTTACCAAACTGTAAGAGAAGTTAAGTATCAACACCGGTACACCACTGTCGAAAGACAGCCGGTGTGCCGGTTTTTTTTATCGGTAGAGAAAAGAGTAAAAATTTAGGGTATTAAAAGAATGCGGACAAAAGAACTGGCAAAATTAGAGGCGCTCATCCAAAAGGAGGATTTGTCGTGGTCAGGCAAATAGCACAAACGGGGACGGCAGTCTTTACACTTGTTATGGCACTGTATGCTGGCACAGCTGGTGCACATGGCAAAGTAGCGATGGAAGAAGACAGCTGCATGCGCCGGATCGGCGAGAACATGATTCACCTCAGTACCTATCAGCCACAAGTGAACGAAGAAGGGCATTACTGCACGGAAATACCCAAAGCGGGCAATGCCATACTCGTGATAGATTTAGTAGACCCTGCACTGCGTGAGATGCCGATAGGCGTAAAGGTTATGAAAGGCAGCAAAGCTGGCGAAGGAGATACGATCACAAATCTGCACCCGGCGATGTATCAGGACGGTGTGATCAGCACGCAAAGTCCCCTGGAGCAAGGGAAATATCTGGTATTGATTACTGCCGAAGGCATACCGCCACTGAACTACGAATATCATTTACGGGTGGAAATGATCAACTACGCCGAAGTATTCAGAGCCACCATAGGACCGGCAGTCGGCCTATTGCTGACTACAATACTTGGGTATAAACTCATCCGGTCGAGACGTTTCAGAGACTGGCTGGCAACGCGCCGGGCCAACAAGAACTGAGCGATCCTATAGCAGACAGAGCATATTAGAGACTAACCATTCATAGACACAGGAAATCCAAACGATGTCAGCAAGACTAATAGAAATGAAGCAAGCATTATTCGCGATTATACTCGCAACGGGCATGGTATTTACCTCACAAGCACAAGCGCACGGTGGTTTGGCACTGGCTGAAGACATGTGCGTACTGACGGTAGGGCCTTACCGGATGCACTTTACCGGCTATCAACCCTTATCTCAGGAAGAAGAATTCTGTGAAGACATACCGGAAACAGGCAAGACCGTGATAGCACTGGACTACATCCAGGAAGAATTACGGCCGCTGAAAACGGAAGTGCGGATTATTCGTGACACGGGATCGGAAGCGAACCTGGATGAGATCACAGTATTTCATTTACCACCGAAAGTATATCCATCGGCATCGATTACGGTAGATCACACCTTTCCGGAGAAAGGCAAGTTTGTAGGGCTGGTGACGGTGACGGGTGGAGCGCAGGACTATGTATCACGTTTTCCGTTCTCGGTGGGTGAAGGCCGTCCGACCCCGAAAGCAGCGATTATTGCACCAGTTGTACTGGTTCTCGCTGTTGCCGCTTTCTTCTTCTTGCGGAAGCGTAAACCTGCTAATCAAAACCCGTCGTAGTTGCATCGAATGCTGATGTGAAATCAAGGATGAGTTACATATTGAACTCATCCTTCTTGGTAGAATCAAATAGCGAAAAATATATTTAATCTGAAAAATTGAGAGGAAACTGTGCAAGAAAAGCGATCAATACAGTTTGTTATTAAAAAGATGGCAGTCCTTGCTTCTCTGGTGATAATGTTTTCTTTTGCATTTCAAGTAAAATCAGTGATGGCGCATGCGGCGCTGGTTAAATCCGATCCACCCAGAAGAGCTACACTCTCTATACCACCCAAACAAGTACGGCTTTGGTTTAATGAGAAAATAGAAGGGTCTTATGCAGCCGTTACTGTGCTCGATTCCAATAAGCATTCAATAACTGAAAATAGCCCTGAAAGCGTTGCAGATGACCCAAAATCTGTCGTCTTGAGCTTACCGCAACTAGGATCAGGACGTTACACTGTGAAATATCGCGTGATGTCGGTTGATGGGCATGTTATTGAATCAAGTTTTGATTTCAATGTAAAAGAATAAAATGTAGCAAAATGGTAGAAGTTATCGCAGCAATTGCACGTTGGTTTCAACTTGCAGCAAACATGATTTTATTGGGTAGCTGTATCTTTTTAGCTATCGCCAATACCGGAAAAAGAGTCCGTCTGGAAGCATGGATTGTACGACTAGAACGTTTATTCCCATGGCTGGCTATCAGTATTCCCATCGGTCTTGTGGTAATGCTGATGACATCCTTAGTTCAAATTACCGGAAATGTCAGTAATCTATGGCAGCAAGATGTTTGGTTAGGATTCATCAGCGATACGCGCGTTGGTCAAATATGGAGCTGGCGTACGTTATCCGCGCTAATGCTGTTATTCGTCATTGTTTTACTTCGTAAATCTCCCAAAACCCGCTGGCAGTATATTTTAATTGCTTTTGCTGCAACTCTGCCTCTGATCGCAGGCTCACTAGCAAGTCATGCTGCGGCTGAAGGATTATCCGTATTGGCGGTTTTGCCTTATGCATTGCACATTATTCTAGCTGGTGTTTGGTTTGGAGCATTACCGGCTTTTTTACTATTGATTTATGAGAATAACAAAAATGCTAAGGCTAAATCTGGCAATGCGCCGGAATATAAAACGTTGATGCGGTTCTCAGCAATTGCGTTACCGGTGATGCTATTGATTATTTTGACCGGAATCACCGTGGCCGATCGTATCTTTGACGGCTTTTATGCTGCGCTTGTTGCGACACCCTACGGCTGGTTGCTTAGCATCAAGATATTTATCCTCAGTATCATTCTCTTAATCGCAGCGCGAGTCCGTGCGCATTGGTTGCCGTTATTAGCAAGCGATTCGCAACCTGATAATACGAATCCTGGCAAAACAGGGATGAGGAAGTGGGTGCGCATTGAATTCATTCTGGCATTGCTATTACTATTCCTGGCAACTGTAATTGCCAATACTACGCCGGTAAAGCACGCGCTGATTGAAAATTGGCCCTTCCCATTCCGGTTTTCGATTCTGGCAACCTGGGATAAGCCGAATGTGGCCATTCAAGTATGGATTGGAGTTTTTATTCTGATATTAGCGGCAGGAGCAATTCAGTTCGGTCAGCTCCGTAATTGGGGACGCAAGCGTTTGACTGGTGTTCCTGCGCTATTGCTGGCATCCGGCCTTGCCATTGCTTTGCCGCCGTTGACAATCCAAGCGTATCCTGAAACCTATCGTAGACCGTCAGTGCCTTTTGACGTAATTTCTATAACCAATGGTGCCGCTTTATTCAATCAGCACTGCGTTGAATGCCATGGTCATCAAGGAATGGGCAATGGCATCAAGTCACGAACGCTATCGACAAAATTACCCGATCTGTTGATCGAACCGCATACCACAGAGCACACACCGGGAGATTTTTATAATTGGATTAGCTACGGAATGGTTAATACCGATATGCCGGGTTATGCGGAAAAAATATCCGAAGAGGATCGCTGGGATCTGGTGAACTATGTACATGCATTATCAAGAGGTTATCAGGCGCGAATTTTAACACCGGAAATCATACCCAATAAAGCCTATGTAAAACCGCCACTCTTTTCGTATACGGAAAATAATAGCAACAGCGGCTCGCTGCAGGATTTTCGTGGACATAAAGCTGTCTTACTGGTTATTTTCTCATGGCCGCAATCGCAGGATCGTATCGAGCAATTAAAGCAAGCGTATGACCGCCTAAGTGAGCAAAATATTACTGTATTAGCAGTACCGGCAAATGAGCTTGCCGCCCCTGAGTTAACTCAAATCGCGGCTGAATTGCCGTTCTCGGCTGTTACGCAAGGCGCATCCGAGATTGCTGCCAGCTATGCATTATCGCGCCGGACGCTGACGCATCCGGATATCATCGGGAAGGGGAAAAATCCGGATCATATGGAATTTCTCATTGACCGGAACGGTTATATGCGCGCGCGTTGGATACCGTCAATAGATCAAGCCGGTTGGTCCGATATCGATAAGTTATATCAGCAAATCAGTCTGCTGAATCGCGAGAATATGAAAGTGCCTTATCCGGAAGATTTCGTCCGCTGACCAGTTCCATTCGCTGAACCGCAAGAATAGTAGCGACAGAGTAGTACTGCGATAATTCCTGTCGCTGCACGGATACAAAAATGCTCTGATCATAGAGAAGAATTGGGGTCGAACGTGATACGACAAGCTTCAGCATGATCGATCCGCACATGCCGGATGCTGGCGTGACGCACATCAATATCGAGGATGCATTTGAGCGGATGCTGCAGAATATGGCAGACGATCATTCGGATGACACCGCCATGTGTGATCAATAAAACCTTCTTTCCGTAAAATTTCTGTTGAATATCTTCCCAAGCTGATAAAACACGTGCCTGAAAATCCAGCAAATGTTCGCCATTAGGTGGCGGGTAATCGAAGGGATTTTGCCAGAAGCGAGATAAAGCACCGGCATCGGTGTGCATCAATTCAGCGCTGGATCGATCTTCCCAATCACCAAAATGTATCTCCCGGATACGATCATCCTGAGTGACGGGAATCGAATAATGTTGCTCCATAGCATGCGCAAAATCCGCACACCGTGCTAAAGGCGAAGTAACGATGTGTTGCCATTGCGTCGATTGACTGTTAACGGCATGCCACATTTGTGTCCAACCGAGCGCGGTCAACGGATAATTCGTGCTGCCGCAATAACGCTGACTGTTTTCTGTTACGCCATGCCGCAGCAAATCAATTGAAGTCGTCAAAATACTACGAAAGCTCACTTTGTTGCGAAACCTGCGCTTCGGAGAAAGTCGCCATTTCATTATGCAACTTGCATGCCATGCGTAATAGATTCAACGTGACGGCTGCGCCGCTGCCTTCTCCAAGACGCATCTGCAAATCGATAAGCGGATCGGCATTGAGTGCTTTAAGCACGAGTGCGTGTCCCAGTTCGGAAGATTGATGGGAAAAAATAAACCAATTTTTACATCCCGGAACAACATGTTCAGCGGCTAATGCCGCGACCGTACTGATAAATCCGTCAATCAGCAGTGGCAAGCCTAGTTGAGCGCCATGGATATAAGCCCCCGTCAATGCGGCAATCTCAAACCCGCCAACGCGGCGCAATGCGTCCAAGGGCGAATCCGTTTGCGGCCGGTGCAATGATAATGTACGCGCGATGATTGTTATTTTATGCGCGATGCCTTGTTCATCCAATCCGGTGCCTCGTCCGGTCAGCCGTTCCGGTTGCTCATTCAGTAGAAGACACGCCAACGTGGTGGCGCTGGTGGTATTGCCGATCCCCATTTCCCCGCCGATAAAGAGCTGCTGACCGGTCTGATGTGCATGTTCAGTGGTTTCAAAACCCGCTTGGAATGCTTGACTCAATTGTTCCCAGGTCATCGCGGGCTGATGAACAAAATTGGCCGTACCCGGTCCCAAATGACAATGCCGCACTTGGGCCAGTGCTTGCGTATCGTGTACTGTTCCCAAGTTAATGATCTCCAGTGAAGCATTCAATGCGCGCGCCAGAACATTGATGGCTGCGCCGCCGCGGGTGAAGTTTCTGATCATCTCGCCAGTGACTGATTGCGGAAACGCTGAAACACCTTCGGCGGCAACCCCATGATCGGCGGCAAATATGGCGATGTGCACGCGATCGGCACCGGGCTGCAATGTATTTTGCAGCGCAGCGAGCCGGATGGCGAGTTCTTCCAAACGACCGAGAGAGCCGGGTGGCTTAGTGAGTTGTGTTTGGCGTTGCTCAGCCAATTGGCGCATTTCCTGGTTCGGAACGGCCGGTGGAGTGCTGAGCCAATGAAGAGCAGCCGGTTGCGTCATACCGGCTCTCCTTTAAGCACCAGAGGCAGACCGGCAACGGTTAAAATGACTTGATCGCAGTGTTGCGCCACTTCTTGATGTAATTTACCGGCTTCGTCACAATAGCGGCGGCTCAATTCCCCCATCGGAATAACGCCCATGTTCGTTTCATTGCTGACCAAAATCAGCTTGCTGGTTACCTGGGAGAGGGCAGTGAGGAATGCCACGCGTTCGGCATCGAATCGCTCGACTTCCGGGTGGATCAACCAATTCGTCAACCAGAGTGTCAAGCAATCAATCAATAGACAACACTCGTTGTTGGCATGCTGCGTCAATACGGAAGCCAGTTGCAGAGGCTCCTCGATGACTTGCCAGTGATCAGGACGCCGCGCCTGGTGCGCAGCAATTCTTGCGTGCATTTCGTCGTCCTCGCTGGTGGCGGTGGCGATGTATATGACCGGCAATTGACTCTCCAGCGCCAAACGTTCGGCTAACCGGCTCTTGCCGGAACGTACACCACCCAGAATCAAAGTCCGGACGGATGTCATGATATCCGCACAGGTAGGTTGAGCAACTGGTTCATTCGCGCGGTATCCAGGTATTGCTCGACACAATCGGCTAACCGATCAATTGCAGCATTACATATCGACGGGTAATCGGGCATGCTGTGTTGATCAACCAGTCCGGCCCAGGTCAGTAATTCGCGGCAAGCGGCAGCGGATGTGAAAATGCCATGCAAATACGTTCCTGCGATTAAACCATCATCGCTAATTGCGCCATCCTGACTTTGCGCTAAATGGATAAGCGACTGATAGCGTGTGTGATAAGTAGTAATTCCCGCATGGATCTCATAACCTGTCACGATCGTATCGTTCAAAGATAAGCGTCCCTGGCAATTGCGCAGAATTTTATCCGCTGCCAGTGTCGTTTCCATATCGAAAAAAGCGAGTCCTGGTGCGCTACCGGCATCGCCTTCAAGACCGATGGGGTCATGAATCCATTGGCCGAGCATTTGGAAACCGCCGCAAATGCCCAGCAATTTACCGCCGTAGCGTAAATGGCGGCAGATTGCAGGCTCCCAACCTTGCTGGCGTAACCAATCCAAATCTGCGCATACGCTTTTTGAGCCTGGCAGGATGATCAAATCCGCTGGCGGAATGGTTTCGCCGGGACCGATAAATTGCACGTGAACTTGCGGATGTAACCGCAACGGATCGAAATCGGTGTGATTGCTGATACGCGGTAGTGCCGGGACGATGATCCGGAAGAGTTTCTGCTCCGGCGATACGGTTGAAGCAGCGGAGCCGGGCAAAGCGTCTTCGGCTTCCAGGTGCAAGCCTTGCAAGTAAGGCAATACGCCCAGCACCGGTTTGCCGGTATATTGCTCCAGCCAATCCAATCCGGGATCGAGCAATGCTTTATCGCCGCGGAAGCGGTTGATGACAAAACCTTGAATGCGCGCTTGTTCGCTTTCGCTCAATAATGCCAATGTGCCGGCGAAGTGCGCGAATACACCGCCGCGGTCGATATCTGCAATGAGAATGACCGGACAATCGACCGCCTCGGCAAAGCCCATATTGGCAATATCGTGGGCACGCAGATTAATTTCCGCTGGTGAACCCGCGCCCTCGGCTATGATCCGTTCGTATTGATTACTGAGTCGCGTATACGATTCCAGCACCGCTTTTAGTGCAATCGATTTATAGTCGTGAAAAATACCAGCATCCATATTGGCGATGGCATGACCGTGAATGATGATTTGCGCTTTTTTATCGGTATTGGGTTTCAGCAATACCGGGTTCATGTCGGTATGCGGCGCCAGTCCGGCGGCAAGGGCTTGCACTGCCTGAGCCCGGCCGATTTCCCCGCCATCGGCGGTGACGACACTGTTAAGGGCCATATTCTGCGATTTGAACGGCGCGACGCGAACACCCTGGCGCGATAGCCAGCGGCACAACGCCGTGACCAGCATGCTTTTGCCAGCATCTGACGTGGTGCCTTGAACCATCAGTGTTTGCGTATTCATCGCGGGTGTTCTGCCAAGTTAGGGAAGATGTTGAATGAGGGTCAAAGCGTGCCCCAGGTGCCGCCATGCAGCCATGCTGAAGAAACAGTCTGCGTGATACTCATTCCGGTGGTACCGCCGAGTTGCTCCAGCGATTGTGAAAAAGCAATTCTTGCAGCGGACGTTCTTCGGCCCAGCCTTGCAGCTTCAGCATCGGCGCGGGATAAAAGGCTTCGACATGGCCTAGACATAAAATAGCGACCGGCTTACTACCGGAAGGCATGTCGAGTAATTCAGCCAACTGCATGGGATCGAACAATGACACCCAGCCCATGCCCAATCCTTCGGCGCGTGCGGCCAGCCAAAAATTCTGGATCGCACAGGCGACTGAAGCCAGATCCATTTCAGGCAAGGTGCGGCGGCCAAAAATGTGTTGCTCGCGCCGGTCGCTCAATGCAACGACCAGCAGTTCTCCACATTCCAGAATACCGGCGACTTTCAAACGCATGAATTCGTCGCTGCGTTCCGCCAGTGCAGCGGCGGTGCGGTGCCGCTCTTCTTCCACGTGGGCTGCGATAGTCGTGCGCAACTGCGGATCGGTGATGCGGATAAACCGCCACGGCTGCATCAAGCCAACACTGGGCGCTTGGTGTGCGGCAGCGAGCAGGCGCTTCAATACCCAAGGATCAACCGGATCGGGCAGAAAATGCCGCATGTCGCGGCGTTCGGCGATCACGCGATAGATAGCGGCACGTTCGCTATCACTGAAGCGATGGCTGTTATGCATAGTGGCTACAGATCGATTCCTTTTTGCGCCTGAACGCCCGCCCGGTAGGCGTGTTTGACGTCGGTCATTTCAGTCACGGTATCCGCCGCTTCACACAGCGCTTCGGGCGCACCGCGCCCGGTAATGACGACATGCTGCATGGCCGGGCGGTTTCTCAGGTCATTCAGAACAGTATCCAGATCCAACCAGCCGAATTTGATCGGATACGTTAATTCGTCGAGGATGATTAAATCCAGCGACGGGTCGCGCAGCATTTCCTGCACCACAGCCCAACCGCGCTGCGCAGTTTCCGTGTCGCGTTCCAGGTTCTGCGTATCCCAAGTGAAACCTTCGCCAAGAACATGCCAGACGACATCGGGTTGTTTGCGGAAGAAAGCTTCTTCACCGGTATCCGAGCGGCCTTTGATGAATTGTGCTACGCCGACGCGCATGCCATGTCCCAGTGCCCGTGCCATCATACCGAAGGCCGAACTGGATTTGCCTTTGCCGTTGCCGGTGAGAATCAGCAATAAGCCTTGTTCGCGGTCGGCACGTGCAATCGCCTCATCAATCACTTCCTTTTTGCGCTGCATACGTGTGCGATAACGCTCTGCGCGTCCGGAATCGGTCATGACGTTATCCTGCCGAAGTGTTGCGTGGATTGAGTTGCTGCGCAATCAGCGTAAACAGCACGTGAATCACGGCAGCGATACCGGCATAAAATACGAAGGTTTCAATATAAAGCGGGAAGTATTTGATCAGTTGCGTACCGAATTCAGCGAAACTGGTTTCGGCAATGCGGCCGGAGAAAAAGTAAAACCCGCCGCCGGAAAATAATTCACACAGCGTTAAACCGGCCACGATGCTGGCGGAAAGCGGCAGGACGGTGTTCCAGGCGAATTGGTGCCGCTTGGCATACCAGCGTCCGGCCAGCCATAACGACGCATAAGCCGGCAGTAAGAAGAAATAGGCCGGCGTCATGCAAAAATCACTGACACCGCCCCAGGTAGTGGCGGCAACATCCAATCCCCAGCCCAAAGCAAAGAATCCCAACAACGGCCATGCGGAACGCAGATAAATACCTGCCAGAAAGAAAACCGCCCAGGAAGCGTCAGCAAGGTTATACAAGGTGGCAAAATGATGGCTGCGGGTGAGCATCATTAAGATTGCCAGTAGCAAGCCAATAGCGATTTGATGACGAGTGGATAAAGTCAGCATGTTTAACTCCTTATGTTAGGGTTGATAACGCAACATAGCGAAAAAATTCCGCCCTGGTTGATTGTAGAATGCAGCGGTTTGGTAGTGCTCATTAAATAAATTTTCAATCCGCCCTTGTAAGCGCCAATGCTTACTCAGATTATATTCGGCACGCAGGTCGAATTTGACGTAACTGTCCAGCTTGCGGGTATTGGCCAAATCGTCATAGCGTTGGCCTTCGACCAATAGCATAGCGCCCAGCCGATATTGGCCGAATTGCCGGTCGGCTTCCAGCCGGAACGATTCTGCGGCGCGCCGTGGCAGTATATTACCGCGATTTGGTCCGGATGAACGATTTTCGGGATCCATCAGCGTCAGGTTGGTATTGAATTGCCAGCCTTTGATTTGTGTGCTGAGTATGCCTTCAAAACCGCGAATACGCGCCTGATCGACGTTGGCGGGAGCGAAGATGCTGGCATCGTAAGCGATCAAGTGGTAGATGTGATTTTCATAGATATTCAACGACCAAGTTCCCCAAGTTGCATTGCCGCGCGTACCGAACTCAAAACTGCGCGAATCTTCCGGACGCAGATGCGGATTGCTGAAGCCGGGAAAATACAATTCATTGAATGTCGGTGCTTTGAAGGCGCTACCAAAATTGGCCAGCAGGCGGACATTATCGGTGAGCGAGTAACCCCAGCCCGTGCCGCCGGTCACCCGGCTGCCGAATTGCTGGTTATCGTCATGCCGCAGCGACAACTGAAAATTATGTTTGGCAACGGTGGCTTGATGCTGCGCGAAAACACCCCAATTGGTACGTGAATTCACGGAAAAAGCTTCTGTGCTATTAATGTGATCTTTCTGATAATCCATGCCGATGGTCAGCAAGTTTTTCGGATTGATGGTGAAATCGTTCAATACCGAAATGGTATTGCGCGTGGTATTGAAGCGGCTTTGAAACAGCGTGTTGAGAAAATTATCGGTATCCTCACGGCTGCTGCCGCCGATCAGATTGATGCGCCAGAATTTGAGCGGCGAATAGCGCGCCGTGCCACCAAAAACTTGCTGCATCACAATCCCTTTGTTGACGAAACTGCCATCGAATTCGGTTTTGCCCGCGGATCGCATAAAATTGCCGTCGATTTCCAGTCCGTTTTGAAAACGGTATCCCGCGCGCGCGGAACCGGCGGTATTGCGGTAACCGTCCCGGTCGTATAACGTGGGATCGGATGAATCGACAAAACAACCGGCATCGCTGGAGCCGTTGCAGGCATTAAACCCGCGCGTGCCGATGCCGCTGGCGGTCATATTCAACCAGCTCTGCTTGCCGCTGTACGCGAATCCGGTGGCGCCTTCCAAAGTTCCGTAACTGCCACCGCCGAAGTTGAAATTCGGTTTAAATCCGCTGCCGCTGCCTTTGCGCGTAATGATATGAATCACGCCGCCGATGGCTTCGGAGCCATATAAACTGGAGCGCGGGCCGCGCACGATTTCGATGCGCTCGATCTGATCGATCGGAATGTTTTCAAACGCCGTAGTGCCCGAAGTGGCGGAACCTACCTTGATGTTGTCGATCATCACGAGCACTTGATCGGATTCGCTGCCGCGCATGAACACAGCGGTGTCTTTACCGGCGCCGCCATTGTTCGAGATGCTCATTCCCGGCACACCACGGAACAAATCCTGAATTGAACGCGCCTGTTGGCGTTCGATGTCCTGGCGCGAAATGACCGTGACCGAAGCCAACGAAGCATCGGCGGTTTGCGCCGTGCGCGTTGCAGTCACAATCACCGGTTTCTCCTGATGATCTTCATTCGCGGCATACGCATTCAGAGTCGTGCCGAGCCACAGCACAGCCATCGCCGCTAGACGGCATTTTTGCATGAATTGATCCCTTCGCGCACACCCGCGCGTTATCAATGATTAAGGAATGCGAAGGGAAATTGGAAATGGACAGAAAACCGGTCCGTGCAATGAAAACCGGTCAAAATGCCACTGATTGCCCGCCGCAATACCGTAGTAATGTTCACTTCGGGCCGGTCTCCGGACTTATGAGCGGAAGCTATTCCAAATCTGCGCCTTCCCGTGTTGTTACACAGTGGCACGATGCAGATGATTAACTCATTTACCGTTGCGGGGGCAGTGCCGGCATTGCCTGATTCGAATCAGACGCACCGGCTTCCCGTTTAACCTTCAAGAACGAAACCTTGAAGGCACCTGAAATGTGAGCGCGAAACATACCCGACCACTGATGTATCTGTCAAGAAATTGTCTGTATTAAGGGGATTGTCATCTTTATTGGATTCACCCGTTTGCCGGATTGATTGCCTACATGGAATCACCGATAAGAGCCGAAGTTATCCGGTGGTTATGAGATGCGTATGACGATTTCGTATCCATTCATGCATAATCTTAATTTGTGCGGCATAGCGATATTTGTTTGAACATGGACTAGTATGAAAAATAAGACAATCAAGTTTTTGAATGAATCGATCAAAATAAAAAACTCTATTTATGTACGTTAAAGTAAGTTGCTCTATTTTCGCTGCTATCAGCCTGATTCTATGCAGTTCTTATGCGTTGGCAGAGGCGGGATGCTCGCTTGATGCGAAGCTGGGCATTGGTGCATTGGGACGCATTGAACCGCGTTCCCGGGTAATTAAAATTTCCCATAATGCAGGTCCCGAAGGTGCGCGAGTTGAACAGCTTTTTTTTCAGGAAACCGATCAAGTTAAAGCGGGCGATACATTAGCCATACTGTCCGATCATCTTAAGAAAAAGGCGCAAGTGGAAGCCGCCAGAGCGCGTATTAAGGTGCTGGAAGCACAGCGGGCTGTGGAGCAAGCTGCGCTCGCTTTTAATAAACGGGAATACCTGCGTTATCAATCATTGGAACATAGCTCCGCTACCAGTGTTTCGCTGGCCGATGCCAAACGGTTGGCGCTTGAACAATCCGGAATTCATCTGAAGCGCTTGTCGGCTGAGATTACACAAGCGCAATCTGAGCTGAAAATAAACGCAGCGGAACTGAACAATACGCAAATTGTGGCACCCATTGACGGTACCTTATTAAAAATTTTTGCTCGCCCGGGAGAACGGATTGGCGATAAGGGAGTGCTGGAAATGGCGGATTTGACCGAGCTGGATGTTGTCGCGGAGGTTTATGAATCGGATTTGCTGCGGATCAAGGTGGGTCAATCTGGATGTATCCATGCCGTGGGTTTCAAGCGGCCTTATCAGGCGCAGGTGAGAGAACTGGGATTTCTCGTGCGGAAAAACGATTTGAACGATACTGATCCCTTAGCCGACCGGGATAATCGCATCATCGAAGTGCGTTTGACGCTCGAACCGGAGGCTGTGGCGGAATTGCGGCACCAGATTTTCCGGCAGGTTAAGGTGCGGATTGCGCCGTGAATAAGCTGGCCTGGTTTTACTTTCCCGCCCGCCTGGCCTGGCGGCAGCTCATTTTTGACCGATCCAAGCTGGTAGCTGCGATTTGCGGGGTATTGTTTGCGTGCGTTTTGGTGTTCATGCAGCTGGGCTTCAAGGATTCCTTGTACGCCAGCGCAGCCTCCGCGCCGGTCAAATTGAACGGTGATTTATTTTTGATGCACAAGCAAAGCGAGGCCATGTGGCGGCCGATCCAGTTCAAGCGCAGCGAATTGATGCGTGTGCTAGGAAGTCCGGCGGTTGCGGAAGCTTATCCGTTGTATCTCGGGTTGGCGCCGCTCAAAAATATTAATACTCAGGTCAAGCGTACCTTAATGGTTTACGGTTTCGATCCGGATTCGCTGATTTTCAATGTCGATGAGATCAAAAACAAGCGGCATGAATTGCGGCTCAAGGATACCGTGCTGTTTGACGAATACTCCCGTCCGGAATTCGGCCCTATGCGCCAATTACTCGAAGCAAGCCGGAATGTCACGGAAATTAACGATTATAAGGTGAACATCGTGGGCTTATTCCGCTTGGGCGTGTCGTTTGCCGCTGACGGCAATGTGATGACGAGTGATTTAAATTTTATGCGCATCTTTCCCAGAAGGAATCTCGGTGAGATCGACATAGGCGTCATCAAGCTCCATCCCGGTGCGCCGGTTCAGCAAGTCAAAGCGGAACTTAGGAGCCAGCTCAACGAGTTCGTGAATATTTTTAGCTATGAAGAATTGCTGAAATATGAGAAGGATTATTGGGCCAATACCGCGCCGATCGGGTTTATTTTCGGTTTTGGCACGGTCATGGGATGGGTGGTCGGTCTGGTGATTGTCTACCAGATTTTGTTTACCGACATCGCCAATCATCGCAACGAATTCGCCACGCTGAAAGCCATGGGCTATGAGCACGGTTATTTTGTCCGCCTAGTGTTTGCTTCGGCTTTCTTTCTGGCTGTGTTGGGGTTCATTCCGGGTTATGTGCTTTCCTTGGGGTTATACCACCTTGCTGAATCGCAAATGTACATGCCGATGCCGATGCTCTGGAGCAAAATCATCACGGTGTTTCTATTTATTCTTTCCATGTGCGTCATGGCCGGGTTGCTGGCAATTCGTAAGCTGAAAGACGCCAATCCGGCGGATATGTTCTGATGCCTACAGTCATTGATGTTGAGCACTTGAATTTCAGCTTTGGCAGCGGCGCGTTAACGCAGCTGGTGCTGAAAGACATTACCCTTTCCATTCGGAAAGGCGAGATCGTACTCATCACCGGGCCTTCCGGATCCGGCAAAACGACTTTTCTGACCATTATCGGCGGTCTGCGCCAGGCCTTTCACGGCAGTGTCAAAGTCCTCGATCAACAGCTCATCAACAGCAGCGAGCAGATTAGAGTCAATGCCCGGCAACAGATCGGTTATATTTTTCAACAGCATAATTTGCTCAAGTCGCTTACGGCGTTGCAGAACGTTAGCATGACGCTAGAAATGATCAACACGCTGACGGAACAGCAAAGACGCGACCGCTCCGCGGAAGCGCTGATCGCAGTGGGGCTGGGAGACCGGCTGCATTACAAACCGGGGCAACTTTCCGGAGGGCAGCTGCAACGTGTTTCCATCGCGCGTGCATTAGTCGGGCAGCCTAAAATCATCCTGGCCGATGAACCGACCGCATCGCTGGATAAGCAAAGCGGTTATGAAGCCGTTAGTCTGCTAAAACGATTAGCCAAAGAATCGCAAACTGCGATTCTTTTGGTGACGCATGATTATCGCATCCTGGACATCGCGGATCGCGTGGTGGAACTGGAAGATGGGGTGATTAAAGCGGTTTGATTTTGCGTCAATTGTTGATTGCACGATATTTTCTGCATGTGCGGTTCTGATAAAATCAGACAATTTCCATCAGACAGAACTATGTCGTGATCGGCAAAGAATTTTTTTCGTAAGTAATTAACAACATTCTTTTTCTATGCCTGAATTGCCATCGCCATGCTCGTCTACCTTTCATCGACGTTAAACGATCTAATTCCCGAACGCCAAGCCGTTAAAGATGCGCTGAGCGGGGAATGCATCGTGGTCGAGAGTTATACCGCCGACGAGCGCAGCGTGCGGGATAGTTGTCTCGCCGATGTTGCGAGATGCGATTTGTATATCGGCATCGTCGGGCGGCGTTACGGGTACAAACCGGATGGTGCAATTCAATCCATTACAGAACAGGAATATTGCGAAGCGGTTGCACGTAGCATTCCTACCTTGATTTTCATCAAAGACGATGACGAAATCAGAAGAAATTTCGATGATGCAGTCACCGGAGAAAATCCGCCGCAATTAATCGCAGCTTTCCGGCAGCAAATCACCAGCCGTGCAGCTATTTTTAAAACGGCGGAAGATTTGAAAGGGCATGTCCTAAAAGCTTTTTTCCGTCATTTTTCGCGCAAACAAACGTCGCCACCTAAACGCATCGAAGGTGAACCATACCCCGGTTTACGTGCATTCAAGCCGCAGGAATCCGACCGTTTCTTCGGGCGCGCTGTCGAGACCGCTGATTTGATCGAGCGGCTGCTGGCGCGTAATGATCGTTTCATCGCGGTGATCGGGCCGTCCGGCTCGGGCAAGTCGTCGCTGGTGTACGCCGGTTTGATTCCGGCGCTGCACACCAGCGACATCGGTGGTATACGCTGGGTGACCGCCAGTTTCTTGCCGCGCGAATTGGGGGACGATCCGTTCCTGCCGCTGGCGGCCGCTTTGAGCAAAGCTTTTCCCGATTGCAATTGGCGCGTACCGGATCTGTCGCAGCGGTTACGCGCCGATCCGACAAGCATCGCAGTCATCGCGGAAGAGAGTTTAAAACCGCTGGGTGCGAACGCGCAGTTGCTGTTGTTTGCCGATCAGTTTGAAGAACTGTTCGCGGCAAAAATCGATGCCGCGGCGCGCGATGCGTTCTTTCAACTACTCGCTATCGCGGCGGCAAGTCCTCGGTTGTGCTGCATTGTTGCCATGCGCTCCGATTTCTACAGCCAATGGCCGCGGGACGAAACCAGCGCGGCGTTGCTGCGTAGCGGACATTATTCCGTCGGCACGCCGGGTGCGGCTGCTATAGAGAAAATGATCATCGAGCCCGCCAAAGCCGCGGGACTCACCATTGCGCCGCGGCTGGTGCAGCGCATTCTGAACGATACCGGCACCGCACCGGGCGCATTGGCATTGGCGGAATTTGCACTGGCGCAGTTATATGCGCGCAGAAACGACCACGAACTGACCGAAGCCGCGTATCAAGCGATCGGCGGCATCGCCGGCGCCATCGACGGCCTGGCCGAAGAAGCAGTAAACTGCGCGCAACAAACGATCACTCTGGATGATGACGTTTTTTCCCGTTTTTTTCTCGCCATTGCCAGCGTCGAGCAACGCATTGACGACGGCACCGGGTCGTTGGCGGTGGTGCGCCGTCGTGCGCACCTACAGGAACTACCGCAACCGGTATTAATGCTGGCGCAACATCTGGTCGACCGGCGCATCCTGGTCAGCCGCCAAGACAATCACGATCAACCAGTAACGGTTGAAGTGGGTCACGAAGCGGTGTTCAGCCACTGGCAACGGTTCAAAGATTGGCACGCGCGCTACGCTGGGGATCTAGCGCTGCGCCGTCAAGTTGAGCAAGCCGCACATGAATGGCACAACTGGCAACGCCTGACGGTATTGCAATGGGGCTGGGAGCGGCAAAAAACTGCCATCCAAGCATTGGCGAAATTACACCGGCTTGACGCACCCCCTTTTGAAGCGAATTTCAGCGATCCAACTATTGCGCTGTGGCGAACATTGGAGCCGAACTTGGAACTACCGTTGCGGCAATTTTTATATCCGGAGCCGCTCCGATTGCTCGACGAACTCCACAACGACGTTACATCGCATCAACGGCGTGAAGAAATCGGTTTGCGTTTGAATCAATTTGGCGATCCGCGTCGCGGCGTCGGCCTAGATTCGCAGGGATTACCGGACATTACGTGGATCGATATACCGGCTGGAGAAGTGACACTGGAAACTGGTGATTATTTCCAAATTTCACCTTTCCGTATTGCCCGCTATCCAATCAGTTGGTCGCAATACTGTGCATTTATGGATGCAGCGGATGGTTATCGCAATGAAGCTTGGTGGCAGGATTTGCATAAAACAGATAATCCCGGAAATTTACTGTGGGAGTTTGCTAATTATCCGGCGATCAACGTTTCCTGGTACGATGCTGTGGCGTTCTGCCGTTGGTTGAGTGTGAAACGTAATCAGATCATTCGGTTACCGGCCGAGTGGGAATGAAAATGGGCTGCCATCGGCAGTACCGGGCAGGATCTTCCTTGGAGAGGTGCGAGGCATCCAGATCTGGCTAGTATCATGGGGCAAGTTCATGGGGCAAGTATTAGATGCATGGTGGCGCTCGGTTTGTACCCGCTGAGTCATAATCCGTTCGGCGTTGGCGATATGGCAAGTAACATTTGGCAATGGTGTCTGAATACGGACTATCCACGCAGTGATATTTCCTTAGAGAGCATTCAATTCCGCGTAATGTGCCGCGGTTTCTGGAAAAATGATTTGGATAACGTGCGCTCGACAGCGAGCAGCTACAGTCATTTGGTCAATCGTAGCAGCGTTATCGGTTTCCGGGTGTTATGTGAGTCCCCTTTCAATGAAATGCTGCCTGCTGCACCGATGGATGCGGATGCGCCGGAACGCTAAACACCGAAAAGCCGGACGCGCGACTTCTCAAGCGATTATGCAGGTAAGGATGGTTTTATAAATTACGGTTAATTGTTCAGGATCATAAGACCCACCGCCCACGGTCAAACGATCTCTTCTATCCGCGAGGGGAAGCGGGTTCGACGCGAAAAAGAAATCTTTTCTCGAGCTAAAACTTAGCACCGGTACCGACGAGTTCACCAGAAGTGATTTTGTATGAGAAGTTTTTGTGATCCAGACTATCCAAGAGTTTTCCGTCAATTTCCGCTTGCGGATACATGAAGAATGGCAATTTGCTGGCGGCATTACCAGGATTCAGCGCGAGATCTTCGGCGTGGTTGAACGTCAACCAATTCATCTCCCAGCTGCCGAAGAATTTTTCTCTTAATTGCATGATTTTTGCATCGTCCAGCGGAAGTTTTTCCAGTTTGGATACTTGCCGTACATCGGACGGGTTGACCGGTATCCAACCGTGCCCGGCCAGAAAGAATTCCGCGCGGCAGTGCTGCGATTGGCTGATATCGCCATATTGCCCGATGGAGTCGTGCAGGCTTGATTCATTGATACGAATACCGTATTGGTTACGTGCGGGGATATTGGCCGCTCTGGCCAGCGCGACAAATAATGAATTCAAATCAACGCACTTTCCGTTGAGTTCATTTTTCTCGAGCATGGCTCTAACATCGCCTTGACCGCGTCCCCGTGTGTTTTCATCGTATTGCGCATTATCGATTACCCAATCATAGATTGCTTTTGCTTGTTGTACTGTCGTTTCGGCATGTTTTTCTTTCAAAATGGCATGAGCGGTTTCACGCACAATGCCATTGGTCGGTTTCAAATGCGTCGGGTTAATATAATGCTTGATACTATTGGGCAACGCTGAATTCTTGATAGCGGGATAATGCGCCAGATCAAAGGAATGATGAGATGTTTTTACAATGCAACTGACGCTGACATGGCGTTGGCCACTTTTGGGTTTGCCGTGCCATTCCGCCTTGAATGCCGGGAAGGGATTCGCACCTAGGGTAGAAAATGATGCTTTGCTCGCATTACCGCTCCAGTTACTGCCTTGCGTGAATTGAAAAGAGGAATCATTGGTGTCAGGGAGCGGGAGCCATAAACGGGCTGAATTACCTTTAGCCGGAAGATCGATTTGATAACTCAGGCGGTAACTGGTCCAGTTGCTGAAATCCGAAGAGAGCAGTTGCTTAGCCATTAAGGATGAAGCAGGGAAAGAGAGTACACTTGTGCCGATTAATTTTATAAAATCCCTGCGTTTCATAACTTCCTTTATGGTGAATTCGTTGAGTTGCGGAATTTTATCTGATCGATTTTTTATGTCAATGCAATGTGAATGGGTATTTTTCTATCGATGAAGAAAGCAATTGATTTATTACCTGCTGTGGAAATTGAAACCGGCGGCTCACCGGCGCATACCATAGTGTGGTTGCACGGTTTGGGGGCTGACGGCAATGATTTCGTACCGATCATCAATGAACTGACGCTGCCGCCCGGTGCGTCGATTCGATTTGTTTTTCCGCATGCGCCGGAGCGTCCGGTTACGATTAATAATGGCTATGTCATGCGTGCCTGGTACGATATTTATCGCGCAGACTTTAACGATCCTGAGGATCAATCCGGTATCCGGGATTCGCAAGAAGCATTGGATGCTTTGATTGAAAGAGAGATGCAGCGCGGTATTCCTTCTGGTCACATCTTTCTCGCCGGGTTCTCGCAAGGCGGCGCAATGGCGTTGCAGACCGGATTGCGTCAAAACAATCCGCTGGGCGGCATTATCGCCTTGTCATGTTATTTGCCGCTCGCGGAAACTCTCGCAGTGGAAGCCTGCGTGGCGAATGCAACGACACCAGTATTCATGGCGCATGGTATTTATGATCCGGTAATACCGCTTTCGCATGCTGCGGTGTCTCGCGATAAATTGCTGGCAGCCGATTATCCGCTCGAATGGTATGAATATCCCATGGCGCATAGTGTATGCGAAGCCGAAATTGCGGATATTAGCCGCTGGCTGCGGCATATCATCGGTTAGCGATTCTCCCAGCGGTTGAAGCTAGTAAGCATTATCTTTTCGGAGCACGATCCAGACGGTTTTGAAGATGATCCAGAGGTCGAGCCAGATAGACCAATTTTTGAGGTAGTAGAGATCGTGTTCGATGCGGGCTTTCATTTTTTCCAGGACATCGGTTTCACCGCGCCAGCCGTTGACCTGGGCCCAGCCGGTGATGCCGGGTTTAGCCATATGGCGCAGCATATAACCCTTGATCAACTTGCGGTAGAGCTCATTATGCGCCACCGCGTGCGGACGCGGGCCGACGATGCTCATTTTGCCTTCCAGCACATTGAAGAATTGCGGTAACTCATCCAATGACGTGCGGCGCAGGAAGCCGCCGATTTTGGTCAAACGCTGATCATTCTGTTTCGCTTGTTGAATCGTGGCGCCATCCTCGGTCACCGTCATCGAGCGGAACTTATACACGATGATTTCCTCGCCATTCAAACCATAGCGGCGCTGCTTGAAGATCACCGGGCCGGGCGACGTGACTTTCACCGCCAAGGCAATACACGCCATCACGGGCGATAACAAAATAATGATCAGCACAGCCAATATAAAGTCGCTGATACTTTTCACCACACCGTCGACACCGATGAAAGGCGACTCGTTCATGGCCACGACCGGCGTATCGCCGATGTACTCGAAACGCGCCTGCATCAAATCGAAGATATAAATATCGGGCAGAAAATAGATCGACGACGTGGTATCCGGCAACTCATCCATCAATTTCTGAATGCGCGGCTGTGACGACATTGGCAGGCTGATGAAAACCATCTCGGTATTATGCTTCTGGATATAAGGCACAACATCATCCAATCCCCCCAAACGCGAACCGAAATCGTCCGGTCTGCTGACAGCCGTCGCTGCCGCAAGATCGGCCGGTTCATCCGATTGAGAACCGAAATTGCCAGCAATGCGCGAACTGCTGCGCTCATCGAAGAAACCTTGGTAACTGATCAGCAAAAAGGGCAGCTCGGCAATGTGGCGGATGAATGCCAAACTGTTTTCGTTCGCTCCGATCACGATCGCCGAACGCAGCTTACCCTTGTTGTATAAATTGGTGACAATGCTTCGCACCGTAATGTGGCTTGCAATCAGCATCAGCGGTGTAACGATGAACCAGGTCAGCAGCACTTGCGGAGAAAATTGGTTGTAAAATTTGGTGGCATATCCCAGAAACACCAGGATGGCGATGATCATCAGCCAACCCACCACTGTATCGCGCATATAGGCGAACAAACGCCCCTTGCGCCAATTGCGGTAAATGAGAATGCGCTCGTAAATGTAAGTGGAAACGAAAAAGGTAATGATGACCAGCACCAGGTAATAACTGGTGAAATCTTCATCGTACAACCAGGCGGTCAGTATCAGCATGCTCCAGATGATAAAAGGATCGAGCAGATGCTTGAAAAAGGCTACTATCGGTAAATCGTTAACTGTCATCGTTTTCCGTACGTGTATTGCAGATTGATATTGGCGCCATTGGCATTAAATCCACCCAACCTGTTATTGGTTTGTAAATCATTGTGATAGACCGAGGCCATTAGTTGCAAACCGGGATAAGGGGTGTATGTGAGTCTTACCGTGGCATTGCGAAGCGTATTGTGTGTACCGATCGGAAAGAGAGAATCGGTGAAAATTGAAAAATTATCAAATTTCATATCTTGATATAAAAAATCTCCTTGAAGCTTCACTTTTCGTGTGATATCCCAATACGGTGCAAAACTGCCCCCTGTGTTAAGGCTGAAGCTGGCGGTAAGCATTTGCATTGCAGCGGTCTCGCGCCATCCGCTCACCGATAATCCAACCCGGTCCGTGGGTTGCCAATTATAGATTAGACGGGCATTAAATCCGTTAAAGTTACGTGCGGGGAAACTTGCATTGGTCCGCTCTACCCATCCGCCCGTTCCGTAAAGATTCGATTTGGCAGATACGGCCCAGTTGATTTTTGCCAATGCCTCTTTTTGATGATAACTATTGTCTGTGAATGAACCATCGGCTGCCAGAACACGAACCGGAAAATCACCGATGGTGCCGCGAAACAGCACGCCGATGGTATTTCTGCCTGATGTCACAAAATCGATTCCGCCTTCGAAGCGGTCTTCAGTACGGTTAAGAAAGCGCAAATTGGGACTGTTTGAATTGAGATCGTAGCGGGTGTAAGCGCCATTCAAGCGCCAGCGTGGATGGAGACTCCAGCTGGCGTTAAAAAACTCGGTTTGCTCGGTTCTCACATTTTTAACACCCGGCTGAAACAAGAACGGTGCTAGCGACTGCACATAACTTGCACCCATATTACCTTCCAGGCGGTTACCAAGAAACCAATGCCAGCTGCCACTGAAATTCTTCAGATTATTATTCATCTGATCGAATCTCTCAAACCGGGTGTGCGTCCAGTTTAAATTCGCATTCAAGCGTTGCCGTCCGACTTCTTTCTCAAACATCACGCCGCCGGTAAAACGATGGGAGATATCAAAAAGATTATTCGTACCCAGTGCTGTTGTGGGCATTCTGTCGCGTATACGCAATATATTGTCATCCGCGGTAAAGCCATAGCTGCCAAAAGGCTGTATCAACTTGCCAAATGCAGCGGCCCATGCGGTGTGGCTGCACAGCAGCAATACCATTCCCGCAGCCGTGAGCGCCTGCAGCCGGGTGATTCGTGAGAAGCAGATTGCGATAGGCGTAATGGACTGAGCGATACGAGTAAATGTAACTTCCATGAATTGATGGTTCATTAACTTGAGATTCTTAGAGTTTCCAGTGGACAAAAATCAATGCGTTTGACAGAACCCAACCTTCCCATAACATGTTCTCATAAAATTATTTTTAACAACACCTTTTCGATAAGAAAAAACACTTCTTCGCTTCTCTACGGTTCCTTATTCGATATTTTTAACAAATTGGGTTAGAATTTCTTACGGCTAACGGGTGCGAAAGGGTAATACATGCTTCAAGGCTGATATATATAAGCTGGATTGAATAGAGAATTCATTTTCGGAAAGCAATGGAATTGTCGATTGGCCCAGCAAATAAATGCAAGCATAAAGCACATTGCTATTGACAGCGCAATGAATAAATCAGCAAATCACTGTCTATTTCCATGATACATAGCTCAATTCTTCCGTCACAATAGCATTGTCGAAATTGACAGAGTTCTATTTTCAAAGACACAATCCGCTATACTTAAAACTTATCATTACTTTATTGGTTAAATTATGAGTGAATATCTTTTTACTTCTGAGTCTGTTTCTGAAGGACATCCTGACAAGGTTGCCGATCAGATTTCTGATGCTGTATTGGATGCAATTCTGAGTCAAGATCCTAACGCGCGGGTTGCGTGCGAAACGTTGTGCAGTACCGGGTTGATTGTATTATCAGGCGAGATAACAACCCATGCATCGGTTGATTACAATATCATTGCGCGTGAAACGGTTAAAAATATTGGTTATACCAGTTCTAATATCGGTTTCGATTCGACCACATGCGCTGTATTGACCGCATTCAACAAACAATCGCCAGATATCGCCCAAGGTGTTAATCGTTCCAAAGAAGAAGAAATGGAACAAGGAGCGGGCGATCAGGGCCTTATGTTTGGCTATGCTTGCGACGAAACACCGCAATTAATGCCCATGCCCATTTTTTATGCGCATCGTTTGGTTGAACGGCAAGCTGAATTGAGAAAAAAAGGCCAATTGCCTTGGCTGCGCCCTGATGCCAAATCGCAAGTTTCGGTGCGTTATCAGAACGGTAAGCCGCAGCAAATCGAAACAGTGGTGATTTCCACTCAGCATGATCCGGATATTTCACACTCCGCTTTGAGCGAAGCGGTTATTGAAGAAGTCATTAAACCGGTACTGCCTGCTTCGATGATCAGTAATCGTATTCAATATTTGGTGAACCCCACCGGGCGTTTTGTAGTGGGTGGTCCGATGGGCGATTGCGGTTTGACCGGGCGCAAGATCATTGTCGATAGCTACGGCGGTGCAGCGCATCATGGCGGCGGCGCTTTTTCCGGCAAAGACCCATCCAAGGTTGATCGATCGGCGACCTATGCCGGACGTTATGTGGCTAAAAATATCGTGGCAGCAGGAATTGCGAGTAAATGCGAAGTGCAGGTGGCTTATGCCATTGGTGTTGCACGTCCTGTTTCATTGATGGTCAATACATTCGGCACGGGTAAAATTGCCGATGAAAAGATTGTTCAACTCATCGAAAAGCATTTTGATTTACGCCCACGCGGCATCATTCATGCGCTTAACTTGTTACGTCCGATCTATGCTAAAACAGCTGCTTATGGGCATTTTGGACGTGAACTTCCTGAATTTACCTGGGAAGCTACGGATAAGGCCGCACAATTACGTGCTGATGCCGGTCTCTAAATTTTCTGTAATCTTTGCCGACATCAATAACCTTTAATTGGTTTTCCCCTATGGTGAGGAGCGCTGCAGCGGCTGGTTCCGCGAGGCTCAGCATAGGCGGGTATTTGTCACAACGGCGCTCGTTCATAAATTGAGGAGATAATTATTATGAACGCTGTGCTTAATTCCGATGGTAGTTTCTTTACTGACTATAAGGTTGCCGATATTGCATTGGCGGAATGGGGTCGTAAAGAAATCGCGATCGCTGAAACGGAGATGCCGGGTTTAATGGCATTACGTAAAGAATATGCGAACCAAAAGCCACTGGCAGGTGCCAGGGTTGCCGGTTCTTTGCATATGACGATTCAAACGGCGGTGTTGATCGAAACACTGGTAGCACTCGGTGCCGAAGTGCGCTGGGCTTCCTGCAATATATTTTCCACTCAGGATCACGCAGCTGCTGCGATTGCTGCCAGAAATATTCCGGTATTCGCCTATAAGGGCGAGTCGCTTGAAGATTACTGGGAATACGCGCACAAGATTTTTGAATGGACGGCTGCCGGTCAATCGGTCGGCGCCAATATGATTCTGGATGATGGCGGCGATGCGACGTTATTGTTGATCCTGGGTACAAAAGCCGAGAAAAATCCTGCGGTTATTGCGAATCCGGGCAATGAGGAAGAAACCGCATTATTTGCATCGATCAAAAAGAAATTAGCGACCGAACCCAATTGGTATTCAACCAATCTGGCCAGGATACGCGGTGTAACAGAAGAAACCACGACCGGAGTGCACCGTTTATATGAAATGCAAAAAAATGGCGAATTGCCGTTTCCTGCTTTCAACGTGAATGACTCCGTCACGAAATCAAAATTTGATAATTTGTACGGTTGCAGGGAATCCCTGGTTGATGGTATCAAGCGTGCAACGGATGTCATGATTGCCGGTAAAATCGCTGTGGTTTGCGGATATGGTGATGTTGGCAAAGGCTGTGCGCAATCACTGCGAGGTTTGGGTGCGACTGTCTGGATCACTGAAATTGACCCGATTTGTGCGTTGCAAGCTGCGATGGAAGGATATCGCGTAGTGACGATGGACGATGCGTGCAGTCAAGCGGATATCTTTGTTACCGCAACTGGTAATCTGCGGGTCATCACGCATGATCACATGCTGAAAATGAAGGATCAGGCCATTATTTGCAATATTGGTCACTTTGATTCGGAAATTGATATCGCATCCATTCAAAAATACCAATGGGAAAATATCAAGCCGCAAGTGGATCACGTCATATTTCCGACCGGACGCCGCATCATCGTTCTGGCGCAAGGCAGGCTGGTGAATTTGGGTTGTGCGACCGGCCATCCTTCTTTCGTGATGTCCAGCTCGTTTACCAACCAAGTATTGGCGCAAATGGAGCTATGGCAGAATGGCGCAAATTATCAGAAAAATGTTTATGTATTGCCTAAACACTTGGATGAAAAAGTGGCGCGTTTGCACATCGGTAAATTGGGTGTGAAACTCACCGAATTGACGGATGAACAGGCCAATTACCTGGGATTGAGCAAAAACGGTCCATTCAAACCTGAAATGTACCGGTACTAATCGTCTATCTTTTTACTGGAAGAACGGGTGTATGAGTTTGCATCTGCTCTGCTGGTTCTTCCAGTAAGAAAATAATGATTAATATCTGCGTAGCTACGGCAGCAGCCGTACTAATTCTGTATCCATAGAGCTTGCACAAATGGAATCACAAAAAAAATTTCCTCCGACCTTCAGCTTTGAACTTTTTCCACCGCAAACCCCTGAGGGAGTTGAGAAGCTCCGGTTGACGCGCCAGCAGTTGGCACGATTCAATCCTAAGTTCTTTTCGGTAACCTTCGGTGCGGGAGGTTCGACGCGCGAGCGGACGCTCGAGACCGTGCTGGAAATTCAAACGGAAGGTCATGTCGTTGCACCGCACCTATCTTGCATCGGCTCAACGCAACAGAACATTCGTGCCATTCTGGAAAAGTATTATGAAGCGGGGATCCGTCATATTGTCGCATTGCGCGGCGACTTACCTTCAGGGATGGCGCAAGCCGGTGAATTTCGTTATGCCAGCGAACTGGTAGCTTTTATCCGGCAGGAATACGGATCTTCTTTCCATATCGAAGTGGCGGCTTACCCGGAATACCATCCGCAGGCGCGGTCTGCGCAAGCGGATTTTGATAATTTCAAGCGTAAAATTGAAATGGGTGCCAGTTCGGCGATTACGCAATATTTTTATAATGCCGACGCTTATTTTCATTTTGTCGAGTTGTGCGAGGCGGCCGGTTTGAATATTCCAGTTGTTCCCGGCATCATGCCGATCAATAAATTCTCACAACTGGTCAGATTCTCTGATACTTGCGGCGCGGAGATTCCACGCTGGATTCGTAAGAAACTCGAAGGTTATGGCGACGACAGTAAATCGATTCAAGCTTTCGGATTGGATGTTGTCACCGGCTTATGTGAACAGTTATTGCAAGCCGGTGCGCCCGGATTGCATTTTTATACGTTGAACTCCGCCAACTTGACATCCGCTATTTGGCAGCGTCTTAATCTTCACGCACGCTAACAATCAACTCGCAGCAGTACATTGTTTTATCAGCTATTCTACGCTAGTAAAACATCATATCTACGAAATTGCCCGATGCGGATTCATGGCATAAAAGCCACGAAACCGGAATGAACTTTTTCCTGATTCCCTCAGCCAGTATATAATGCGCATCAATATTCTGATTAAAATAAAAAAGCATGAGGTTTCAAAATGACAAAGAAGAAAGCTGCTTCTGATAAGACTACTGCAGAATTAGAGGGTGCAGATAAGACAGGTCCGGATGTTTCAATCATGGATGCCTGTATTGCGCACGCCAAAGAAGTCAAGACTACGCAACTCGAGCTTATTAAGAGCAAGGGTTATGATTTTGCACCTGAATTCAGGGACATGACTATTCAGCTTTATCTGTTTGGTGTCATGTGGAAGTTCGCGGAAAACTTGGGCAGTGCTGATGATGCGCGCGAGTTGGCGTTTGCGGCTTTGGCGGAATTTTTCGTGCAAGAGCGCATGCCCCAGCAGAAAGTCGCCAAGCGCATTGAGTTTCTCCGGAAAATGTCCAAAATTGAAGAAGATCACAATGCACTAGCGGTCGCTATCGGTTATGAATCTGAGCCCGGTGATAACAGTCTGGCGGAAGTGTTTGATCACTACGTGGATGATACGCAAGTATCCGGAGCGTTCTGGCGATTGTATGATCGCGGCAGAAAGATCATGTTGTACGGCGGTTTAGCAATTGCCTTTTTGGTGATTTGGTTTGTTACCTTATTCATGCCGGGAAATACGACGATTGCGATACTTGCGAGCGGGCTTATTGCTGCGGCGATTTTTGTCATTCCGGTATTTTTAATCGGTATTTTCATCTATCGCACAAAAATCAAGAAAGCAAAACAAGCGAGTTAGCGCTGCTCACGGAAGCAAGATGTTCTAACTGTTCGGTATATAGCAAAAATTCACGTGGATTGATCAACCGGCTGCTGGTGTAAAAATGAGTGCTCAGATTATCGATGGCAAGAAATTGGCTGAATTGGTGCGGACTGAATGGAGCGCACGTGCGGAAAAATTGATTCAACTGGGTATCAAGCCAGGGTTGGCAGTCATTATCGTTGGCGATAATGCAGCATCCAGTATCTATGTCAGGAATAAAGTCAGAGCGTGCAGCGAAATCGGTATTTATTCCGAAGTGCATAACTTTCCGCAGCACGCTGATCAAGATGAAGTATTACAGTGTATTCAGGCGCTCAATCAGAATCCGCACATCCATGGCATCCTGGTCCAGTTGCCGTTGCCTGCGCATTTTGAAAATAACCGTGTCATCGCATCCATCGCCGTTGAAAAAGATGTCGATGGCTTTCATCTCTATAACGTTGGTGCATTGGTTACCGGCAATACCATTTTTTCTCCTTGCACACCGTATGGCGTGATGGTGATGCTGGAAAGAAACCGGATTCCGATTGAAGGACAGCATGCGGTGGTGATCGGGCGCAGCAACATTGTGGGTAAGCCAATGGCATTCATGTTGCTGGAGCAGGGCGCTACGGTGACCATTTGCACTTCAAAAACACGCAATTTGCAGCAATTTACAAAAAATGCGGATATTCTGGTTGTGGCGACCGGAAAACCGCGCATGGTTACTGCCGGGATGGTAAAACCTGGTGCTGTCGTCATTGATGTTGGTATTAACCGATTGCCGGATGGCAAACTCTGTGGTGATGTCGATTACGATGCTGTCAAGGAAGTTGCGGGTTTTATTACGCCCGTTCCGGGAGGGGTTGGACCGATGACCATCACCATGCTGCTATGCAATACCATTCTGGCGGCGGAACGGGCCCAGGCCGGTCTTAAAATCGGGTAAGCAAGTAAATAAACTTAAATGAGTGTGCGTGCACATGGAACAGCAACCGGATATTGATCCGCAGGAAACACAAGAGTGGCTGGATGCGCTGGATTCGGTCATCGCCAGTGCAGGTGGCGAACGCGCTCATTTTCTATTGGAAAAACTGATCGAAAAAGCACGCCGCTCCGGGGCTTATCTGCCTTATAGCGCCACGACCGCATATATCAATACCATTCCCATAGGTAAGGAAGCGCGCTCGCCGGGTGACAATGCCATCGAGCACAGGATTCGCTCGTATGTGCGCTGGAATGCGATGGCGATGGTATTGCGCGCCAACAAAAATACCAATGTCGGCGGGCACATTGCCAGCTTCGCCTCAGCCGCAACGCTTTACGACGTCGGTTACAATCATTTCTGGCATGCGCCGTGTGAAACGCACGGCGGCGATTTAGTCTATGTACAAGGACATTCTTCCCCAGGGGCTTATGCTTATGCATTTTTATCCGGCGAATTAAGCCAGGAGCAACTGGATAATTTTCGTCAGGAAGCCGACGGGAATGGTTTGTCATCGTACCCGCATCCATGGCTGATGCCTAATTTTTGGCAATTTCCTACGGTTTCCATGGGACTAGGGCCGTTGATGGCGATTTATCAGGCGCGTTTCATGAAATATCTGGGCAGCCGCGGATTGGTCAATACCGATGGCCGTAAAATCTGGGCTTTCATGGGTGACGGAGAAATGGACGAGCCCGAATCGCTCGGCGCTATTTCGCTGGCGTCGCGCGAGAAACTGGATAATCTGATTTTTGTGGTCAATTGCAATTTGCAGCGTTTGGATGGCCCGGTGCGCGGCAACGGCAAAATTATCCAGGAACTGGAGGGCGCCTTTCGCGGCGCTGGCTGGAATGTCGTCAAGGTGATCTGGGGGTCTTATTGGGATCCGCTCTTGGCGAAGGATACCAAAGGATTATTGCAGAAGCGGATGATGGAATGCGTGGATGGTGAATATCAGAATTTCAAATCGCGAGATGGTGCTTACGTGCGCGAGCATTTTTTCGGTAAATACCCTGAATTGCTGGAAATGGTCGCCACGATGTCCGATGACGATATCTGGCGGTTAAACCGCGGTGGGCACGACCCCCATAAAGTCTATGCGGCGTATGCAGCGGCGGCAAAACATACCGGACAGCCGACCGTGATTCTGGCGAAAACGATCAAAGGATATGGCATGGGTGAAGCGGGCGAAGCGCAAAATATTACTCACCAGCAGAAGAAAATGGGAACGACTTCGTTAAAAGCGTTTCGCAATCGCTTCGGTTTGGATATTCCCGACGATAAAATTGATGATATTCCCTATCTGACTTTCGCTGAAGATTCGCCGGAATTTATCTATATGCGCGAGCGGCGCAAAGCATTGGGCGGCACTTTTCACCGCCGTAAGACACGCGCGCAAGCGTTGCAAGTACCAGCTTTGTCTGCATTTCAAACCTTGCTGAAGGTCAGCAGCGAAGGACACGAATCGTCGACCACCATGGCGTTTGTGCGGATTCTGAACATTCTGGTAAAAGACAAACAAATCGGTAGTCATATCGTGCCGATTGTCGCGGACGAATCGCGTACGTTTGGCATGGAAGGGATGTTCCGGCAATTGGGCATCTGGTCGTCGAGCGGTCAATTGTATACACCGCAGGATGCAGATCAGCTCATGTATTACAAGGAAGATAAGCATGGGCAAATTTTGCAGGAAGGAATCTGCGAAGCGGGCGCCATGTCATCCTGGATAGCGGCAGCTACGGCCTATAGCACGCACGGCATCCAAATGATTCCGTTTTTTATTTTTTATTCGATGTTCGGGTTTCAGCGTATCGGTGATTTGGCGTGGGCCGCTGGTGATATGCGCTGCCGCGGTTTCTTGCTGGGTGGAACGGCCGGGCGTACGACATTGAATGGCGAAGGATTGCAACATGAAGACGGGCACAGTCATGTCGTTGCATCTACGATTCCCAACTGCGTAGCGTACGATCCGGCATTTGCGTATGAGCTGGCTGTGATTATCCAGGATGGACTGCGCCGGATGTATCAAGAACAGGAAGATGTCTATTATTACATCACGGTGATGAATGAAAACTACAGTCACCCTGAAATGCCGGTTGATGCTGAGAAAAATATTTTAAAAGGCATGTATTTATTCAGTGAAGCGGGCGCAAATACTAAAGCACCATGCGTGCAATTGCTCGGTGCCGGAACCATTTTGCGCGAAGTGATTGCTGCCGCAGAGATACTGAAACAAGATTATGCTGTGCACGCTGATGTGTGGAGTGTAACCAGTTTCAATGAATTAAGACGTGAGGCTCTGGCTGTCTCCCGCTGGAATATGCTGCATCCGGAACAACCGACAAAAGAATCGCATGTAGAAAATTGTCTTAAGGGTAGAAAAGGCCCCGTAGTGGCCGCAACGGATTATATGAAAATCTATGCGGATCAGATTCGTGAATTTGTGCCAGGCAGGTATCGCGTGTTAGGAACCGACGGTTTCGGCCGCTCCGATACGCGTCAGAAACTGCGCCATTTCTTTGAGGTCGACCGGTTCTATATTACCGTGGCGGCACTCAAAGCATTATCGGAGGAAGGAAAAATCACCCAGCAGCAAGTCACTCAAGCGATTGAGAAGTACGGTATTGATCCGGAAAAATCCAATCCGGCGACCAGCTAGACCGGTGATGAATTAACAACAATGAATGTGCGTCATTGCATTCTCCCATTCCAAGGTATGTGAGGAAAGCGTGTGGCTGAGTTAAAAAAAGTGCTCATTCCGGATATCGGCGACTTTAAAGAGATACCGGTCATCGAAGTGCTGGTCAAAGCTGGCGATAGGGTAAAGGCCGAAGATTCCCTGATTACGCTTGAGTCCGACAAAGCGACGATTGAAATTCCAGCACCTTATCCCGGTTTGGTAAAGGAAATATTAGTCAAACCGGGTGACAAGGTATCGCAAGGCAGCACCGTGTTGACCCTGGAAGTTTCCGATGACAATCGCACGGAAACACTTCCTGAAGTTTCTGGGGTGGCCGCAGTTCAAAAAGAAATCGCACCGCAACTGCAACACAACGCTAAGTCGGTTGTTAATCAGCCGCAGAACCTGCCACAAACTGTATTCGCGGTCAGCAATGCTCCATCCAAAGCGCATGCCAGCCCGTCGATCCGCCGCTTTGCGCGGGAACTCGGCGTCAATCTCGATTTGATTACCGGCAGCGGCCCCAAACATCGCATTCTCAGAGAGGATGTGCAGGCGTATGTGAAAGCCGAATTGTCAAAATCCCGCAGTACCGGGACGGGTGCGGCATTGAATCTGTTGCCTTGGCCGCAGGTGAATTTTGCTAAGTTTGGTCCGGTTGAATTAAAACCATTAATGCGCATTAAACAAATTTCTGGCGCCAATTTACACCGCAACTGGGTGATGATTCCACACGTCACACAGTTCGACGAAGCGGATATCACCGATCTAGAAGCATTGCGGAAAGAATCCAACGATAGCGGTAAAGAAAATAGAGTCAAACTGACCTTATTGGCTTTCTTAATGAAAGCGTTAATCGCGCCTTTGAAGAAATTTCCCGAATTCAATGCATCGCTGGATAACGATAGCAATGGTGAAGCCAATTTAATCATCAAGCATTATTACCATCTTGGCTTTGCCGTGGATACCACCAACGGATTGGTGGTGCCGGTAATCAAGGATGTTGACCAGAAGGGGATCATCACCATTGCCGAAGAATTGGCGAGATTGTCTGCACTGGCGCGTGAGGGTAAGTTAAAATCCACTGACATGCAAGGCGCGAGCTTTACCATTTCCAGTTTGGGTGGCATTGGTGGAACAGCTTTTACACCCATTATCAACGCACCGGAAGTGGCCATTCTAGGTATTTCCAAGGCCAGTATTAAACCGGTTTATCGCGATCATCAATTTGTACCCCGTTTAATGTTGCCTTTGTCGCTTTCCTATGACCATCGTGTCATCGATGGCGCAACGGCAGCCCGTTTCACGACGCACCTGTCGGAAGTATTGACGGATATGCGCTTGGCGCTGCTATGATCCGTATTGTTAATTTCTTTATATACAACCATGGCTGTTACCGATAAGTTTCCACTGATTGGCATTTATGGCGGGACATTTGATCCTATCCATTATGGGCATTTGCGGGTCGCTGAAGAGCTGCTTGATATAGCCGGATTAAGGCGCATGATCTTTGTTCCCTCGGGCGCTCCGAGGTTACGGGCTGCGCCCACGGCATCGAGAGGGCATCGTGCAGCTATGGTGCGGCTGGCCATACAGGATAACAACCGGTTTTCGCTGGATGAACGGGAAATCAACCGGCCTGGAATCAGCACAACGGTGCAATCGTTGCGGGAGTACCGGCGCGAGCTGGGAGATAACACCGCGCTTTGCTTCGTGTTGGGAATCGATGCGTTTGCTAAGATCAATCAATGGTCTGAATGGCATGAGTTATTCGATTTGTGTCATTTCATTGTGGTTACCCGGCCAGGCTTTGTTTCCATCGAGGCGGATCAGAATTTGCCCGATGAGGTGCGGAAGGTCTTGTCTTCTCGCTACGTCACCGATGTCAGCGAGCTCGAATCGCAATCCGGCGGTTTTATTTATGCGGCGCAAACATCGTTGCTGGAAATATCGGCTTCACAAATACGGTCACTGATCAGCGCTGGGAAAAGCATACGCTATCTGCTGCCCGAAAATGTCGTTGAGTATATGAAATTTAATCGTTTATACACTGGGAATCTATGAATTCAGAAAAACTGGTACCTGTCATTGTCGACGCTTTGGAGGAAATCAAAGCGCACGATATTGACGTGATTAATGTATCCAAAATTACTGCGATGTTTGGATATATCATTATCGCCAGTGCCGATTCGACCCGTCAGACCAAAGCGCTGGCCAATAATGTGCAAGAACAAGTTAAAGCTGCCGGGGGAAAGGTTTACAGCATGGAAGGGGAGCAGACAGGGGAATGGGTACTTGTTGATTTGGGCGATGTGATTGTGCACATCATGTTGCCGGCTGTACGCGAGTATTACAATCTGAAAGCACTATGGTCGGAGCGGAATTAGCGCACTAAAAAGAACGACCAATTGATTTCTTCGAGTCATGAAATTTTTTATACTCGCGGTTGGAAACAAAATGCCGGATTGGGTAGAAGCAGGTTATGCCGAATATACCAAACGCTTGTCCCATGAAATTAACATCAATTTAATTGAGATTAAACCGGAAAAGCGGGTTGGCGGAAAACCGGTTGAACAACTTCTGCAAGCGGAAGCCCAACGAATTCGATCCGTTTTGCCGCCGAATTGCCACATTGTAGTGCTCGATGAACGGGGCCAGCAATGGGCAACAGTGCAATTCGCAGATGTGATCAATACATGGATGACGACAGGTGAAGCTATTGCATTCGTCATTGGCGGTGCTGATGGACTGCATGGCGATATCAAGCGAATCGCGCATGAGCTGATGGCATTATCGAAGCTTACGTTACCGCATGGTCTGGTTCGTGTGTTACTGGCGGAACAGATCTATCGCGCAGTGTCGATTAACAAAAACCACCCTTACCATCGTGCTTGAACAGGATCACGCAAATGTGATTGCACGTCGTATGGTGATTAGGTATTTAAAATACAATGAATGAAATGATGAGATTCCCATTGAAAGTGATGGTTGACTGTAATGCTCTCTGAGAACCAAATATACCTTGCATCCAGAAGCCCCAGAAGGCGTGAATTATTAAGGCAGATTGGTGTGAAATTCAACTTGCTGATGATGCGTGAAACGCTAGGGCGCGCCATCGATATCGATGAGCAACCGCTGGTGGACGAAGCGCCATCAGATTATATCTACCGGGTGGCTCGAGCCAAAGCGAACGCGGGCTGGAAGCGGATTATGCAACGCCACTTGCCGGTTTTACCGGTATTGGTGGCTGATACTATTGTGACGGTTGATGGATGCATTCTCGGGAAACCGAGAGACAATGCACATGCCGAAGAAATGCTGAAAATCTTGTCGGGCCGCACGCACCAGGTACTGACAGCGATCGGTGTCGGCGTGAAGGATGATGTGCAGATGCGATTGTCAGCGTCAACGGTACGATTTCGTGAAATCAGTGAACAGGAGATTCGTAGTTATTTAGTGAATAATAATTCGCTGGATAAAGCAGGTGCATATGCTATTCAAGGCATGGCGGCCGCTTTCATTGTCGAGATATCCGGCAGTTATAGCGGCATTATGGGGCTGCCGCTCTATGAGACAGCGCAGTTACTGGCAGAAACCGGTATAGAAATTTTTCAATAAGGTTGTTGCAGCACAATCTTAAGTTTGATTGATCGCTTCATCCAATTTCTGATTTTTTTGAGAACTAATTGTATTGAATATGAGCAATGAGATTCTTGTTAATATCACGCCGCAAGAAACCCGAGTAGCAATATTAGAGCAGGGGGTAACGCAAGAACTTCATATTGAACGGACGAGCGGCCGAGGCATTGTGGGAAATATCTATAACGGCCGTGTCAGCCGCGTTTTGCCGGGGATGCAATCGGCTTTTGTCGATATTGGTTTGGACCGTGCCGCCTTCCTGCATGTCGCGGATATCCGCGATTCCAATCCTGAGGGTGATGAGGCCAAGCCCATTGAAAAACTGTTATACGAGGGCAACAGTATTCTGGTGCAAGTGATCAAGGATGCGATTGGCACCAAGGGCGCGCGGTTGTCCACGCAAATAAGCCTGGCCGGCCGCTTACTGGTATACCTGCCGCAAGAATCTCATATCGGTATTTCTCAGCGTATTGAGGATGATAGCGAACGCGAGTTATTGCGGGAAAAGCTACAGCAGATTTTACCGGTGGAAGAAAAGGGCGGGTATATTATCCGCACCATGGCAGAAACCGCTGATGAAGCCGATTTGCGTGCCGATCTTGAATATCTGCACCGGTTATGGCGCGACATTCAACAGAAATCGGTGACGATTGCGGCGCCTGTTTTGCTTTATCAGGATCTGGATCTCAGTCATCGGGTATTGCGCGATTTTGTGGATGAAGATTCCACCCGGATTCTCGTTGATTCGCGGGAGAATTTTCAACGATTGGTCCGCTTCGCGCATAACTATATGACCTATATCGCCGAACGCATAGTGTTGTACACGGGGGATCGTCCGTTATTCGATCTGTACGGTGTGGAAGAAGAAATCGAAAAGTCATTGGCCAAACGTGTCAATTTAAAGTCTGGCGGGTATCTGATCATCGATCAAACTGAAGCGCTAACTACGATGGACGTCAATACTGGCGGATTCATCGGTGTGCGTAATTTCGATGACACTATTTTCAAAACTAACTTGGAGGCAGCCCAGGTCATTGCAAGGCAACTGCGTCTGCGTAATCTCGGCGGCATTATCATTATCGATTTCATCGATATGGATTCTGAGGAACATAAACAAGCTGTTTTGGCGGAATTCAACAAAGCACTGTCTAAGGATCGAACGCGCATAACTGTCAATGGATTCAGTGCGTTGGGATTGGTTGAAATGACACGCAAGCGAACTCGAGAAAGTCTTGCGCACGTGCTATGCGAAACCTGCCCAACTTGTCAGGGGCGCGGAGAAATCAGAACCGCGCAAACCATTTGTTATGAAATATTGCGCGAATTACTGCGCGAAGCCAGGCAGTTTGAAGCCAATGAATTTCGTATTCTGGCATCGCAACAAGTAATCGATTTGTTCCTGGATGAAGAGTCGCAGAGTTTAGCCCAACTGGGTGATTTCATTGCGAAACCAATCAGCTTACAGGTTGAGGAATCGTATACGCAAGAACAGTATGATGTGATATTAATGTAACGTAATGCGGTTTTTGCAATTAATTTGCAACTTTACACTGGTATCAAAAATCGGCTGCAATATACGCCATTATTTTATTATTAATAACTTTTCAATAGCTTGCAGTCTAATCCGCGTATCAAGCGGATACTTAGAACGATATAAGTAAAATGGGGTGTCGCTTACCTCTATTTTACCCATCTCAATTTCTTATCACTATTCCTATCTCAGTTTTTTGTAACTATCCATGAACGGTTCAGCAAAGGGCCTCTTCTTTTTCGCCTACTCTCTTCTTTAAAAATAAGTGATATTGGATTTTAATTGATATGGTTCTTTAGTCTTGTGTAGTTATATGAATTTATTGAAATAAATTTAATAAATAAATTATTATAGGTGAATTTTTTCACGAATTAAATTAGAAAAATCTAAGTAATTTACTTATTTTAAGTAAGTATTTTACTCATAATAAGTAAGTTTTTAATCTAGTAATGTGCAATAGATTTGCCCGCGGATGGTAATAATTTTACCAAGTATGGTTGGCATTTTACCCATTAAATAATAATGGTTTTACTAATATACAACGCAATCCGGGCGCGATACGATTTGCCTAAGCTTATTATTTGAAGAATAGACATCTCGAAAGCTGAGATAAAGAAATTTTGTGATCTTGGAAGTATGCGTTGCAGAAAAATGACGGATTGCAGAATACCGGTTTATTTCAACGACGAAAAATTCTTCAACAAGCTATTTGACTATAAAGGTTAAATTTGTATTCAGTTGAACGAAAAGGTTTTATAAAGTTTATCACTAACAGTTTACGAGAGAGAGGTATTTTTATGGCAACACGGTCAGATGACGAATCGATAGTCTCGCAGCAAAAGGCAGCGGAGACTGTCAAGAAAGAGGGATCAGCTGCTTTTCAGTCGCAGTATTTTTTTCGTGATACTGCTGCGGGTTTAATAACTGGGGCGATGGCGATTCCATTAACGATTGGTATTGCGATTATGTCTAATTATCCTATTAAAGTAGGCTTGGCTACAGTAGCTTTTGCTTCCTTGATTGGATGGATAAATGCCTGGTTCAAGCCGGGCAATTTTATTGGATCACCGGGTATTGCGGCCGGACTGGCTCCAGTATTAGCGATGGGTGTGGCAGCTTTTGGTATTCAGAATATGGCATTTTGTATCTGTATGACCGCCATTATGCAAGCCATTATTTGGAAATTTAATTGGCAACGCTATTTGCTTGTTGCGGTTCCGGTATATCTGGTTGAAGGATTGCTGGCTGGTGTTGGATTGAAGATTTTACTGAAGTTCTCAGAATTTACCTATGAAATCCCTGCGGAATTGGTAACGGAAGATTTCTGGAATGAAGCGCGCATTCAGATGGCGGCTATTTCAGCTGGTGGTCTTGGTCTGTTTTTACTCCTATTTGCTAAGTTTAAAGATACACAACCGGCTGTTCCTTATTTCGCGATCATTATCGGTGGCGTGATCCTGGCGCAGTTTATGACTGTTCCTATGATTTCTGTTGAAGATATTGAATTGCAATTGAAATTGCCATTACCGAGTGAAGATACGACAGTGTTGATGTTGGCTTACATGATATTTTTCTGCGCCATGCTGGCAATCGTGGATGTGATTGAACAGGTGATGAGTAATGCGGCAATTGAGAAAATTGACCCGTTAAAACGTAAAACCAATAGTAACAATAGCTTGCTTGCAATCTGGATTTCTAATTTAGGTTCGAGTTTCTTCGGTGGTATGACGAATTTGGATGGCTTGGCTAAAAGTACGACCAATAAGCTTGCTGGCGCGATGACCAAATTCTCGGTCTTGGTTATTGGTTCCGTGGTGTGTTTCTTTACGTTTAACACACATTATCTTGATTATTTGCCGAAATTTGCCTTGGCGGCCATTATGTTGTTTACCGGTTATAAGATGATTGCAGGCTTGGTACACGTTACTCATTATGGTCCTTATGCGCTGATATTGGCGTTCTTGACAGCGGGCTTAGTTTATAAAGTGGGTATTTTTGAAGGCCTGCTGGTTGCAATGGTGATCCATGGTGTAGTGCACTATTTGGTTTATACCAAACACGAGAATATGGCTGGAAAATCAGTTGTCAAACGTTATTTCGATAACCTGAGAAAAGATAATAGCAATTTGCAGTAAGCATGTTGAATGGTATGGCTATTCGTAAACTGTTAGTGATTTACAAGTAGAAGAATCAAAGTATTACCGTAAAAACGTATTGAAATACATTGAGGAGAATTTGTCATGTTCAAAAAATTATTAGTATCTGTAATTAAACAGTATTTTGTTTATTTGAAAAAAATGCACAGCAATAATCTGCAAGACAAATTGCCGTCGCATAATTTGTCGTAATCCGATGGTGTTTAAGGACTGAAAGTATTACTACTTTTAAAAAACCCAGCAGGAATTCATTAAGAGAATAGTGTATGTACAAAAGAATAATGGTGGCAGTCGACGGTAGCGAGATAGCTCAGCAAGCGTTAGCGGAAGCAATAAACATAGCTAACACTTACAACTCAGCTTTATGCATTGTTCATTGCATCGGTAGTGAAAATGAGGTTGATAGAAATCGA
This sequence comes from Nitrosomonas sp., assembly GCF_040240425.1. Classification (GTDB taxonomy): domain Bacteria; phylum Pseudomonadota; class Gammaproteobacteria; order Burkholderiales; family Nitrosomonadaceae; genus Nitrosomonas. Next base: position 4,546 of record NZ_QPHG01000008.1, on the reverse strand, counting down.
GGTAATGAAATTCTTGAAAAGGCTAAATCCGATACGGATGTTTTGAGTGTCGAAACCCGTCTTCTCAATGCCGAAGCTGAATATGGATTAAATGGCATCGCTGATGCTATTGCTGCCGCTGTTTATGACTGGAAGGCGGATTTGATAGTAGTGGGAACATCCAATCGCCGCGGATTGGAACGTTTCTACGTAGGTTCCGTTGCTGAGCAATTGGTCGCTAAAGTTGACTCTTCAATATTATTGGTGCGCTCAAAATAAAACAGGAAATTAAACCTGTTTATTTAAGGGTAATAAGTAGCGTACCTAACGAGAGTCGATAATGTAAGCGCAAAGTTTTTATAAATAAATATTTTTAATATCAAGGAGATTATTATGTCAACAAAACAGATATTTACTATTGCAATTATCGCTATAGGCGCTAGCTTGTTATCGATGTTTGAATTAACCCAATATATCTTTAACTGGATTATTACCGATGGTCAATTGGGATTGGCGTTTTTTGTCACTTATATCGTGATCGCTTTAAAATTTGGTAAATCAGCAAGCAAAAAGAAATACGTCAATGGATACGAAACGTCTTTGAACAGAAATTAAGTTTTTATAGTAATTTCAATTTACGGATTTTCAATCACGTTCTGATTTAAACCGTAAATTTGCCTCATCTTAAAATATTTACAATCCCTATTTATTGTAAATGGACCGCTTAACCCAAGCATTTTTAAGACAATTTATCTTAAGAATGTCACAATGATCCTGGAGGTCATGGGCGTGTTGAATTGGGTTCTATTTTTAAATTTCTGCAGTTATTTTTTCTTTACTATTCAATTTGAGATATGCACTAGAAATATCTCAAGAAATGAATTGCCACCCCTCAAGAAACATCAAACTTCAGCTTTGAGAAAATTGAAAACCCCGCTGTAGTCAGTGGGGTATTTTTTGAACCATACGATTGGTATTGGAGTTTTTTATTGATCTTATTGTTTTTATTTCTTAATCTTTTCATTAAGGTTTGTAACAGAACGATCAAACAGAGTTCTCATCGCATGATTTGTTTTTAACCGGAAGTTTTTTGAGGATAATTGGTATTTTTTGCGATAAAACTTCTTCTTGGAAATACTTCATAGTATTTGAATTGTTATTGCTGCTGAGAAATCCAGCGTGTAGCGTAGCGAATCAAATCAGCACCATCTTTCAGGTTTAATTTTGACCGGATATTAAAGCGGTGCGTATCAATGGTTTTAATGCTGCGGCACAGCATCTGGGAAATTTCGTGACTATTATGCCCTTGCCCGATTAAGTGCAAAACTTCAAGTTCGCTGGACGTCAATGTATTAATTAGATGTTCAGGCTCAGAGCTTTTCATAACCATTCGTTTTAAAAGCTTTTTGTGCATCTGCTTACTGAGATAAACATTACCTTTTAGAACCTCACGGATAGCCTCAAGCAGTATTTCACCAGGTTCGTGTTTCATGACATAACCCAGTGCGCCTGAGCGAAGCGCACGTTCAGCATAAACCGACTCATCATGCATGGAGATAAAAAGCACCGGTAAATCCGGAACCGCCGCATGGATACTTTTGATGACTTCAAGTCCCGACACTGTTTTGAGCGTTACATCCAGTAAAATAATATCAATCGAATTATTTTTCTTGAGTATCTCCATTGCTTCAGCGCCATCACCTGCTTCAGCAAATACTTCCATATCCGGTTCCATATTGATGAGCATTGCAAGGCCGTGCCGTAGCATGGCATGATCATCAACGAGCATTACTTTTGCTTTCATTGTCGACATTTTTAGTTAATTGTGTTTTTAAACGAACTTCTGTGCCGCCTTCTTTGCGGGCCAGAATTTCCATCTTCGCGCCTAATTGCTTCGCACGGTATTGCATAATTTTAATGCCCATTCCTGGTGTTGACGGATGATTGATATCAATTCCAGTAAAACCACATCCATCATCACAGATTGATAAGCGGAGCGTTTTTTCATCGGACGTTAAGGTAATGGTTATATGTTGCGCTTTACCATGCCGGATGGCATTATTTGCAGCTTCCTGCGTAATCCGGTACAAATTGAGTGCTACGCTATTGTCATTGATTATACTAACGTTATTCCACGAGAAATTACAGTCGATATTATACGTTGTTGAGATTCTAGTGGCTAAGGTTTGTAATGCTTGAATCAAGCCATTGGCTTCCAATTCGAATGGGAGTAATCCCTGCGCAAGCTGCTTGATATGAATCACAGCAGTTTGTGTTTGGGAAGCGATTGAGGCTGCCAATGTAGTCAAATTTTCATTTCCGACTGTTGAAGCTGAAATTTTCTTTTCGAGTACTCTGGCCTGATAACCAATCGCAGCGATTTGTTGCCCCACATTATCGTGTAATTCCTGCCCGATTGTATGAGCTTGCTCTTCAGCCACAGATACCAGTGCTTGCTCTAACCGTCTGAGTTCAAGCCAGCTTCCTAAATCATTGGCAATCGCATTAACAAGCTTCTGTTCTTCCGGTAAACGAAATAGTTTGTTTTCAGAGTAAAAAATAATTAAATGTCCGCATTCTTTTCCATTAACACAGATTTTTGATTGCAAAGCAGATTTATTCTCATCAATTTGATGATGAAGCTCAAAATTAGAATCATTAGTATCTATTTTATTAATGGAGTGAAGCTGGTTAGTTTGATTGAAATCCTCACTGAGAGAAGTAAAATTTTTACCATTGACATCAATAATTGCAGTAGCGATTTCCGGATACTGTAAAGCGGGTATTAGGTATTTAAATATACTGAAGCAAACATCTTCTAACGAAAGTTCCGTTCCCATGCTGCGGCGGATTTCATACAAGCATGTGATTTCTTTAAGGCGTGCGTGCAATAGCTCGTCAACTTGCTTTCGTTCAAGCCATAGCGCTAAATCAGTCGTTATTGCATTAATGAGTCGTTGTTCTTCTATAACTAAAAAAGGTTTATTTTCAAGATAATAAACACTTAATTGACCATGATTCTCACCATTAATACAAATATCCGATGCTAACTCATGTGTGGAATCCTCAGCCTGAAGCGAGGAAGAAATACGTTTTCCATCCAATTCAATCGTAATCGATGTATGTTCCGGATGTTGCATTGCAGGAATTAAAAACTTAATAATATTCTGGCAAACTGCTTCTACCGATAACTCCAGTCCGATACTGCGGCGAATTTCATAAAGGCAAGTGATTTCCTTTAAGCGTTCCCGCAATTCACTTTCTTTGCGGCTTAATTCAATGGAAAATTGCTCGGCTGTTTCTTTAGCTTTTCGTGCTTCTTTTTCCGATTTGATGAGTTTGCGTACAAACCAATTTAGTAACAATATTTCAGCAATAATTAGTGCTGCAAGATAAATACTGATATCTTGCAGCTTTTCAGTAACCGGTTTAAATAATTCCTCCTCATCCAACTTGAGAATCATGTTAAGACCAATAGAATCCAAGGAAGCATAGGTTTCTATGACGGGTACTTGACGATAATCCTTGGTGGCGGCAACCCCACTTTTCCTGTAAATCGTCAGAAATTGGGATGGTGCACTTTCATTCGGAAGTAGATGCTTGAATTGGACGCCGTTAATCTGGCTAATCAGACAAGCCACTTCATATTTTCCTTCCTCCGGTTTTGCGCACAATACGAACTCACCGGTTTCACCGATTGATCTCATTCCTATGAACCGGCTCGTGAGCTGTGGTAATTTGACTTGCGTTGTGATACTGCCAATCCGTTGTTTGTTTTGATCGAGCACATTATTCGTGGTGTGAAGAAAAAATTGCTTGTCCCACATGAGGAGTGTGTCTTTGTTTAACCGGAGCGCTTCTTTACTTTTGGAGAACTCACCCACTTGCGACAGCGTTTTACCTCGTATATCACGAACGATGGCCGCGGAGAAACCAGCTTCGGGCAGCGAGTTAACATTTCGCATGAGATCATGTAATGCATTGAGATTGCCAGGTTCGACGGCGAGTTGTTGCATCGATTGAACAATAAAAGGGCGCAGCGACAGCGCGCGAGCATCCGCCAAACCTTTTTCAATTTGAGATTCCAGCAAAAATGACTTCCCTTGCAAGGCAACAGCCAATCCTCTACCCAGTACCGACTCGATCTCCTGCCGCATGGCGGTGTACACGGTAATGCCTGTCGTCAGCGTGAGCCCCAGCAATAGTAAGCCACCTATGATGCTGATTTTGCGATCGTCGCGCGTAAAAAACAAATTACTCTCCTTAACCTTAATTGTAATTCCCTGGATCTCAGATTCAATAAAGTATATTAGAAATGAAGAGTTCTGATTAAAATTTCACCGATCAGGATTGATTAATTTGATAAAGTGTAAGAATTCCTAGCGTTGTTTACAGTATTCAGGAGAATACTGTAGATGAACATACACAAACGCACTCGCTTAACATTATTGGATCGTCAGGAAATCTGGCGGCTATATCAAACCCGGTTGTGGAAGGTAGTTCAGCTGGCAGAACACTTCCACGTCAGCCGTCCAACGATTTATGACGTACTGAAACGAGCTAGGCT
>NZ_QPHG01000007.1:0-119679 GCF_040240425.1 Nitrosomonas sp. | reverse complement strand
TTGTGACTGTAATCAAGATCGGCAAAACTCGTTTGGTGTGGCATGGCGTATTTAGAAGGTCGTTAATAAATCTATTATCTCAACAAACCTCGGGATTTGTTCAGCGGTTCCTTAAGGGTGTAGTGAATTTGCGCGGGATAATCGTCCCGATCATAGATATGCGGATTAAATTCCAGTTGGGAAGTGCGACGTACGATCAATTTACCGTAGTGATAATTTTGAACGTAGCGGGCCGGGTGATGGGGATAGTGGTGGATGGAGTATCGGATGTAATCACACTGGGGCTGGAGCAGATGCGTCCTGCGCCGGGATTGGGATCAGTGATAGATACGGAATATATCATGGGACTGGGTACTGTCGACGAACGCATGCTGATATTAATTGATATCGAAAAAATGATGAGCAGCAGCGATATGGGCTTGATTGAACAAAGTTTAAATTAACAGAAAGCTACAGTCTCATGAAAAATAAATTACACAGGAGATCATGATGAACAACATGACAATAAAGACCCGTCTAGCATTTGTCATCGGTATGTTGTCGATATTACTCGTCAGTATCGGTGTCTTAGGTTTGTATGGCATCAATCAATCCAATGCCGGATTGAAATCCGTCTATGAAGACCGGACTGTGACTGCGGTGCAGCTTGGGAAAATTCTGGATGTTTGGTATCAAGTGCGCAAGAATGCGGAAGACGCCGTCGAATCGAGGAATATCGAGACTTCGAAAAAGCTGGCGGAAGAGGTGAACCGGCTTGTCAAACAAAATGAAGGGGTTTGGGCGCAGTATCTGAAAACTGTATTAACGCCGGAAGAAGAGCTGTTGACTCGGACGAAAAGCGAGCAGCATATCCAGTACGTGAATTCCGTTAATCAAACCCTGAAGCTGGCGATAGCGGGAGATTTTGACGCTGCAACGAAAAATTTGGCAGCGGACTCAGTACAAAAATTTAATACGCTTAGAAATACTGTGTTTACCCTGTTTGATTTACAAGGGGCAGTTGCTGCGCACGAATATGAGATTGCGCAAGATCATTATGAAAGTATTTTCATGATGTCGTCTGCGGCAATGATAGTAGGTGTTTTATTGGCGATTGTAATCGGGTTATTGTTAATCCGAGCGATTGTGAATCCTTTAAATGAAGCTATCACTGTAGCCAATGCCGTGGCATCCGGTGATCTGACCAGCCGTATTGAGGTCAACTCAACGAATGAAACCGGGCGTTTATTGCAAGCATTGAGAACGATGAATGATAGTCTGGTGGACTTGGTGGGTAAGGTGCGGATGGGAACTGATCAGATCTCAACGGTATCCGGCGAGATTGCTTCCGGCAACTCGGATTTGAGCCAGCGAACCGAAGAACAAGCATCTAGTCTGGAAGAAACCGCATCGTCAATGGAAGAACTAACCTCCACCGTGAAACAAAATGCGGATAATGCCCGTCAAGCGAATCAACTGGCAACAGGCGCATCCGAAGTCGCGATGAAAGGTGGTGCAGTGATTGGTCAAGTGGTGCAAACCATGAGCTCGATCAACGATAGCTCCAAAAAGATTGTTGATATCATCAGCGTCATCGACGGCATTGCCTTCCAAACCAATATATTGGCTCTTAATGCCGCAGTCGAAGCAGCGCGTGCTGGTGAACAAGGTCGTGGATTTGCAGTGGTAGCGACAGAAGTACGCACGTTGGCGCAACGCTCAGCGGCAGCGGCAAAAGAAATCAAGGAATTGATCAGTGACTCGGTAGTGAAAGTGGAAAATGGCACGCGTCTAGTCGATGAAGCGGGCGCGACCATGGATGAAATTGTGGGTGCGGTTAAACGTGTAACAGATATCATGAGTGAGATTTCGGCTGCATCGCAAGAACAAAGCTCGGGTATTGAGCAGGTTAACCAAGCGGTCACGCAGATGGACGAAGTAACGCAACAAAATGCAGCATTGGTGGAAGAAGCCGCCGCGGCAGCCGAATCCATGCAGGAACAAGCACAAGCATTAACACAAGCGGTCAGCACCTTCAAGTTATCCGGCGGTTACTCAACACCAACGACCGTTAAGAGAAGTAATCGCGCGACTACAGTGACCAAACTGCCGAATCGCGGTCCTGCAACGAGAAGAACGGCGGTAAAATCCGAACCGGATGTTAGATCGTTACCCGAGCAACCGCGCAAAGTAGCTGCCGGAGGCGGTGATGATAACTGGGAAGAGTTCTAAGATTTTCTGAGTTGTTTCAAGAACACCACCCGGATTTCCGGGTGGTGTTTTTTTATTCAAACACAGCCTTTTGAAAAAAACTGTAGTGTAGTACTTGAGAGTTATTTTTCACCATCAAGCGGTCTTTTCAGACTCAATTTTCAACAATAGCTATTAAATTGTGTGTCTTTCAGGTGCCAGTGAAATTTGGCCCGGAACACTTGGTTATTATCAGTCCGAATGGTATTAATTCTGAATGCAAATTGAGCGATAACATAATCCACGTAATCAATTACATTCAATTTCAGGACATGATCTGTCATTGATCAATCTGTTCTCTCCATGGGCCGCATAGGCCCGTTTCCGTTGATAAAAAGTATCTCTTCACGTTTGTAGATTTATCAACGGTCCTGGCAGTTCTATTGATCAGAACCGTGCAGCGGAATCGTAATATTTATAATTTCTACGGTGTTATCAGGATGGAATTTTGAGTAAGTAAGATAATTCTTACAAATCGGTGTCATTAATTCTTAAGATAAAAGAAGAATTGACCGGCAGAATATATAGGTTTGAATTCCGTAAGAATGAACTGCATTTTATGAAATAGAAGAATCTATGAAAATTAAAAAGTTTATGAAGAAATCTTCATGAAGAATCGATGAAAACTGATTAACGATCGACTGATTCAGTTTTTAGTTAGTGCGTAGAGGAGCTAAACATGTTGCAGGAGCAAGCGGTTAATGTACCCATTGAATCACCCGGTTCAGCGGTTAAACACATGATTAATGAATTTCTAACCTTCCGCTTGGGTAATGAAGAATACGGAATCGAGATACTCAAAGTGCAGGAAATCAGAGGATATGATTCTGTTACGCAAATAGCGAATGCTCCGGATTTTATTAAAGGGGTTGTTAATCTGCGGGGAATCATTGTCCCGATCCTCGATATGAGGATCAAATTCAGGCTGGATCATGTGGAATACAATCAATTCACCGTGGTTATTATTTTGAATGTCGCCGGGCGAGTCATGGGGATTGTCGTGGATGGCGTATCGGATGTGATTGAACTTGAAGCTAATCAAGTCCGCCCTGCGCCTGAGTTTGGCGCTGTGATCGATACCGAATATATCACGGGATTGGGAACTGTTGCGGAACGGATGTTGATATTAGTTGATATCGAAAGACTGATGAGTAATAGCGATATGGGTTTGCTGGAACGAAGTGTAGGTTGAAATAGGTGAAGTAGTTTTTAATAGAGAGACTTTAAGGAGGCACCGGTGTTTAATAACTTAACAATAAAATCGCGATTAGTGTTTGTAATAAGTTTGTTGTCGATATTACTGGTTGGTATCGGTAGTTTGGGCATTTATGGATTAAATCAAACGAATGATGCTTTCAAGAGTGTGTATGAAGACCGTGCCGTTCCTTTGGGGGAGTTGGGATTAATCATAGATCGTATGCAACGGATACGCCTGAATGCGGTTATTGCTTCATATGCACGTAAACCGGAAGGAGTAAAAGAACGGCAAGTCATGAACGATCAGCGGGATGCTGAGATTGCCACTGCTTGGCAGAAATACTTGGCGACCAATTTGACGCCAACAGAAAAAACATTGACAGAGAATTTTAATCAAGAATGGAAAGCCTACACGGAAGCGCGTAATCGTACCATGGCCTTGGCTGCCGCCGGTGATTTCGATGCGGCTGTTAAAAATGCTACTGAGGCAACGCCAAGATTTGATGTGGTACATGCGACCCTATTCAAGCTGATCGAACTTCAACGTGATGAGGGTAAGAAAGAATTTGTCGCATCGCAAGCGAACTACGAAAATATTTTTATTACCAGTATTGTTGTGATCGCATTAGGAATACTGCTGGCAGTAATCATCGGTTTTCTTCTGATACGTGCAATTATCGGACCTCTGAATGAAGCTGTCGCAGTGGCGAATGCCGTGGCATCCGGTGATTTGACCAGCCGCATTGAAGTCAATTCAAACAACGAAACTGGGCGGTTGTTGCAAGCACTGAAAACCATGAATGATAATCTGGCGGATCTGGTGAATAAGGTGCGTGCAGGTACAGATCAAATCTCAACGGCCTCCGGTGAGATTGCTTCCGGCAATTCGGATCTGAGCCAACGTACCGAAGAACAAGCATCCAGTCTGGAAGAAACCGCATCTTCAATGGAAGAGCTCACTTCCACAGTTAGACAAAATGCCGATAATGCCCGTCAAGCTAATCAGCTGGCAGCAGGTGCTTCCGAGGTCGCAGTGAAAGGAGGGGCGGTGGTCGGTCAGGTTGTGCAAACCATGAGTTCGATTAATGAGAGCTCCAAAAAGATTGTTGACATTATTAGCGTTATTGACGGTATCGCTTTCCAGACGAATATTTTGGCGTTGAATGCCGCAGTGGAGGCAGCGCGAGCGGGTGAACAAGGGCGTGGATTTGCCGTGGTGGCGACAGAAGTGCGTACCTTGGCGCAACGCTCAGCGGCAGCGGCTAAAGAAATCAAGGAGTTGATCAGTGATTCTGTCACCAAAGTGGAAGACGGTTCTCGCCTTGTTGATGAGGCGGGCTCGACGATGGATGAGATCGTCAATGCTGTAAAACGTGTCACGGATATTATGGCGGAGATCTCAGCTGCGTCCCAGGAGCAAAGCTCGGGTATTGAGCAAGTGAACCAAGCCGTCATGCAGATGGATGAGGTAACACAGCAGAATGCAGCATTGGTGGAAGAGGCCGCCGCCGCCGCCGAGTCCATGCAAGACCAAGCGCACTCCCTGACACAAGCGGTCAGCACCTTCAAATTATCGCATGGCAGCAGCAGTACCGCAGTCACACCGGTTAAAAGAAGCAATCGAACGGCGCCGGTTGCCAAACTGCCTAATCGCGGGTCTGCTACCAGAAAAATTGCAGCCAATCCCAACGCGGGCTCGACGGCACCAGAATCTCAACCGCGCAAGGTTGCTGCGGGCGGTGGTGGTGACTGGGAAGAGTTCTAAACATTTGTACAAGAGCGCTGCCGTGCAAGGCGGTGCTCTTGTTTGTCATCTGTAGTAATTCAGCAAGATCAATCCCTTCCAAAAACAATATCTCCTTGTGCTGCGCTGATTGGCGAACCAGTCAGCGCATTCTGTTCCACACTCACCTACCACGCATGCTGAATATTCCGCCGGTTCAACTACGGTTAGTATATTCATCCAGTAGTCATTTAGATCTTTGAATCAAGATGATGGCTTTTTAGTACCTCGGTTTTTTACCAATCTGCCATTGTCATGGGCGGAATACTTTCTGCTTGATAACGCATTTTTGAATCTGAAAAATTCAATGGCCGCGCATTTAACAGCGTGCTGCAGCATAAAATACTTTGTAGATAGAGGGAAATATGCTATTTATTACGAAATATAGAACTATGCTGCTCCAGTAAAATGTGCAGATGAGAAATTACGCCACGGAAATTTTTGAGTCATCGATATATGATCAGCAAAATAAATAATAAAAAAGCAGCTATCAATGGATATTTGTCATTATCTCAGCAAGCGGGAGCAGCATTGATCCGGCATGTGAAAAAAACTTCATGCCGGTCATTTAAGCTTCTTTCTATGGACAGACTTTCAGAAGGAGTAAATCGTATGACGATACCGGAGCGTATAGGAATGAAAGTTTTTTTTGTTCTCGCGGTGTTATTGACTCTGGTGAGTCCGGCGCAAGCGAATCCGCGCTCCGCGGCTATCGTAATCGATGCCAGTAGCGGCGCCGTGCTGCATGAGTCCAATGCGGATGCTAGCCGTTATCCGGCTTCATTGACTAAAATGATGACGCTTTATATGTTGTTTGAAGCGATCGAGCAACACAAAATGACGCTGGATTTCCGCATGCCGGTATCTGCGCATGCGGCATCGATGCCGTCAACGAATATCGGTTTGCGCACCGGAGATAGTATCAGTGTGCGGGAAGCGATTCCGGCGTTGATTGTGCGTTCTGCAAACGATGTGGCGGCTGTGGTGGCCGAAGCTTTAGGTACCAGTGAAACGAATTTTGGCCGCATGATGACAGAGAAGGCGCGTAAGCTGGGTATGCATTCCACCACCTTTCGCAATGCTTCAGGTCTGCCCAATCCTGAACAAAAGACAACGGCACGGGATATGGCCACTCTGTCCGCACGGCTGATCAAGGATTTTCCCAAGTATTATCATTATTTCTCCACGCAGTCGTTCAACCACAAAGGCATCACTTATAAAAGTCACAACCGCATGGTGCGTAATACACCGGGTGTAGACGGTTTAAAAACCGGGTTTATCCGGGCTTCCGGTTTTAATGTGGCTACTTCCGCCAAGCGTGGTGATCGTCGCGTGGTTGCTGTTGTGATGGGAGGAAACACTGCGGTGGCGCGCGATCAACACATGGCGCAATTGCTGGATCGCAGTTTTAATCAGGGTGCGGTTCATTTAGCCAGCAATACCACGGATAGCCGAGCCGTACCAGCAGTATCGCCTAGCGAACGGAAAGAGAAAACCAGAACCCAGGCTCCACTTCCCAAGTCCACTCTGATTGCTCAGAAAACAGCCGAACCTGCGGCACAACAACTGGCCGTTAAACCATCAGCCAGTCCGCAATCTCAACCGCGAAAGGCGGCTATTCTGCCGAACGACGGTTGGGCGGTGCAGATCGGTTCTTACCAGGAATCGAACCGGGCGCGTGCACAGGCTCAGGTTGCCGCACGCTTGATACCGGGCGAAGTGGTAATCACCGAAGTGGAAGTCAGTAATCGCAAATTGTACCGGGCGCGTCTGGTAGGTTTGCAGGAAAACCAAGCGCGTACGGCCTGTCAGAGTCTAGTTCGGCAGGGCATGGGATGTCTTGTGGTGCGATCGTAAGGTTCCTATAAAACAATTTTTTCTATCGAACTGGCTGGACAACACCGGAAACCGCATATCATAGGTCGCCGGTAAAATTTGTGCTAAGCTACTCCTGTCATTACTGTTTGATTTTAGGTGCTAAATTACCCGAGGGTAGGACAAATAACCTAGATGAAATAGTATAGACTTCCCTTATATTAAGGGGCTCTTCAAGCTTATGATCATTTATCCAATGAAGGAAGTCTCGCATTGTTGTGGACTGGCAATGCGCTTGCGGTTAGCTTCAGTACTTTTGTAGGTGGTACAGGCGGTTCGCCCATCGGATTTGCCTATGCGGGCAATAAATTCGTAGGCTCGAATTATTTTAACAATCAACTCTATCAAACGGATCTCAGCGGCGGCAATCTTCTGCCGTTCGGAGCGCCGTTGCCTATCAGCAGTGGCAGCATTGGTGAAATATATGTTTCTAGTTCCTTGGGACTGGGCGGGTTCTGGTCAAGTGGGGCGCGTGATATATTTGCCGGATCAGAAGCGGCGGGCAATGTTTACCGTTTTTCTAACGACGGATCAACGCAATCGCTGTTTGCTACCGGGTTGAACGGGGATGTTCGCGGGATCGCTTTTGATCCTTACGGCAACTATGGTTTCAATATGGTGGTGACAACACAGACAGGTAATGTCTATCGAGTCGATAGCTCGGGTTCCGCCACTCTATTAGCCAATGTCGGTGCGGATGCCGAAGGTTTGGATTTTACACCTCAGGCATTTTGCGATATTCCAGCGCATACATTGGTTGTTGTCTCGGAAGGTACCGGGCGATTGACTGCTATTTCACCCGATGGCACAGAAAAAGACCTGGGACTCCACTTTGGTACACCTGAAATGCTGAGCTTTGTGCCCTTAAACTTAGGTGACAGCGGCAATCCGCTGGAGGGTTTTTATGCCGCGAATTATCCCGTTAATGTGATTAAAGCTGGTGCAAGCGAATTTTCGGTTTACAAGGGTGATGCAGTGATTACCGATGAAAGCAATCACAACATGTATCATATATTTTGGGATAGTGCGGCCGGGGCATTTAGTACCAGCATTATCGGTACCTTCACGAATCAGCCGGAAGATGGAATTTTTCTAACTGCAGCAATCCTGACCCCGGCGGTACCGGAATCTGAATCCTATGCGATGTTGTTGGCAGGGTTAGGCTTATTAGGATTCATGGCACGCCGCCGTAAGATTTCTTAAAGAGAACGCTGTTCTGGAAATTAGAGGAGCTTAGGTTCCTCTAATTTTTACTGCGGCAGGGAGCGCCAAGGCGCAATGTCGCTTTCTGTGACTAACCGGTGTTTACTGATCCTGGTGTCATCAAAATCAGCTTGTTCAAGCGCGTTGATCTGATAAGTTCCTGAAGCGACCTGGATCCTAATGTGTCCATCCGCGACTGCAATATGGCTGCTGCCATCCTTATGCATCTCGATGCTGAAGCGAGTGCCGAAATCCTTGATGATGGCATTGCCAACTTTGACTTCAAGTTGATTGATAGTATCCTTTTGGATATCGAAATAAACATTTCCCTTAAATAGTTCGACTTGTAGCGGCTGACTTTCTTTTACCGAGACGGAACTGCGCGTATCGAGTGCCATGTTGATACCGGGTGCTATCGTAGTGACTAGGGTATCTTCGGATTTTGTTTCATAAAAACGGATGCTATGCGGTTTACCAAAATACCACGTCATCAAGCCCAACAATATGCAGATACTCATGATTGCACTGTGCACGAGAAAACGCCGCCAACTGAAAACAAAAGTGAATGGTTGTATAACCGGTGGTTCAGGTTCCTGCATTTTGTTTGAGCGAAGAAAAAATGAAAGGGGAAATTATATACTGATGACAGTAATTTTTTCAGCTTGCCAGCGAGACTTGCGGTCAACCAAGGATTTGCCATGACTAAAGATAGGCCCGGCTACGCGCATTGCCGTCGACCATATACAACGCGAGCTGGGGGAAAGGTTGTTACGGCAGCGAGTTCCGGCAGATAAAGGAATTATTTGCTCACTGACCGCGCAGTGCGCGCCGCAGCCGTTGATTAACCGGTTTGACGCGATCAAAAGCCAAACCGCTGCTGCCTTCGCCACGGCCGGTTTGTTTTTTCACGCCGAGCCAGCAAAAGACCTGACCGTTGTTCCAGCGCGTGCGCTGATACGCCTGCGTGACTTGAATCCCAGCTCGTGGCACTTCCTCTTCGTGGAGAAAATAAGGTTGTGGCGTTTGCTGATCGAGTCCTTGGCGCAATAATACCGTGCGTGGTTTGATTTTTTCCGGCGGATTGGGATCGCCCAGGATGATGCGCGGCATTGACGCGCGCTGCAATTGGATTTCCCGGTTGTTGTTGTCCAGATGCACGGGAATCATCGGAATCCAATTTTCCGGTACGCCTTGCATCAGTTGATAACGGATGGCCGCGCTTGCTTCCGGAATGTCCGGTACAACTAATCCACCCTCGATTTCGCCATCCAGAATACTTTCCAGGCGGCTGAAGAGCTCGCGTCCTGCTTCATTGCCCGGTTTGCTGCGACCGGTTATCAATGGGATATTTTTTTCGATCCCCCATACCATGTTGGCAACTTCATCGCGCACGAACCACAATTCTTCGAGCGGCTTTCCTTCCTGAATCTTAGGCACGGTTGGCAATAGCAACAGCGAGGTATCGGCGCGCACGTCATTGCTGCCTTTGACCGACAGGTTGTACATCGCCCAGCGTTGCCAGTTTTCATCGCTGCCCGATCCGGAAGCTGTGACCCAGATTCTTTCACCGAACACATTGGTCACTGCGAGCCCTTGCACATCGGCGATACTGCCGACCGGCAACTGGAAAGGCACCAGAAACCAATCGTTGGCATACACCAAGCCAAATTCCATCAGCAGCAATTTGTTGATGTCGGTGGTATCGGGTTTGATGTCGCCAAAATTGGTTTTACCTTCTTCAAACGTCCACCAGCGCGTGTTCGGCATGCCCTCGAACTGAATCGCGGTCGGAAAGAACGACAATGTAGACTTTCCTTCCACCGGCGGACTGCCATTGCCGTCGCCCAAGCTTTCCCGGGCCGGATCGACATCCAGGTTGTACCAATCCAACCGGCCTTGGTAATACTCCTCGGCGGTCATGGTTTTTTCCGCACCATGTTGCGGTGCCGACACCGCAAACTGATATTCCAGCTGTTGCGGCAGCCAGGCATCGTTTTGACCTTGATCCGGTTGATAGAACAATTGCTCGTACCATTGCACGAATTTTCCGGCCAAGCCGTCGATGGTGGTTTTATCGCCGTCGCTGGTCAAGGTAATGCCGTCGTAAGCGTGATGTTGAGTGTCTGCTTTTAAATAAAAATACAGATTAGCGCCATCCATGGCACGCCCTGCCATGGCCGAGAAACTTTGCCACACCGCCGGATGCGCGGTCAGGAAAGCATCGCTACGGCTGGCGGGATCCGGTTCGATGATTTGGTAACTGGGATGTTGCAGGTATTGCGTTTTCAGAGCCGATAAACCGGCCGATTGTAAATACTTCAACCATTGCCGCCCCATCAGCAAACGGATATCCAGCGACAGAATGTGCTGTTGCACGTTGTAAGGCAACGGCCGTTGTTCGACGATCGCCTCCAACGGTGCCGACCGGTCGAAATTCTGAATAGCGGCATCGCCCGGTTGATATTTGGTCAGCTCGGTGGTGGCCATATGTACCTTGGCGAAGATCGGTGATCCGGCATCGTCGCCTTTGAATTCCCCGGTTTGCCACTGTTTGCACAGCATCCACAGCGGATCGCGAACTTCGGCGCGCAATGCGCGGATAAAGTTTTTGGTGCGAGGCCGTCCTTCCAGGCGGTTCCATAGCACCACCGTAGGTAGCAAGACTTTGCGATCAATGACTTCCTGAATATTTTTTATCGCAATAAAATCGTTCATGGTTAACTCTCTGCGTTGGATTTGAATTGCACCGCGTTATTAAAGGCTAGATCGAGCGCCATCATGATCGGATAGCGGGTCACCGAAGACACCACGGCGGGCAGGAAGCGCGCGTACTCGGTTTCGTTCCAATGCGCTGGTTCAACGGCGCGTTTGCTGGCCATATCCAAGGTTTCGTGCAGGGTATCGACCAGATCCTGCCACTGCCAGTGACCGGTAAAGTTGGCCGGTAGCGCCAGCAATAACGACTGTGGCGCCTCACAGTTAGGACGGTCGTAGTGAAACGTCAATCCGGTGGTTTCCTGGGTGGTGGGAATCACTTCGGTCCACTCGTCGAGCAATAACCCGCAAATCGCAGCGTTCTGTGCAAAAGCATCGACATAATGCGCGGTGTACAACAATTTATCGCTGTCGATCACAAACGATTCGCCTGTGTCGGGCTGGGTATCGGGGTATTGCAATGCCAGCCAGTGATCGCCGGTGCGATAAGGAAACTGCAACGGTGTCAAACTTAAACTGACATTGTTCAATGCTTCGCCAAACTGCGTTACGCTTTCCCAGCGCTGTAATTTTTCCCGCACCCGGGCGACACCATATAGCCAGTTGTCTTCGGGAAAATCTACACTCAGGTCATTTTTTTGATAACTCAGCAACTGTGCGCGATTATCGTAGCTTTGCTGCCATTCGCCGCCATGCGCAGCGGCCAGATTAAACTCGGGCAGAATGACGAAATCGTCATGCGTCAACTGCCGGATCGCTTGTGTCAGTTCGTCGATACGTTGCTCCACAGTGGCTGAAGCGTCACCGGTGATCAGGTTGTTTGCCGCCGCCAGGCGTTTGTCGATATCAGCCGCCAAGCCCGTCACTTTGGCTTGCAATGTTTGTGCAAAGCTAATAAGGGCGGTTTTGTTGTCGGCAATATCCAATGTTTGCGTGTCGTGCAATGCAATGTCGCTTTCCTTGGCTTGCAGCGATGCATACAAAGCGCCAACCTGGCTGGCGCTTGCCAGCAGATTTTCAAGATTGTTCAGGCTGCTCTGAAAATTGGTTTTATGCGTGGTGTTCAGCGTGGTGAGCAAATCGTTGGGATCGTTCGATGCCGGGATCGGGATCGATTCGGTGACGATCAATAACGCTGCTTGCATCAGGTACTGCATTTTGTCTTCGACCGGTGTTGCCGGATCGAGCGTGGCAAAATCGGCGATGCGCTGTTCGAATTCCAGCAACGCCGCTTGCCAGCGCGTGACGATGCCTTGCAGTTTTTCCAGCAACGCCAGGAATTGGGTGCGCCGCCAATCGTACACAAAACCGGTTGCCGCACCGCTCAAACCGAATCGATTGACCGCTAGCGCAAGCGACAGATAACCACTGATCATTTCATCGAGATGAGTGAGCGCATTGCTTTCCGCGACAGCCGGGTCGGGATCGTTCAACCAGGTATCGATTTGTGCTTTCAATGCATTCAGGGCCGTTTGTTGCGGCAGCAGCAAATCGCGTACCGCAGTGACTTTTTCCGCGCGTATCGCTGCGACGCTATCTTCTTGCTGCGATGCTTCGTTCGGCAGTTTGACGTCGGTGGTTTTCAGCGGCCGTGATTGCGTGATCAATGCTTTGAGGTCGTTTAGCATCGGCATGACTTCAAAGAACGAATATTTTCCGGCTTGTTTGCCGCGGTATTGGATTTTGATATCGCTATCGACCCGCACGCCGAGAATCGCATAAGCCTGGGTCAGGATACGGTCGTCGAGCGCGGTCATTTGCTGCTGGTCGCTGGATAGCATGTATATCAGGTCGATCGCCAGTAAGCCCAAATCTTGCGCGCTGATCGTTTGTTGCTCCTGTTGCGCGTTGCCTTGATTGTAATAGTCAATGGTACAGAAAATATCGCTCATCGGCGGCAGCAGCTGCGTCAACCATTGATTGATGGCCGGTTCTCCTTTGGCGCGTGGCGTGCTGTTGGCGGGATCGGCGGGGTTCAATCCGGCGCGCAAGTGCAAGCCGACTCGATGCGTCAGTGTGACACCGCTGCGTGGTGTTTGCACTACTTCCGGTACCGGCGGGAAATGTCCCTTGCTGAAGGCATCCAGTGTCCCGGCGGCACGCTCGTAATTGCCGCGCACCACTTGATAGACGCCTTCCGCCATCGCCAGATCGGCAACCGCATCGTTGATATTCATGATGCGCTGAACTTCGCGGTTAATGGCATCCAGTTTGTTCTGCTCGGTAATCGCCGGAAGTTGCGCGATACCGAACGGATAATTCCGCTTTGCGCCGGTTTGTGCTTGCACGTGCTCGATCAGCGCCAGCCCGTCGACGACGTTGCGCGCTTCCACGGCACTGATCGGTGTGTTGCTAGGCGTTGCAGTGGTCGATAACCGGTCGCCCGCGAGCGGAAATTGCTTGCGCAGATCGAAAATAATGCTATCGAGAAATAAATCACCGGCGTCGTGCAAACCGCGCTCCAGGTAATAACCCAGCAGCGCCGAGAGACTCTGGCCGTTGCGCATGCCGTCGATGACGTTCATCGCCAGCCGCACGCGTTCGGAAGTGAGATTGATCGCCAGACTATCGGGATTGCTGGGTGTGGCGTTGGCCAGATAACCGTTGCGCAATACGGCAGCGGTGACAGCATGATTTAAAGACGGGGCGTGGATATAACCAAAATTCTTGTCGTCTGAGGTCAACGGGGCTTGACCGGGCTTATTGAAAATTTTATTGAGTTCCTCGGTCAGTTTGACCGGCGTCAGGTTTTTGTTTTCTGGCCGGACATCCTCCAGCCAGCCGTAGGCGCCCAAGTAGCAACCATGCGAGTTGGCAGCATTACCATGATCCAGTGTTGTGCCGGGCTCCGGCTGCGTTTGCCCGGCGATTTGCTGCATGATGTCCAGTTGTACGTTCAACAGCCCTAACCACCAGGCATCGAGACGGTAGCTGCAGCAATCGATGTGCTCGGCGAGAATCCGTTCCAGTCGCGCCGTCGGTGTGTGCTGCAACCGTTCCAACGCGTTGATTTGGGTATTCAGGTAAGGGTTGCGTAGCGTCAGGATTTGCGGAATGAAGTCGGCGATTTGCAAATTCGGCTGACTGGTGATAGCCGGTTCCGCTTTGTACAGGTACTGCCACGGGCTGCCTTTGTCGTCTTCGACTTCCTGAATGTGCATGAACTTCGGCTCACGTTTCGCCAATGAGAATTGCTGTTGGTTCAGTACATTCGCTTCCAGGTGCAGGCGCAGACTGGTATCGAGGTACGATAAATCGAGCGCATGGTGCAGCATCAAATAGAGCAAGGCAACAGGCGGTTTATCGTCGATAAATCCTTGTTGCAGGCGCAAGGTGTTGTGCGAATCGCGCGCTGCCGCAGTCAGCCACTGCAGGTAATTTGTGCCGTCGGGGCGATAAGCGCGTACCGGGTTGAATTCGGACAGCGTCTGATCGTCAATCAGCGGGCCTTTCAGCAGGTTGGCGGCGAGCGTGAAAAATTTATTCAGAATGTCGGGAATCTTGTTGTTGTCCTGCGCTGAATAGCCCAATTGCGCCAGCAGCGCAAGGCCGCTTTGGGTATAAAACAGCGAGGCAATTGTGGCGTAAATTGCGCCATTGATACCGGAAGTTTTATAGCGGTTGTAGAGCTGCTCGGCACTTTCCGCGTAGCGTTGATAAAACTCGACCGATGCGGGGTGCAGGCCGACGATGTCGAGCAAGGCTTGTTGCGGATCGGTTTGCGGCTTGCCGACGTACGATACCTGCGGCAGCAGTGAAGTCCAGCGCTCATCGGCCTTCTTGATAAGGCTGTAGAGCCGGGTTAGGAACAGGAATGAGCCGGAGATATGCGGCTCCAACCGGTCGTCGTTGAACAATTTGCGATTAATCCACGTCATGCGTGAGAACGGTGCGGCCGGCAAGATGCCGTACGGTTGCTTGCCAATGCGGATCGCGGGCAGCGTGCCGCGGCCCAGCACATAACGGTTGAAATAGTTGCGCGTGCTGGTGATGGTGCCGTCGCTGAACACCGGCTCCATCATCTGTTCCATGAAATAACCGAGCGTTGCTGGCCACAGTGCTTCGTTCATCGCCCGGGCTTCCATCTGATCGTTAGCGTAATACTGCGGCGATAACTTCAGGATCGCCGGGTCGATACCCAAGCTCTGCGCCAGCCAGCGGCCGTCTTTCCGGGTGCGCCAATCGGTAGGGTCGTCGTCGCTGGCGTATTGGTTGAAATAGTGATCGTAACTGGCATCGGCGTCGCTGAACCAGGTATAGCCGCTTTCCTGATCTTCGACGTTGTTGGTCGGCGCGCCTTGCATCAGGAAACTGAATCCTTTGCGGCTGCGTTGATGATGCTGAATCAACTGCTGCAATTGCTCACGGCTTTTATCGACATCGGCGCTGAGTCGCACACCGAGCACGAACAACCGGTCGAACCCGCGCCGCGCCTGGATATCGTTCAGATTAATCTTGAAGCCCATGCCTTTGGCGACCGCTTCGTCAAAATCAGTGACCCATGTCATTTCGTCCGGTACGATCAGTTCGTCGTCTTCCAACCGTAATTGCTGATCCTGCGGTGCATTGGGGTTGGGGCCTACAATCAGCTCCGAAGGTACCGGACGGCCGATATGCAACAATGTTTGTTCCTTACCGTTGAAACCCATCACCACGAACCGCTCCGGCAACAGCGCCACGCGTGCCGGATTGGTCCAAGCCTGTAGCTGCGTATCGACTCCATCGACGACGGGTAACTCTAGGAATTCGACGCGCACCTTGGTGATAATTTGCGATGGTGCGGGTTTGACGTTCAGATTCTGCGGCTGGTACGACGCAATGATTTCTTGCGCGCGTGCTTCGCCGAGATCGTTTTTGAGTTTGGCATACGCTGCATCCAACGCCGTGGCATCGTTATTGGCGTTGAAAACAGCCTGCCAGTATTGTTGTACGAATGGTTTCTCCGCGGCGGGCAGCGGCTGTTCCGAAACGATTACCAAAATATAATCACCATCCGCTTTGACCGGTTCTTCAGTCAGATTCAGCGGCTTGAATAATTGACTCAACCAATACGCCCGGCCCGCGCCGTGGCTTTTCACCAGCGCTTGCCACGCTGCGCGTTTTTCGCTGTCGGTGCCGCCCGCTTTCCAGATATTGGTCCAATACACGCGGGTGTTGCTGATTTCAACTTCGGACGGAATTTCTTCAAAAGTATCGACGCTGATGTCATCCGGGTAGACGCGTACCCATAGTTGATCGGTACTGACATCGCGTCCGCTGGGGCCGGTGACTTTTTTGAAGCGCGTCTCGATGCGCAGCGGAAACAGCAGGATCGGATGGATATCGTTCAACTGGCCGATATTTTTGGCTGGATCGGAAAAAGTCTCGAACAGCGATTCCCGGTCGATCAATACTTGCCGATCCCGCTCAAGTTCGGTTTGCAGTTTGGCAGTATCAGCCCGCAACGCTTCTTGCTCGCGCAGCAAAGTCTGCAATTGTTCCTTGGCCGCACCGTCGGAGCGGCGGCGCAATGCTGCGATCAAGCGCTCGGTTTTTTGCAGTTTCTCGTTGGCGGCAGACCAATTCAACCGGCTTTGCCGGTGCTGACGCCGTGCTTGATCGATCTGCTCTTGCGTGTCTTTAAATTGAGTCATAAGCCATTTCTGTCGGTTGAGATTTTGTACTTATGTAACCATGCTTAATCGCGTGGCAGCATTTCGGCAGCATGCACACCGACGAGCACCGGCGCCTGGAATAGAATGTAAGCCAGTTCTGCCGAGTTGATATTGTTGGTCCAGCTCAGCAAATGATCCTCTTTCCATTGCTCCGCTTTTTCCTGCGCGGTGCCGCCCGGTTCAACGTTTGGCAGGCTGCGCGCGGGTGCGGCGGCGATGTCGATAAATTCGCCGTCACTGATGCCCGGCGCGACATCGGTCCAGGCGAGATCGTTCCAAACCTGGATCGGGCCTTCGCGATCGATATCCAGACCGAAACGCGGTTCACCCGGCCGTTCCTTGATCACGAAGAACCAGCCCGGCTCGTTGTCAACTTCAGGATTGCCGCGCGCTTCCTCTTCGGTTAAATCGAAGCCAAAAAAGTAAATATCCGGTTTGACTTGGGCTTCGTACAGCGGTGTTTTGATCGGCACGCTGTCGTCGAATACCCGTTCGGTTTTTTTATTCGGCGCCGGATTGGTCTCGCTGATCGGTTGCCATTTGGCTTTTTGCGCATAAATGACCGCATTGGGGTATTTTTTCAGCAATTCGCCGCGAATCACCAGTACCAGTTCTTCTTCGTTTTCCAAACCTTGTTCGCGGTGATCGTGCTCGCCCAGTTTGGAAAACCGTGACCAGCGGTGAATCGGCGGAATGTCTTTCAATTCTTCGCGGCGTTGTTTGCTGTCCTCGGTCGGACTCAAGAAACCGCTGATATCCCAGAACTGACGGAAGTAGGAACCGCGCTGATCAGTCGGATACTCGCGCCACAACAACTCGCGCGCGAATTCGTGATTGAGGCCGACCATGTACGACTCGATGAATGGCTGGTTGGTCTTTAATAACGTGATGGTATTTTGTGCGATGAAATTCAGGTTTGGCACAAACAACTCGGTGGATTTATCGACCAGTGGTTTGTACATGGGGACATCGAATTCCGGGTACGCCATTGCCTCAACAAATTTCTCGCCGATCAATTCGAGGATATGCGCCGGTAGCAGGATGTTGCCTAGTGTCCATTTTGGAATCGTCACCGCCGGATTCAGTTTAACCAGCGTATCCGTTGCCAACTGAGCCATATTGACCGGTACGGTTACCGGAATGACACCGGCTTGCAGGCCATTTTGCAGCACTGTGTAAGAGTCTTTCAGTGCGGTTTTAAAGCGGCTCGATTGAATGCTGTCGGTTCCACCGGCGCTAGCGGGTTGCGGCGGATTGGCAGGGTCCAGCGTTAAAGGATTCAGTTCCGGCGTCAGCACAAAGTTACTGCTGGGCGGCATCGCGTCAACCGCAGCCGGTGTTTGCGCGGTTTCGGATACCGAATCGGCTTGATTCATTTGTGTAATTAAACGCTGCGCGGTACGGTAAGCCCACAATAATCCCGCGCTCACTGCCGCTACCACAGCCCAGATTCCGGTGTTGACACCGGTGATCGCCAGCACGACGATCAGCAGCAAAATCAATACCAGCAAAAGGTAAGGGATGAACGGATAGCGTTTCAGCAAATCCAGCAACCAGGATGGCACGTTCTTCGGCTGTGCATCTTGCGAAAGATTATCCAGCGACGGCAACGTAGCGGGAATCACATGCGACGGCGCAGCAGTAACGATGCCATCGTTGACACGCGTGATTAAATTGTTCGGGTGAATACTTTCATCGAAAGCGGATAGCTTTTGCAAGCGGCCATTCGGGCGCAGCATGCGCCGTAGCGGCGCGGAGGTCAGCGCGGATGTGACCGGACTTTGTTTGATTCGATGTGAAACCGTGATGCCTTGGCTAATGACGCGTTTTTGCACCGGCGCTGTCATAAACAGAATTTTATCGTGGCTGATTTGTTGCAGCGGCAGCACTTGTTTCTGATACCAGCTATTGGCGGTAATTTTAGCCAGTTGCGCCAGACGGATTTGCCGGTTGGCTTCGAGCACGTCGCCGACCTGATCCCATGCCGCATCCATGTATTCTTCCTGATTGGCGATGATGACATCAGTGCCGAAACCGGCGGCGCTGCGCCAGCGTGGATCGAGGTTGAGTTCATGCAGCCAATTCTGGTTATTGGGCGCGTCGCTGCCATCGGCTTCTTTCAATACGCGGTTGCGGAGCGCGTGCCAGCGGCCGTAGATCGGCGGCGTAATCAACGGATCGGGATCGGCCTGAATTTCCGCGGGTAGATCAGTGTTCTGGTGAGCTGCATCGGCGGCGAGCCGGGCGTAGTCGTCGGAGAGATTCAGAAAAGCTGCCAATTCCTGCTGGAAGACATGTGGATACGGCTGATCCCAATTTTCCCACTTGGCGATTTCCTGTTCAGCCTCGCTGTTGAGCGGTGCAAGCAGCGCGCCGCCGAGTTTCAGTATGCCTTCGAGATCCGGATTCTGAATGCCGCTGATATTGGAACCGGGATTCTGTACATCCATATCGCGGCGGCCGACGCGGCTATCTGCCGGTTTCGGTTCGAGCAGGCGCACCAAATACTCAAAATCACCTTGCGAGCCGGTGCGGAAGAACCAGCGGTAATAAAATGGAAACTGCGCCGGTGCCGGACGGCCTTCGCCCCATGCGGAGAACGTTGCGTGCGGCGCGTCGTCAGGATTCATTCCCAGTCCGGCCAAACGGCCGGTTTCAAAGGTCGGAATTAGAAACGCGTGGTAGCGTTCGTTCGGCGTCAGTTTCCGCGGGCAGACGAT
Organism: Nitrosomonas sp.; assembly: GCF_040240425.1. Classification (GTDB taxonomy): domain Bacteria; phylum Pseudomonadota; class Gammaproteobacteria; order Burkholderiales; family Nitrosomonadaceae; genus Nitrosomonas. The sequence goes on along the minus strand of NZ_QPHG01000007.1, from coordinate 100,303 downwards.
GCGCGAATAAGCTTCGTCGGCATTTTGCGCCAGCACAGTTTGCAGTTGCGACAGCGCGGTGTTGATGTCCGGCGCTTGCGGGGCATCCTGGTTACCGGCGATATTTTTGTTGACGTGCACATGCGCCCACGCCCACAGTTCCTCGGCTTTGGGGAATACCGTTGTGAGCGGATTGGCTTTGATATCGATGAAGGGCAGCGGCTTGCCGGAAATATTGCCGCCCTCGGCAAACTCGGCTTCGGTGAGTACGATCAACGTGACCCAAGGCCGCAACCGCGATCCCGCCGGTGCGGCGGGGGTGTAACGCCAGGGAAAATCTTCATCGTAAAACTCGATGTGGCACAGATAATTCGGTTCGAAGTTGGTGATCCAGTTGAGCGGTTCGGTTTTGATAATCGCTCTCGACTCAATACCGACGATATCGCCGGGACCGTACAGGGCAACGTTCTTATTGACCGGAGCAGCAACATCGCCGCCTTCTCCGCCGCTGCCTTTGATATTCAGACTGACGGCGACACTGGCGCGTGTTTTGACCGAAGCATCCAGATCCGCTGATTGGATATTATTGGCGACGCCCTGCCGCAGCCACGGTAGAAAAGTATACATGCCGATCGCCATTATGCCGCCTCCTGCAGAGCTGTTGCTTCCGTGCTCGGGATGACGTGCAGATTGTCTTGCAGCGTGGGCGATTGATTGACTTGCTTACGCAGGAAGTCTTGTGCTTGCGCGTGCGTGGCAAAATAAGCGTCTTTGCTATGCGGACTGTTATTCATCGTTGAGGCCACCACGTAACCGGTTTCTTTCACGACGATTTTCTGCTCGACCGGTGCTTTTTGTGCTTTGTAACTGGCCGAAAGTGCTGATTTCGACGCGGCGTTGCGGCCTAAAAAGTGATTGAAAAATTCGGCGCCGATGGCGACAAAACGGATCAGTAATGAAACAAAATTGTTGTCGATAATATTTTGCTCGTAGCGCACCACGCGTTTAACCGCTGCCGATGATTTCAGTTGCTGGTTGCTCACTGACAGTTCAATACCGGCGTTTTGTTTTTCGTAGGAGGGCGCGCTCAATTTATTGGCATCGCTCAAGTTTTTATACTGCGCGGTGGCGAACGATTCCTTGGTATCCGCCACCTTGGCCAAGCCGGTGTCGATCACTTCGACGGTCAGCCGTTTGGCGTCTTTCGGTTTTTGATTGCCGACTTTATCGAGATCAAGATCGAGCGGGATGGCGCGCTGGTTGACGCGCAACACGCCGACCGGATGCAAAATCAAATCGCTCGTACTTTCGATGACGCGTAGTGATACCAGCAATTGACTGGATGCCGGTAATTCGGCTGTCCAGTTATCCAGTTTGTCGAATTCCGCCGTGATCAGCGGCATGATGTCGATGGACGGCAGTGTGGTGTTTTCGTCCTCGCCCCAGGTATGGCTGAAGGGTACGTCGATATCCCAGAACAGCAGCGAGATCGAGCCTTCGCCTTCGATGTGCCAAGGCGAGGTGCCTTCGAGCTCGCCGCGCATGTGCACGCCGAACAAGCCGACACCGAACACTTTGACATCGAACGATGCGGAAATGGTGATGACGAAATAAAACGGCGAAAACTGGAACAGCGCATCGAAGGCGACATGGCCGGAGATATTGAAGGCGCTGAGGCCGAAATACACTTCCGCCTTGGCGCCAAACTGCACGGTATTGGAGGTGACGGCGAAATACCCTTCCACGCGGATGCGCGCGAATGAGGTATTCAGGATGTTGATCGCAATCCGGTTGGGGTTGGGAAAAGGCAGTGGAGGCGGCTTAAAGGAGGGGTGAAAACCGCCCACACTGATGACAAAATTGGCATTGTCGCCCCAAGCGATCAATAACCCCATATCGCCGTCGATGGTGAGAAAAATCACCCGCGAATCGTACAGGCTGGCATAAAACCACAGCCGCTGTTTGTCGACTTCCAGCGCGCCGATGAAACTGACCTGAATGATGATCAACGCTGCGTCCTCATCGGGCAGCGCGACCTTCAGCACGCCGAGAATGGCGATATTGCCCGGCGGTATTTCGACGATGATGCCGAGCGATGCGCTGACCAATGTCGGTGTTCCCCAACCCAGCTTAGCCATCGGGCCGATCAGAAACACATCTTGCGCGGGCGGGAAGAATTGACGCAAGTCGCTGATGATGCGTGGCGCGTTCTCGATGATATTATCCGGGAACATGATGCTGTTGATCGATCCGGTGCGTACCCCGACGGCGATCACTTCCAGTTCCATGGTGCGGTTCAGGCCGAGCAGCCCGCCGACGGCGTTTAAAGTGAATCCGAAACCCAACTGGAACGGCGTGCCGAATTCGGCGCTGAGAATGATCAACAACGAGAAACCTTCGGAGCCGTCGGGCATACGCGTGGTGATCAGGCCGATCGCTTTGACGGTGACCATGCCGCTGAACATCAACTCCAACGCACCGGCGTATTCTTCCTTGTCAAAATCAAAGTAAAGATAGCCGCCGCCTTTGACGATACCGACATCGAGCGAGAGGCCGACACCGTTTGGCGGCTTGAAACCTAACTGGATGTCGACCGGCCCAGCATTGCCCTTGCGATCATTGACTAAGGCGAAATCGATGGCCAGACCGATGTTTTCGACGACAGCGGCGAGCGGACCCAACGCGGCTTTGATATCCGTTGAAATGGCGGTGGGGAATTTGTTGTTCTCGATACCGACCGAAAAGGTTAACGCGCTGACTTCCACTGGGCCGAGATTCAGATGCAGCGGCAATTGGATTTCCAGTGCGCTGCTGCCGGTAAAAAACAGACCGTCATTGCTGTTGTAACCAAACGCCATGCCGAAGTCGGAGTTAAGCTGGACACCGCTTAAAATGTCGGTGATAAAACCGTCGCCATCGGCAAACGAGATCGATAGTTTGCCAGCGCCGATTTCACCACCGACGGTAAAATCGGCGGCCGATTGTCCGCCGCTGCCTTGAATCCGGCCGCCGAAGTTGACGCCGAATTTACCGACTTCCAATCGGCTGCCGTCCGGATCGCCGATCAACAGATAAGGCGTCGCCGCTTGCGTGCGGTCGGCGCTGACGCTGAGATTCAATGAACCGGAAACCGTATCTGCTGCGGAGGTATGAAAAGTGAATTTGGCGGGCGGCTGGATGACTAACTCAGCGCCGAACGGCAATGTGGCTTGCAAATCCAGGATGACTTTTAAATCGTCGGCGGCAAATTCGATTTTACCGGGACTGAGATTCTGCCGAACTGACAGGCTCAAGCCATTGGGATTGAGATCGGTGCGCGGCCGCAGTTGAAAAATGACCGCTTCGAGAATCGGTGTTGGTGCGGTGTCGTCATAGAAAACCGGTGCTTTGAGATGCAGCAGCAAGCGTTCGAGCCGCTGCAACAAATTCGCCGCGTCGAGGCTGTTGCTGCCCCAGTTGTAATGTGACTGCAAGGCGGTCACCGGCGATTCCAGCCATTTGCCCAATTCATTGAAATGAAAAGTGGAGATGGTGAATTCCGGGTTGCCCGGGTCGGTGGAGCCGACATTGTTACGCTGCCGTTCAAGTATGCCCAGCAACTCGAGAAACTCGTTGACGCCGTTGGCGGCATCCAGCGAACGGACGAGCAAGTAGTTGAACAACCGTTCGGCAAAATGACTGGATATGCTGGCCGGAATACCGCCGATTCCCTGCAAGGCGGTCTGCAACTGGTCGATTTTCTGGATCGCGGTGATGACTTGGCTGATTAGTTCTACGCTGATGGTGACAATTTGCTCGACATTTTCCGCGTCGATGGCTTCCGCCAAATCCCCGGCTTTTTGCAACACGGTTTTGCTGCTGGCGACCAGCGCTTGCATCGGTGAAGCCAGCGACGATACCTGTCCGCTGTTGAGCGTGATGCCGAGTTCGGCGAACGTTTGCAACGCACGCGTGCTATTCAGCTCGCGCTCCAGCGGCTCCAATACGTTGGAAATTTGCAGTAAAACGCGCTGTAAGGTATCCACTTCATTTGACATCGGTGGTTTCCTCCATGCGTGCGGGATGATCGCTGAATTCATTGGAGCCTGATGCATCTTCAAACTGCTTAACGAACTCGTGCAGATTGTCAAAACTGTTAATGAATCTCATCACTTCGTCAACGTAATGCCGGATCACTTGCTGCAAAGACTCGCTGCCATGCTGTGTCAACACCTCAGCCATGCGCCGGATCATCTGGTCACGTGTGATGCCTTCTACTTCAAACGGAATGACATGTGCCGGATCGCGCGCATTGTTGACGAAGTGCGCCAGAAACGTGGGGCCTTTGCTGCGATGCCAAGCCACGGTGACTGGCCGACGGTGATTGACGAGCGCAATCACTTCCTGACGGTGATCAAGAATTTGTTGATAAATCTCAGCGCCTTTGCGCGTGTTCAGAAAACGCTCGCGCACTTCGGTGGTGTGGTTGATGCCGGTGAAAATACCTTCGACATCATTTAACGTTTGCCCGGCGGGACCGACCGGCGGATTGGCGGTGGTGATGGGAGTGATACTGAGGTAGGCCATAACCGGGTGGATATGGCAGGCAATCCCCCGGGTGGGGTCGGCGGCATCCACTGCATACAATAGTCCAACGATTCTGTTTTGTGCATTAACCACAACCGAGCCTGAATCGCCGTGATCGGCAAATTGCGTTACACCATTGCAATCGGGTTGTGTGGCTTCGATACAAAGCACGCGGCCACCGGATGGATTCAGCCCGGCACAATCAATGACCCTGCCCGTTGTTTTGCTGGTTCTTCTGCCAACTTTATAAACCACATAATCGCTACCACCCAAATCACTTTGTGCAACGCGTGCAACGTCTTCCAGTTTGCTGTTGCCGCCGATATTCAGTCCGCGAATTTCGTTCTTGTACGATACCCCGCAATTGGTATGGCACCAGCTGGAAATGCAAATATCTAGCTTAGCGATGGCGCAATCAAGATAATAATTTTGGGCTGCTTCACTGGGATAGGCATATGAATAATTTGCTTGCTGCCCGATGTTATGAATTTTTCCAACTGGATTAAGCCGTTCCTGCGTGGCGTCTATGCTTATCGTTCCGGCATTGTCGATGTGACGCGGTTGGTAAACAGTATCACCATTGACTGCAGTATTGCTTGCAAGCACATGATTATTGGAAAGTAACACTACATTTTCCGGTTCACTGACGCCGTTCAATGTGGCAAAGCATCCCAAGGTTCCAACACCGACTTGACCTGAATTATCTGCTTTGAAATTGGTGATCGATATACCGCCAATCAACGGTGAATGTTGATCCAAGTCTTCGCAATGTATTAGTTTGGATTGAATGACAAGCACCACATCGGTGGGAATTCCCTTATATTCTTTCGGGATGATATCAGCTGGATTCAGGTCTTCCGGTTTACGTTTTTCTTTGACGTATACACGAAATGAAATCTGGTCGGTAGTTTTGCCGCCGACTTCTTTCAAGCCATAGCCGACCCCGATCACGCCGGGAATTTTTTTCAATTCGGTTTCGGCTTCCGCGTGTAATGCAGCCAATTCTTTTTGATCCATTACGTTACCTCCATCCAGTCGGCCAGCAGTGTGCGAATACAATGCATTTTTTCTGTGGCATAGCGTTAGTCCTTATTGATAGGCCGGGGCGCGCAAAAATCGAAGTACCAAGGCGTAATCTGCAAACAACTGAGCACCGGATGAATGTGGCACGCATAAGAAATACAGGGATTGTGCATGTGATGGCCCCAGAGCAATCCTACCGCACGCTGGTATTGGTCGACGAGTAAGGCACCGGAATCGCCTTTACGTGAGAACGGCTGTCTAGCGCCGTGGCGATCGGGTAGCGCTTCGATGATCAACGTGTTGCGGCACAGTTCGCCATGGATCGTTTCAACCGTGGCTGCGCTGTCAATGATTTTTCCCCACGTTGAATCAGGGCGGCCTAACAAGCGTACTTTCAGTTCTCGCCCTCTCAGCGTATCCAGCGGATGCACCCGGGCGATCTTTGCGAAGTGCCGGACCCTTCCTTGAATCCGTTGCGGGTTTTTGCTTTGCTTCAGCAGCAGGCTGGCTGTTGCGCAATCGATGTAATAAGGTTTTTCCGGTTCTCCCGGATAAGCAAAGGAGAAATGCCCGCATAACCCTTCGCCGTCGATTTTGGCAATGGCATTTAAGCGCGGCGCGTCGAAAATGACATGGTCATCGTGTTCTTCGTAATCGGGCTGAAAAATAATTTCGTCGTGTTCCGCATCGTTGGCGAACAGAACATGCCGATTGGATACCAGCACCAGCGATTCCCCATCCGGAGCGTTACGTTTGACTGCCAGGAAACCCAGCGTGCCCAGGCCTACGTTGATGTGGTGGAATTGATAAATGCCTTTTAAATTGCTGATGGCAGCGCCGACACGCGGCAATGCGGCATCAAGGTGATGCTCAACCAAAGCGCCCGAGTGGCCGGTCAATTTGAACGAGGCATTTGCAGTCATAGTAACCACCTATTAATAAAGCCATCGACTGATGAGATGTGCTCAGTGATGCGCTTAATTATTCAACTTACGCTTATCATCAAAGATGACTTGAAACGATCAGATGCGGTGATGCTGGTACGGAAATCCCCCCTTACGGGTGGATTTTGTTACTACGTTTCTAATTTGGCTGAACTTACTAATCCTTGCTAATCAGCAACCGATTTGCCGACTGGATACTTGTTCCGGTGTAGGGTTTTTCTAGGTGGGTATGCGTGTTATTAATTTTTATTGATGAAACATTAACCCTTTGTTCGTATTTAATTTTTCTGTTGAAATAGAAAAATAATAACCCCGCTTCAATCTAGAATATACTGAAAACCCATAAAGCTGTCAAACGAAGCAACCTGTCTCCGGTTCTGTGCGCTAAACTGATCGACGACGTGTAACGACTATCAATTGCGGGAGGAAAAATGCTGAATTCTTCAATTTTGGATATCGCCTTGGGCATGGTGTTTCTGTTTGTTTTAGTCAGTTTGTTGTGTTCCGCAGTCAACGAGATGCTTGCGCAAGTTTTTCGCATGCGTTCGAAAAATCTTGAGGCGGGATTGGGAAATCTGCTGCAATCGGGCGAGGGAAACAAACTGGCGGACGATCTCTATAAGCATCCATTGATCAACGGGCTTTCAAAACCAGGGCAAAAACCGTCGTATATCCCGCCGAAGAATTTTACCTTGGCATTAATGGACATCATGACCGGCAACACCGGTAAGCTGCCGTCTGACAACAAAGCGTTAATCGAGACCATCGAGAAGCAAGGCTTGTTTGCGAAAACTGAAGCGGGCAAGTCGATCATCCTGTTATTGAATGAAGCCGGAGACGATGCTGAAAAAGCGCGCAAGAATCTGGAAGGCTGGTACAACGATGCGATGGATCGCGTGGGCGGCTGGTACAAACAGAAAACGCAGATTGTCATTTTTGCCGTTGCACTGATCGTATGTGCGGCGCTGAACATCGATGCCATCAAAATTTCTCAGACATTGTGGACCGATATCGCGCTCAGGCAAGCATTGGTTGAAGCGGCTTCTTCGACGGATGTTGCTGGTTTGATGACTCAAGAATCTGCCAAACAAAAGCCGGTGCCAGCGGGCGATGCAGCAATTGCGGCGCAGCCAAACGAACAAGCGCCAGTTGAAGGTTCGATGAACGATGTTCAACAATCCGCTAAGACTGCCGGAGTGCTGGTTGAACAAATTAAAGGATTGCATCTGCCGATAGGCTGGAAGCAGTCAGATGGTAAATGGGTTTTCGCGGAATTCGGTTTTATGGAATGGCTGGTCAAAATCCTGGGAATTCTAATCACGACTTTCGCCGGATCGCTGGGTGCGCCGTTCTGGTTTCAATTGTTGAATAAGATTGTCGATTTGCGCGCGGCGGGTAAACAACCAGGGAAATCTGGAGGGCAATAATTGAATATCTGACATCTCGCTATTTTGTGCAATTACCAATTACGGTTCCACAAAATAGCGATCATGGATATTTTGAATTGTAAATCAAGGAGTAAATAACAAAGGAATACTACTTTTTGTTTTTCAACCAATCCTCTCGCATACTACGCGCCTGTGAAAAAGCTTGATCCAGTGCGTCAGCATCATTCTTCTTCAATAACTCTCGCAAGTTGTTCAATTCGGTCTGATACGAATCGATTTGTGTGAGTAAAGGCTCACGATTCGCCAAACAAATGTCGCGCCACATTTCCGGGGAGCTGCTGGCGATACGGGTGAAATCGCGGAAGCCGCTGCCAGCAAAGCGCAGTAAGCTTTCCGGATCATCGGTGCTGTGGTTGAGGTGATTCATCAGGGTGAAAGCCAGAATATGCGGCAGGTGGCTGGTGGCGGCGAGTACGCGGTCGTGTTCGTCCGGGGGCATCAGCGAGACTTGGGCATGGCAGGCTTGCCATAATTGTTGCACGCGTTCGACGGCTGCCGTACTGGTTTCCGGCAATGGCGTCAGGATCACATGTTTGTGGGTATACAAATCCGCTTGTGCCGCTTGCACGCCGCTATGCTCGGCACCGGCGATCGGGTGGCCGGGGACGAAGTGGTGCCGGTTTTGCATGGAAAGATGGTGGCGGGCTGCGGCGATGACATCTTGTTTGGTGCTGCCTGCGTCGGTGACGAGGGTGTTGGCGTGTAGATGCGGCGCGATTTTCTCCAGGGTGCTGGCGGTCTGTCCGACCGGCATGGCCAGAAACACCAGATCGGCGCCGTTCAACGCGGAAGCGATGTCAGTGGCAATTTCATCGATCACGCCCAATTCAATGGCGCGCTGCATATTGGCCTGACTGCGCCCGACGCCGGTAATGTGCTTGACCAAACCCGCTTTGCGCAGCGCCAGCGCAAATGACCCGCCGATCAAGCCGACGCCGACAATGACCAGTTTATTCAGTGCCGTGATAGTTGCCATGACTATTGCTGTTTGATGGTAATTAATTCAGTTCGCTTAAGGCTTGCTCCAGCGATTCCAGGAATCGTTTGTTTTGCGATTCGAGTCCTACGGTTACGCGCAGGTGGTTCGGCATTTCGTAGATTCCCAACGGACGCACAATGACACCTTGTCGCAACAAGCTTTGATACACTTTCGGGGTGTTGGCGGCATCGCCTTTGACACGGAAACTGATGAAGTTGCCGTACGACGGGATGTACTCCACGCCCATTTTGCGGAAGCCGTCGGTCAGTTGCAGCATGCCGGCGCGGTTCAAGGCATACGATTTCTGCACAAACTCGGCATCTTGCAGCGCGGCCAGTGCGCCGGCCAGACCGATGCTGCTGACATTGAACGGCTGGCGCACGCGGTTCATCAGATTGGCGACATCCGGATGCGTCAAGCCGAATCCGACACGCACGCCTGCAAGACCGTAAACTTTGGAAAAAGTACGCGTGATCAGCAGATTGGAGAATTGCTTCAGCCATTTGATACTGTCCGGTTTGTTGGCTTCAGGCAGGTATTCGTAATACGCTTCGTCCATGACGACCAGCACATCACGCGATACCCGTTCCATGAAACGGAACAATTCGTCTTCGTCCGATAAGGTGCCGGTCGGGTTGTTGGGGCTGGCGATAAAGACGATACGTGTTTCCGGCGTGATGGCGTCCAGCATCGCGGGCAAATCGTGCCCGTAATCGCGGGCGGGAACCGCAATGCCGTTGGCGCCGATCATTTGCACGACCAGCGGATACACCGCAAAGGCATGCTGCGAATACACCGCGGCCGCGCCCGGTTTGAGAAATACGCGTGCGGCCAGATCGAGTACGTCGTTGGAGCCGTTGCCCAGAATAATCTGCGTCGGATCAACGCTATAGCGTTTCGACAGCGCGGCTTTCAATTCGTAACCGCTGCCGTCCGGGTACAACGCGATGTCATGTAGTGTGTTGATCATCGCATCGAGTGCGAGCGGGCTGGTTCCGAGCGGATTTTCATTGGATGCCAGTTTGATGATGTAGGACTCATCCAGTCCGATTTCGCGCGCCAGTTCGGAGATCGGTTTGCCGGGCTGGTAAGGTTGGATCGAGCGGATATATTCCGGAGCAAAATCGCAAAGATTCATAAGATTAAATGTGTTAATGAATAAAAAAGAATAGGGAAAATGGTGTGAATTGAATAATGCGGCTATTCAGGGTGGTGAGCCGTCAGGCGGCCGGATATGATCCCAGGATTTTCAGGAAAGCGGCTTTGTCACGCAACTCCATCATTGCCGCGGCGACATTATCGTTTTGCTGGTGTCCTTCAAGATCAACAAAGAAAACATACTGCCACAGACCGGTACGCGATGGGCGCGATTCCAGGCGGCTCATGCTGACGCCATGCTGCGCCAGCGGTTCGAGCAAGGTATAGATCGCGCCGGAACGGTTATTGGTCGTCATGACCAGTGAGGTCTTGTCTTTTCCCGAAGGCGCTACGGTTTGTTTGCCGATCACCAGAAAACGCGTGGTATTTCTCGGATCGTCCTCGATGTTTTCCGCGCAGATGGAGAGCCCGAACAATTCGGCGGCTCTGTGACTGGCGATCGCCGCAGCCTGTTTGTCAGCGGCGGCTTGCCGGGCTGCATCGGCATTGCTGGCGGCGTTGATCAGCGCGGAATCGGGCAGATGCGGCAAATTGGTTTTCAACCAATGGCGGCACTGTGCCAGCGATTGCGGGTGCGAGTAAATTTTGCTGATGTGTGCCAGATCGGTTTGCTGCGCCATCAGAAACTGATGCACCGGTAACTGGATTTCACCGCAGATGGTGAGCGGCGTTTGCAGCAGTAAATCCATCGTTCTGCCAATCGCGCCTTCGGAAGAGTTTTCCACCGGCACCACGCCATAATTCGCTGCATCCGATTCCACTATGCGGAACACGTCGTCGATCGAATCACATGCCATTCCGGTGATGGCGCTGCCGAAACGTTTCAGCGCCGCTTCTTCGGAGAAAGTGCCGTTAGGACCGAGATACGCCACATTCATGGGTTTTTCCAGCGCGCGGCATAACGACATGATCTCGGTGAATAATTGTTTAATATGCTCGTTGCTGACCGGCCCGGGATTCTGTTCCTGCATACGCGCTAATATTTGCGCTTCGCGTTCGGGGCGATAGACAATGCCGCTTTTCTTGATTTTGCCGACTTGTTGCGCCAATCCGGCGCGTTTGCTGACCAATTGCAGTAATTCGTTGTCGATGGCGTCGATTTGATCGCGGAGTTGTTTGAGTTCTTCGGACATGGTTAGTTAATCATTGAACATTGGGCGATTCGGTAGTGCGTGGGGTTTATCCGGGAAGACGCAGATAACGCGCCATCAGCACGCCGCTGATCGATGCTATCTCATGCAAAACATGCGGCGGGACCGGGCTGTCGGTATCGACCAGCGTATAAGCCATGCCACCGCGCGATTTGTTGATCATGGTATGAATATTCAGTCCAGCCTGCGCCATGCTGGTCGAAATCTGTCCCAGAATATTCGGTACGTTGGCATTGGCGACCGCGACGCGGTAAGGTACTTCGCGTTCCATCTGCGTATCCGGAAAGTTGACGGTGTTGGTGATATTGCCGTTTTCCAGGTAATCGATCAATTGATCCACCACCATCACGGCGCAATTGTCTTCCGCCTCGGTGGTCGATGCGCCGAGGTGCGGCAAGGTAATCACATTTTTTTGGTGTTGCAGTTTCTCGCTGGGGAAATCACTGACGTAAGTTTTGATTTTATTGGCGGCGATGGCTTGCAGGATCGCATCTTCATCGACGATCGCACCACGCGAGAAATTCAGCACAATTGCATGATGCTTCATCAATTGTATGCTGGCGCTATTGATCAAATGCCGCGTCGAATCGAGCAGCGGCACGTGCACGCTGATGAATTCGCTGTGGCGCAGCAAATCTTCCAGGCTGTTGGCTTTCTTGACTTCCGCCGACAAGCTCCAGGCCGATTCGACAGTGATTTTCGGGTCGAAGCCGATGACTTTCATGCCCAGCCGGATAGCTGAATTGGCAACCAGGCGGCCGATTTCACCCAAGCCGATCACGCCTAGCGTGCGCCCCGGCAATTCGATACCGGAAAAACGTTTTTTGCCGTCTTCAGCTTGCTTGTTGAGCGCTGCATCGTCACCCTGCAGACTGTCGGCGAATTGCAATGCCGGTACCAGGTTACGCGCCGCCAGAAACAAGCTGGCCAGCACCAATTCCTTGACGGCATTGGCGTTAGCGCCGGGCGTATTGAAAACTGGCACACCGCGCGCATTCATCGTGTCGACCGGAATATTGTTGGTACCCGCGCCGGCGCGTCCGATCGCTTTCACGCTTTCCGGGATGACACTATTCAACATGTTATGCGAGCGCACCAAGATGGCATCCGGTTGCTCGATATCATGACCGGTCTGATAACGCTCTGCGGGAAAGCGGTTGAGTCCGTGCGAAGAAATCGAATTGAGTGTCAGAATTTTAAAGAGTAGTTGTTCAGGCATGGCGGCTGGCAAACTCCTTCATGAAAGCGGCAAGCGTCGCGACACCTTCGACCGGCATGGCATTGTAAATCGATGCCCGCATGCCGCCGACCGAGCGATGCCCCTTTAGCTGCAATAGACCGTTGTGTTGCGCTTGTTTGAGAAATTCACCGTCCAGCGCGGAATCTTTCAGCGTGAACGGCACATTCATACGCGACCGGTCGGCTATCGCCACCGGGCAGTGATAAAAATCAGTGCTGTCGAGCAAGTCATACAGCAATTTGGCTTTGGCGATGTTGATTTTTTCCATCGCCGCCAGCCCGCCCTGTTTTTTCAACCAGGCGAACACCAGGCCGGTAATGTACATGGCGTAAGTGGGCGGGGTGTTGTACATCGAGTCATTCTTGGCGTGAATCTGATAATCGTACAGCGTCGGTGTGCCGGGCAGCGGCTGGCCCAATAAATCTTCGCGCACGATGACCAATGTCAGTCCGGCGGGGCCGAGGTTTTTTTGCGCACCGGCATAAATCAATCCGTAGCGCGTTACGTCCAGTGGACGTGACAAGATATCGGATGACATATCGACGACCAATGGGACATACGTTTCCGGTACCCAGTGAAACTCGACACCACCGATAGTTTCGTTGCTGGTGTAATGCACATACGCTGCATCGGGATTTAGACGCCATTGTTCCAGTGGCGGGATGTGCGTGAAATGGGCATCTTCCGACGAAGCAGCGACATTGATCGTGCAATAGCGGCTGGCTTCTTCGATGGCTTTCGCCGACCACTGGCCAGTATTGATATAGTCTGCTGTTGTTTTGCCGCGCAGCAGGTTCATCGGTACCATGGAAAATTGGCTGGAGGCACCGCCTTGCAGAAACAGCACTTTATAGTTGCGTGGAATGTTCGCCAGTTCGCGCAGATCGTTCTCGGTTTTTTCCGCAATCGACATGAACTCCTTGCCGCGGTGACTCATTTCCATCACCGACATGCCGCTGCCGTGCCAATCGAGCATTTCATCGCGCGCCTGTTGCAATACTTCCTTCGGGAGGACTGCGGGTCCCGCGCTGAAATTGTAGATCTGATCCATGGCGTTTTTTCCGGTTAGTGAGTTATTGGCTATTCACCATCTCCATCGCTGTCTTCGCTTTCGACCACCCGTTCCAGACCGGCCAGTTTCTCGCCCGGATCCAGATTGATCAAGGTGACACCTTGCGTGGCACGGCTCATTTCGCGTACTTCGTTGACACGCGTACGGATCATGACGCCGCCGGAGGTGATCAGCATGATTTCATCGTCCGGTTTTACCAGTTTCGCGGTGACCACCTTGCCATTGCGCGCGCTGGTGATGATCGCGATCATACCTTGCGTACCGCGGTTGTGGCGGGTGTATTCGCTGATTGGCGTGCGTTTACCGAAACCGTTTTCCGTTGCCGTTAACACCGCAAGTTCTTCATTTTCCGCTACCAGCATCGAGATGACTTTATGTCCGGAACCCAGTTTCATACCGCGTACACCGCGTGCGGTACGGCCCATCGGACGCACGTCGTTTTCGCTGAAGCGCATGGCTTTGCCATTATCCGAGAACAACATGACATCATGTTTACCTTCGGTCAGTTCAACACCGATCAGAAAATCGCCTTCGTCCAGTCCAATGGCGATGATGCCATTGTTGCGCGGACGGGAAAATTCCGATAACGGCGTTTTCTTGACGGTGCCAAACGATGTTGCCATAAAAACAAAGCGGTTTTCATCAAAGGTTTTAACCGGCAGAATGGCGTTGATTTTTTCACCTTCTTCCAGCTGCAACCAGTTGATGATCGGCTTGCCGCGCGATTGCCGTCCGCCTTGCGGCACTTCATAGACTTTGATCCAATACACACGTCCAAGACTTGAGAAGCATAAAATATAGTCATGCGTATTGGCGATGAACAGTTTGTCGATGAAATCATCTTCCTTGGTGCTCGTTGCCAGCTTGCCGCGTCCGCCGCGTTTTTGCGCGCGATAGTCGTCGAGTAGCTGGGATTTGATATAGCCGCTGTGCGATAGGGTAACTACCATATCGGCGGGTGTGATCAAATCTTCGACGCTAAGGTCCTGTGTATCGATGATGATTTCACTGCGGCGTTTGTCGCCGAATTGCTGTTTGATTGCATCTAGTTCTTCGGTGATGATGCTGGTGATGCGCTCCGGATTGGCCAGAATATCCAGAAAATCGATGATTTTATCGATGACTTCCTTGTATTCATCGACGATCTTTTCTTGTTCCAGACCGGTTAAGCGCTGCAAACGCAGTTCCAGGATCGCTTGCGCTTGCGCATCGGAAAGCCGGTAACCCTGGGCTTGCAAACCGAACATATTATCCAACCCTTCCGGACGCAGCGCATTGGCGTCGGCCATGGCGCGCGTCAGCATTTCCTCGACCAATTTGGAATGCCAGGTTCTCGCCATCAAGCCTTCCTTGGCGTCAGCGGGCGTCGGTGCTGCTTTAATCAACGCGATGATTTCATCGACATTGGATAACGCCACTGCCAAGCCTTCCAGTAAATGACCGCGTTCGCGCGCTTTTTTCAGTTCAAATACCGTGCGGCGTGTGACGACTTCGCGGCGATGACGCAGGAATGCATCGAGGATCTGTTTCAAATTCAGCAAGCGCGGCTGGCCATCCAGCAAGGCCACCATGTTCATACCGAACGTATCCTGCATTTGTGTTTCTTTATACAGATTGTTCAGAATGACTTCGGGCACTTCGCCGCGCTTCAGTTCGATGACGACGCGCATGCCGGATTTGTCGGATTCGTCGCGCAAGTCAGAAATGCCTTCGATTTTCTTGTCGCGTACCAGTTCGCCGATACGTATCAGTAAATTGGCTTTGTTAACCTGGTAAGGCAATTCATCGATGATGATGCATTGGCGGCTGCCTTTTTCCAGATCTTCAAAATGTGTGCGCGCACGCATCACCACGCGGCCACGGCCGGTGCGATAACCGTCGCGTACCCCGGTGACGCCATAAATGATGCCGGCGGTAGGAAAATCCGGCGCCGGAATAATATCGATCAGCTCATCAATGGTGATATCCTGGTTTTTGAGCAAGGCAAGGCAAGCCTCCACAACTTCATTCAGATTATGCGGCGGAATGTTGGTCGCCATGCCGACGGCGATACCCGAGGAGCCGTTGATCAGCAAATTAGGTATCTTGGCTGGCAGAATCAGCGGTTCTTTTTCGGAATCGTCGTAGTTGGGACCGAAATCCACCGTTTCCTTGTCGAGATCGACCAATAATTCATGCGCAATGCGCGACATGCGGATTTCGGTGTAACGCATTGCCGCAGCATTGTCGCCATCGACCGAGCCGAAGTTGCCTTGTCCGTCGACCAGCATATAACGCAAGGAAAAGTCCTGCGCCATGCGGACGATGGTGTCATAGACGGCGGTGTCGCCATGCGGATGGTATTTACCGATAACGTCACCGACGATACGCGCGGACTTTTTGTAAGGCCTGTTCCAGTCGTTGGATAGCTCATGCATGGCGAATAATACGCGCCGGTGCACCGGTTTCAAGCCATCACGAACATCTGGCAGCGCGCGGCCCACGATGACGCTCATCGCGTAATCAAGATAGGAACGCCGCATTTCTTCTTCAAGACTGATGGGCAGAGTTTCCTTGGCAAACTGATTCATATCTTATGATTTTGTGAGAAACAACGGGTTATGATGCAGAAATGTATCTTAGTTGAAACTGGCTATAAGAAATTTGTTAACCGAGCCATTCTAACATGCTGCTATCGTTTCTCGACTAACTTTGCTATGCCTCCGGCATAAAAATTGCCATAAATGAGTAGATCTGCAAAGAAAAAAGCTTGAAAAAGCAGACTAAATAGGTAACCATAACAACTTTTTCAAATTTTCCTTACCGTACCGGGTGGAGCGCTGAATTGAATTTTTCGTTTAAAATACAAATGCGAGTGTGATGCAGTGTCTAATTTGATGAATACATACTCACGGTTGCCTGTCACCTTTGTTAAAGGCGAAGGGGTCTGGTTATGGGACGATCGTGGTGAGCGGTATCTGGATGCATTGGCCGGTGTGGCGGTGTGCGGGCTGGGTCATTGCCATCCGAGGTTAACCCGGGCGATCTGTGAACAAGCCGGGATGCTGATCCATACCTCTAATCTTTTTCACATTGAAAAGCAGGAACGTCTGGCTGAACGTCTAACGGAATTATCCGGGATGGATAATGCGTTTTTCTGCAACTCCGGTGCAGAAGCGAATGAAGCCGCTATCAAACTGGCCCGGCTGTATGGACATAACAAAGGGATATCGCTGCCCACGATCGTAGTCATGGAACGGTCATTTCATGGCCGTACCATGGCAACGCTGACAGCCAGTGGAAACCGCAAGGTGCAAGCCGGTTTTGAACCGCTGTTATCCGGTTTTGTGCGCGCTCCTTATAATAATTTGGAAGCGATAGCGCAAGTGGCCGCCAATAATAAAGATGTTGTGGCGGTACTGGTGGAGCCGTTTCAGGGCGAGGGCGGGGTGAATATTCCCGAAGCGCATTATTTGCAAGGATTACGCAATCTGTGCACCCAGAATGGCTGGCTGCTGATGCTCGATGAGGTGCAATCGGGAATCGGGCGCAGCGGTAAATGGTTTGCGTTTCAGCACAGCGATATCATGCCGGATGTTGTTACGCTGGCGAAAGGATTGGGCGGGGGTGTGGCGATTGGCGCTTGTCTAGCCAAAGGCACCGCTGCCGAAGTGTTCAAGCCGGGTAATCATGCCTCCACCTTTGGTGGTAATCCGTTGGCCTGCGCGGCGGCGATTGAAACACTCAAAGTAATTGCCGATGAAGGTCTGCTGGAGCATGCGACAAAATTAGGCGATTTCATGCGTGACCGGTTGCGGAATCAACTGGCCGATGTTCCGGGTGTTGTGCAGGTCAGAGGTCAGGGTTTAATCGTCGGTGTCGAACTTTCCGTGCCTTGCATTGAATTGGTGAGGAAAGCGCTGGAGAAGAAATTATTAATCAATGTAACATCGGATAAAGTGATTCGCTTGCTGCCAGCATTTGTGATGCAGCAACATGAGGCTGAGCAAGTGATTGATATTACTTGTCTGTTGATAAAGGAGTTTTTGAATAACTAAGCAGATTGCATAGCAATGCATTACTGATTGGTTGTTTATCGCGTTATGCAATTAAAGCATTTTTTGCAATTCAAGGATTTTAGCCGCGATGAGTATGAGTATTTATTTGCGCGCGCGCGCTGGATAAAGCAGGAATTCAAACAATACCGGCAATACTGGCCGTTGGCCGATCGCACATTGGCGATGATCTTTGACAAGAATTCAACCCGTACGCGCTTGTCATTTGAAGCCGGTATGCATCAATTAGGTGGTGCGGCCATTTATCTGTCAACGCGGGATACGCAATTGGGGCGGGGAGAGCCGGTGGAAGACGCGGCGCGGGTGATTTCCCGCATGGTCGATCTGATTATGATCCGAACCTATCAGCATGACCTTGTCAGGCGCTTTGCGGAGTATTCCAGAGTACCGGTAATCAATGGTTTAACCGATGAATATCATCCATGCCAGATCATGAGCGATATTTTTACGTACACAGAATACAGAGGCAGTATAGAAGGCAAAACAGTGGCATGGATCGGTGACTCCAATAATATGTGCAGTACTTGGCTGCAGGCGGCCGAGATTTTTAACTTTAAAGTGCATGTTTCCACGCCACCCGGTTACGATGTTGATTCTGTGCGGATAGGGCTCAATGGTACTGCGCATTTTGAGAAATTTGTCAGTCCCCATAAAGCGGTGCAAGGGGTGGATCTGGTCACGACGGATGTGTGGACCAGTATGGGGTTTGAATCGGAAACGGAGCAAAGAAAGAATGATTTTGCCGAGTTTTGCGTTGACGAGGAGATGATGGCACTGGCAAAACCGGATGCATTATTTATGCATTGCCTGCCAGCTCACCGGGGTGAGGAGGTTAGCGCGGAAGTGCTGGATGGACCGCAATCCGTGGTATGGGACGAAGCGGAAAACCGGTTGCATACCCAAAAGGCACTGATGGAGTATTTGCTGCTGGGTAAAATAGATACTGCAAAATAAAATTGCAATTGGGATTCATGGGTTGCGCATTAACGGATAACAGCGCTAGATAAACGAATGTACTGAGAATAATGAAAAAGATTAATAAAGTGGTTTTGGCATTTTCCGGGGGACTGGATACATCCGTCATTTTGAAATGGCTGCAAGATACCTACCAGTGTGAAGTCGTAACTTTTACAGCAGACATCGGGCAGGGAGAGGAAGTGGAGCCGGCGCGTGCAAAGGCAAAGCAGCTGGGTGTTAAGGAAATTTATATCGATGACTTGCGTGAGGAATTTGTCCGCGATTTTGTATTTCCCATGTTCCGTGCCAATACAATTTACGAAGGGGAGTATTTGCTGGGTACCAGCATTGCGCGTCCGTTGATAGCCAAAAGACAGATTGAAATCGCGAGAGAAACCGGTGCTGATGCTGTGTCACATGGCGCCACCGGCAAAGGTAACGATCAAGTGCGTTTTGAGCTGGGTTATTATGCATTACAACCGGATATCCATGTCATCGCACCGTGGCGCGAATGGGATTTAACCTCCCGTGAGACATTATTACAGTACGCCGAGCAGCATGGTATTCCGGTCGAAATGAAGAAAAAGGTGGGATCGCCTTACAGTATGGATGCCAATTTGTTGCATATCTCTTACGAAGGCAGAATTCTGGAAGATCCTGCCGCGGAGCCGGAGGAGTCCATGTGGCGCTGGAGCGTTTCGCCGGAAAAAGCACCGGATGAGCCGGAATATCTGGATATCGAGTTTAAACGGGGTGATGTGGTGGCACTTAACGGTGCTGCATTATCGCCAGCGAGCGTATTGGAAAAGCTCAATCAATTAGGCGGGAAACATGGCATAGGCCGGTTGGATTTGGTGGAGAATCGCTATGTGGGCATGAAGTCACGTGGCTGTTATGAAACCCCAGGCGGGACTATTTTGTTGCGAGCGCATCGTGCTATAGAGTCGATTACACTCGACCGGGAAGTGGCGCATCTGAAAGATGATTTAATGCCACGTTATGCGGCTCTGATATACAACGGTTACTGGTGGAGCCCTGAACGCCAAATGTTGCAAACCATGATTGATGCGAGCCAGGAAAAAGTAAATGGCTGGGTGAGACTGAAGTTGTATAAAGGAAATGTTATTGTGGCCGGTAGAGACTCGCAAACCGACTCCTTGTTTGATCCCACTATCGCAACGTTTGAAGAAGATGCGGGTGCTTATAATCAAGGGGATGCGGCAGGGTTTATCAAACTGAATGCCTTAAGAATGCGCATTGCGGCTAACGCAGGAAAGAAACATCAAAAATAATTTCTTCAAACCCTAATGTCAAGGATATTACTGGTTTACTTGGAATAATGAATTCATAGAAAGCGAGTAGAGCGTAATTGTTTCTGCGCAGAGAGAGATAATGCCATCATTTGATATCGTTTCGGAAGTTGATAAGCAGGAAGTCAGGAATGCTGTTGATCAGGTGAACAAGGAAGTCACTACCCGGTTTGATTTTAAAGGTTCGGATGCCAGAGTGGAGCAGACAGATTATCAGCTGACGGTATTCGCAGACGACGAATTTAAACTGGAACAAATATTGGATATTCTCAGAACCCGGCTAACCAAGCGGAACGTGGATGTGCGATGTTTGGAGAAAGACCGGGTTGAAAAAATTAGCGGGAATAAAGTTAAGCAGGTAGTAACAGTTAAAACAGGACTTGAAACTGAGCTGGCAAAGAAAATTATTAAGCACATCAAGGATGGCAAGCTCAAAGTTCAGGCTAGCATTCAAGGCGATGTCGTGCGAGTAACCGGCGCTAAAAAAGATATGCTGCAAGAAGCAATTCAGATGGTAAAAAAAACGATTGATAATTTTCCATTGCAATTTCAAAATTTCAGGGATTAATTGCTACTGGAAAATTTAATTTTGCAGTTTGGGAAACAAGGTTAAGATTCTAAGCTGAAAGTAAGTAGCGGGGATATGTGACAAGGGCAGGAAGCGTATTACTTGGATGATCTATCTTCGTCTTGACATATATGAATAAACCCAATAGAATCCGCTCTCTTTTTTGCCGTATCTTCGGATTAGTTGAAGGACGGTATTACTAATTGCCAATATATTTGTTATTGGGAAATTAAAGCAAATAGACGAAGGACGGCTTAAAGCCATTCCAGTTTTTTAGGACACAGAAATGCCGACAATCAGTCAGTTAGTTAGAAAGCCACGTGCTGCCAAGCAAGTTAAAAGTACTGTTCCTGCGCTCGAAAACAGCCCGCAGAAAAGGGGTGTATGTACAAGGGTATATACCACAACACCCAAAAAGCCAAATTCAGCTTTACGGAAAGTAGCTAGGGTAAGGCTAACTAATGGATTTGAGGTGACAAGTTATATTGGCGGTGAAGGGCATAATCTCCAAGAGCACTCGGTAGTGTTAATCCGTGGTGGTCGTGTTAAAGATTTGCCGGGTGTTCGTTATCACACGGTCAGGGGAAGTCTGGATACAGCAGGTGTTAAAGATCGCAAACAGAGTCGTTCAAAATATGGTTCTAAAAAGCCAAAGACTGCTTAAAATTAATTTAGACACCTTCCAAATTTCTAGAAAAAATAAAATTGAGTAATGTAGAGGTTTCATAATGCCAAGACGTAGAGAAGTTCCAAAGCGTGAAATATTACCTGATCCAAAATACCACAATGTCGAATTGGCGAAATTTGTCAATGTTCTCATGACGCGTGGTAAAAAGTCTGTTGCTGAAAGAATTATCTATGGCGCGCTAGAACATATAGGCAAAAAAACCGGGAATGATCCGCTCGAAGTTTTTACCCAGGCGTTGACTAACGTTCGTCCGGTAGTAGAGGTTAAGAGTCGTCGAGTGGGTGGCGCGAATTACCAAGTACCAGTAGAGGTGCGTTCGGTGCGGCGGAATGCGTTGGCGATGCGTTGGCTCCGTGATGCGGCTAGAAAGAGAAGTGAAAAGTCAATGGATGCAAGGCTGGCGGGTGAATTGACCGAAGCAGCAGAGGGGCGTGGCGGTGCGGTAAAGAAACGAGAAGAAGTGCACAGAATGGCGGAATCCAATAAAGCATTCTCACATTTTAGATTTTAATAAATTGTGTCTCTGGTATTAAACATAATCGTAAGTTGAATTAATCGTAAGGCATTAAACCGTGGCAAGAAAAACTCCAATAGAGCGTTATAGAAACATAGGTATTATGGCTCATATCGACGCGGGTAAGACAACGACGACCGAGCGTGTCCTTTTTTACACTGGTGTGTCGCATAAGCTGGGTGAAGTTCATGATGGCGCAGCTACGATGGACTGGATGGAACAGGAGCAGGAAAGGGGTATTACGATTACGTCGGCAGCCACAACCTGTTTTTGGAAGGGGATGGCTGGAAATTATCCAGAGCATCGCGTCAATATAATAGACACGCCCGGTCACGTAGATTTTACGATTGAAGTGGAACGATCATTGCGTGTTTTGGATGGTGCATGTACAGTTTTTTGTGCAGTGGGTGGGGTGCAGCCGCAAACTGAGACAGTTTGGAGGCAAGCGAATAAATACAAAGTGCCGCGTCTTGCCTTTGTAAACAAAATGGATCGGTCTGGTGCAAATTTCATGCGTGTGTATGAACAGATTAAGGCGCGATTAAAAGCCATGCCAGTGCCCATACAATTACCCATCGGAGCTGAAGATAAATTTGAGGGTATTGTCGACTTGGTAAAGATGAAAGCTATTTACTGGGACGATGACAGTCGCGGAATGAAATTTGAAGAGCGTGATATACCGGAAAATTTAAAGGCTGATGCTCAGGTTTGGCGTGAAAAAATGCTGGAATCGGCAGCCGAAGCAAATGAAGACTTAATGAATAAGTATCTTGAGAATGGAGACTTGGAGATCTCGGATATAAAAATTGGGTTACGTGCACGGACTATCAATAATGAAATAGTTCCGATGATGTGTGGGACCGCCTTTAAAAATAAAGGTGTGCAAGCTATGCTGGATGCGGTCATAGATTATATGCCGTCACCTACCGATGTCTTGGCGATACAGGGCGAGAACGAAAGTGGTGAGGCTGATAAACGCAAGGCTGATGATGATGAGCCATTCTCGGCGCTTGCTTTCAAAATTGCCACCGATCCGTACGTTGGGCAGTTAATTTTCTTTAGAGTTTATTCCGGTGTTGTTGTGTCTGGTGATACTGTCTATAACCCGGTTAAGGGTAAAAAAGAAAGAATAGGTAGGATATTGCAGATGCACGCAAATCAGCGTGAAGAGATAAAAGAAGTAAGGGCGGGCGATATAGCTGCTGCTGTGGGTTTGAAAGATGTGGTAACGGGAGATACCCTTTGTGATCCACAAAAGGTAATTACATTGGAAAGAATGGATTTTCCTGAGCCTGTAATTCATGTTGCTGTTGAGCCGAAAACAAAAATGGATCAGGAAAAAATGGGTATTGCGCTCAATCGATTGGCGCAAGAAGACCCCTCCTTCAGAGTGCGTACCGATGAAGAATCCGGTCAAACCATCATTTCAGGAATGGGTGAGTTGCATCTAGAAATTATTGTTGATCGAATGAAACGGGAATTTGGTGTAGAGGCTAATGTTGGTGCTCCTCAAGTTGCATATCGTGAGGCGATAAAAAAATCAGTTGAAATTGAAGGAAAATTTGTCAAGCAATCAGGCGGGCGTGGTCAGTATGGTCATGTATGGCTAAAAATGGAACCGAATGAGGCGGGTAAAGGTTTTGAATTTGTAGATGAGATAAAAGGCGGTTCCGTGCCGCGCGAATATATACCAGCGGTCGAAAAAGGTTTGCTGGAAACGTTGCCAAGTGGAGTGTTGGCAGGATATCCAGTGGTGGATGTTAAGGTTACTCTTTTTGATGGCTCTTATCACGATGTAGATTCAAATGAAAATGCATTCAAGATGGCCGCATCTATAGCTTTCAAAGATGGCATGCGTAAAGCCAATCCAGTGCTATTGGAGCCAATGATGGCAGTTGAAGTTGAATCACCAGAAGATTTTATGGGAAATGTGGTTGGAGATTTGTCATCTAGGCGCGGTATGATACAGGGAATGGAAGACGTGCCCGGGTTTAAAGTGATTCGGGCCGAGGTACCGTTGGCGGAAATGTTTGGCTATTCAACAGCCTTAAGATCAGCTACACAAGGTAGGGCAACTTACTCAATGGAATTTAAGCATTATTCAGAAGCCCCGAAAAATGTAGCTGATGCGATAATCAATAAAAAGTAATCGAATTGTATAGAGTGTAAAGGAATAGAACATGGCAAAGAGTAAATTTGAGCGGTCGAAGCCACACGTAAATGTTGGCACGATAGGACACGTGGATCATGGTAAGACGACGCTAACGGCGGCAATTACGACGATATTGACGAAGAAATTTGGCGGAGAAGCGAAGAGTTACGATCAGATTGACTCAGCGCCGGAAGAGCGTGCGCGCGGAATTACCATTAATACGGCCCACGTGGAATACGAAACAGAGAATCGTCATTACGCACATGTGGACTGTCCTGGGCACGCGGATTATGTGAAGAACATGATCACGGGCGCGGCCCAAATGGATGGAGCAATATTGGTAGTGTCGGCTGCTGATGGTCCAATGCCGCAAACGCGTGAACATATACTGCTGGCGCGCCAAGTGGGTGTTCCTTACATCATCGTCTATATGAATAAAGCGGATATGGTTGATGACGCTGAGCTGATAGAGCTAGTGGAAATGGAAATACGCGAATTATTGTCCAAATACGACTTCCCAGGTGACGACACACCGATCATTGTTGGTTCGGCGCTGAAAGCACTAGAAGGTGATCAAAGCGATATCGGCGAACCTTCCATATTGAAATTGGCGGCGGCGTTGGATAGTTACATACCACAACCGGAACGTGCAATCGATGGTGCGTTTATTATGCCAGTGGAAGACGTTTTCTCGATTTCTGGCCGTGGAACGGTTGTAACGGGACGGGTTGAAAGAGGTATCATCAAGGTAGGTGAAGAGATTGAGATCGTAGGCCTTAAACCCACGCTAAAGACAGTATGCACGGGCGTTGAAATGTTCCGCAAACTATTGGATCAAGGTCAAGCCGGTGATAATGTGGGAATACTGTTGCGCGGCACTAAACGTGAAGAAGTAGAACGCGGGCAGGTGCTGGCAAAACCGGGCAGCATATCGCCACATACCAAATTCACAGCGGAAATATATGTGTTAAGTAAGGAAGAAGGTGGAAGACATACCCCATTTTTCCCTGGTTATCGTCCACAATTTTATTTCAGAACGACGGATGTCACGGGGGCGATTGAATTACCCGCGGGCACGGAAATGGTGATGCCTGGGGATAACGTATCGGTGACGGTAAATCTGATAGCACCGATTGCGATGGAAGACGGATTGCGATTTGCGATACGAGAAGGCGGGCGCACGGTTGGTGCCGGTGTCGTCGCAAAAATTATTGAATGATATTTTATAAGGCGAAATAAAGTTAGAGTCAATTCAATTGTGAAATTGGATCTATAAACTCGAAATTAAAATATATATGCAAAACCAAAAAATTAGAATTCGTCTAAAGGCATTCGATTATCGGTTGATAGATAAATCGGCACTCGAAATTGTAGAAACAGCAAAAAGAACAGGGGCTGTAGTTAAGGGCCCTGTCCCACTGCCGACTAGGATCGAGCGTTTTGATGTATTGAGATCGCCTCACGTAAATAAAACATCTCGCGATCAATTTGAGATTAGGACGCACTTAAGATTAATGGATATCATTGATCCAACTGATAAAACAGTCGATGCTTTAATGAAATTGGATTTGCCCGCTGGCGTAGATGTGGAAATCAAATTATAAGTATTTTTAAATAAATAATTAGAGTATTTAGTTATTCTTATTAAAAACATGTACTCTTTGATAGAGGCGGAAAATGGCAATAGGGTTGATTGGTCGTAAAGTTGGGATGACTCGCATTTTTACTGAGAATGGAGATAGTTTGCCAGTAACAGTCATTGATGTTTCCAATAATCGCATAACTCAGTTAAAAAAATCTGACACAAATGGTTATTCTGCAGTGCAATTAACATTTGGAAAGAGAAGAGCGAATAGAGTTAATAAATCAATTGCAGGACATTTCTCAAAAGCTGGCGTAGAAGCAGGAAGCATAGTAAAAGAGTTTAGAGTAACTGCAGATGAAGATATCAATCAACTGCAAACTGGTGCTGTAATTACATGTGGAATATTCAATGTTGGCCAAAAGGTGGACGTATCTGGAACAACTATCGGCAAAGGCTATGCAGGAACGATAAAGTTACATAACTTTTCTTCCAATCGAGCTAGTCACGGTAATTCAAAAGCGCATAATAAACCAGGATCAATTGGGATGGCGCAAGATCCTGGTCGAGTTTTTCCCGGGAAAAGAATGTCCGGTCATATGGGTAATGTAAGAAGAACTGTTCAGAATGTAGAGATATTAAGAATTGATGAAGCAAGAAATTTACTGCTTTTGAAAGGCGCTATACCAGGATCTAAAGGTGGTAATGTAATAGTGCGTTCGAGCATCAAAGTAAAAAAGTAAATTGATTAATAAAACGAAATAACAATAGGATGAACAAGTAATGGAGTTGAAGCTTATCAGTGAAAAGAATCAGGTAACAGAAAATATTACTGTTTCTGATGCACTCTTTAATAGAGATTACAATGAAGCACTTGTTCATCAAGTTATAACTTCTTATCTGTCAAATGCACGAGGGGCAACACGAGCTCAGAAAGGGCGCGCAGATGTTGCTAAGTCAACTCGAAAGCCATGGCGGCAAAAAGGAACAGGGCGAGCTCGTGCCGGTATGGCATCAAGTCCAATATGGCGCGGAGGCGGAAAAATTTTTCCGAATAGTCCGGATGAAAATTTTAGGAAAAAACTCAATAAAAAAATGTACCGTACTGGTATAAGTGTAATTTTTTCGCAATTAGTACGCGATGAGCGATTAATGATCATTAATGACTTTAATGTCGATACACATAAAACTAAAGCTTTTAGAGAAAAAATAATTGCGTTAGGGCTCAATGAAGTTATGCTGATTACGAATAATGTGGATGAAAATTTATATCTATCTTCACGTAATATTCCGCATGTTTCCGTAGTTGAGGTGAAAAATATAGATCCGGTAAGTCTTTTAAAATTTGAAAAGATTTTGCTTACAACAGAAGGATTAAAGAATCTTGAGGAACTTCTGTCATGAAAAATTCAAATATAAATCAAGAACGTTTATTAAAAGTTATATTAGCACCACACATCTCAGAGAAAGCTACGTTTATTGGAGAGAAAAATAATCAAACGGTATTTCGTGTAGTGACAGATGCGACTAAGAAAGAGATAAAAGATGCTATAGAATTGTTATGGAAAGAACAAAAAATAGAAGTGAAAAATGTTCAAACGATAAACGTTAAAGGGAAAAGCAAAAGATTTGGACGGTTCATGGGACACAGAAATGATTGGAAAAAAGCCATCGTAAGCATTAAGGAAGGGCAGGAATTGAGTTTTGCAAATTTTTCAAATGCAGAGGTTAAATAATGGCCCTTGTTAAATTAAAACCGACTTCACCCGGAAGAAGATCTGTAGTTAAATTAGTAAATAAGGATTTGTATAAAGGCGAGCCTTATAAAAATTTAATAGAGAAACAAACTAAAACTGCGGGGCGTAATCATTATGGCCGTATCACTACAAGGCATCGTGGCGGTGGTCATAAACATCATTATAGATTGATAGACTTTAAACGTGATAAAGATGATATAAGTGGTATTGTCGAGCGCATTGAATATGATCCTAATAGGACAGCTAATATTGCTTTAATTTGCTACCAAGATGGAGAAAGAAGATACATTATTGCACCAAAAGGATTAACGGTAGGTACAAAAATTTCTAGTGGCAAAAATGCTCAGATAAAACCCGGAGATGCGTTGCCTTTGCGCAATATACCTATGGGAACGATAATTCATTGTGTTGAATTACTACCAGGAAAAGGCGCTCAATTAGCACGATCTGCAGGGGCCTCTATACAATTGCAAGCACGAGAAGGAAATTATGCGCAACTGAAACTTCGTTCAGGTGAGATGCGGAAAGTTCATATTGATTGTCGTGCTACAATCGGTGAAGTAGGTAATGCAGAACACAATTTAAGATCGATCGGTAAAGCAGGAGCTGTCCGTTGGCGTGGAATTAGACCAACAGTACGAGGTGTAGCAATGAATCCTATCGATCACCCACACGGTGGTGGGGAAGGAAGGACATCGGCTGGAAGACATCCAGTCAGTCCTTGGGGAACACCGGCTAAAGGCTATAGAACTAGAAAAAATAAAAGAACGGAAGTGATGATAGTTCGTCATCGTTATTCAAAAAAAGGATAATAGATTAAATGGCACGATCAGTTAAAAAGGGACCATTTGTAGATGCGCATTTAATGGTAAAGATATTGAAGGCTCGTGAAACAAATGATAAAAGACCTGTCAAGACATGGTCGAGACGATCCACCATATTGCCAGATTTTATAGGAATGACAGTGGCAGTCCACAATGGTAAGCAGCATATTCCTGTTTTTGTGACAGAAAATATGGTTGGTCATAAATTTGGTGAATTTTCGCTTACACGGACTTTTAAAGGCCATGCCGGTGATAAAAAAGCAGTTACTAAGCGATAGGAATAAATATGGAAACTACTGCTAAACTACGCGGAGTCAGATTATCAGCACAAAAAGGACGTCTTGTAGCAGATCAAATACGAGGTCTGTCAGTGGACAAGGCACTGAATATCTTGACTTTTAGTCCTAAGAAAGGCGCTGAAATAATACGCAAAATCTTGGAATCAGCCATTGCAAATGCAGAACATAATGATGGTGCAGATATTGATGAATTGAAAGTTTCATCTATATATATCGATAGAGGGATACTGATGAAACGGACAAGTGCGCGCGCTAAAGGCCGGGGCAATAGAATCGTGAAGCCTACATGTCATATCTCGTTAACAGTAAGCGATAATGGTAGTCAAATTAAATAAAATCATAGGCACTAATTGATATGGGTCAAAAAATACATCCAATCGGGTTTCGTCTTTCAGTTCAAAGAAATTGGTTGTCAAAGTGGTATGCAAATAGCAATAACTTTGCAACTATGTTGAATGAAGATATAAAAGTACGGACTTTTCTTAATGAAAAGCTTAAAAATGCTTCGGTTGGTAGAGTTTTGATAGAAAGACCATCAAAAAATGCAAGAATTACTATTTATAGCTCGCGTCCAGGTGTGGTTATTGGAAAAAAAGGTGAAGATATAGAGGTATTACGTACTGAGCTCCAAAAAAGAATGGGAGTTCCTGTACATGTTAATATTGAGGAAATTAGAAAGCCCGAACTGGATGCGCAATTAATTGCAGACAATATTGCTCAGCAATTGGAAAAAAGAATTATGTTCCGTAGAGCAATGAAGCGTGCAATGCAAAATGCCATGAGACTGGGAGCGCAAGGTATAAAAATAATGAGTTCGGGTAGATTAAATGGAATAGAAATTGCCCGTACGGAATGGTATCGAGAAGGCCGCGTTCCTCTTCATACATTAAGGGCAGATCTCGACTATGCAACATCAGAAGCTGAAACTACCTATGGCATTATTGGGATAAAAGTGTGGGTTTTTAAGGGTGAAATACTTGGAAAAAGTGACGCAAATAGTTTAAATACACCAGGTAATGCTTTAGATAGCGAAAAAAAGAAAATTAATAAAAAAACTTCTTCGGCATTTATTAAAGAATCTGACTCTAAAATAGATAAAAGCATTGAATGATAAAATCATTTAATCAGTAGTACTAGATTCTTTAATATCTGAAAAAAATTAATTCTGAGGGAAAAAATGCTTCAGCCAGCACGAACTAAATATAGAAAGCAACAAAAGGGAAGAAATACTGGCATCGCAACACGCGGTTCAAAAGTTAGTTTTGGTGAGTTTGGTCTAAAAGCAGTTGATAGAGGTCGATTAACAGCTCGTCAAATTGAAGCTGCACGAAGAGCCATGACAAGGCATATTAAAAGAGGTGGTCGTATTTGGATACGGATTTTCCCCGATAAGCCAATTTCCCATAAACCCGCTGAAGTTCGAATGGGAAATGGTAAGGGAAGTCCAGAGTATTATGTTGCTGAAATACAGCCAGGAAAAATGTTGTATGAAATGGATGGCGTAAGTGAAGAGCTAGCAAAAGAAGCGTTTAGACTAGCTGCAGCAAAATTACCAATTAAAACAGTATTTACTATCAGGCAACTTGGCGGATAACAATGAAAGTAAGTGAATTGAAAGAGAAATCATTATCTGAGCTTAACAAGGAACTTATTTCCTTATTAAAGGTGCAATTTAGCTTAAGAATGCAATTGGCTACGCAGCAACTTTCAGATACAAGTCGAATGAAAATGATTAGAAAAGATATCGCAAGAGTTAAAACAATTATGACTCAGAAAGCAAGTTAATTATGAATAGTGAAAAATTAAAACGTACACTGACTGGGCGTATCACAAGTAATAAAATGAATAAAACAGTTACAGTTCAGGTTGAGCGTCGAATAAAACACCCTCTTTATGGAAAATTTGTAATTAGATCAAAAAAATATCATGCGCATGTACCAGATGAGCAATTTGCTGTAGGTGATATTGTTTTAATTGAAGAATGTCGCCCATTATCGAAAACCAAAAACTGGAAAGTAGTAAAGCATATTAATAGTGAATCTGAGAAATAAATAGTTTTATTATGATTCTAGACGTTATTTGTCATAAAGTATATGAGGCAAGAATTTTTTCTTGTATAATTCTGCCTCTTTGATTCTTAGTGATACTTATTAAAAATATTATTTATTTAATTAAAATCAAAAAATTTAAATAAATATTCGATATGAGTTTTTAAAAGAGACTATTAAATGATACAGATGCAATCAATATTGCGAGTTGCTGATAACACAGGTGCAAGATCATTAATGTGTATCAAAGTTCTTGGAGGATCAAAGAGAAAATACGCAGGTATCGGCGATATTATTAAAGTAAGCATTAAAGACGCTGCACCGCGAGGGCGTGTAAAAAAAGGTGAAGTTTATAATGCTATTGTAGTGCGTACAGCAAAAGGTGTGCGACGTTTAGATGGTTCGTTGTTAAAATTTGATGATAATGCTGCCGTGCTATTAAATAACAAGCTTGAACCGATTGGAACTCGCATATTTGGTCCTGTTACGCGTGAGTTGCGAAATGCACGTTTCATGAAGATTGTGTCGCTTGCTCCGGAAGTTCTGTAATACCTAGAAGAGAATAGATATGAGAAAAATCAAAAAGGGCGATGATGTAATTGTAATTACTGGAAAAGATAAAGGTAAAAAAGGTACAGTATTACGTACGATAGGTTCGGAGCGTTTGTTAGTACAAGGAATAAATTCGGTAAAAAAACATCAAAAGCCTAATCCTTCAATTGGAACAACTGGAGGAATAATTAATAAAGAAATGTCAATTCATATTTCAAATGTTGCGATTTATAACTTTGCTTCAAAAAAAGCTGATAGAGTTGGATTTAGATTTGATTCCAATGATAAAAAAGTACGTTTTTTTAAAACTACAAATGAATTGATCGAAGTATAAGAGGATTGTAAGGATATGGCGCGTTTACAAGATTATTACCGTAATACAATAGCTGAAGAGTTAAAAAAACAGTTTGGATACAAATCTGTAATGGAAGTACCATGTATAACCAAGATTACACTTAATATTGGATTGGGTGAAGCGACCATCGAAAAAAAAGTAATCGAGAATGCAGTTTCAGATATAAAAAAAATTTGCGGTCAACAACCGGTAGTGACACGCGCCAAGAAATCAATTGCAACTTTTAAAGTAAGAAAAGATTATCCAATCGGATGCATGGTAACTCTTAGAAAAGTTAGAATGTACGAGTTCCTCGATAAATTGATTACTATTGCGATACCAAGAATACGTGATTTCAGAGGTATATCAGGAAAATCATTTGATGGTAGAGGCAATTATAATATGGGTATAAAAGAGCAAATTATATTTCCTGAAATTGATTACGATAAAATTGATGCTTTACGTGGCATGAATATTTCAATTACAACAACTGCAAAAAACGATATTGAAGCGAAAGCTTTGTTGGCAGCATTTAGTTTTCCCTTCAAGAATTGAGGAAATTATGGCTAAGTTATCAACAGTGAATAGAAATAATAAAAGACAAAAATTAGTGGCTAAATATTTTGAAAAAAGAAAAAATTTATACAAGATAATCTCTAATTATTCATTGGATGAAGATGATAGGGCAAAAGCACGAGAACAATTGCAGAAACTTCCAAGGGATTCTAGCGCTGTAAGATTAAGAAATAGATGCGAATTAACAGGAAGACCGCGTGGAGTATATTCTAAATTTGGACTTGGAAGAAACAAATTAAGAGACATGGCAATGAGTGGAAAGATTCCTGGAATCATAAAAGCTAGTTGGTAAAATTTTTATCTACTAATGATATTCCAAGTATAAGTTAAATAACTAATCATAGAGTGTAATCAATATGTGTATGAGCGATCCAATTGCAGATATGCTTACAAGAATTAGAAATGCTCAGATGGCAAGAAAGCGTTCTGCTAAAATGGAATGTTCTCGCTTGAAAGTATCAATTGCTAATGTACTTAAAGATGAAGGTTACATAGATTCTTATAATGTTATTAAAGAAAATAACAAAAGTACGTTAGAAATTGTTTTAAAATATTATGCAGGTGAGCCTGTAATTGAAAATATTAAGCGTATTAGTAAACCTGGTTTAAGAATTTACAAATCTAGTAAAAATTTACCAAATGTGATGAACGGCTTGGGTACAGCTATAATCTCGACATCGCAAGGTGTTATGACACAAAATAAAGCTCGAGTATTGGGTATCGGTGGTGAGCTCTTGTGCACTCTAGTTTAAAGGATTTATTTAATGTCTCGTGTAAGTAATAATCCAATATCTGTCCCTGAAAATGTTGAAGTTTTTTTGACGAAACAGGATATTAAGGTAAAAGGACCTCTTGGGGTTTTAGAGTATCCATTAGTTTGTGAAATTAGCGTTGATCAAATAGATAAATTTCTCAAAATTAAAGCAAACTCTAACTCTCAGCATGCAAATGCGTTATCTGGAACATTCAGAGCATTAATTGCAAATATGGTTCATGGAGTTTCAAAGGGTTTTGAAAAAAAATTGCAGCTTGTTGGAGTTGGTTACAGAGCGCAAGCAAACGCAAATAAATTGAGTCTTACACTCGGCTTTTCACATCCAATAGATTTTGAAATTCCAAATGGAATTAAAATTGAAACACCAACACAGACTGAGATAATAATCAAAGGAATTGATAAACAGAAAGTTGGACAAGTTTCAGCTGATATTAGGGCATATAGAAAACCAGAGCCTTACAAAGGAAAAGGAGTAAGGTATTCGGATGAAATTATTGTTCTTAAAGAGACTAAGAAAAAATAAGTGAAATCATCATGTCAAATTTAAAAGATAAACGTATTAGAAGATCTAAAAAAACACGTGCCACCATAGCAGAATTGGGGGTTATTCGATTGTCAATTCATAGAAGTAATTCTCATATATATGCACAATTGATTGATGATAAAAATAATAAAACTATTGCGAGTGCATCCACATTAGAGTCAGATGTTAAAAAAGAAATAAAAACAGGTGGTAACATCGAGGCAGCAACAATAATTGGAAAAAGAATTGCGGTAAAAGGAATAAAGTTTGGTATATCAAATATCGCGTTTGACAGATCTGGATATAAATATCATGGTCGAGTTAAGGCCTTAGCTGATGCTGCTCGTGAAGAAGGATTGAAATTTTAATAAAATGTAATGATTCCAAGGTCTAAAATATGAATACTAAAACAATAGGGGCAGAAGAAGGCAGCGATGATTTACGTGAAAAAATGGTTGCTATCAACAGAGTTACAAAAGTTGTCAAGGGTGGTCGTATTTTAGGATTTGCGGCATTAACTGTTGTGGGTGACGGTGATGGTGGTGTTGGAATGGGTAAAGGTAAATCTCGTGAAGTTCCAGTTGCTGTGCAGAAGGCAATGGATGAAGCTCGGCGTAAAATGATAAAAATTAAATTAAAGAATGGATCTATATATCATCCTATAACCGCATCACATGGGGCTGCGAAAGTATATATGCAACCTGCACCTGAAGGAACGGGTATAATTGCAGGAGGGCCAATGAGAGCTATATTTGAGGTAATGGGAATGACTAATATCTTGGCAAAATGTATTGGTTCTACAAATCCATATAATGTTGTTAGAGCAACATTAAAGGGCTTAAATCAGATGAACACTCCAGCAACAATTGCTGCTAAGCGTAACAAAACAATTAAAGAAATATTAGGTTCAAATCATGGTTAATTCTCAAAAAGAAAAGACTATCAAAATAACACTTATTAAAAGCATGATAGGAACTAAAAAATCACATAAAGCAACAGTTCGGGGTTTAGGGCTGAGGAAGCTAAATAGCTCTTCAATACTTATTGATACGCCCGAAGTGCGTGGAATGATTGATAAGATTAATTATTTAGTTAGATGCGATTAAATTATGTTTTTGAATTCTATAAAGCCTTCTGTTGGCTCAAAAAAAACTAAAGTACGAGTTGGACGTGGAATGGGATCAGGTGTTGGAAAAACCTGTGGAAGAGGACATAAAGGGCAAAAATCTCGATCTGGTGGATTTCATAAGGTCGGTTTTGAAGGTGGGCAAATGCCAATACAAAGACGTTTACCAAAACGAGGCTTTGTCATTTTAAAACGGCGAGAATATCCTAGTTTACGTTTAAGTGATTTGAATTTACTTTTCGAAAAAGAAATTAGTATAGAAACATTAGTAGCAAATAATTTAATTCCAAGAAAAACAAATAAAGTTAGAATCTTTAAATCTGGAAATTGCACCAAAACTTTTAATTTTAAAAATATTGTAATAAGTAAAGGAGTTAAAGATGTACTCCTGGCTTCTGGAAGCACAATTTCATAAAGTTTTTTCAATTTAAATAATATGTCAAATCTCTCTGTAGATAAATTTGCTGATCTTAAAAGACGCTTATGGTTTTTGTTGTTGGCGTTAATTGTCTATAGAATTGGTGCCCATGTTCCTGTTCCTGGAATAGATCCAATTGTTTTAAAAGATTTATTTGAATCGCAAGAAAGCGGCGTCTTGGGCATGTTTAATATGTTTTCTGGGGGAGCTCTTTCCAGGTTTTCTATATTTGCGCTTGGAATCATGCCATATATATCTGCCTCTATCATAATGCAATTAGGAACAGTTGCAATCCCTTTTTTAGAGTCTTTAAAAAAAGAAGGTGAGAGTGGAAGAAGAAAAATTACACAATATACTAGATATGGTACTGTAGCTTTGGCATTAGTTCAAAGTTATGGAATTTCTATTGCATTACAATCTCAAGCTGGTTTGGTAATAAATCCTGGAGGAATGTTCACGATTACAACTGTTATTACTTTGGTAACAGGAACAATTTTTTTGATGTGGTTAGGTGAACAGATTACAGAACGTGGCATTGGTAACGGAATATCGTTGATAATTTTCGCTGGCATTGCTGCTGGTTTGCCAAGTGCAATAGGTGGCACCTTAGATTTAGTTAGCACTGGTTCTATGCATTTTTTAATTGCACTAAGTATATTTGTCGCAGCTGCTTGTGTGACAGGAATTGTTGTTTTTGTTGAAAAAGGACAACGACGTATTTTAGTGAATTATGCGAAACGACAAATTGGTCAAAAAGTTTATGGCGGTCAAAGTTCGCATTTACCTTTAAAATTAAATATGTCTGGTGTCATTCCGCCGATTTTTGCTTCAAGTATAATTTTATTTCCTGCAACATTGGCTGGATGGTTTGCAAATGATGAATCTGTAACATGGTTAAAAGACATTAGTTCAGCATTATCTCCTGGACAACCAATATATGTTATTTTGTATGCGATGATGATCATTTTTTTCTGCTTCTTTTACACAGCTCTTGTTTTTAATCCAAAGGAAACCGCTGATAATCTTAAGAAGAGTGGCGCTTTTGTACCTGGCATTAGACCAGGAGAACAGACTACACGATATATAGAAAAGATTATGCTGCGTTTAACATTATCAGGCTCAATTTACGTTACATTGGTGTGTTTATTGCCTGAATTTTTAATTTTGAAATGGAATGTTCCTTTTTATTTTGGAGGTACTTCTCTTTTAATTATTGTAATTGTGACGATGGATTTTATGTCACAGATTCAATCACATGTTATGTCATCGCAATATGATAGTTTACTTAAGAAAACTAATTTCAAAAGTAATCAAGCAAAATTACCTACAAGATAAATATTCGGCATTTTTTGATGGCAAAAGAAGATACAATACAAATGCAAGGAGAAATCCTCGAGACGCTTCCTAATGCAACATTTCGAGTCAAGTTAGAAAATGGGCACGTAGTATTAGGACATATTTCAGGAAAAATGCGTATGCACTATATTAGAATTTTGCCTGGCGATAAAGTAACAGTTGATTTAACGCCATATGATTTGACAAGAGCTCGTATTACTTTTCGAGCAAAATAATGAAATAACACGCAAATAATATATAATTCTTTACTATTTTTAATAATCAAATTTAATCTTATGAAAGTAAATGCTTCAGTTAAAAAATATTGCAGAAACTGTAAAATAATTAGACGAAATAGAGTTGTTCGTGTTATTTGCTTAGATCCAAGACATAAGCAACGTCAAGGCTAAACAGAAAAGTGAAAGTAAGTTTATATAGGAAAACATAAATGGCACGTATTGCTGGTGTAAACATACCTAATCATCAACATGTTAGCATTGCTCTGACTGCTATATATGGTATTGGTAGATCTAGTTCTAAGAATATTTGCGAATCAGTGGGCATAGATACTAATATAAAATTAAAAGATCTTACTGAGGAACAAATAGATCAATTACGCGAATATATTGCTCGGATGACAATTGAAGGTGATCTTCGACGTGAAATTTCGATGAATATCAAAAGATTAATGGATTTAGGTTGCTATAGAGGACTACGGCATAGACGAGGCCTTCCTGTTCGAGGGCAACGCACTAGAACAAATGCAAGAACCAGAAAAGGTCCTCGCAAAGCAATCCGTGCTCGTTAATTATACGAATAACTCGTTGTTATTTTGGATGTTATCATGAATAAAACAAACTCACGTGTTAAAAAGAAGATTAAGAAAAATGTTTCTGAAGGAATTGCTCATATACATGCTTCTTTTAATAATACAATAGTAACTATAACAGATAGGCAAGGCAATGCATTATCATGGGCAACTTCAGGTGGAGCTGGATTTAAAGGTTCGAGAAAAAGCACACCATTTGCTGCGCAAGTTGCTGCTGAAACTGCAAGTAAAATAGCCATTGATTGTGGCGTCAAAAATCTTGAAGTAAAAGTAAAAGGCCCAGGTCCAGGTCGTGACTCTGCAGTACGCGCTTTGAATGCGGCTGGTTTTAAAATCACTAGTATTTCTGATGTTACGCCAGTGCCCCATAATGGTTGTCGACCACCTAAAAAACGTCGTATTTAAGGAGATATCTTGGCTCGAAATCTTGCACCCAAATGTAAACAATGTCGTCGAGAAGGTGAAAAGCTTTTCTTGAAAGGTGAAAAATGTTTTACTGATAAATGCGCTATAGAACGCAGAAATTATCCACCCGGTCAACATGGTCAAAAGAAAGGCCGTTTGTCAGACTACGGTGGTCAATTACGTGAAAAACAAAAAGTAAAAAAAATCTATGGTATTCTGGAAAAACAGTTTCGGAATATTTATAAATCAGCTGATAAAGAAAGAGGTATAACTGGAGATAATTTGCTGCAATTATTAGAAAGTCGCCTTGATAATGTCGCTTATCATATGGGATTTGGATCATCTAGATCAGAAGCACGCCAAATTGTAAGGCATAACTGTATTTTGGTAAATGGACATAAAGTTAATATACCTGCTTATTTAGTTAATGTTGGAGATACAATCGAAATTGATAAAAATGCAAAAAATCAATTACGTATTAAATCTTCTATTGAAACAGCCAGCAGCCGAAATTTTCCTTCATGGATAGATGTAAATGTTATCGAAATGAAAGGTATCTATAAAATGAAACCTGAGCGTTCAGATTTACCTTCTTCTATTAATGAATCATTGATAATTGAATTGTATTCAAAATAATCAATAAAGCTTTTTACACAAAAGGATTTTTTTATGCTCGGTACGGAGCTGCTTACACCACGAATTATTGATGTTCAGAATATTTCACCATTACACGCCAAAGTTGTGATGGAACCTTTTGAAAGAGGCTATGGCCATACATTAGGTAATGCACTTCGAAGAATTCTATTATCTTCAATGTCAGGTTTTGCTCCTACAGAAGTAAAAATTGCAGGTATTGTCCATGAATATTCTGCTTTAGATGGAGTTCAAGAGGATATTGTAGATATTTTGTTAAATATTAAAGGTATAGTCCTGAAACTTCATAATAATGATGAAGCTACTTTATACTTGAGGAAAAATGGAAAAGGTGTTGTTACTGCTGGCGACATCGAAACCGGACATGATGTTGAAATAATTAATCCAGAACACATCATTGCTCATTTGACTTCCGATAGTAAAATCAATATTGAATTGAGAGTTGAGAAAGGAAGAGGATTCGTTCCGGCGACAATAAGAAAAAATAAGAATTTAGATAAAGACATAGGTACAATTTTTTTGGATGCTTCTTTTAGCCCAGTCAGACGTGTTAGTTATACTGTTGAAAGTGCTCGTGTAGAGCAACGAACTGATTTGGATAAATTAATCATTGACCTTGAAACTAATGGAGTTGTTGAACCAGAAGAAGCAATACGATATGCGGCCCGCGTTTTAGTGCAGCAACTATCTGTTTTTGCTGATTTGGAAAGTACTCCTATTCCAAAAGAAAAACCGCAGATGCCTCAGATTGATCCAATTTTACTTCGTCCTGTTGATGATTTAGAACTAACTGTTAGATCTGCCAATTGTTTGAAAGTTGAAAACATTTACTATATTGGAGACTTAATTCAACGCACAGAAGCTGAATTGTTGAGAACTCCAAATTTAGGAAGAAAATCTCTCAACGAAATAAAAGAAGTATTAGCATCGAGAGAACTTACTCTAGGAATGAAATTAGATAACTGGCCACCTGCTAATTTAGAAAATATATCGAAGGATCAGAATCATGCGTCATAATAATGCATTCAGGAAATTAAATAGAACTAGTAGTCACAGACTGGCCATGTTTCGTAACATGAGTAACTCATTATTGCGTCATGAGGTGATTACAACCACACTTCCAAAAGCAAAAGAACTTAGAAGTTATGTCGAACCAGTTATTACCTTAGGCAAAAAGCCGTCTTTGTCCAATCGTAGAGCAGCTTTTAATAAATTACGTGATCGCCAAATTGTGACCAAATTATTTGATGAACTTGGTCCCCGTTATATTACACGACCTGGAGGATATGTCAGAATTCTTAAATTTGGATATAGAAAAGGTGACAATGCTCCAATGGCACTCGTAGAATTGCTCGATCGTCCAATTCAAGAGACATCAGATAAAAAAGAAATTAGTGAAGAATAATATTTCCGCTATTTCTCAAGTTTAACTAATGTTAATTTCGAAAATATTTGTTCTTACTCATACTTAGAATAAAGTTAAAAGTATTATTGTAACTAAAGTTGATTTATTAAATAAAAATAAGATTCTTAATTTTATTTCTCATTATTCCAATAAATTTGATATAAAAATATTTAATATAATTGATTCTACAAATAATTATTTATTGAATAGATTTGATAAGTCAGAATACGATAACAATCCTATAGTTATTGTTGCTGCTGAGGTTCAAGTAAGAGGACGTGGTCGAGAAAATCGGAAATGGCATGGTGGTACATTAGGTAATACATTAACCTTTTCTATACTATGGCGTTTCAGATATGGAGTCTCTGTTTTATCTGGCTTGAGTTTAGTAATTGGTATTGTCCTCGTACGTGTCTTAAGATCTTTTTCAGATAATAATATTTACCTTAAATGGCCTAACGATATTCTGCATGATACTAGTAAATTGGCAGGTATATTGGTTGAGCTGCGTGGAAAAATGGATGGTCCAGCATTTGCAGTTATTGGAATTGGCATAAATTTTCTTCTTCCTTTCTCGATTAAATCCCATATCCAACAAAAAGTAACTGATTTATTGCAATGCACAGGTAAAGTTCAAGATCGTAACGAAATTTTTAGTGCGCTTCTTGTGCAGTTATACAATGCTTTAACTGATTTTGAGAAATATGGTTTCTCATATTTTAAAGATGAATGGATAAGTTACCATGCATATCAAGGAAAAAATGTGACACTGCTTTTTCCAAATAAGCAATCTGTTGATGGAGTTGTTGATAATATAAATGATGACGGTTCTATTTGCTTAATTACACCTAACGGTAAACAGTCTTATAGTACTGGTAATATCTCTATGCGATTAAAAGATAATTAAGCGGTAAATGAATTCCGTTTTATTAATCATTGATTCTGGTAATTCTTTTGTTAAATGGGGATTGTTTAATAATGATCTTTGGTTAACACAACGCAGTGTTTCGCATGATGATATTTCTGAGTTGCAAACTGAATTCAGTGTTTTATCAGAACCGCATTTAATTATAATTTCGCATGTAGCACGTGATGAAACAAAAAGCAAAATTTGTAAATTCATTTCACGTTGGTCAATACAACCAATATGGCACCATTCGCAATCCTATCAATGTGGTGTTTTAAATGGTTATTCAGATCCCAAACAATTGGGTAGTGATCGTTGGGCAGCTTTAATTGCTGCTTGGAACATAGAACACAAAGCCTGTTTAGTTATTAACGCTGGTACTGCGGTGACTATCGATACACTATCTGACAACGGAAAATTCCTGGGTGGCATTATTTTACCTGGTTTTTATTTGATGCTTAATAGCCTTTATTCCGGTACTCAATTGAAGCCCAATAAATTGGGTGTCTACCAAAATTTTCCCGTTAATACGCAAAATGCAATTCATAGTGGCATAATACATAGCTTGGTAGGTGCTATTGAGCGT
Organism: Nitrosomonas sp.; assembly: GCF_040240425.1. Taxonomy (GTDB): domain Bacteria; phylum Pseudomonadota; class Gammaproteobacteria; order Burkholderiales; family Nitrosomonadaceae; genus Nitrosomonas. The sequence continues at coordinate 59,564 of NZ_QPHG01000007.1, read as the reverse complement.
ATGTATGGTGTTTTATCCACACAACTTAAGCATTCATCTATAAATTGCATCATCAGTGGTGGAAACGCATCGTTGCTGAGTCCTTTTATTAAGTATCCGTTAAAGATAATTAATAACTTGGTTTTGGAAGGATTGGTGGTGATTGCTAAAGATGAATTGAAAAAACGAGAATTATCTAGTTCGTAAAATTTCATGCACTTATTCCAGAAAGCGACTTTTTATACCTCGATCAATGATATGCATGCATTACCACAGCATACAGGGATTGAAATTGCTTTTGCGGGAAGATCAAATGCCGGTAAATCAAGTGTTATAAATACTTTGGCCAACAAGAACCGGTTGGCTTTTGTGAGTAAAACACCAGGGCGTACTCAACATATTAATTTTTTTCAATTGAATGAAAGCAAGTTTCTCGTTGATTTACCTGGGTATGGGTATGCGAAGGTTCCGGATAACATCCGCAAGCATTGGGAAGAGTTATTAAGTCAATATTTACAGACGAGAGAATCACTGAAAGGTTTAGTGTTGATCATGGATATCCGGCATCCGTTCAAAGCACTGGATATTCAGATGCTGGATTGGTTTATACCGACAGGAAAGACAGTTCACATTATATTGACGAAAGCTGATAAATTGAGTAAACAACAAGCAAACATTACGTTACAGCATGCGACGCAATATTTACAAGAATCATATCCAGGATGTAGTGTGCAATTATTTTCTAGCTTGGCTCGTAGCGGAATAGAAGATGCTACTTCCGTTATTAATTCTTGGCTAAGTGCAGATTAGTGTTTAGTATTGAGTGATTCAAGTTATAAAAAAAGCCCCCGGCTAAAGGGGAGTAAAACCGGGGGGAATCGCCTTAATATCACACTTAAGGCCCTGTCTCAGGGAGGAAAGACAGGGGGACGATCAAGATGTCCTTTGCTAAGAGATCTTCTCGACTGTATTAGTTCCTCAAATTAATAGAATTATTTTTTATCGTATTATTTTTCCTGATTTTTATTTATGTCTTTGTATAGCCAATTTCCGCAAAAAAGAATGCGACGCATGCGTCGTGACGCATTTTCCCGACGTCTCATGCAAGAAACTCATCTTCGCGCAGATGATTTGATTTATCCAGTATTTGTTTTGGATGGGAAGAATCGCAGCGAAAATGTGAAATCAATGCCGGGGATTGTCAGGCAAAGTTTAGATTTGTTAATGGCACAAGCGGAAAACTGTTTGCGGCTTGGTATTCCAGCTCTGGCTATTTTTCCGGTGATCGACACTGAATTTAAGAATCTGACTGCGAGTGAAGCCTACAATCCCGATGGATTGGTGCCTAGAGTAGTGCAGCAACTGAAGCAGAATTTTCCCGAGCTGGGGGTCATTACGGATGTTGCGCTTGACCCGTATACCAGCCATGGTCAGGATGGTCTCATTGATCAACACGGTTACGTCATGAACGATGAAACCGTAAATGTTTTGTGTCAGCAAGCGTTGGTGCATGCACAAGCTGGAGCTGACGTTGTCGCGCCTTCCGATATGATGGATGGACGCATAGCAGCGATCCGGAATGGTTTGGACGGCCAACAATTTATTCATACCCGTATATTGGCGTATTCCGCAAAATATGCTTCAAGTTTCTATGGACCGTTTCGTGATGCAGTTGGGTCTGCAGCGAATCTTGGCGCGGGGAATAAATATACCTATCAGATGGATCCGGCAAACTCCGATGAGGCGTTATGGGAAGTTGGGTTAGATTTGAACGAGGGAGCGGATATGGTGATGATTAAACCCGGCATGCCTTATCTGGATATCGTACGCCGTGTGAAGGATCAATTTGGTGCCCCCACTTTTGTATACCAAGTGAGCGGCGAGTATGCCATGCTGAAAGCTGCCGCGATTAACGAATGGTTAGATGAAGAAGCTTGTGTGCTGGAATCGCTGCTTTCATTTAAACGCGCTGGTGCGGACGGAATATTGACTTATTACGCGATAGAAGCTGCAAATTGGCTCAAAAAGAGACAATAAGCCATAAAATGGCGAGTAATAAAGCTAGAACAGTTGATCTTGTAAATCCCGGGTAACTTTCGGTGTATGTTCAACCGGACTTTCATTTAGCGGCGGAAGCTGCTCGCTAAGAAAATACTCGGTCATATCTCCGCCGGTTTCCCTGAATCCTGTGGCTGAGTTAATTCTTGCGGCAACGACTCCATTGGGTGGTTTGTATTCTGCCATAGCGACGCCTTTCAACACAGGACCCATATAATCCATCCAAATCGGTAACGCAACGCGCCCACCGGTTTCATTGTTTCCCAGCGATTTAGGCTCGTCATATCCTGTCCAAGCAATGGTTACCAAGTCTTTTTGAAAACCGCAGAACCAAGCATCGATAAAATTGCTGGTCGTACCGGTTTTTCCCGCCAGATCGCTGCGTCCCAGTTGTCTTGCTTTGGCTGCTGTACCCTGATTCACAACATCCTGCATCATGCTGGTCATGATAAAAGCATTGCGAGGATCAATCACACGTTTTGCCCCATGGGTAACGGAGACAGGTTGGAATTGTTCGATGATGTTGCCTTTCTCATCTTCGATTTTCTTGATGAAATAGGGTGCAATGCGGAAACCGCCATTGGCAAAAACCGCGTATCCGGCAGCCATTTGCATCGGCGTGACGGAACCCGAGCCGAGCGCCATCGGTAAGTAGGGTGGATGACGGCTGGCATCGAAACCGAATCGCGTAATGTAATCTTGCGCATACTGTATACCGATCGCCTGCAAGATCCGGATCGACACAAGATTCTTTGATTTGGTTAGCGCCGTGCGCATGCGCATCGGTCCTTCAAATTTGCCATCGAAATTTTTCGGTTCCCATAGCTGACTACCGGTCTGGGTTGCGCTGAACGAGAGCGGGGCATCGTTGATGATGGTGGCTGGAGTAAAACCTTTCTCCAATGCGGCCGAATAAATGAAAGGTTTGAAACTGGAACCTGGTTGCCGCCATGCCTGTGTGACATGATTGAATTGATTTTTATAGAAATCAAATCCACCGATCAATGCGCGGATAGCGCCATCATTGGGGTCGATAGAAACAAGCGCCGCTTCTATTTCCGGTAGTTGAACGATATGCCAGACATTCTTCTGATTTTTTTGCACACGGATTAATGCACCGGGGGTAATGTATTTTTTGCCGGGATCTTTTTTCTCAGCCAAAAATTTCTGTGCGAATTTTAGTCCATCACCAGTGATTTCAATGACTTCTCCACCCTTCTTGTAAGCCTGAACGGCATTGGGTTTAGCCGCTATGACAACGGCTGCATAAATATCATCGCTATCGTTGATTTCGTCCAGCGCGTCGTCCAGTATTTTTTCTTGATTTCCGCCATATTTCATCAGATCGATATAAGCTTCGGGACCGCGATAACCCCGGCGTCTGTCGTAATCGATCACATTTTTACGGAGCGCCTGATAAGCGGCTTCCTGATCCAGCTGCCGCAGAGTAGTATAAACCTTGATTCCTTTATCGTAGGTTTCTTCCTGATATCGATCATAGATGACCTGGCGAACCATTTCTGCCACATACTCGGCACGCATGGCAAAGGCGGTCGATTGCTTCTTCACGGGAACAGGCTGTTTTTCCAATTCACTCAATTCGTTACTGGAAATATAATTGAGTTTATGAAGCCGGCCCAAAACGTACAATTGCCGGCTTTTCGCCCGCTTTGGATTGCTGATCGGGTTATAACTTGAAGGCGCCTTGGGCAATCCGGCCAGCATGGCGGCTTCTACGATATTGATTTCTTGTAATGACTTTCCGAAGTAGGTGTGTGCTGCCGCTGCAAAACCATAACTGCGGTGCCCCAGGTAAATTTGATTCACGTACAGTTCTAAAATCTTGTCTTTGCTAAGGCTGTGTTCAATTTTGAATGCCAGTAGCGCTTCGCTGAGTTTCCGGGTCAGTGTTTTTTCCCTGGTCAGAAAAAAATTCCGGGCGACTTGCATGGTGATCGTACTGGCGCCCTGGCGTACACTGCCCGCGGAGAAATTGGAATAAGCCGCACGCAATACACCTAAATAATCAACCCCGCCATGTTCGTAAAAGCGGTCATCTTCCGCCGCAAGAATGGCCTGTTTCAGATGCTCCGGCACTTCAGAGATACTGACGACATTTCTTCGTTCCGCGCCAAACTCACCGATTATCTGACCTTCTTCGCTGTATATGCGTAAAGGTATTTTCGGGCGATAGTCTGTCAGCGTATCCAGTGATGGCAGATTGGAGTAAATGACCAATCCGGCAAAGCCTGCCAGCAGCACACCGATTAAACCTAATGCGGATAAAGTGACAAAAAAATAGTACAACCAGCGAGCAAACATGAATAATTAAATGATGAAACGGTTAAAATACAAAATTATAGGGGGTATATCTACTGTTTTTCTTTGAATAGGATTTTTCGAATTCTGTCAGAATCAACATCAACTTCTTAATCTGCTGAATAAACCTAGATTTATCTTGATAATGGGTAGTAGTTTACCTATATTCGGCTTTAACAGGGTAATTTATAATGCGCGAGTATCGCTTCTAACAAGCCAATGTTCAAGGGAAATTTTGATATCAATTTTGACTTCTTAAAGTTGAAGTCACCGCCACTGATCGGAGTGGACATCAGTTCCTCATCCGTGAAGATGGTTGAGTTATCGATGATTGGCAAAGACAATCAAGCTTACCGTATAGAACGCTATGTCATAGAATCCCTGTCGCCTGACGCCATGCAAGATGGCGGAATTGCCAATATGGAAGCAGTGACCGAAAGTCTGCGGCGCGGCTGGAAACGGATGGGAACGCGGCAAAAGAATGTAGCGCTCGCACTGCCCGCAACGGATGTGATTACCAAGAAAATTGTAGTGCCAGCCGGGCAACGCGAGGAAGACCTGGTTTTTCAAGTAGAGAATGAAGCCAGTCAATACATTCCTTTTCCGCTGGATGAAGTGGATCTGGATTTTCAAGTAACCCGATCAGTTCCGGATAATCCGGAAGAAGTCGAAGTACTGATTGCGGCTTCGCGTAAGGAAAAAGTAGAGGATCGTGTGGCTGCTGCGCTTGCAGCTGGTATGAAGACAGTGATCGTGGATGTTGAGCCTTATGCGGCACAGGCAGCATTTGAATTAACGTTGCGTCAATTACCGGGCGGCGGGAAAGATCAAGTCATTGCGCTGGTTGATATTGGCGCGACTGTCATGAAAGTAAATGTGCTGTTGAATGATGAATCGCTCTATACGCGCGATCAGCACTTCGGCGGCGATCAACTGACACAGGAAATTCATAATCAGTTTAATCTGTCACTGGAAGAATCGGAAGCTGCCAAGCGCGGTGGGAGTTTGCCGGGAAATTACCAAGCGGAAGTACTGCAACCATTTTGCGAGACCCTGGCGATTGAGGTGATGCGCGCCATTCAGTTCTTTTACACTTCAACGCAATACACCGAAGTGAATTATATATTTATCGCAGGAGGGTGCGCTGTTATACCTGGATTGGATGCCATCATTGCTGCACGTACACAAGTCAGCACACTTGTTGTGAACCCATTTGCAAACATGGAGTTATCAAGCCGCATCATTTCGCGGCAATTAAACCAGGATGCACCTTCTCTTCTGATCGCCTGCGGTTTGGCTTTGCGGAGCTTTGACCCATCATGATTCGCATCAACCTGCTACCTCACCGTCAACTGAAGCGCAAAGCACAGCAACAACAAATCGCGATTCTGGCCGGTGTGGCTGGTTTTCTGGGGATTGCGGCTGTCTGGAGTGTTTATGCGATGATCGACGACGAAATAGAAAATCAAAATGCCCGGAATCAATTTTTGCAAAGCCGGATTGCTGTTCTGGATACAGAAATTGCTGAAATCAGAAATATCAAAACGCAAACTCAGGAGTTACTGTCGCGCAAACTGGTGGTGGAAACCCTGCAGAACAGCCGCTCTGAAGTCGTGCACTTACTGGATCAACTGGTAAGATTGCTTCCCGATGGTGTGTACCTGCAAAGTGTGAAGCAAAATGATCAGATTATTACGCTCACGGGATATGCGCAATCCAATGCTTGGGTATCCATGCTGATGCGTAATCTCGAATCATCGCCCTGGCTGGAATCGCCGCTATTGGTGGAAATTAAGGCGATAACGGTTAATAACATCCGCCAGAACGAATTCAATATGAGAATCAAGCTCAGAAGGATATCGATTGACGATGTGCAGAATTCACCAGCCAATCCCGCTGGAAAATCGTAAGGCTAAGGTATGAATGATTTGCTTATTGAATTGCGTCAGCTTGATATCAATCAAGCAGGGAGCTGGCCGGTAGCATTTAAAATTGCTGCTCTGGTCATTTTATTCATTGTTATCGTGATAGCCGGTCATTTCCTGGTGTGGCAAGACCAGACCGAAACGTTGGAGAAAATCCAAGCTGAGGAAGAAACATTAAAAAATACTTATCTTCTTAAAAAAAGAAGTGCTGTTAATTTACCGGCGTTACGCGCACAGCTGGAAGAAATAGAACAGTCGCTGAGCGCCATGTTGAAGCAACTGCCGGATAAATCCGAGATGGAAGCGTTGCTGGTCGATATCAACCAGGCAGGTTTGGGCCGGGGGCTGCAATTTGAATTATTTAAACCGGCCGAGAAGGAAACAATCAACGCATTTTATGCCGAACTGCCGGTTTCGATCCGGGTCACGGGCGGTTATCATGATATTGGCGCTTTTGCCAGCGATATCGCGCGATTGCCGCGAATTGTGACACTCAATGACATCGCGATCGCTCCAGCTACCGATGGAAAATTGGTGTTGGATGCAGTTGCAAAAACTTACCGTTATTTGGATGAAGAAGAAATCGCAAAGCAAGCTAAGGGTAAATGAATGATGATAAGAAACCTATGCCTGTTAGTATTACTTGCAATAGCTTTGATGGCGATGACTGCTTGCAGTCAAAATGACTATAGTGATTTGGAAGCTTTTATTCAAAGCTCAGGTGAAGGTTTGAAAGGCCAGATCGATCCGCTTCCCGAAATAAAACCGCATCAATATTTCACTTATCAAGCTTTCGACATTCCCAGCCCCTTCGTGCCCCGTAAAAATGGACAAGTGCAAGCAGTAGCCAGCGGAATTCAACCTGATTTGACCAGGCGTAAGGAAGTTCTGGAATCCTTTCCGTTGGAAAATTTATTAATGGTTGGAACATTGCAGCAACATGATATGATTTTCGCCCTGATTAAATCTCCGGATGGCACACTGTATCGTGTGAAAACCGGTAACTATTTGGGACAAAATTTCGGAAAAATTAACCATATTTCGGAATCAGAAGTTAAACTATTGGAGATTGTGCAGGATGGAGCGAATGAATGGACTGAGAAAGCTAGTACACTCATGCTGAAAAATTAGAAATAAAACAACCCTAAAGCTACCAATAATGATGAAAAGATATGGTCTCAACATCGTATTAGCAGCACTGTTGATTTGTTTTGCGACGGCAATTTTCGCGCAACAAACGATAACTGCGGAAACACCGCCCAATAGTATCCGTTCCATCGATATTTCCACTTTTCTGAATGGCGAAGTCATCGTCAAACTTGCTTTAGATCAATCGCTTTCCGTTCTGCCGACGGGCGTTGCGTTGGATAACCCACACCGCATTTATTTCGATTTTCATCAAGTTACCAATGGCTTGGGCAGAAATGTGCAAGAAGCTGCCGAAGGTGATTTACGCAGCGTTAATATTGTGCAAGTTGGGGATCGCACCCGGCTAGTGATGAATTTGGCAAGGCTCATGCGGCATGACATCCGTGCACAAGAAAACATTCTCTTTGTCCGGCTCGTGAGCGTGCCAGAGAACCCGGCAACCGCTACCGCCATCCGGTTTGCGGAAGAGACGCCCAATCAGCACATGAACAGTTTGCAGGATATCGATTTCCGCCGTGGTACAAAGGGGGATGGCCGGATTGAAGTGGACATGACAAAGCCGGGCGCGACTGTTGATGTGCAGACTCAAGGCGATGACGTTTTCGTTGAGTTTGTCGATACATTGCTACCCGGCAGCTTGAAAAGACGATACGACGTGGTCGATTTTGCGACTCCCGTGCAAACCATCGAAGCATCGAAGAAAGGCAATAACGTCCGGATGCACGTGAAATCCGGCGGACGCTGGGAACATTCGGCGCGACAATCCGGTACCCGGTTTGTTCTGGAAATCCGCGCATTGAGCGAGGATGAAGAAGAAATTGCAAAGAAGCAACGGGCCAACGGCGGATATACCGGGGAAAGATTATCGCTTAATTTTCAGGATGTCGAAGTGCGCGCGGTTCTGCAAGTCATCGCTGATTTTACCAATCTGAATATCATTGCCAGCGATTCCGTTGCAGGCAATCTCACATTGCGCTTGAAGGATGTTCCGTGGGATCATGCGCTCGACATCGTGTTGCAGGCGCAAGGTCTGGATAAACGCAAGACCGGCAATGTCATTTTTGTGGCACCGCGCAAGGAAATGGCGGACAGGGAATTGCTCGATGTGGAAGCGAAGATGCAAATCGCCGATATGGAACCGCTGCGTTCTGAGATTTTTCGCTTGAATCACCGTAGGGTGAATTCCATGTCATTTGAAAGCATGCTCAGCAAACGCGGCACGATCAATGTGGACGAAATCAGTAATACGATTACCGTTACCGATATTCCGGCCCGATTGGACGAAGTCAGAAAACGTATTCAGAAATTGGACATTTTCGAAAGACAAGTCATGATCGAAGCGCGTATTGTGGAAGCGACCGATCTATTTAGCCGTAATCTTGGAGCCCGTTTTGGGATTCAGAACTCAACCAATTTGGGAAGTCAGGGGCTTGGAATTTCCGGCAATTTGGCCGATTCGAGTGCTTTAGCTGGCGGCAGTTCGGCGGGAGGAGGGAATAATCTGAACGTCAATTTGCCCGCAGCAGCAGCGACCGGATTGCTGGGAGGACCGGCTGCATTGGGATTGAGTTTGTTAAAGATTAACAATAACCGGCTCATTAACTTGGAACTGTCTGCACTGGAAACCGATCAGAAAGGGCGGATTATCGCGAGTCCGCGTGTGGTAACGGCGCATGGTGTGGAAGCGATTATCGAACAAGGCGATAGGGTGCCGTATCAACAAGCGACCAGCAGCGGCGCCACCAGTATCCGTTTTATGGATGCTACGCTGCGATTGAAAGTGAAACCGCTGATTACTTACAATGGCCAGATCGACATGGAACTCAATGTCAATCAGGACAAGATCGGTACTGCAATCAACCAGTTTTTGCCGCCACCGATCAATACCAAACAGGTCACGACCAAGGTTCTGGTAGAAAACGGTGGAACGGTAGTGATTGGCGGTATTTTTGATCGCACCGAAAACGAAGTGGTTAACAAAGTGCCGATGCTGGGCGATATCCCGGTACTGGGCTACGTTTTCCGTAATACCACTAAAGTCGATAACAAACGTGAATTGCTGATTTTTGTGACGCCGCGCATCTTGAGCGAGAATCTCAATCTTCAGTAATTGCCGGTTATTGTCCCGACGGAAATCCAATTTGCCGCCATGCTTCATAAACCACAATGGCGACGGCATTGGATAAATTCAGACTGCGGCTGGTGGCCATCATCGGCACCCGGATGCGCTGTTGCTCCGGAAAAGTTTCCATGAGGTGAACCGGCAAGCCGCAGCTTTCCGAACCAAACAAAAAAACATCTCCAGCGGCATACGCGATCGAGTCGTAGCGCTGCTTCCCCTTCGTAGTGATCGCAAACAGGCGCTGTCCTTGCAAATGCTGATCGCACTCCGTCCAATCTTCATGGACTTTAATCGAAGCAAATTCATGGTAGTCCAGACCGGCGCGAATCAATTGTTTATCCTGCAGCGGGAAGCCGAGCGGTTTGACCAAATGGAGCTGTGAGCTGGTATTGGCGCACAGACGAATGATATTGCCCGTATTGGGCGGGATTTCAGGTTGATGCAGAACGATATGAAACATACGGCTATTAGAGTGTGTCGATTAGAATGAAATAGAAGGATCGGTTTACTTTATTTCCGGCAAGGCTCTGGCAATCACCCAATTACTGATTTCAGCCGCGCCTTGCCGGTGCAATACTTTGGCCAGTTCGTTGAGGGTCGCGCCGGTTGTCATGACATCATCAACTACCGCCACATGCTTGCCGGATAAATCCATTGTACAGCTAAAGGCTTTGCGGATATTTTTCGGCCGCTCTTTCCACGGTAACCCGGCTTGTGGCAGCGTATGCTTGATGCGGCTGCAACCGTCCGGCAACAAGGTAATGCTGGTTTGCTTGGCGATGTAACGGGCGATTTCCATCGCTTGGTTAAAGCCACGCTCGCGTAACCGGATCGGGTGCAGCGGCATTGGCACGATGACATCAGGCATCGTTTCTACCGCTTCTAGCCGGGCGATGAACAGATCGGCAAGAACCGGTGCGATCGCTAGATTGGTTTGATATTTTAATGCATGAATCAGCGCATCGGCAGGAAAAGTATAGCGCAGTGCGGCAATCGTGCGCGTGAATGCGGGCGGCTTTTTCAAGCAAGCGCCGCAGATTTCCCCCGTTGGCACCGGCCACAAGCAAACAGGGCAATGGTGATCAGGCAATTGCGGTAAATCGCGGTAACACGCTGCGCAGAAATCCTGAGCGCTGGCGGTGGCGCAGAGCAAACAATTTTTCCGGATCCAGGTCGGCATCGCATTTAATCCGTTGTTTAAAAATCGGCGGTGGTAAAATAACTCGCAATGAATACAACATTGGGTTTCTAAGGCTATCGGCAATGGGCGCGATCGCTGCAGCATTTAAACAGTACAATAGGTAAATTGATATGAACTTGGATTCACTGACAAGCAACGAAACACAAAACGATCTGGGCGGGATAACCGGAAAATCGCAAGACTCGGCGCATTGGAGCGTGGCGGATATTGAATCATTGCTGAATGCGCCGTTTAACGATCTGATCTATCGTGCGCAAAGCGTGCACCGGCAATATCACGACGCCAATGGCGTGCAGTTATCGACACTGATTTCCGTAAAAACCGGCGGCTGCCCGGAAGATTGCGGTTACTGTCCGCAGGCCGCGCGTTATCACACCGGCGTTGAGAATCAGGACCTGCTGTCGCTCGACGAAGTGGTCTCTGCCGCATCTGCCGCCAAAGCCAAAGGCGCGTCGCGCTTCTGTATGGGGGCTGCCTGGCGCGGCCCGAAACAGCGCGATATCGAGAAAATGACCGAGATGGTACGTGCGGTCAAATCACTGGGCATGGAAACCTGTGCCACGCTGGGTTTATTGAAACCGGGACAGGCGCAGCAACTCGGTGAAGCCGGTCTGGATTATTACAACCACAACCTCGATACCGCGCCGGAATTTTATGAAGAGATCATCACCACGCGGCAGTATGAGGATCGTTTGAATACCCTGCAGGAAGTGCGTCAAGCGGGCATTAATGTGTGTTGCGGCGGCATTGTCGGGATGGGTGAGACGCGCCGCTCGCGCGCTGGATTGATCGCACAGTTGGCCAATCTGAATCCGTATCCGGAATCGGTGCCGATCAATCATCTGGTGCAGGTCAAGGGTACGCCTCTCTACGGTACGGAAGCACTCGATCCGCTCGAATTCGTACGCACCATCGCCGCAGCGCGAATCACCATGCCGAAAGCCATGGTACGGTTGTCCGCAGGACGGCAGGAGATGTCCGATGCGATTCAAGCGCTGTGCTTCCTGGCCGGTGCCAATTCCATTTTCTACGGCGACAAATTGTTGACGACCGGAAATCCGGAAACCGATCGCGACCGCATGTTATTGGATAAGCTGGGGCTGCACGCGCTGTCGTAGATGTTTGCGGATCTGGCTGAGCAACTGCGCATACGCGAGCAAAAAGGTCTGCGGCGCACTCGGCAAATCGTCGATTCCCCGCAAGCAAGCCATATCACGATTGATGGGCGCGATTATCTGGCGTTCAGCAGCAACGATTACCTGGGACTTGCCAACCACCCGGAATTGATCGCATCGGCATGTGACGGTGCCCGGCGCTACGGCGTTGGCGCGGGTGCCTCACACTTGGTCAACGGTCATAGCGCCGCGCATCATGATCTCGAAACAGCACTGGCGGCATTTACCGGATTCCCGCAAGCCTTGCTATTTTCCACCGGCTATATGGCCAATATCGGCATGGTCACGGCGTTAGCCGGGCGCGAAGATGCGGTTTTCGCTGACAAACTGAATCATGCTTCGCTGAACGACGCGGCTTTACTGTCGCGCGCGCAGTTCATTCGCTATCCACATTGCGATCTGGCAGCACTGGAACAACGTCTGGCCACAGTCCAAGCGCGGCGCAGGCTGGTCATTTCCGATGCAGTGTTCAGCATGGAAGGTGATATCGCGCCGATCCGGCGATTGATCGCATTGTGCGAACGCTACCATGCATGGCTGTTATTGGACGATGCGCATGGTTTTGGCGTATTGGGCGAGCAGGGGCGCGGCAGCTTATTTTTGCCGGAGAATGCGCACTCCCATTCGCCGAATCTCGTCTACATGGCGACGCTTGGCAAAGCGGCCGGTGTATCCGGCGCATTCGTCGCGGCGCAACCGGAAGTGATTGAAACCTTGATCCAGTCTGCGCGCAGTTATATCTACACCACCGCCACACCGCCGTTGCTGGCGCATGCATTGTTGACCAGTGTGCGATTGATCGGACAAGACGAATGGCGGCGCGAGGCGCTGCAACGTAATATCGCGCAACTGAAACAAGGCGTGCGGTCATTGCCGTGGAAATTGCTGCCGTCCAATACGCCGATTCAACCCTTGCTGACCGGTGACAGCGCTGAAGCCGTACGCATCAGCCAGGCATTACGCGAACACGGTATTTTAGTACCGGCCATTCGTCCGCCCACGGTGCCGCAAGGCGCGGCGCGGCTGCGTATTTCATTATCCGCTGCCCACCGGCCGGAAGATGTGCAACGCCTTACCGATGCTTTGCACGAATTGGCATCGGCATGACATCATTACACATTGAAACCTTTGGGCAAGGCCCTGATCTCGTGCTGCTGCACGGCTGGGCCATGCACAGCGGCATTTGGGGTAGCGTGCGCGATTTATTGGCACAACAGTTTCATGTGCATCTGGTCGATCTGCCCGGGCACGGCTTGAGTCCCGCGAGTGAGCCGGGAACACTCGATCATTTGGTTGAGATCGTTGCTGAGATTCTACCCGAGCGTTGCATGCTGGGTGGCTGGTCGCTCGGCGGACAGGTTGCGATGGAACTGGCTTTGCGTGAACCGCAGCGGGTGGAAAAACTGGCGCTGATTGCCACGACCCCATGTTTTGCCAAGCGTGGCGATTGGGAATCGGGCATGGAGCATAAATTGCTGCAATTGTTTCTGGAAAACTTGAAACTCAATTACGCCACGACGATCACTCGTTTCTTGACGCTGCAAATGAGCGGTGACCGCGATGCGAGCAAAATCCTGCCGCAATTGCGCAGAAACTTTTTTCTGCGTGGCGAGCCCGATCCCGATGCATTGGAAAAAGGCTTGCGGATTTTGCAGCACAGTGATTTACGTGAGCGGATGGTGACCATCAAGCAACCGGTTTTAATCGTGCATGGCGAAAATGACGTGATCACCCATCCGGCAGCGGCCGATTGGATGCACCGGCAATTGCCGCAATCGCAGCAGGTGATGTTTGCGCACTGCGGTCACGCGCCGTTTTTATCTTACCCCGAACAATTTGTGGCTCATCTCAATGCATTCCGGACAAATTCTTGACAAGAAACAACTGCGTGCTGCGTTTGAACGCGCTTCGGCCAGTTACGACCATGCGGCGGTGCTGCAGCGCGAAATCAGCAACCGTATGCTGGGGCGGCTGGAGTACATCAAATATAAACCCGATGTAATTCTCGACGCGGGCAGCGGTACCGGCTACGGCAGCCAGCAACTGGCCAAACGCTATCCGAACGGCCAATTGATCGCGGTCGATATCGCCTGGACGATGCTATCGCATGCGCGGCCCAATACCGCCTGGTGGCAACGCTTGCTGCCGTTGCAGCAACAACGCAGCGACTATGTCTGCGGCGATATCGAGCAATTGCCGTTCAAGAATGCAAGTGTCGGTCTGATCTGGTCGAACCTTGCACTGCAATGGTGCAATGACCTGGATCGCACCTTTGCCGAAATGCATCGTATTTTGCGTGCCGATGGATTGCTGATGTTCAGCACCTTCGGTCCGGATACTTTGAAAGAACTGCGTCAGGCGTTTGCGAAAATCGACGGCTATAATCACGTCAATCGCTTTGTCGATATGCACGACATCGGCGATCTGCTGGTCAATAACCGCTTCTCCACCCCGGTGATGGACATGGAATATATCACCTTGACGTACGACGACGTCATCAGCGTGATGCGCGATCTCAAAGCCATCGGTGCGCACAACGTATTGCAGGGTAGGCAGCAAGGATTGATGGGGAAAAATAAATGGCAGCAAGTCATCGGCGAATACGAAAAACTGCGCCGCGACGGCAAACTGCCCGCCACCTTTGAAGTGGTGTACGGCCACGCTTGGAAGCCGTTCGATCCGCGCTCAATGCTGACGCCGGAAACGCGCCGGCAATTGGGTTTGCCGCCTTAATATGGCGCGAGGTTACTTCATTACTGGCACCGATACCGGTGTTGGTAAAACCACTGTCAGTTGCGCGTTGCTGCGAGCGTTTGCCGCGCAAGAGAAAAGAGTCATCGGCATGAAGCCGGTAGTTGCGGGCAGTGAAAACGGAACATGGCCGGATGTCGAACAACTGATCGCCGCCAGCAACATCAGCGCCGCCCGCGAATACGTCAACCCCTACGCTTTTGATCCCCCCATCTCACCGCATATCGCCGCGCAACAAGCCGGGACCGAAATCGATCTTGCGGTCATTCAACATGCCTACCAAGCACTCAGCAATCAGGCGGATATCGTTATCGTCGAAGGCGCGGGTGGATTTCTGGTGCCGGTCAATCAAACGCAGAACGGCGCGGATCTCGCACGCGCATTAAATCTTCCGGTGATTTTAGTGGTGGGTATGCGGCTCGGTTGCTTGAATCATGCAATGCTGACCGCGCAAGCGATCCGCATTGCCGGTTTACCATTGGCGGGCTGGGTGGCGAATGGCGTTGATCCGCAGATGCGGATGCTGAAGGAAAATATTGCGACGTTGGAGCAGCGGTTGGAGGGGCCGTTGCTGGGAATAATACCGTTCACCAAAAATAGCTATCCGGAAGAAATTCAGTTTTTTGACTGTCTTAAAGCTGAAGGAGGCACTGAATAATAGTCTGCATAAGTGATCTACTGCACCATGTGGTACTGAAAAAATTACCTATCACAATGATAGATTTCATTTGCCTTCTCCCCATTCGTTTTGTACCTCACCTTGTTTGCCAAATTATTCAGTGTTTTTTTAAGCCAATGATTGCTTAAAAAATAATTTTTCTGACCGGTACTTGATTCAATCGTAAAAACGGAGAATACTTAATAGCCGTTTGCGGTTTGTTCAATAAATTTTGGCCGTTTCGCTGCAGCAGGAGTATCAGATAAATGCCCTTACTTTTTAAATTAGTAGTGCATTTGGAACAAGACAAATGGAGCAATTCACTTTTTCCGGTGTTCTATACTCAAATTCGAATGCCAATGCTGTTGCCAAGGGCTTCTGGATTGGTCCGATCAATAATAAAAAAGGAATAATTCTATGTTACACATACTTACTCATTCAGTAATGCGACTAGCTGCTGCTCTGATTATTAGCGGGGGAGTCAGCTTATCTGCTTATGCTTTTCCAATTGCCGCACCAGGCAGCGAGGGTCTTAAAGTAATTGCGACTGGTGGAGAAATCATCGCAACTTATGAAGGAAATTCCGCCTCATTCAGCAATGATCTTTACTTGGGTTCTACTTTTATTTTTAATAACCATGCTACACCGGTCGGTACTTCGGTAAGTTTGGGAACTTTTGCTGCCGGAACCGAGCTCATGTTCCGCATGCATGTTAACAATACCGGTCATGATTTTTTTACCGGTGAGGCAAGTCGCAATCCGGATAGCCACGAACATGCGCGTGTTCAATCCGACTGGCTTCCGAACACCACATTGGTCAGTTTTGAAGATTTGTACAATGGGCCTTTTGACTACAACGATTTGAGTTTCTCATTTTCCAATACGATAGCAGCCGTGCCTGAACCGGAAATTTATGCAATGTTTCTGGCCGGGCTTGGACTGGTTGGTTTCTGCGCGCGCCGTAGAAAACAAAATGTCTAATTAATTATTTTTAACAGAGATAACCCCGTTCCAAGTAACGGGGTTATTTTTTACTAGTAGCTGTTCGATCTGTTCGTGTATATTTTTCTGGAATCAAGCTTAGTCACTGTCGCTGCAGTTTTGATGCGGCGTGCAACAAGTGCCGCTGATTATGAATGCGTGCTTGGCTGCATTTCGTGATTTTTGTCTAACACCGGGTGATGATTTATGCCGCAAAATACCCCGCGCAATTGGTCTCAGCAAGTTACCGGAAACAGTAATGCTTTGGATCTCGAACAGGATGTTTTTACCTGGGGTGATCCGCTCAAAATCGCGGTGTCGTTGAAGCGGTCGGCTGACAATAGCCAGCGGCGCAAGGCGGAACCATTTGCGTCGGCGATGGCTATGCTCAATTTCTATATCAACCGGGCGGGGAAGCATTTGCCTGTGCAGCAACGTGAGGTGCTGGAAAAAGCCAAGGATGAGCTGCGCGTGTTGTATGGAAAGCCGCGTCACAGGGGTTAGTTCGCCGCCCCGGCGGCAGTCGCGTAGCTTTTTTTGATTCAGCCTGTCACAATCTGCAATTTCTTTTCGCCACCATTTGTTAATCCGATAGCCTTTTTACCTATGAGTTACCTCGACTTAACCGACAATCAATTCAACCCCAAAGGTTTCTGGGACCGGCCGCTGGAAAGTTTGAATCCGCCTGCAGTCCATGAGCTGGCGCTGTTCGATCAGAATGGCTACGACTTGACCGGTTTGGAGCAACGCTATGCTGAGGCTAACCTGGCGACCGCCCATGCGCACCGGGAACACCGGCATGCGATCAAGACGCCTTGGTTTACACAGCCGGAACGAGTGGAAGGCGCGGTGCTTAACCATAGTTTGTTATTCGAGCGCAAAGGGTACTGCGGCGAAGCGCTGGAGCAGCTCGAATGCTGGGCGCAAGCCAATCCGCTGATCTATAAAATCATCCGTATGCGCCCCAAGTGGGGGTTGGATTTCAGCATGGATTATGCCGACCGCGCGGGCAATGTGTTTGAAGTGCTGCACTGGGAATACGACGGTTTCGATTATGCGGAAGTGGCCGAACGCAAGCAGCAGCTGGAAGTTAAATTGGCCGCCACGGATTGGGACGATGCTGCCGCCAGCATTCTGAAACAGAAAGACCAATGGCACCACCTCGATTTCTTCGCGCAAAGCGATTGGAAATGCCATTACTTCGGTATCGTCAAGGAACGCTTTAAGATGGTGATTTGGGAGTAGAAATCTATCGCGTCAACGCGTAGAGACCGCTGACTTTTCATAGAGGATTATTTCGTTAACCCGATTCAGTTACGCGCTTAGGAGAACGTATGTCAGACCTCAAGGATCCCCGGGTGCTCTTCGCAGCGGAACGCACGTTGCTGGCCTGGAACCGTACCAGTCTTGCCTTGATCGCTTTCGGTTTTTTGGTTGAGCGTGCCGGCCTGCTATTGAGCGCCCTGGCGCCGGATCATGTGCATGCTTCCGGTATGATGCTGACATTCTGGCTGGGGTTTGCTTTCGTCTTGCTCGGCGCGGTGTCCGCCATTTATTCATCCCGCCAGTATGCGATATTCCTGAAAACCCTAAACCCAGACGAATTCCCGGAAGGTTATGGAACCCGTTGGGGCATGCTGGTGAATGTCGCTGTGGCTATCTTGGCTTTGGGACTCATTGTCGTGCTTTACATCGGGCGTTTTTGATGTGATCACTGGGAGCAAGAATGCTGTGCCGTATCTGGCGATTCCAAGTGCTCCATTCTCAAAAAATCATGCGATTTACTGTTGTTACACACAGAATCGAAGGGGTACCCATACTCGTTGTTCAGTTGACACCGGCCAGTGTTTTCACCCATTTCTAAGGAGATTTTCAGCGGATATGGATCGATTGAATACCCCATAAATGGTACAACTCGACTATAAAAAAAGTAGTGCTGCCCTATGGTTTTAATATTTACAGCAAACTACTATCCCCATACGAAATGGGTTAAAAATAATTCAATAAGTGATTTTCCAGATAATTTTAGTCTTGAAAGGAAAGAAAATGATCAAAAATAATAAATTAGTTAGCACAGTGGCGTGCATTCTAGGATTGGCGGTACTGCCATCGGTTGCATCGGCCGGTTTAAGTGACCACACTTTTGCTTGGACTCACAACGTTGGCAGCGCGCAACTGGTGCTGAATGGCAGCACAACGTATACGGCGACCAATCGCGGCTGGGTTGACGAATTTGGTACCAACAATTTTGGTGGCGCGACAGGAAACTATATTGCGGGTACCTGCGGCTCATCCGATTCGTGCGGTGGAAGCGATACGTTTGCGAATAACTATTTCGCATTCGACGTGCATCGCGCTATTGGAACCACTAGTGCAGTATTGAATTTGTATCAACCAGCGGTTGGAGAAAACGGTGGCGCGAATGGCGGTTTCTTGAGCCAATCGGCTGCATTGTTGTATACCCTGTTCGATGTTTCCGGTAATCCTCTCAGCGATACCGGTCTTGGAATTTTTAATGATCTGGCATCCGGTAATTCTTACGGTTCGATTTCAGTGGATTCATCGAGTAACGGTAGTATCGTCTCCATTACGCTCAATGCGGCAGCCGTGGCTGCGATTGATGCAGCTTACAATAGCACCGGCACTTTCTTTATTGGCGGTACGGTGAGTCCCGTACCTGAACCCGAAACCTATGGCATGTTATTAGCAGGCTTGGGCGTCCTGGGATTTATGGTTCGCCGTAGAAATCAGGTAGCTTAATTTTATCGGATGCCGCCTGCTATATCCGGCGGCATCCATCAAGGTTCACCCCCATCTCATCGGTTGCGTTTAAAGCCAACAAAACCCGCAACTATCCCAACAGCAATACCAGCAGTTGTAACCACGAAAACACCCTGATCGGGTAAGCCAAAATAGCTGGTTTTCTTTGTTTTGCCTGATGCATCAAATGCATCAGGAATATTTTTTCCCAGACTGAACCAATCATAAGCAATGAACTCATATGTGATTCTGTTTTTCTCGGCTCATCACAAAAGCATATGTTTTACAAAGAAGCGCTCAGTCTCCTCGCCATCGCAATCACTTTGGCCGCGTTCATTCCATACATCCGGGAAATTTTCCGGGGCTCGATTAAACCGCATATTTTTTCCTGGGTGATCTGGGGTGCGACGACGTTGCTGATTTTTGTGGCGCAATTGCAGGACAAGGGCGGCGCGGGTACTTGGCCGATCGGTGTTTCAGCCGGAATTACCATCGGCATTGCCTATCTGGCCTACCTGAAGCGTGCCGATGTGACGGTTACTCGAGCCGACTGGGTATTTTTTATCGCGGCATTGTCTTCATTGCCGCTGTGGTTCTGGACATCCGATCCGGTGTGGGCGGTGGTGTTGTTGACGGCAATCGATGTGATCGGATTCGGGCCCACGGTCAGAAAAGCCTATCAATTCCCATATTCGGAATCACTGCAATTTTTTGCATTATTCACGTTGCGTAATGTACTGGTGATGCTGGCGCTGGAGAATTTTTCCGTGACCACGCTGTTGTTTCCGGCTGTTATGCTGGTGATTTGTGTTTTCATGGTTACGCTGATCGCATACCGCAGGAGGGTCGTCGTGGCGTAATACGTTTCTGATTTTATTGCGTCACAACACCGGATTTCCCGGTTGCAGTACACTAGGCCGCTGATCTAAACAATCCTGCATTCCGGTGAAATCAACAGGGACTTAACCATATGGCTTACAAAGAATACAAAGTGCTATACGTGACGGAAGGCGGACTGGGAACGATTTTCCTGGGCGCGTCGGGTATTCCGATCAAGCGGCTGGAAATGACGCTGAACAGGGAAGCCGCGGATGGCTGGACGCTGGTGTTTCAGTTTGTCGAGCAGAAGCGGTTTTTGCTGTTTTGGAAACGGGAAGCGGTGATCATCACGCTGGCGCGTTAAGCATTGCCACATCCATGAAAAGCCAGGAAACCATCCAGGAAGACGAAGAGCGCATCAGAAAGCAGGTACGGGAATTGCCGGATGACAAGCGGCTGCAATTTTTCAAACAAGCCGAACAAGAACTGAAAGATCCGGATACTTACGCGGTGCTGAATTATCTTTTTGTCGCCGGTCTCCATCATTTCTATCTGGGTAAACCGCTGCGTGGCACGATCAATCTATGCCTATTCATTACCGGAACAGTCATGTTCTTCACCGGGCTTGCCGGCGCCGGATTGCTGCTGATTATTGCGATCACGGTGGTTGAACTGAGGGATTTGTTTAATTCGCAAAGCGTGGTTCAGGACTACAATAATGAAGTTATGGAAAAGATCTACCGCGCGGTGAGTCAGAATGAATAGATTAACGAATCAGATTCTATCCGGCGCTGTTGTCGCGCTATTGCTGGTATGTGCGCACAATGCCAGCGCCGAGAAAATATGGAATTGGCGTTACACCAGCAGCAGCGTTGTCGCCAGAGGAACACTCACGACCGCCGAAACTGCCGATGCACAAGGCTTTTATCCAATTCTCAGTATTGCCGGACACCGCAATGGTGAGCGCATTACTGGTCTGCACCCCACCGGTAAATCCATTCCGGGAAACGAACCGTTTACGCTGGATAATCTGATCCGTATCGACGCGCAGGGACAGATCACGCCGCATGGATTCGGTTTTGCCACGGCATCCGGCGGCTATGCCAATACTTTTTATGCCGAATTTCTCGCCACACCGGTTTATATGGAAGTGTTCATTACACCGGCGAACTATAGCGAACTGCCAATCCAATTCTCAGCCACGCCCGTGACCGAACCGGAAATCCAGCTGGATGCGCCGGTCGGTGGATCCGGAAGAATGGATGATTAGGGAATTTTTCGCCACATGAAAAAAACGCTTCTGCTCATGTCAATTTTGCTGCTGATGGCTTGCGTGTTGCCCATGCGCAGCGACTTCGATCGTCACCAGAAGAAATGGCAGGAAGCGAATATTACGCACTACCGCTTCGAGCTGAATATGATTTGTTTTTGCACTTTCAGAAACCGCATGCCGCTACAGATCGAGGTATTGAACGGCCAGGTTGTTGCAATGACGGATAACACGGGCAAAACGATTACGGCGGCAGATGCCGACTATGCCTATTTTTCCCGTTACGCAACCATCGACCGGCTGTTCTCGGAACTGCAAGCGAACTTGAACGGCACGGCGGATCAAATCGCGGCGGCTTATCATCCGAGCTATGGCTTTCCAACCCGGATCAATATCGACCGCATCAAAAGGGCGGCGGACGACGAGCTGGGGTTAACGGTATCGGCGTTTGAGCGATTGCCTTAACCGCAAGCTCTATCCTGTTCTAGTTGGCGATGTCGCCGGTTTGATTGGCCCAGCCGCTGGCTTGTATTTTAATGCCGGTGAATTCATCGAGACTCAGGAAACCCAATCCGGCGAGTATGGATTGAATTGCAACGCCGTTGCCTTGTTCGTCCGCTTCGACCAATTTCAATGCTTGGCCCAAACGTCCCTCGCGTTTCACTAAGGCTAGGCACATATCGTCGGAAATACCCAATTTGTTGACGATCTGCTGCATCTCGATGCCGAGTAATTCGTCCAGCAGCGACAAAATGCCGACAATAAAGGCGCGTTCATGGTGATTTTTATCGTGCGGGCGCTCCGCAGCCGCGATCAATTCCATCAATTTGCCGCGTTCCACCGCTGTTTGCATGCGCGTGCTGGGGATGCCATCTTCCGACTTGCCTGCGGTGTACAGCAGCAGTTGTATCCATTTCAGCAATTGCTCGCGCCCCATTAATGTGATGGCGTGCTTGATCGAATTGATTTTGCGCGGCAAATCGCCCGCCACGGAATTGACCATGCGCATCAGGTTATAGCTGAGTCCCGGCTGGCGTTTGAATTCCTTTTCAATTTCTTCGTGATCGAGATTATCCGTCACCAAAGTCAATAATCTAAGTAGCGACAATTTCCCCGGATCTGTACATTTGACCGACATCACCTCGGGTTTGGCGAAATAATAGCCCTGAAACATCTGGAATCCCAATTCCTTACAGCGTAATTCCTGCTCTCGGCTTTCCACTTTCAGCGCCAGCAGCAAAACCGGCCAGCGTTTTAATGCGGCGACCAGTTCTTCGAGCTCATCCGCTCCAAGCGCCAGCACATCGACTTTCACAACGCTGACGATCGGCAGTAACTGTTCGATTTTGCTGTCGATGGCAACGATATTATCCAATGCGAATTGATAGCCTTTTTGTTTCAACTCGTTGCATTGCTGTAGAAATTCCACCGTGATCTGTTCCGGCACCCTGACTTCCAGCACCACATGCTTGCTCGGCAGCAAGCTGATGATATCGCTCATGATCAGATCGAGATCCGCATTGATAAAACCGCGCTGTTGCCCGAGCACATTCTGAATGCCGAAACGGCCATAAGCGTTGACGATCACGTTGGCCGACGCGGATAAATCGTCGGTGACTTTGGCTGCTTCCTGGGTTTCCTCCTGCCGGAACAGCAACTCGTATGCGACTAAGTTCTGGTTACGATCCAGAATGGGTTGCCGGCCAAGAAAATAACTTTCCATTGATTCCTCCGCATTGATCGTTGGGTGCAACTGCTTGTTCGGGTAAATGAAGCTGGAATATACGGTAGGGTGACTGCAGCCTAAAGCAGGAACAAACGGGGTTTTCCGTTCAGCGAGAGATTTGCTGCAATATGCTTTGGTGATTTCTCGCGTCCGTTGGGCACCCGGTAGACTTTACCGCCGGTTTTACTTATGCTTGCCGCTCATCGAACCCGCGCTACCCGCTACTCATGAATCCAACTACCCGCGTTTTCATCAGTTACAGCCACGACTCGGATACACACCGGGAATTCGTGCGGAATTTGGCCAACGATCTGCGCCGGGATGGCCTGGATTGCCAGATCGACCAATACGTCAATGGGTTTCCGCCGGAAGGCTGGCAGCGCTGGATGGAAACGCAGATTGAACAAGCGGATTTTGTCCTGATCGTCTGCACGCCAGTATATCTACAGCGTTATCGCGGAAATGACCCGGATGGCGGGCGCGGCGTCAATTTCGAAGGCGTGGTGATCTCGCAAACGCTGTACGATCATTACTACCGCAACACCAAATTCATCCCGATCATCCCCGTGCAAGGCAGCTTGGACGATGTGCCGCTGCCGCTGAAAGGTTACACCACCTACACGTTGCCACGCGATTACACCGTGCTTTACCGCTTGCTGACGGATCAACACGCGACACCAGCGCCGGAAATCGGTGGCATGATCTATCTTCCGCCGGAGACCGCCAGTGGACTTGCGTTAAACGTCAATATTGCGCAACAGGCGGTACAAGTTGCGTCGTATACCAACTTGCCCGATGCCGCAGTCCAAACGCTCGTGGCGCAACTGCAGAAACAGCTCTCGGAGGAAAAACGCAATAATCACAATCTTAGCGATCTGCTTGAAAGATACCGCAGTGATGTGGCGGAATGGGAAAGCAGATACCGCGATGCACTGGTGCAAAACGCGGCCGATCTGCAAAAGAATCCCGAAAATCCGCAATTGCTGGCTGAACAGCAAGCTTTGCAGGCAGGTGAACTGGAACAGGCGGCACAGCTTCGTGAGCGTTATTATCAAAACCTGAAACGGGAAAAAACGGCAGAGCTGGCGCAGGAAGCGTTCACGGCTGCGGAGCGCTGGGAAAATGCCTTCAATATGCCCAAGGCGTTGGCGCTGTATCAAGAGGCCGTTGGATTCCGGCGCGATTACCCCAAAGCCTGGCGCAATATCGGCAGCATCGCCAGAAAATTAGGCAACAGTACGCTGGCACTGGAAGCCGCGCAAAATCTGCAGAAGCAGCTCGATCCGGAAAAAGATCCTTGGTGGTTTGCAGTTGCCTTAAGCGATGAAGCGGATATTTTGAGCGCGCTGGGCGATAACCGGAAAGCATTTGAGAGATACCAGCAAAGCCAATTATTGCTGGAACAGCTTGTGAAAGCGGAGCCGGATAATCTCAATTTACAGCGCGACCTGTCGGTGAGTTATAACAAGATCGGCAGCATGTATGAGAAAACCGGCGACAATGCGGCGGCGCTGAAGGCTTATCAGGATGATCTCGCCATCGCCAAGAGACTGGCAGAACTCGATCCGAAGCACACGGAGTGGCAGCGCGACCTGTCGGTGAGTCATAGCAAAGTCGGGGACTTGCATCTGAAAACCGGCGACAGCGGTGCGGCGCTGAAGGCGTATCAGGATGGTCTTGCCATCGCCAAGAGACTGACGGAACTTGACCCGAAGCAAACGCAGTGGCAGCAAGACCTGTCGATGAGCTATGAGCGAGTCGGCAACATGCGCCTGAAAAGTGGCGACAATGCAGCGGCACTGAAGGCGTATCAGGAAGCGCTTGCGATCCGCAAGAAACTAGCGGAACGCGACCCAAAGCACACACAGTGGCAGCGCGATCTGTCGGTGAGTTATAACAAAATCGGCGGCGTACATGAGAAAACCGGCGACAACGCGGCAGCGCTGAAGGCTTATCAGAATGATCTCACCATCGCTAAGAGACTGGCGGAACTCGATCCGGATGTGGTGGAGTGGCAAACCGATCTGGTGGTGAGCTATGTCAAACTGTCGCAGATTCTAACCGGACAGCAAAAGGAATTACTGGCGGATGCGCTGGACATTTTATACCGGTTGCAGCGTGAGAAACGGCTAGACCATGAATGGGAGCTGCGAATCGGTATACTGGAAGGAATGCTGCAACTGGATTCATCCGGTCGGGATGAACCGTCAGCGGAAGCGGCGAAGCCTTGAGCGTGTCGCCGTCTGATCTGTTGCTCCTTTCCCGATGACGGCTGCTCTTATCCGTTTGCGCGAGTGCGGGTCTTTGCTGGACAAAGGGTTGCTGCTGTTCTGCACGGTGTGGGCAGGGCTTTTGATTGCGCTGAACTATACGCTGGGTATTGAAAGCGGCATAATCAAAGGGCTGGATTCGCGCTGGCAGCAGTGTGCTGCACTGTTTCTGGTGTATTGCAGCGCGTTTGTCATTCCGTATGGTTTTGCCGTGGTATTCCGCAGACATTTGATCGCGGCCACGCCGCTATTTTGGTTGCTGCTGCTGATCGCACCGGTTTTGTTTGCGGTTAAGGCGAGTGTGGCCAATCCGCTGGAAAATCAAATCGATGGGGTGTGGGGGAGTTATTGGACGATCGTCACGACGCTGCCTTTTAAGTTGCTGGTCGTGCTGGCGCCGTTGATCGTGTTACAGCGGTGGTTTCCTGAACAGCCGGGTTTCTGGGGGCTGACGCTACGCAATGTGCGTTGGTGGCCGTACGGTTTGATGCTGTTGATGATGATGCCGCTGATTGCGTATGCCGGGACGCAGCCGGATTTTCTCGCGGCGTATCCACGCTTAAAACAAATCGCTTTCATCGCGCCGCATACGGAACATTTCGGCTGGTTTCAGTTGCTGTACGAGGTCAGTTACGGTATCGATTTTGTCACAATCGAACTGTTCTTCCGCGGTTTCCTGATTTTTGCGTTTGCCCGCTATGCCGGACCGGCGGCGATTCTGCCGATGGCGGTTTTTTATTGCAGCGTCCATTTCGGCAAACCGCTGCTCGAGTGTATTTCTTCCTTTTTCGGCGGTTTGATTTTGGGCGTCGTCGCGTATCAAACCCGCTCCATCGCCGGTGGTCTGGCGGTGCATCTGGGCATCGCCTGGATGATGGAGGTCAGCGCATATGCCGGGAATGTAAGGAACGGATAGATTGCGCGTTACGAGTTGCGGGTTTTGAAGCGATCGGTGGCGCGGATCAGCGCGGCTTGTATGCCCGGTTCCCACACCGAATGCCCGGCGTCGTCGATGATGAGGTACTCCGCCTGCGGCCAGGCGTGATGCAGATCGTCCGCGCTGACGATCGGGCACACGGCGTCGTAGCGGCCTTGCACGATGGTGGCGGGGATGTTGTGCAGTTTGTGCACGTTATTCAGTAACGAATTTTCCGGCAGGAAGATATTGTGCATGAAGTAATGCGCTTCCATGCGCGCCAGTCCGAGCGCCACGGTGTTGCTGGCAAAGTAGCGGACTGTGGCCGGATTGGGCAATAACGTCGAGCACGAGCCTTCATAGGTACTCCAGGTGCGCGCCGCAGGCATGTGGATAGCCGGATCCGGGTTCATCAGGCGTTGATGGTAAGCGGAGAGTATATCGTTGCGCTCTGTATCGGATAGCGGTGCAACCAATTCACGCCATGCTTCCGGGAACAAATTACGCAATCCGTACAGAAACCAATCGATTTCCTGTTTGCGGCAGAGAAAAATGCCGCGCAGGATGAAGCCCAGACAACGTTCCGGATGCGCTTCGCCATACGCCAGCGCCAGTGTGCTGCCCCACGAGCCGCCAAATACCAGCCAGCGGTCAATGCCCAGATGCTGACGCAGTGATTCCAAGTCGTTGATCAGATGCGGTGTTGTGTTGTCTTGTGTTTCACCCAGCGGTGTTGAACGCCCCGCGCCCCTTTGATCGTATATGACTATGCGGTAATATGCCGGATCGAAGAAGCGCCGGTGCGCTGGTGTCGATCCCGCACCAGGGCCGCCATGAAGAAATACCACCGGCGTGCCGGAAGGATTGCCGGATTCCTCCCAGTACATGGTGTGGATGTTATCCAAGGCTAATGTGCCTTGCCGGTTGGGTTGAATTTCAGGGTAAAGCGCCGCAGGTGAATGATGGTTCATGATATGGGTACAAATGCCGATAATTAATTGGGTTTAAGAAAGATAGAAAAGAGTGGCAAAGATCACAGAGTTCAGGTCTTAAATGAATTATAGTTCTGCTATATTGCTCGACAGGCTATCTACTGTATCAATGTTAAAAGGAATATCATATGCCTAATACTATCCTGAGAGAACAAGAAGTTTCCATGTTGCGCGAAGAAATGGAAATATTGATGAATGAACGCCAATGCCTGCTGGATGCGACTGGCGCCGCGGCTGTGTTTGTGGCCAAGATGGACAGTACTTTATTGCCGGATTCGGTCTGCCAGGCAGCCAAGATCCTGTCCAGTTCGTTAAACAATTTACCAGAAGAAACCTTACGGGATGCGCTGGAGAGGGTGAAGTCAGAGTTTGCAGTTCGTGTATGAACAGAAGAAAGCATTAGCCGTACCGAAAGTTGGACTTGTTCTGACCGGCGGTGGAGCGCGCGCCGCCTATCAAGTGGGTGTGTTGCGCGCCATCGCCGAATTATTACCTGATAAGACGCGCAACCCGTTCCCAATTATTTGCGGCACCTCCGCCGGTGCTATCAATGCTGCCAGTATTGCCGTTTCCGCCCACAATTTTGCCGAAGGTGTCGAACGGCTGGAAGAAGTATGGTCGAATTTTCATGTCGATCAGATTTACCGGTCGGATCTCATGGGTGTTATTCATAACACTTTGCGCTGTATGCTCTCCTTGGTGTCGAGCGAATACGGCCAGCATAATCCCATTTCTCTGCTGGATAATGCGCCACTGGAAGCTTTGCTAAAAAGCCGTTTTTCTTTCCGCACCGTTCAACACTGTATCCGCTCCGGCTCGCTGCATGCACTGGGATTGACTGCCTGGGGATATACATCAGGTCAATCGGTTACTTTTTATCAAGCGGCACGAGAAGTGTTACCGTGGAAACGGGCGCAAAGACTGGGTCTTCCGGTCGAGATCGGAGTTGAGCATTTGATGGCTTCCTCGTCGATACCGTTTATTTTTCCTGCCGTGAAATTGAATCGTGAGTATTTTGGCGATGGCTCCATGCGTCAGATGGCGCCGATTAGCCCGGCGCTTCATCTGGGAGCCGATAAAGTATTGATCATCGGCGTGCGTAAACCGGTAACCGACGAGCCCAAACGTATCAGCGCATCAGGTTATCCGCCTTTTGCACAGATTGCAGGACATGCGTTGAACAGCATCTTTGTCGACAGCCTGGACGTGGATCTGGAGCGTTTGCTACGCATTAATGAAACACTGAAACTGATTCCGCCCGAGGCGTTTAAAGCGAATAACATATCGCTGCGCCCCATCGAAGCAATGATGATTGCCCCGAGCGAGGGAATCAACGAAATTGCCCAGAAATATGCGCATACACTGCCGTGGATCATGCGCTATCTATACCGTGCCATCGGCGCCATGGGGCCGAATGGTTCGACTTTACTCAGCTACGTATTATTTGAAGTGCCTTTCTGCCGGGATTTAATCGAGTTGGGTTATAACGATACCATGCAACAGAAAAATGAACTTTTAAAGTTTATTGGGGTTCAAGAAAAGGTATAGCGCATACGGGCGTCACGTTTTTATTGCATTAAAATTTTTGTCAGGAAAAATAAATGGCTTTTGATAGTCCGCAATTTTGGCTTGCTGTCTTACAAATCATTGCGATTGATATTGTGCTCGGCGGCGACAATGCCGTTGTGATCGCGCTGGCTTGCCGGCGTTTGCCAGAGCAACAGCGCAAATTGGGTATTTTCTGGGGTGTGTTTGGCGCAATCTTATTGCGCGTGGTGATGATCTTTTTTGCTTTGAGTCTGTTGACCATGCCCTATCTAAAGATTGTAGGCGCGGTTTTGCTGGTTTGGATTGGCATTAAATTGCTGCAACCGGAGCCGGAGGGTGCGCATGAAATTGATGCCAGCACGACGTTAGTTGGTGCGATTAAAACGATTATCGTGGCGGATGCAGTGATGAGTTTGGACAATGTCATCGCCATCGCAGGTGCGGCCAAGGATGACATCGGTTTGGTCATTTTCGGCTTGGTCGTCAGCGTGCCGATCATCGTTTGGGGCAGTCAAATGGTGATGAAGGTCATGGATCGATATCCGGTTACGATCGCAATTGGCGCGGGATTGTTGGGATGGATTGCTGGCGATATGGCGGTTACCGATGTCGTCACCAAGGAATGGGTTAGTACACAGGCGAAGTATCTTCAGTGGATTGCGCCGGCTTCTGTAGCGCTTCTGGTTATTGCGGCCGGCAAATTGCTGGCGGCCCGGAAACCGGTTAAACCCCAGCCGTTGGAAGATTTGGCCGATGAAAAAATTCCCAAATAGTCATTCACGTATAAAAGTTTGAGAGACTGATCATGCTAAAAATTTTATTACCTGTCGATGGTTCTGATTATGCCAATAAAGCAGTAACCGGCTTTATTGCTTTATTGGACTGGTATAAGGAAAAACCGGAACTGCATTTACTGAATGTGCAATATCCGCTGCGCGGCAATGCGGCATTGTTCATTAACCAGACGGATATTAAGCAATATCACCAAGAGGAAGGCCAAAAGGAATTGCAAAGCACGTGCGCTTTGCTCGATCAGGCGGGTGTTGCTTATCAATATCACATTGTGGTGGGTGATCCGGTCGAAATGATCGTACGGTTTGCTAGTGAGAAGCAATATGATCAGATTGTGATGGGGCCGCGCGGAGCGGGCGGTATCCAAGGTTTGTTGCTGGGCTCGGTAAGCAGCAAAGTGATGCAGTTGGCAAAAACTCCCGTGTTATTGATTAAGTAATGAATTTCCGGGGCGAGTCTTTTGAAGCTAAGGATCTTGGGGTGTAGCGGAGGGATAGGAAGCGGCGAACAAACCACTGCGATGTTGCTGGACGACGATGTGCTAATCGACGCGGGAACAGGTGTGGGTAATTTGAGTTTGTCCGAGATGATCAAAATTGATCATATTCTTGTTACGCATGCACATTTGGATCATGTTGCATTTATTCCATTTCTGGTGGATACCGTCGGTTCCATCCGCAACAAACCGATAACAATTCATGCCATCCAGCCCACGCTGGATACGTTGCGGGAGCATTTGTTTAACTGGCATCTGTGGCCAGATTTTACAAAAATTCCCAATGACATTTCCCCTTATATGCGTTACGAAACATTGTCGTTGGGAGATACCATTCTTCTCGATGGCCGTGCGATTACGCCACTGCCCGCCCATCACACCGTTCCTACAGTCGGCTTTCAGTTGGACTCGGGGTTAGCCAGTCTTGTTTTTTCCGGTGATACAACTACTAATGATGCCTTCTGGGTAGCCGTTAATAAGATTGTAAATTTGCAGTATTTGATTATTGAATGCGCCTTTTGCAATCAGAACAAGGATATCGCGATCAGATCACGGCATTTTTGCCCCAGCTTGCTGGCGGAAGAATTAGAGAAATTGGAACGGAATGTGGAAATATTTATTACGCACCTGAAACCCGGTGAAGCCGATGTCATCATGGAAGAAATAGATCAGTGCATTGGAAAATATAATCCACGTCGCCTTGAGAACAATCAATTATTCGAATTTTAGGAAGTGAGGCTATGAGTACAGTCGCGATGATTCAACCACAAAAGAATAATGTAAATAATAATAACGAATCAGCTTTTTCCAAAAATCTGCAGGTTATTATCAACAAGATATACGCTGCGAATGGTGTTGAAGAAATCATGCTGGAAACTAGCAAGGATATTTGCGCATTGCTCAACGCGGACCGGTTTACTATCTACTCACTGAATGAAGATAAATCTTCTTTTGTTTCGAGGGTTAAAAGTGGATTTGATTCTTTTCAGGATTTGAAACTGCCGGTAACGGAAAACAGTATTATCGGTTTTGCCGCTTTGCAAAAGAAAGTGGTCAATATTGCAGATGTATACGATAAAAGTGAGTTAAAAAAATTTAATCCGCTACTGGTTTTTTCCAACGAGGTGGATAAACGCACGGGTTATCGAACCAAACAGATGCTGGCGGTGCCGATTCTGAACGCAGATAGCCGGGAACTGATGGGCGTGGTTCAAGTGATTAATAATAGATCGAATGAATCATTCACCACCGAGATCATGGAAGGGGTCGTGGAAATTTGCCGCGTTCTTGCCATTGCTTTTAAGCAGCGCCAGAAGCCCTCTCAATTGCTCAAATCGAAATATGATTATCTGATTCTCGATGCAATTATTTCCGCCCCTGAACTGGAACTGGCGACACGCTCAGCGCGGAAAAAAGGCTGCGATCTGGAAGATGTTCTGGTTGACGAATTCCGCATGAGTTTGCCGCTCATCGGCAAGGCATTGGCTTCTTTTTTTCAGGTTAAGTATGAGCCTTTTAGAGCGGATAGGATTAAACCGGCTGATCTGCTTAAGAATTTAAAAAAAGATTATGTTGAAAGCAATGCCTTACTGCCGATTGATGAAACCGAAGATGGCTTGATACTACTAACGCTCGATCCTGAACGGGTTAAGTCGCAGCGTATTGCCAATACGATTTTCCCAAAGCATAAGATCGTTTACACGGTTACTACGCAAAGAGAATTTAATGCCACGGTCGAACAATTTTATGGCGGCAGCCAGGACGAGATCGGTACCGGCGACATCAATGAAATGCTTACCAATCTCGGGACTGAAGATGTCGAAGAGATAACAGGTGAGATAGAGGAATCTTCCGCGGCGACTGACAACGAGCTGGTCAAGCTCGTCAATAAAATCATTATTGATGCCTATAAAATGGGGGTATCGGATATTCATATCGAACCCTACTCAGGGAAAGAAAAAACCAAAGTACGCTTCCGTAAGGATGGTTCGCTGATGCCTTATATCGAGGTTCCGGCAGGTTATCGTAATTCTATGATCACACGTATAAAAATTATGTGTGATATGGATATCTCCGAAAAGCGCAAACCGCAGGATGGCAAGATTAAGTTCAGGAAATTTGCGCCACTGGATATCGAATTGCGTGTTGCGACCATTCCTTCAGCCGGTGGTTTGGAAGATGTCGTAATGCGTATTCTGGCTGCCGGTGAACCCATTCCACTGGAGAAAATGGGTTTTACCGAGCACAATCTGGAGGAGTTGAAGAAAATTATCAGCAAACCGTACGGGTTGTTTTTTGTATGCGGCCCGACAGGTTCAGGTAAAACAACCACGCTGCATTCGGTATTGAAATATCTCAATCGCGACGATACCAAGATTTGGACTGCGGAAGATCCGGTTGAGATTACACAAAGAGGATTGCGTCAGGTGCAAATCAACGTCAAAGCGGGATTAACTTTCCCAGCCATCATGCGTTCTTTTTTGCGAGCCGATCCGGATATTATCATGGTGGGTGAGATGCGCGACAAGGAAACGACCAGTATCGGTATCGAAGCTTCACTAACCGGGCACTTGGTTTTGGCGACACTGCATACCAACAGCGCGCCGGAATCGGTCATTCGGTTACTGGATATGGGCATGGATCCGTTCAACTTCTCCGATGCCTTGCTGGGTGTGTTAGCGCAACGTTTAGCGAAGCGTTTATGCAAGAATTGTAAAGAATCGTATGTAGCCAGCGAACATGAAGTCGATACATTATTAACCGAGTATTGCGCCGAGCTCAGAAATATCGATCGTTTTAAAGCCAATCCCGATGCTGCGCTTGGTGAAATACGCGAACAATGGATCCAACAATATGGAAACGATCAAGGTCAAATTACCTTGTACAAGGCAGCGGGTTGTGATGATTGCGCCGGTACAGGTTATTCCGGGCGGGTGGGATTACATGAATTGATGACAGCCACCGATGCACTGAAAAAGAATATTCAAGAGCGCGCTCGTGTGGCGGATATGCTGGTGACGGCCTTGGGTGATGGTATGCGGACATTGAAGCAAGATGGTATTGAAAAGGTGTTACAGGGGGTTACGGATATTCATCAGGTACGGGTGGTGTGTATTAAGTGAGTTACTGTAATAAAAGTGACGATAATGGTCACTCTCTTACGTAGTATGTCGTGTGTGAAGAGTACGTAACTGGCAAGCTACTTGCTAGTGGACTGAAGTTAGGAGTTAATAGTAGCTTTGTTGGTTACTGTGTTATTTCACACCGATGGAGTAGGTGATGTGTTAAATAGAAAAGCCGCCTTAATATTTAAGGCGGCTTTTCTTGTTAGAGCTTAAAGCATCAACGATCTATATTTCAATTGGAAATTAGACAATCGATTAAGAATTCAGATTAGCAAATTCCAGCAGCAATACAAGTACTCCCAGCGGCTTTGGTCCAGATTATAGGTCTTCCAACTCCTGCTGAAGTTCCGGTGAGAATATAAGTTTGACCTGCGAGACCATTAGCGTTGCTAGCAGTCATGGTAATGGTGGCAGTGAGTGGGCCATTAGCAGAAATGGCACCGGAACCAGCCGCAACAGCACCATCAGCTGCAGCAGTCGCAGCCGGTATACCTCCCAACGCGTTAGTACAGTTGGCAGCGGCTAGAGTGCCTTGTTCTTGGAAACAAAGTTCAACACCCAGCTTGTATGGAGCGGCAGCGGATACAACTTCACTGAACCTCGCTTTCAAAGTATAAGTCTGATACGCAGGTACAGCAACTGCAGCCAGAATACCAATGATGGCGACAACGATCATTAATTCAATCAGAGTAAAACCTTTTTGTGCTTGTTGCATTTGTTGTTCTCCTTTGGGTTGAGTAAGGCACACCAAGTGTGTGTAGTGTCTATAGCAGAAACTATGCCAGAATTTTAATTCTGAAAATTTGTTATGTAATCTTTGTTAATTTATCGGGTTGTATTTGATACTTGAGATTGTTTCGAGGATCAGGGAATGTCTCACGTTCTGTATAGATTTTACAGGGATCAGAATTCATTTTGTTAATTGCCAAATACTTCCTCCCATAACGCCAACACCGCCATGCGATCATCTTTTAAATGACCGCCTTCCACTCGAGTGAATTTCTGAGTTTGCCCATCGATGGGCGCATTACCGGTCATGTCCACGTCGCCATTCAATCGTAAGCGGTGTTGAATGCGCCGGAATTCCCGGTATGCGGAGCGTACTTCATCAGCTGTACTCTGGGAAATCAGTCCTAGTTCACCAGCGAGTTTCAGTAGTGCGATATTGCCGATATTGCCTGTTAATTGTGGGTAGCGAGAAGAATAACCCAATACCAGATACTGCACGATGAATTCCACGTCGATAATGCCGCCGCGGTCGTGTTTGATGTCGAACAGCGTGGTTGGATTGGGATGGACATCCAACATTTTCTCGCGCATTTTCAGAATCTCCTGCTTGAGTTCACCAAGATTGCGCGGTTTGCACAGAATTTCCTTGCGCGTGTGCTCGAATGCCGCGCCCACTGGTTGATCGCCAGCGACGAAACGAGCCCGGGTTAATGCCTGGTGCTCCCATACCCAAGCTTGTTCGCGCTGGTATTGCGCAAAAGCTTCTATCGAGCTGACCAATAATCCAGAAACACCATTAGGGCGTAAGCGCAGATCCGTTTCGTACAATAGGCCCGCCGATGTATGACGCGTGAGCCAGGCATTGATACCTTGTCCAAGCTTGGTATAGATTTCCGCAGCATCGGGATGATCGTCCTCATAAAGAAAAATCAGATCGAGGTCGGAAGCATAACCGAGTTCTTTGCCGCCCAATTTGCCATAACCGATGATCGCAAACGCGGGTTCTGCCCGGTGACGTCTCTTCAGGCCGGACCAGGCTAAATTCAGCACTGTATCGAGCATTAGATCAGCTAACGCAGTTAGATGATCGCTGAGCGTTTCGAGCAGCAGTGATCCTTCCAGGTCGGTGACCAGCAGGCGGAATACCTGAGCGTGTTGAAAGTGACGTAAAACGTCCATTTGCCACTCGATGACGTCATCCTTGGGGTTGTTGACATGATTGAGTTGATAGACGAGCTCATCGTGGAGTGCGTTCCAATCGGGAACAGGATGTGGCGATTCCTGCCGCAGTAATTCGTCCAGCAGAATAGGGTGCCGTCCGAGATAATCGCTAGCCCATTGGCTGATGCTAGCGAGTTCCGCTACGCGATGCAGTGTGTGCGGATGTTCGAGCAGCAGCGCCAGATACGATGTTTGTGGGCTGATTTTTTCCATCAGCTGCAGCATGCGCTCCAACGTGGCCTCAACCGGAGGTAGCCCGGCCACTGCTTCAATCAACAGCGGAATTAAGGTATTGATTTGCTCACGGTTGGTTTTAGGTAGTTGCTGATAAAAACTACCCTGATAAAACAACCGTAGCCGTTCCGAAATTTTGACCGGATTACTAAATCCGAATGTGCTCAGTTGCATGGTGGCGGCTTCGGTTTGCGAAACGTCTTGTGTTTCGGCTTGCCACAAATTGGCCAGCGTGTCGTGCGCGGATGACTTCCGTGGAGTGGCAAAAATGAGCTCAAAGTGACGCGTTACGTCATTCCGGTGAATATCGAGCTGCTCCATGAAAGCTGCATAATTGGGAAATCCCATGGCGGTGGCAATCAGCGTTTGGTCGTCTACATTTAGCGGCAGCGTTTGTGTTTGCTGATCGTCGAGATATTGCAGACGATGTTCCAATTTGCGCAGAAACAGATAAGCATCGATAAGTTCCGTCACGGTCTCCATCGGGAGTTGCTGTTTTTTTCGCAGCCGCTGCAAAACACTGAGCGTTGGACGGATACACAGATCCACATCGCGGCCGCCGCGAATCAACTGAAAAACTTGCGTGATAAATTCGATTTCACGAATGCCGCCCGGCCCCAGTTTAATGTTGTCGTGCATTTCGCGGCGCTCGACCTCCTTGCGCAATTGCGCATGCAAGCGGCGCATCGATTCGTACGCGCTGAAATCCAGATATTTGCGGAACACAAAAGGCCGGACAATTTTTTCCATCAAAATCGACTCGGCCTCTGTGCCGGTGTGATTGGCGATCACCCGGCCTTTGATCCAGGCATGGCGCTCCCATTCTCGTCCATGCTTGATGAAATATTCTTCCAGCATGGAAAAGCTGATCGCTAAAGGGCTGTTTTCGCCATGAGGGCGTAACCGCATGTCAACCCGGAATACATAACCATCGATGGTCAAATCATTGAGACTGGCGATTAGTTTGCGCCCCAGGCGGGCAAAAAATTCATGGTTTGAAATCGGCTTGGCGCCATCGGTCTCGCCATCTTCGGGATAAACAAAAATCAAATCAACATCCGATGATACATTCAGTTCACCGCCGCCCAGTTTGCCCATGGCTACCACCAGCAAATGCTGAATGGCGCTGCTGTTTCCCCCCCTCGGGAATCCGAAACGATCCGATTGCGTCAGCCAGATTTCATGGTGTTGTAAAGCGAAGTTGATCGTGACTTCGGCGAGATCGGTCATGCTGGACATCACTTCGAACAAATCGGCTTGGCCGCTGATGTCGCGCACGGCGAGCCGCAGCATGACCTGTTTGCGCAGATCGCGCAGGGCCTGATGTAAAGCTTCTTCATGGGCAATTTTACCAGCTTGCGAATTAAGAAAAGCCTGCATCTCCTCTCTGCGGAAGGGCAGGTGCAGCGTTTCCTGCAGCGCGATCTTCCGCATCGGCTCACTATCCAATATGCGTTGTGCATAGCGGCTGAAAGGTAATGCGGCGGCGAGGGTTGCAGCGGATGGGGGAGCGGTTATGGGCATAATCGGGCGGTAAAGGCTATAGAATAGCAAAGCATTTCAGATTAAGCATAAATCAAAATAGAACGTTATCAGAGTAAATGCTAGAATCAACCCTGTAGCGGAGATCTTTATTTTCTATAAGATAGTTAATAAAAAGAAAATCACTTAATGATAACGTAATTTAAAAAGGGATTTGCTCACGGTGTTGATTATTGGCTGATTCATTTTAAAAATCAGAACAGTCGAACAACTATGTTAAACAATACCACTAAACAGCAACAAGCAATGATGGAAAACAAAAAACATAAAGGCTTTCGTGTCGCCGCCATTCAAATGGCTTCGGGTCCGAGCGTATCCGCTAATCTGGAAGAAGCTGCGCGCTTGATTGAAGATGCCGCTTCTCAGAAAGCGGAACTGGTAGTATTGCCGGAGTATTTTTGCATCATGGGAATGAAAGATACTGATAAGCTAGCGGTCCGGG
Organism: Nitrosomonas sp.; assembly: GCF_040240425.1. Classification (GTDB taxonomy): domain Bacteria; phylum Pseudomonadota; class Gammaproteobacteria; order Burkholderiales; family Nitrosomonadaceae; genus Nitrosomonas. The sequence goes on along the minus strand of NZ_QPHG01000007.1, from coordinate 22,364 downwards.
AGCAACCGGGTGACGGACAAATTCAGAAATTTCTCAGTGATACGGCCAAACGGCTGGGGATTTGGTTGGTGGGCGGATCAGTGCCGCTGGCGTCATCCGAACCGGATAAAGTCTATAATAGCTGTTTGGTTTACGCGGATAACGGCGAACAGGTTGCGCGCTACGATAAGATTCATCTGTTTGGTCTGCAGCTCGGTCATGAGCATTACGCCGAGGAAAAAACCATTAAGGCGGGAAACAAAGTGGTGACAGTCGATTCGCCCTTTGGCCGTATCGGTCTGTCGATATGCTACGATCTGCGGTTTCCGGAATTATTCCGCCTGATGAATAATGTTGATATTATTTTGGCGCCTGCGGCTTTTACGGCGATTACCGGAAAAGCGCACTGGGAAGTGCTGGTACGTGCGCGCGCGGTTGAGAATATGGCTTACGTGATTGCGCCCGGACAAGGCGGTTATCATGTCAATGGGCGTGAAACCAACGGCGATAGCATGATCGTTGATCCTTGGGGGGTTGTCATGGAACGGTTGCCGCGTGGTTCCGGAGCCGTGGTTGCGGCAATCGATCCGGAGTATCAAACCAGCTTACGCACTAATTTACCCGCGTTAGATCACCGGATTTTACAGCCATGTTAATCAAAGCGATTGATAGAACAGCATAAATGACAACCGAATATATGACAGAGTCAAAGGACTTTCTTGCGATTGCCGATCGCTGCTTGTTGTCGCCTTATGATATCGATACAAGCGGATTGCAACACGTATTAGGACAGATACTGACGCATAAAATCGATTATGCTGATCTTTATTTTCAGTATAGCCGCTCCGAAGGCTGGATGCTGGAAGAAGGTATTGTTAAATCGGGTAGCTTCAATATTGAGCAAGGTGTCGGTGTCCGTGCGGTCTGTGGAGAAAAAACCGGATTTGCTTATTCCGACGATATCAGCATGCCGGCGTTGGTGTCAGCCGCTCAAGCAACACGGGCGATTGCCAATCAAGGCAGTATCCAGTCAGCTCAAATTGTGAAACGTAATGCAATTGATCAACGATCACAGCTTTATTTGCCCGAAGATCCGATAGCGAGCCTTAAGGATGCGGATAAGGTAGCGCTACTGGAAAGATTGGAACGCATTACTCGGCAGCTTGATCAGCGTGTGACGCAAGTGGTGGCATCACTTGCTGGCGAGTATGAAGTGATCCTGGTGACGCGCAGTGACGGATTGGTTGCGGCCGATGTAAGACCGCTGGTTCGTTTATCAGTGCAAGTGATCGCGGAAGAGAACGGCCGCCGTGAACAGGGGGTAGCCGGTGGCGGCGGACGCTTCAGTTATGCTTATTTTACCGATGAGATTTTGCACGATTATGCAAAAAAAGCTATTCATCAAGCCACGGTCAATCTGGATGCCTGTCCGGCACCGGCTGGCACGATGACAGTGGTTTTAGGAAGCGGTTGGCCTGGGATTTTGCTACATGAAGCAATCGGTCATGGATTGGAAGGGGATTTCAACCGTAAAGGCAGCTCGGCTTTCTCAGGGCGTGTCGGTCAACGCGTTGCCGCTCCCGGTGTTACGGTTGTCGACGACGGAACGATTCCACGGCGGCGCGGGTCGTTAAATATCGATGACGAAGGTAATCCGACACAATGTACTGTATTGATAGAAGATGGCATACTGAGGGGCTACTTGCAGGATAGCCTGAATGCCCGCTTGATGGATTTGCCGGTAACCGGCAATGGCCGGCGTGAATCGTTCGCGCATATTCCTATGCCGCGCATGACGAATACGTATATGTTGAACGGCGACAAAGATCCGGCGGAAATTATCGCCTCGGTGAAGCATGGTTTGTACGCGGCAAACTTTGGTGGCGGTCAGGTTGATATCACCAGCGGGAAATTTGTTTTTTCAGCTGCTGAAGCCTATATGATTGAAGATGGTAAAATCACCTACCCTGTTAAAGGGGCGACCTTAATCGGTAACGGGCCTGATGTGCTGACCCGGGTTTCCATGATTGGCAACGATATGCTGCTGGATCCGGGTGTCGGGACTTGCGGGAAAGAAGGTCAGAGTGTGCCGGTAGGTGTCGGGCAGCCGACATTGCGCATCGATGGATTGACTGTCGGCGGGACAGGAATTTGACGATGCGATGATAATTAGAATTTTTTTATAACTTGTTGAAATTGATATTGGGATGCAGAAAGCATGAGCGTGGAATTAACCGGTGCTGAAATTACGATACGTTGTCTGCAGGAAGAAGGAGTGCAGTGTATTTTCGGCTATCCTGGCGGTGCGGTGTTATTTATTTATGATGAATTGTTCAAGCAGGATAAAGTCCGGCACATTTTAGTGCGCCATGAACAGGCTGCGATACATGCCGCCGATGGCTATGCGCGCTCCAGTAATAAAGTGGGCGTGGCGCTGGTGACATCAGGTCCGGGTGTTACCAACGCGGTAACCGGTATTGCTACGGCATATATGGACTCAATTCCAATGGTGATAATTAGCGGACAAGTGCCTACCAGCGCTATTGGTCTCGATGCATTTCAGGAAGTTGACACTGTGGGTATCACGCGCCCATGCGTCAAACATAACTTTCTGGTGAAAGATATCACCGAACTGGCGCTGACTATCAAAAAAGCTTTCTATATCGCTTCAACCGGACGACCTGGTCCCGTGCTGGTGGATATCCCAAAAGACATCTCACAGCAAAAAACCAAGTTCGTATACCCGGATAAGATCAGTATGCGTTCCTATAATCCCGTGACCAAAGGGCATTCACGGCAAATTAAGAAAGCGGCGGAATTGATTCTCAGCGCTAAGCGGCCGATGGTGTACGCGGGTGGCGGGGTAATACTAAGCGATGCCGCGCCGCAATTGACCGAGTTAACGCAACTGCTGAATTTTCCTTGCACCAATACGCTGATGGGATTGGGCGGATATCCTGCAACCGATAAGCAATCGCTGGGTATGCTGGGCATGCATGGCACGTATGAAGCGAACATGGCGATGCAGTATTGTGATGTTCTGATAGCCGTGGGTGCCCGTTTTGACGACCGTGTGATCGGCAATCCGAAGCACTTTTTCAACGAAAACAGAAAGATCATTCATATCGATATTGATCCGTCTTCTATTTCAAAACGCGTCAAAGTGGATGTGCCAATCGTAGGTGATGTTCTGGATGTGTTGAAAGAGCTGATCAAGCTACTCAAAGCCGAGAAAGAAAAGCCGGATCAAACCGCGTTGAAAGAATGGTGGAAACAGATCGAGCTGTGGCGTGAGCGGGACTGTTTGAAATTTGACCGGAGCAGCAAAATCATCAAACCGCAGATGGTGATTGAGAAACTGTTCAATGTTACCAAGGGCGATGCGTTTATTACGTCGGATGTCGGGCAGCATCAGATGTGGGCAGCGCAGTTTTATAAGTTCGATAAACCGCGGCGCTGGATCAATTCCGGCGGATTGGGCACGATGGGATTCGGTATGCCTGCCGCGATGGGGGTGCAGCTCGCTAATCCGAAAGGGAAGGTTGCGTGTATTACCGGCGAAGCGAGTATCCAGATGTGCATACAGGAATTATCAACTTGCAAGCAATACAAACTGCCGCTGAAAATCATTAATTTGAATAATCGTTATATGGGCATGGTCAGGCAGTGGCAGGAGTTTTTCCATGGTAACCGCTATGCGGAATCCTACATGAATGCGCTGCCCGACTTTGTTAAACTGGCTGAAAGTTATGGGCATGTCGGAATGAAGATTGAAAAACCGGAAGATGTGGAAGATGCGCTGAAAGAGGCATTCAAACTGAAAGATCAGCTGGTGTTTATGGACTTTATTACCGATCAGACCGAAAACGTATTCCCTATGGTACCGGGCGGCAAAGGTCTTTCTGAAATGATTCTGGTGTAGAAAAATAAATGCGACATATTATTTCTTTATTGATGGAAAATGAGGCAGGTGCTTTGTCTCGTGTAGCAGGTCTGTTCTCGGCGCGCGGCTATAATATTGAGTCACTTTCAGTTGCACCTACCGAGGATCCCACATTGTCGCGGATGACGCTGGTAACGATTGGATCGGATGAAGTCGTGGAGCAAGTGACCAAGCAGTTGAACAAACTGATTGAAGTAGTCAAAATCATCGATTTGAATGACGGCAATCATATCGAACGCGAGTTGATGCTGGTCAAAGTCCGCGCGGTAGGCCCAGATCGCGAAGAAATCAAACGGCTCGCCGAAATTTTCCGTGGTTCTATCATCGACGTTACGGATAAGTCCTATACCATTGAGTTAACGGGCACCAGCTCGAAACTGGATGCGTTTCTTGAAGCAATCGAGCGCAGCGCGGTTCTGGAAACAGTACGTACCGGCGCTTCCGGCATAGGGCGCGGAGAATGGATTTTAAAGGTATAATCCGTACTTACTGATTAATCCCGGTTTTTAGGCTGGCAATCCAGAGTGATTCATTCGCTAAAATAGTATTCTCTCTATTACCCGCCTGTTTCTATCCTATTTTTGTTTAAAAGGAAAATAATGAAAGTTTATTACGACAAAGACGCAGATTTATCTCTGATTAAGGGGAAAAAAGTAACGATATTGGGTTATGGCTCGCAAGGTCACGCGCATGCTAACAATTTGAGTGAATCCGGTGTGAAAGTAACTGTCGGTCTGCGTAAAGGCGGATTATCTTGGGGTAAAGCGGAAAAAGCCGGATTGAAGGTTATGGAAGTTGCTGAAGCAGTTAAAGATGCTGATGTCGTCATGATTTTATTGCCCGATGAACAAATTGGATCGGTATATAAAAGAGAAATCGAGTCCGGCTTGAAGAAAAATGCGACAGTGGCATTTGCGCATGGTTTCAGCGTGCATTATGGACAAGTGACGCCACGTGAAGATCTTGATGTGATCATGATTGCACCCAAAGGGCCAGGTCATCTGGTACGCTCGACCTATCTACAAGGTAGTGGTGTGCCATCACTGATCGCCGTGCATCAGGATAAATCCGGTAAAGCGCGAGATCTGGCACTTTCTTACGCAGCTGCTAACGGCGGAACTCGGGGCGGTGTGATTGAAACCAGTTTCCGCGAAGAAACCGAAACAGACTTGTTCGGAGAACAAGTGGTGCTATGTGGCGGCTTAACTGCGCTGATTCAAGCTGGTTTTGAGACGCTGGTGGAAGCCGGTTATGCGCCGGAAATGGCGTATTTCGAGTGCTTGCATGAAGTTAAATTGATTGTCGATCTGATTTATGAGGGCGGTATCGCCAATATGCGTTACTCAATTTCCAATAATGCGGAATATGGTGATGTATCACGCGGACCACGTATTATTACGGATGAGACACGTGCTGAAATGCGTAAAATTCTGCGGGAGATTCAAACTGGTGAGTATGCGCGCGAGTTCATTCTGGAAAATCAGGCTGGCGCACCGGTGCTTAAATCAAGCCGCCGTATTGCATCCGAACATCAAATCGAGCAAGTGGGGGCTAAGTTGCGCGACATGATGCCATGGATCAAGAAGAATAAATTGGTTGATCAAGGTAAAAACTAAAAAATTAACTTTATGGCTCATTATCCCCATCCTATCATTGCTCGCGAAGGCTGGTTACACATTGCGATTGCGTTTGTCGCCGCGCTTGGCGCAACAGAATTAATTGGTTGGCTTTGGGCGCTCCCGTTCTGGGTGATTGCTCTTTTTGTTCTGCAATTTTTTCGCGACCCGCCGCGCGAAGTGCCGGAGAATCGCAATGCCATATTGGCACCGGCTGATGGCAGAATTGTGGCGGTAGAAAAAACGCAAGACCCTTATTTGAATCGCGAAGCGCTCAAAATCAGCGTGTTTATGAATGTATTTAATGTGCATTCCAACCGCAGCCCGGTTGATGGAGAAGTGCGTGACAAATGGTACTTCCCGGGAAAATTCATTAATGCGGACTTACCCAAGGCTTCGCTGGAGAATGAACGCAATGCGTTATGGATTAAAACGGATAATGGCGCCGATGTGACCTGTGTGCAAGTTGCCGGGTTGATTGCCAAACGTATACTTTGTCACGTATCACCCGGCGAGCATTTGACGCGCGGTCAACGTTTCGGCTTTATCAGGTTTGGTTCGCGAGTGGATGTATATTTGCCGCTGGATACTAAAATCAATGTCAATATCGGAGATAAGGTGTCGGCGACACTGACCGTATTGGCGGAATTTCGCGAAGAAGCTAAACCGGTGGTTTGAAGGAACCGCGTTTCACTTTTTGTGCTAGCGTTGCAGAATCAATAACTGGTATTGAGTCAAGTTTCTCGTGATTCTTGTCATTGATTTTTAACTGAGTATATTTCCGTTTCGTATCCTTTTATTAAAACGCTCATGACGCCTGATTCTCTACCAGAACGAACCGTACTGAAAGCCCGGCTGAGACGGCGCGGCATCTATCTGTTACCCAATTTATTTACGACGGCTGCATTATTTGCCGGGTTTTATGCCATCGTGCAGGCGATGAACGGAAATTTTGAATATTCGGCAATCGCGGTATTCATTGCTATGGTACTGGATGGATTGGATGGCAGAGTAGCGCGATTGACGGGTACCCAAAGCGAGTTCGGCGCTGAATACGATAGCTTGTCGGACATGGTTTCTTTTGGTGTTGCACCGGCATTGATTGTGTATGAATGGGCATTGAAGGAAATGGGGCAATGGGGTTGGATTATTGCATTCATTTATTGTGCTTGTGCCGCATTGCGGCTTGCGCGTTTCAATACCAACATCGAAGTGGTCGATAAACGTTTCTTTCAAGGTCTGCCCAGTCCGGCTGCTGCTGCATTAATTGCGGGATTGGTTTGGGTAACGATTGATTTTCAAGTGCAAGGAAGCGATATTAAGGGATTGGCTTCCATCGTGACTTTATTTGCCGGTTTGACGATGGTTAGCAATATTCCATACTACAGCGGCAAGGAGTTTAATTTACGCCGCCGCGTGCCGTTTTTTACAGTCCTGTTATTAGTGCTGTTCTTCTTTGTTTTGATTCCGAGTCATCCGCCGCTGGTCTTATTCATTTTGTTCGCGGTTTATGCATTTTCCGGTTATTTTGTGAAGTTATGGCGGTTTGGCAGAAATAAGAAAAATAGTGAGACACCCGGTACTTGAAGATTACCTATTGCGTCCAAAGGAAAAACTATTTATATTCCCGTCCATCATGTTTTCTAAGCACTTTACCCAATCATTGCATTTTATTCCAGCTTCCACAGTTCTAGTGGAACTGCTGCTGCGCCTTGCGCGCTAAAATTTTCTCCCCCTATTTCCCTTTCTTCCCTATAAAATTCGCATCACGAGTTTTATTATTCATTAAGGTTTTCTTCCTCAAGCGGAGAGCATAATGCAAGAGCATTTGATTATTTTTGATACGACGTTACGTGACGGTGAGCAAAGTCCTGGTGCATCCATGACGAAAGAAGAGAAGGTGCGCATTGCCTGGCAACTGGAGCGCATGGGTGTCGATGTCATTGAAGCCGGTTTTCCCGCAGCTTCCAACGGAGATTTTGAGGCAGTCAAGGCGGTTGCCGATTCGGTTAAAGACAGTGTCGTCTGCGGTTTGGCGCGGGCGATTGAAGCGGATATTCAACGTGCCGGTGAAGCATTGAAAGGCGCACAATCGGCTCGCATTCATACGTTTATTGCAACATCGCCGATTCATATGAAGAAAAAGCTGCGCATGTCACCTGACCAAGTGATCACACAGGCAGTGAAAGCGGTGAAATGGGCGCGCCAATATACCGATAACGTTGAGTTTTCTCCGGAAGATGCCGGCCGGTCGGAAATTGATTTTCTCTGCCAGATATTGGAAGCAGTGATTGACGCCGGTGCAAAGACATTGAATATTCCGGACACGGTTGGCTATACAATGCCCGATCAATTCGGCAAGCTGATTCATAATCTGCGTGAACGCATACCGAATTCCGATAAAGCGATCTTTTCGGTTCATTGTCATAATGACTTAGGGCTGGCTGTGGCCAATTCATTGACCGCTGTGATGAATGGTGCGCGTCAGGTTGAATGTACGATCAACGGCCTGGGAGAACGCGCAGGCAACGCTGCGCTGGAGGAGATCGTGATGGCTGTGCGTACGCGCCAGGATTATTTTCCCTGCGATACAAAAATCGATACCACGCATATCGTATCGGCCAGTAAGCTGGTGTCCGGCATTACCGGTTTTCCGGTACAGCCTAATAAAGCAATTGTAGGCGCTAATGCTTTTGCACATGAATCCGGCATTCATCAGGATGGTGTGTTGAAGCATCGTGAAACCTACGAAATCATGCGGGCGGAAGATGTCGGGTGGGGCGCGAATAAATTATTGCTGGGGAAACACTCAGGCCGTAATGCTTTCCGTAACCGTTTGATGGAACTGGGAATCGAGTTGGAATCCGAAGAAATGCTCAATAATACGTTCATGCGCTTCAAGGAGCTGGCGGATAAGAAACATGAAATCTTCGATGAAGACTTGCAAGCGCTGGTTTCTGATGAGGTGCTGGTGTTACAGGAGCGTTACCGCCTTATATCGCTCACTGTGCATTGTGAAACCGGTGAAGTGCCGTATGCACGCATCGTGATTTCCGATGATGGTAAGGAGATGCGTGCCGAGTCTCAAGGCAGCGGTCCTGTGGATGCAACTTTCCGCGCGATTGAGACGTTACTGGCCAGTGAAGCTAAGCTGCAACTGTTCTCGGTGAACAATATTACCAGTGGAACCGATGCGCAAGGTGAAGTGACTGTGCGATTACAGAAATCCGACCGTATCGTAAACGGGCATGGCTCCGATACGGATATCGTTGTCGCTTCGGCAAAGGCTTATCTGAGCGCGTTGAATAAACTCCACAGCAAGCTGGAACGGGCTCACCCGCAAGTGTAGCTGGGATGAATAAATAAAATGGAAGCTCTGCACAAGATGATGAAACGTAATGTCACAGTATTATTTTGTTTGATTGTCTTGCTGTTGAGCTTCTCAGTGCAAGCATTTCAGTTCCAAGACACAACCGGGAAAATTCATAAACTTACGGATTACAAAGGGCGTTGGGTGCTGGTCAATTTTTGGGCGACGTGGTGCCCGCCCTGCTTGAAAGAAATTCCCGACTTGATTGCGCTGTATGAGCAACGCGAAGATCTGATCGTGATCGGAGTCGCGATGGATGTGGATGACCCGAAAGTGGTGTTGGATTTTGTGAAATCCATGTCCATTAACTATCCCATTGTGTTGGGTGACCGGAAAATTGCTTCCCAGCTGGATGACGTTTCGTTATTGCCCAGTACCTATTTTTTTGATCCGGAGGGAAACCCGGCTGCGCGTCAGCAGGGGATTATTTCGCGCGAGAGTATTGAAGAGTTTATAGACTCAAAATCAAACAAAAAAAGTGTTAATCAAAAACACTGATTTCACCGATGGTTCATTCTATCCGGTCAGGATGCCGAATAGCGCCAAACCGTCTGCCATTTGTTGAACACCAATTGCGGGTAGGCGGCTTCTCCGAGACTGCCGTTGTATCGTCCTAATGCACGGAAATAGTCGCCTTTTTCCTTATTCAGATAATGGCGCAGAATGGTGCAGCCGTAGCGCAAATTCACGCGCAAATGAAACAGATTGTGATCTTGGTGGCCGATTACGCCAGTCCAGAATGGCATAACTTGCATATAGCCGCGTGCACCGGCATGTGAAACGGCATATTTCTTAAAACCGCTTTCGACTTGGATGATGCTTAACACTAACTGCGGATCCAACCCAGCCCGTATTGCTTCGTAATAAACCGTTCTCAGAAATTCCTCCCGCTCGATCAGATCCGGTATGTATTTTTCCATACGTCGGCTCATGTTGATCAGCCAGGTTACGCTGTCTGCTACAGCGGCATATTCGATATACGAAGCCGCTTGATCACTTTTCTCATGAAAAGTGATGGTCTGCGTACTGGCAGATAGCTGTTCATACTGCAAATTGTTGGCATGAATGAAACTGGATGAGAATAATAAGAAGAGTGTACCGATTAGTTTTTGCATAGCTTGGCCGATATGAATGAAAAAATTTCATCAATGTGTACCGCTTGTGAAGCTTGATCTTTCCGTCCTTGATATTCAATGGTCGATTGCTTGAGTCCTCGTTCGCCGACAACAATCCGGTGCGGAATGCCGATTAATTCCATATCGGCAAACATGACACCGGGGCGCTCATCGCGATCATCCAAGAGTATTTCGATCTGTGCATCGGTGAACTGTTGGTAGAGATTTTCCACGGTATCTTTGACGAGAGCGCTTTTTTGTAGGCCGATGGGTACGATCGCAAGTTGAAAAGGCGCGATGGTATCAGGGAAAATAATGCCATGATCATCGTGATTTTGTTCGATGGCAGCTGCGACAATGCGTGAGATACCGATTCCATAGCACCCCATTTCCATATTTTGAGTTTGGCCTGATTCATCGAGATAGTTGGCTTTCATGATTTCGGAATATTTGGTACGTAATTGGAAAATATGACCCACCTCAATGCCGCGGCAAATTTCCAGTTTACCTTTGCCGTCCGGAGAATCATCGCCCGGAACAACATTGCGGATATCAAAGACGTGATCGGGTAGTTTGAGATCGCGTACAAAGTTTACCTGCGTCAAATGAAAGCCTTCTGCATTAGCGCCACACACAAAATTACTCATATTCATGACCGCTTGATCAGCAATTACACGAGTTTCCAAACCGACAGGGCCGATATATCCGGGCACTGTTCCAGTGGTGCGTAGAATATCCTCTTCAGTGGCCATCTGAAACCCAGATAAAAAGGGTATTTTTCTTACTTTTAATTCATTGAGCTGATGATCACCTCGTAGCAGCAAGAGGAATATTTCGTCATTAGCTTTGACAGCCAGCGTTTTGACGGTTTTTTGCAGCGGGATTTTTAAAAATTCGGCAACCTCGGCACAAGTCTTTTTACCGGGAGTTGCTACTTTTTGCATATCGCCATCCGGCGTATCACGTTCTTGTTGAGCAAATAATGCGTTAGCTAATTCGATATTGGCGGCATAGTCCGAGTCAGGGCAAAACGCGATGGCATCTTCTCCGGAATCCGCTAATACATGAAACTCATGAGAGCCGCTGCCCCCGATGGCGCCGGTATCGGCTGCAACGGCACGGAATTTCAATCCGAGGCGGGTGAAAATGCGGCTGTAAGTTTCATACATGAGTTGATACGTTTGCATCAAACTGTTTTCATCGGTATGGAATGAATAAGCATCCTTCATGATAAATTCGCGCGCGCGCATGACACCGAAGCGCGGCCGGATTTCATCGCGGAATTTTGTTTGAATTTGATAAAAATTGAGTGGCAGCTGGCGGTAGCTTTTAATTTCCTTGCGTGCGATGTCGGTGATGATTTCTTCGTGCGTGGGGCCGAAACAAAAGTCATGCTCATGACGATCCTTGATTTTTAGCATTTGCGGCCCGAAAACATCCCAACGGCCGGTTTCTTGCCACAATTCCGCTGGTTGTATTGCGGGCATGAGCACTTCGATGGCGCCGCTTTTGTTCATTTCCTCCCGCACGATATTCTCTATTTTACGTAATACCCTCAAACCTAATGGCATCCAAGTATACAATCCGCTCCCCAAGCGCTTGATGAGTCCGGCACGGAGCATGAGTTTGTGACTGATGAGCTCCGCTTCGGCGGGAGCTTCTTTAAGCGTTGAAATAAAAAATTGCGAAACGCGCATGAGGGGATTCCATTATGAAAATAAAATTGTGACGATTTTACCTTGAAATACTTGGTTAAGTGGGGATTAGTCCCTATATGCCGAATAAGTAATTTAATTGAGATTGATGAAAATGCTGGAGTGCTAGGATTTTTATTCTTCGAGCACTTTCAATCTAAAGAAAAGTATGAAAAAATCCACCCATTTGATGGGTCAAATGAGTATTCCATATGATTGACCGTAATGGATATCGCCCCAATGTCGGTATTATCCTCCTGAATTCAAAAAATGAGGTATTCTGGGGCAAACGTATTAGACAAAATTCTTGGCAATTTCCTCAAGGCGGCATTAAGTCGGGAGAAAGTCCCGAACAGGCCATGTATCGGGAATTAAGCGAAGAGATCGGGTTGCGTCCAAATCACGTAGAGATTGTTGGGCGCACACGGGATTGGTTACGGTACGAGGTTCCCGATCGCTGGATCCGGCGGGAGTGGCGGGGGAATTACAAGGGACAAAAGCAAATTTGGTATTTGCTGCGTTTGATCGGGCGCGATAGTGATGTTTCATTGCGCAGGAGCGCGCACCCCGAATTCGATGCTTGGCGCTGGAACCAGTATTGGATTGAATTGGATTCGGTTGTTGAATTCAAACGTAAAGTATATAAGCAAGCGCTGACGGAATTGTCGCGCTTGTTAAAAACGGATTCTTGTCCCAACCAAAGTATCGGGGCGGGATATGATCAAAAAATTCTACTCAAAGGATCGAGAGAGATCCTGGCCGATCAACTGGAAGTAAACGAGTAGTTCGTCTGAGAGTTTTGCAGGGTTTTTAAGTCGTCCTGCAAGTAACAGGAACGAAGTTGAGCCGTTCCGCTTTTTACAAATTCCCATGTGTGGGTGTTTCATCAGGCGTAATCGGCTGCGCCACTACAGCCGTTTTTTATTTATTTACTTATGGAGAATACCGATGAAGATACGTGCAGTGGTTGCGTCGCTGTTATCGATTGGCGCTCTTGTCACTTCGATTAATGTTTCAGCCAATGAACCTATTCAGCCCATTAAAGCTGCAAAAGTAGCAAATGCTGATGTGGTTGAACTGGGTAAGATGCTGTTTTTTGATCCCCGTCTGTCAAAATCAGGATTTATTTCATGCAACTCTTGCCATAATCTGAGCATGGGCGGAACGGATAATATTCCTACCTCAATCGGTCATAAATGGCAACAAGGCCCGATTAATGCACCAACCGTCCTTAATGCCAGCATGAACTTGGCGCAATTCTGGGATGGACGGGCTAAGGATCTGAAAGAGCAAGCCGGTGGCCCAATTGCTAATCCAGGTGAAATGGCTTCAACCCATAAAGTGGCTGTCGAAGTGCTGCAATCCATTCCTCAGTACCGTGCTCATTTTGCAAAAGCATTTGGTTCCGATCAGGTTGATATTGACCGGGTTACCACTGCGATCGCTGCTTTTGAAGAAACACTTGTTACACCGGGTTCGCGTTTCGATAAATGGCTGGAAGGTGACAAAAAAGCATTGAATGCTCAAGAAGTGGAAGGTTACGAATTATTCAAGAGCAGCGGCTGCGCCGGTTGTCATAACGGCCCAGCAGTTGGCGGCGCGCTTTATCAGAAATTCGGTGTGCATCATCCTTATAAAACCGCAAGCAAAGCGGAAGGAAGAAAAGGGGTCACTGGAAAGGATACTGACTTGAATGTTTTCAAAGTACCGACTTTGCGCAATATTGAGTTAACCTATCCCTACTTTCATGATGGCGCGGCAGCAACATTGGAAGATGCAGTAAAAACAATGGGTAAAATTCAGTTGGACCGTGATTTCAATAAGAAAGAAATTGATAGCATTGTTGCTTTCTTAAAAACACTAACCGGTGATCAGCCTGATATTAAACTGCCGGTTTTACCACCTTCCAACAATAATACCCCAAGACCTGTACCGTTCTAATAATGAGTGGCTGACTGAAAAATAAGCAATTTTAATATTGAAACAAAGCCGGGGAATCAATATCCAGGCATTCAGGGTGCCAACAAACAATCTGAATGCCTGTGAGTCGCCAATAGGGTAGTGATGCTACGGGCAGTAGTTGATTTAGATTAATATGACGGCTCTACTGTATTAGTGCAATCAGGTATAGATTTACATTAAAAAATAAAGTAGAGTCACTATTCCAATAACCAATAATTAGAATAGGGAGTTACCCATGGGTAACAAGGGACAGTTACTGCAAGATCCGTTTTTGAATATATTACGGAAAGAGCATATTCCGGTATCGATATATCTAGTGAATGGTATTAAATTGCAAGGGCAAATTGATTCATTTGATCAATATGTTGTGTTGTTGAAAAACTCGGTTACGCAAATGGTATACAAACATGCGATTTCTACGGTAGTGCCCGCAAGAGCCGTTACTATTCCTATTGAAACATTGGATGCACGTGATGCCTGATGCTTGAATCAGGTATGGATAAAGCGAATGCTGCTGTTGCAGCGATACTGGTTGGTATTGATTTTGGCAGTAGCACTCATGCTGATAGCTTGCAGGAATTGCAGCAACTGGCTATTAGCGCAGGACTCCAAGTTGCAGCGGTTCTGGAAGGGAAGCGTTCGCGGCCTGATCCAACGACCTATATCGGTAGCGGTAAAGTCGACGAGATTGCACGGTTGATCTCGTTAAACAACGCTACACTCGTTATATTCAATCATGATTTGTCTCCGGCACAGCAACGCAATTTATCTTTGCGGTTAAATTGTAACGTCATTGACCGCACCAGTCTGATTTTGGATATATTTGCTCAGCGTGCTAAAAGTCATGAAGGAAAATTACAAGTAGAGCTTGCACAGCTTGAGTATCTGGTGACGCGTCTTGTGCGGGGTTGGACTCATCTGGAGCGGCAAAAAGGGGGTATTGGTTTGCGTGGTCCGGGTGAAACTCAGTTGGAAACAGATCGCCGTTTGATTCGAAAGCGTGTTAAATTGCTCAAAGAGAAACTTGCAACTCTGCAGCGCCAGCGTACTGTGCGGAGGCGCTCAAGGCAGCGTACCAATGTATTGTCGGTATCTATTGTCGGTTATACCAATGCAGGGAAATCGACTCTATTTAATAAGTTGACTCGCGCTCAAACGTATGCCGCCGATCAATTGTTTGCTACATTGGACACGACGACACGAAAATTATTTCTTGCTGAAGGAGGGCCGGTAGTCATTTCCGACACGGTAGGATTCATTCGAGAACTACCGCATACCTTGGTGGCAGCTTTTCGTGCCACACTTGAAGAAACCGTGCAAGCCGATATCTTGTTGCATGTTATCGATGCCAGCAGCCCTAACCGGGATGAGCAAATCGAAGAAGTGAATAAAATTTTAAAAGAGATTGGCGCTGATACGATTCCGCAAATTTTAATCTTAAATAAGATTGATCTGACTGACTTTGCAGAAGCTAGTAAAGGTTGTACACGTGACGAATATGATAGAATATCTCGCATTCGTTTAAGTGCAAAAACTGGTGAAGGAATAGCACTTGTAAGGCAGGCATTGACAGAAGCAGTAGTAGAAAACTCTAAGAAATTATATGAAGAACCTACAGATATTCCGAAAATAACTGGAGATTGTGCTACGGTACAATAACTTTTTTGAACGAACAAAACAGGAATTGTTATGGGATTAAATGATCCACAATGGGGAAAAAACAAAGGTGATTCTGGTCCGCCGGATCTGGATGATGTACTGCGTAATGTCAACAAAAAGATCAATAATATTTTCGGGCAAAAAAAAGGTGGTGGAGGCGATGACGGCTCTGGCTCTAATACTCCAAGCCCTAAGCCGCAAAGTGGCAGTAGCATCGCAGTGATTCTTGGTTTGCTTGCGGTAGTCTGGTCGGCAAGCGGATTTTATATAGTGGATGAAGGGCATAGAGGCGTTGTGTTACGTTTCGGCCAGTATGTAGATACCGCTCCGGCAGGTTTGCGGTGGCATATACCTTACCCGGTCGAGAAAGTGGAAGTAGTAAACGTCAGTCAAGTTCGCACGGTTGAAATTGGTTATCGTAACAATGTGCGCAGTAAAGTATTGCGGGAATCATTGATGTTAACCGATGATGAAAACATCATTGATATTCAATTTGCGGTGCAATACATATTGAATAATCCGGAAAATTTCCTATTTAAGAATAGGAATCCTGACGAAGCTGTTTTGCAAGCGGCAGAAACGGCAATCCGTCAAGTAATCGGTAAAAGTAAAATGGACTACGTTCTTTACGAAGGCCGTGAGCAAGTTGCAGCTAATGCAACGCAATTAATGCAGAAGATTTTGGATCGTTACGAGATTGGTATTTCGATCAGCAGAGTAACGATGCAAAATGCCCAACCGCCTGAGCAAGTTCAAGCAGCTTTTGATGATGCGGTTAAAGCCGGACAAGACAGAGAACGGCAAAAGAACGAAGGCCAGGCTTATGCCAATGACGTAATTCCAAGAGCGGTAGGTAATGCGGCTCGATTGATTCAGGAGTCAGAGGGTTATAAGCAACGCGTGATTGTCAGTGCGGAGGGTGACGCCAGCCGTTTCGAACAAATTCTTGCTGAATATAGCAAAGCGCCGAAAGTAACGCGTGAACGTCTATATCTAGATATGATGCAGCAAGTGCTTTCTAACACCAGCAAGATTATTGTTGATCAGAAAAGCGGTAACAACCTCTTGTACTTGCCATTGGATAAGTTGGTTAATATGAGTGGAGCGCCATCATCGGTTTCACCTGTCGCCGTGCAGCCTATGATGCAGGAAACGACAACTGAGAGCGGCAGTGTGCGGGCTCGAGAATCTTTTCGCAGTCGCGAACGGGAGGCAAGATAGATGAAAAGTTTTACATCAGTATTTTCAGGCATTGTTATCGCAATTTTTTTTCTGGGTAGCTCAGCTATTTATGTTGTGGATGAACGGCAGCAAGCTATTTTGTTCCAACTGGGTGAAGTTATCGATGTTAAAACCGAACCTGGTTTATATTTCAAAATTCCAATCGCACATAATGTACGTTATTTTGAGAAACGTATTCTTACAATGAATACCGAAGAACCCGAACGTTTTATTACTTCAGAAAAAAAGAACGTTCTGGTGGATTTGTTTGTGAAATGGCGTATTGTCGATGTGAAACAATATTACATCAGTGTGCGTGGTGATGAAGCACTGGCGCAAACACGTTTGGCGCAGACTATCAATGCAAGTTTGCGCGATGAATTTGGTAATCGCACTGTTCATGACGTAGTTTCGGGTGAGCGTGATGTCATTATGGAAATTATGCGCCAGAAAGCGGATAACGATGCGCGCTCTATTGGTGTGGAAGTAGTCGATGTGCGCTTGAAGCGTGTTGATCTTCCGCAAGAGGTCAGCGAGTCGGTATTTAGACGTATGGAAGCGGAGCGTAAAAGAGTTGCCAACGAATTACGTTCTACCGGTGCGGCTGAATCAGAGAAAATTCGCGCGGATGCCGACAGACAGCGTGAAGTCATATTAGCTGAAGCTTACCGAGAAGCGCAAAAAACGATGGGTGATGGTGATAGTCAAGCAGCAGCGACTTATGCCACTGCATTTCAGAAAGATCCGGAGTTTTATGCTTTCTGGCGTAGCGTTGATGCTTATAAACAGTCATTCAAGAACAAGGGTGACATGTTAGTGTTGGAACCTACCTCCGATTTCTTCAAGTATCTGAGAAACCCGGCAGTCAGCAAGTAGGTAACGAGGAGTGGTATGGATGAAGGTATAAACGCAATTTCTGCATTGCATACCTAGGTGGTTTTTATGTAACTCGATTATGTAATGACTGAGAAAGAGGTTCTGGAAATCGTAATGGTTCTTGTATATGCGATTACATCAGAACCTCTTAATTTTTCTGCTTCTTGTAGAGAAATTATGTTGGCACGATTAAACCGGAGTGGTTCTGAGTATGTGGGAAACTTTTCTTAATGCAGTTGCATTGATGTTAATTTTAGAAGGAATGTTACCCTTTCTATCACCGCAGACATGGCGGGAAGCATTTAGAAAACTGACGGAGATTAACGATAATCAGATCCGGTTTGTAGGTTTGACTTCGATGTTAGTCGGATTAATGGTGCTTCTGATCGTCAGTTGATGTTTTTTTATTCTTTTTGTTGACAGCTCGTCAATCGTAAATATGCACAATTGGTTACTTCCAGAGTTTGTTGAAGATATATTGCCTGCGGAAGCAATACATATTGAAGGTATGCGCCGCCAGATCATAGATCTGCTGATGGTGCAAGGCTATCAACAAGTGGTGCCGCCTTTATTGGAGTATGTAGAGTCGTTGCTGACCGGTAGTGGCAGTGACATGGATTTGCACATGTTTAAGGTGATTGATCAGTTGAGTGGCCGCATGATGGGGCTACGTGCCGATATGACACCGCAAGTGGCAAGAATTGACGCGCATTTGTTGAATTTTGAAGGCATTACACGTTTGTGTTATGCCAATAGCGTATTGCATACCGTGCCCGCGGGCATAACTAAAACGCGAGAGCCTTTACAAGTAGGGGCAGAGCTTTATGGTCATTCCGGTCTGGAGAGTGACTTAGAAGTTCAGCGGCTTATGTTGCAGTGCTTGACTGTCTCCGGTGTGAGTGCAATCCAATTGGATCTTGGTCATGTCGCAGTTTTTCGTGGCTTGATTAAAGGCGCGGGTATTTCGCACGAACTTGAAGCTGAGCTTTATGCGGCATTGCAAGCAAAAGATGTGTCCACTTTACAGGAACTGTGTGTGGATTTGCAAAAGCAAACGCGAGAAGCATTATTGCTATTGCCTGAACTGTATGGCGATCACAAAGTGCTTACTGATGCGGCCAGCCGATTACCCGATTATCCGGAAATCAGAGCGGCCCTGAATGAACTGAGCATTGCTAAAGAAGAGCTGAAACCGATTGTCGAAGAGATCGCATTCGATTTGGCCGATTTACGCGGCTATCATTATCATACCGGAATGGTTTTTGCTGCCTATACCAGCGGTTGCTCCAATGCGATTGCTTTAGGCGGACGTTATGATGAAATAGGCAAAGCATTCGGGCGAGCCCGCCCGGCCACAGGTTTCAGTATGGATTTAAGAGAATTGTCCAGATTGATGAAGCCGCAATCGTATCCAAAGGCAATCAGCGCGCCTTATCAGAAAAAAAACACTGAGTTGGAAAACAAAATTGAGCAATTGCGTAAGTCAGGGCAGATCGTTGTGGTGGAATTGCCGGGGCAAAAAGGCAAATCTCTCGATTGCGACAGGGAATTAATATTGCATGACGGGCAATGGATCGTTAAAGAAATTTAATCATTTGGAAACAGAATTTTTTAGAGATTAGCACTATGACTAAGAATGTTGTCGTCATTGGTACGCAGTGGGGCGATGAAGGAAAAGGAAAAATCGTCGACTGGCTCACGGATCATGCGCAAGGTGTCGTGCGTTTTCAAGGCGGACACAACGCAGGTCACACATTGGTCATCGGCAACAAGAAAACCGTATTGCACCTGATTCCCTCCGGTATTCTGCGTGATACGGTGGTTTGTTATATCGGTAATGGCGTCGTGATTTCGCCGGAGGCGCTGCTCAGTGAAATTGATATGTTGGAGCAAAGCGGGATTGATGTCAGCAATCGATTGCGGATTAGTGAAGCCTGCCCGTTAATTTTACCTTGTCATATTGCCTTGGATAACGCGCGCGAGACTGCCAGGGGTGTCGGAAAAATAGGCACTACGGGGCGTGGCATTGGACCGGCTTACGAAGATAAAGTCGCACGGCGGGCTATTCGCTTGCAGGACCTGTTTCACCGTGATCGTTTTGCTGCCAAGCTGGGTGAGATGCTGGATTATCATAATTTCGTGTTGAAAAATTATTTTCAAGCGCCGATTATAGATTTTCAAAAAACAATGGATGATGCATTGGCCCAAGCCGAGAGAATCAAACCCATGCTAGCCGATGTTCCGCGATTGTTATTTGAAGCAAATAAAGCGGGAAATAATCTGTTGTTTGAAGGTGCGCAAGGCGCGCTACTTGATGTCGATCATGGTACATATCCTTTTGTAACATCAAGCAATTGCGTGGCTGGCGCCGCAGCTCCCGGGAGTGGAGTGGGGCCGCAGATGCTGCATTATGTCCTGGGAATTACCAAGGCCTATACCACACGGGTTGGATCAGGGCCATTTCCTACAGAACTGGATGACGAAGTTGGCAAGCATCTGGCTAAGCGCGGTCATGAATTTGGGTCGACTACTGGACGCCCACGCCGCTGCGGCTGGTTTGATGCGGTCGCGCTGAAGCGTTCGATACAAATTAATGGCGTAACAGGGTTATGTATTACTAAACTGGATGTATTGGATGGTGTCGAAAGTTTGAATCTTGGCGTTGGCTACAAATTGAGCAATGGCAGCAGCAGCACTATTCTCCCTGTTGGTGCTGACGACCTGGATAACTGTGACCCAATCTACGAGGAAATATCGGGCTGGTCAGAAAATACGGCTGGAATTAAGGAGTTCACACAGTTACCCAAAGCGGCGCAAAACTATCTGAAACGTCTTGAAGAAGTTTGTGAAATACCGATCGATATGATTTCCACTGGACCGGATAGGGAAGAAACGATTCTGCTGCGTCATCCGTTTAAATAATACCGCTTGACAGAAGTTAATCGTGCGTCATGCTGATGCTGTACAAATCGTTAGTTGGGAAGAAGCGGAGAGTGCTCTGCGTGCAGTACGAACAACGGTATTTATTCGCGAACAGCAGGTTCCGGAAGAATTGGAGTGGGATCAGTTTGATGCAGTCAGCGTGCATGTGCTTGCTTTGAATAACGCCGGTCAACCGGTGGGGACTGCGCGATTATTGCCGGATGGTCATATCGGACGTATGGCGGTATTAAAAGAATGGCGTGGCCAAGGTTTGGGCAGCGCGTTGTTGACAACTTTATTGCAGATATTAATAAGACGGGGCCAGTTTGAGGCGCAATTGCATGCTCAAACGAGCGCTATACCATTCTATAAAAAATTGGGATTCCAAGTTGTGGGAGAAGAATTCATGGAAGCCGGTATTCCACATGTCAAAATGATGTTATCTCTCAAAGAGTCAGCTTTGATTATTTGACCTCCGATGTGCCCCATTCATTTGCCAGCATATCGGAAGCTTGCTTCCATCGATTAATTGCTTGCTCCATCGCGATTTTGGCTTGCTCCGATTTTCTTTTGGCTGTTTCTGCTTCGCGTTCGGCTTTCATCATTTTTTGCTTAGCTGAGACCAGTTTTTTCTCAGCAAAAGTAGCGTCTTTGGCCAAAGATTCTGCAGTTTGCTTGGCTTTCATCATTTTTTCATACGCCACACTGGCATTTTTTTGCAGAAGTTCAATGGGTTCGGCATGAGCAAACGAGGCAATTAGAACACTTAGTATGCATAAAGTGGATTTAATTAGTTTCAAATTGAAATTCATTATCATGATTTATGGACTCAAAGTTTTCTGCATTGCTCTTAGCTCAATCTAAGTTGAGGTAAAATCAGTATAACAAAAAGCAGATGTTTCTGCTGATTGCTGTCGGTTATCAAATCTTTATTAAAGATCTAAAAAAACAAAATTGAGATAAAATTTTTCAGGTGAATAAGTATGATGAAAAGTGTGAGAATGTTGTTATCAGTATTTAAAATCAGTGCGGGCTTATTGTTCGGTATAGGGCTAATTACCTATGCCGCACCGACATTAGCCAATTGTGAAGGTTGTTTATGTCCTGGAGATCCATGTAATCTTTGCCCATTGCCAGCGATGGAAAGTGACCGGCCGAAACCAAATGAACCAGATATCTGCGCCAGAATCAGAGAAAAGGTGCCGCCAACCTCGGCTCAACCAGGATCAAACGAATATTTTCCCAATCTAGACAAATCGGTAATGGTTTGTGTCAATGAAGGCGGTGATGTTATTCGGAATAAACAGCGCAATCCGGAATATCCATCGCGGTTTTATTGTAAACCTCCGCGTTCTATAAAACAGAATTAGTAAAAATCTAACATCGTTTTTATAATTCTAGTTTTGAAAAATTATAACGATGAGTGGTAGTCATTAAAATACTTGAGGTTTGTAGATTTACCTCAGGTTTTAGGCAGTTATGGTTGCAATATAGAAAAAAAGAAAGTAGTATCCAATCCTTTTTCTTTGAAGGAGCTGTGGATTTTTATGGCTAACAGTGCACAAGCAAGAAAGCGTGCGAGACAAGCGATCAAACGCAGAGAATACAATGTCAGTTTGCGGTCTAAATTACGTACTGCAATAAAATCGGTTAGAAAGGCAATTGGAACAGGAAATAAGGAATTGGCCCAAAATGCTTTTAATAGTTCTTTGGGAACTGTGGATTCAATTGCTGGTAAGGGCATCATTCATAAAAATAAGGCTGCGCGTTATAAAAGCCGATTATCTGCGGCCATCAAAATGCTGAATAGCTAAGAATAAGTAATTTACTTTTTCATTTTATAGCGCAGAAAGTATTGAGAAGAACGGGATCCGAGATGGTATCGTGTTTACAGTCCCCTTGACAGTGGTGAGGTGACTAAGTAGTCTAGGGGAGGCTACCTGCCTGTGTTTTGGGAAGCTGTGCGGGCAGAGGGAACCGGATGGATTGAGGAAGTAAAAGCTCTGG
>NZ_QPHG01000078.1:0-1721 GCF_040240425.1 Nitrosomonas sp. | reverse complement strand
TGCTTCATATTGGTTTTGGACTTTTGTAATCCAAGTATGAATGCAGTCTTTGGTTGTTATAAAACACGGCGATATACTGAAAAATGTCCTGCTGTGCTGCATAGCGGGTTTGGTAATGCCGCCATTGAATCGCCCCGGGTTTTGAGGAGGCTCCGATATCTGAGAAAATGGAGCCATGAAAAAAACGAATGAATTTTCCCCCGAAGTAAAAGAACGCGCAGTCCGGATGGTGCATGAGCACCGCGGCGAATACCTATCGCAATGGGCAGCAATAGAATCGATTGCGCCAAAGATCGGCTGTGCACCGCAAACACTGCATGAATGGGTGCGCAAACACGAGATTGACACTGGCATGCGAGACGGCGTGAGCAGCGAAGAGCATGAGCGGATCAAAGCACTGGAGCGCGAGGTACGAGAATTACGTCGCGCCAATGAGATTCTGAAGTTGGCAAGCGCTTTTTTCGCCCAGGCGGAGCTCGACCGCAAACTCAAATCCTGATGTTGTTTATTGACCAGTATCGCGGTAGTCACGGAGTTGAGCCGATCTGCAAGGTTTTGCGGGTCGCCTCATCCGGATACTGGCGATATGCAGCGAAGCAACGCAATCCGACATTGCGCTGTGCCCGAGCTATTCGTGATGACGAGCTGATGCCGCAGATACAACGAGTCTGGCAGGTCAACATGCAGGTTTACGGTGCCGACAAGGTTTGGCACCAGCTCAAGCGTGAAGGTATTCAGGTGGCACGCTGTACAGTCGAGCGACTGATGAAGCGGTTAGGACTGGAAGGCGTCAGACGTTACAAAGTTGTGCGTACCACGATTCCAGACAAGGCGATGTCGTGCCCATTGGATAGGGTCAATCGGCAATTCAAGGCAGATCGCCCAAATCAGCTATGGGTATCAGATTTTACCTATGTTTCTACCTGGCAAGGATGGTTGTATGTGGCGTTTGTCATTGATGTCTTTGCGCGGCGCATTGTAGGCTGGCGGGTAAGCAGTTCCATGCATACGGATTTTGTACTGGATGCCCTCGAGCAAGCACTGTATGCTCGGCAACCCGAGCAAGTCGATGCGCTTGGTTCACCACAGCGATAGAGGTTCGCAATACATCTCTATCCGCTATACAGAGCGACTTGCCGAAGCCGGGATAGAACCTTCGGTCGGCGGCAAGGATGACAGCTATGACAATGCGCTGGCCGAAACGATCAATGGGTTATACAAGACAGAGCTGATTCACGAGCATGCCCCATGGAAAAACCGAGAGGCCGTAGAATTAGCTACGTTGAAATGGGTGGCCTGGTTTTACAATCACCGACTGCTGGAGTCTATAGGATACATACCTCCCGCAGAAGCTGAGGTAAACTACTACCGGCAATTCGCTAAGGAAAGCACTACGGTGGTGTAACTTTAACTAAAAAGCCTCCTCAAAACCCGGGGCGATTCAATGGCGGCATTACTAAACCCGCTATGCAGCACAGCAGGACATTTTTCAGTATATCGCCGTGTTTTATAACAACCAAAGACTGCATTCATACTTGGATTACAAAAGTCCAAAACCAATATGAAGCAGAAGCAGCAAAATCGATAAAAGCAGCTTAACTGGGGTGTCCGGTTTTACTTGACCAGGTCAGGTGATCAAACCAGGCAGCTTGCATTGGAACTCGGTTATATCCCGGTTGTCTCACCCAAAACTAATCGGTTGGAGCCTTGGGAATATGACC
>NZ_QPHG01000077.1:0-2330 GCF_040240425.1 Nitrosomonas sp. | reverse complement strand
AGGGGAAATCCGGCTACAAAACACCACTGAAAAATGAATTGCCGGGAATTCGTGTTCAAAAAAATGGCAGGATTACCGGGAAATCTGGAAATCACTAATTGTTCAGCGCTTCCCTAGCGAATTCCACGTCAATCCCAGATTATTGCGATCTCTCGTCACGCTGGGATGGTCTTCGCCATAAGTTTTCAAATCACTCGCTAGTGCCTGTTCATAATAGCTGATTGCTTTTCGGTATTCGCCGAGTGAATACCAAGCCGATCCCAGATTATTGAGATCTCTTGCCACACTGGGATGGTCTTCGCCATAGTTTTTCAAATCACTCGCTAGCGCCTGTTCATGATAGCTGACTGCTTTTCGGTATTCGCCGAGTGAATCCCAAGCCAATCCCAGATTATTGCGATCTATCGCCACGCTGGGATGGTCTTCGCCATAGATCTTTAAATTACTCGCTAGCGCCTGTTCAAAATAGCTGGCTGCTTTTCGGTATTCGCCGAGTGAACACCAAACCGATCCCAGATTATTGCGATCTCTTGCCACACTGGGATGGTCTTCGCCATAAGTTTTCAAATCACTCGCTAGCGCCTGTTCAAAGTAGCTGACTGCTTTTTGGTATTCACCCTTATCAAGATGTACGCATCCAAGCATATTTTTGTATAAGGTAATCTTTTCTTCATCCTCCCCTTCTTGAGCAAGAATCACGGCTTGTTCATAGGCTTTGATTGCTTCAGCGAATGCAAAACGCGTATGGAGTGATTCAGCTTTTAGGGCTTTATTTTCTGCTGCTGAACGTTTCCGTTTTAGAAAGATTGCTTTGATTTTTTCCGCGGCAGCATTGTCCAATTTCACTGCCTTTTCCAAAAAATCTTCAGCAATTTCATATCGAATATCTGCTATCGCTTGTCTGGCCTGACTCTGCAATGAAGTAACTTCAGGATCATCGGATTCCAGTAGTGCGGCTCGTCTTTCAAGTTCTTTATGGCGTTCCGCTAGTTTCCGTAAAGTGTGATCCCATTCTTCAATGGATACATTTTGTTGGTCGAGTAATCTCAAGAAGTTTCTGACCGCGACTTTACCCACGCCCAACTGTTCAGCCAGCTCAACATCTGTGATGCCTATAGTGTTATTGTTACCAATCTGGATATTTTTATTGTAATCACCTATCTGCATCGGATCCCGCAAGTCATCGTTCGCCATTTTTGGATTTTTTAGCTTTATTAGTTAGATGATTTTTAACGAATTTATTTGTTGATAGTTATGGTGTTACAGTTACCTATTTGCGTATTTTTATTATTGTTACCAACAGTTATGATGTTCACTCCTGGAAAATAACCAGCCTCTTTTAATAACTTCTCCAATTGCTGAGCTTGATCAATTAATGCCGCTTCCGGTTCTGGCATGATTTCGTTTAACTTGTTTGCTAATGGTTTTTGGAAACTTGCTGGGTCATGTTCCAAGTTCTCAATGAAGAGCTTAGCCTCTATTTTTGCTTCGATTTCTTTGGTTTGAGTATCTGCTTCTGATCTAGATTTCCAGTGCTGTATTACGAGGGCTTTCAATCCTTGGTAAGTACCCTTTATGGCCTCACTGGCTGTTTCTTTCAAAGCTGCACTGGCGCCAGCAACCAATGCATTGACTATTATTGAAATTGGTTCCATCGTATCTTCCTTGAGTTTTTCAGTTCCGAATACATGCTTGCAGATTGCATTACCTATTCAGCAAAAATCATGTGTTTGATTCCGCATTATTTAAGCTGATCAAAACGAAAAGGTAAGTAAAGCCATTTTGCTTGAATAACTCACACTTCACAATAAATTTTATAGACATTTGTATTAATGCTAATACCTCCGTATGGCATGGTCAGGCTGCTTCTGTTACTTGCAAAAGAGCAAAGCTGTTGTGCCTGATTCGTTACTTAAGAAGATACAAGTACGCACCGTTAAAAAACGAATAAAGGGTTATCGAAATCACTCAAAAACCTGAAGTTTTTTTTATCTTTATCTTTTTATGTCTCAGCAAATAGAAAAATCAGTCGCTCGTTATCTAGCGATAACGCTCGCGCCTGAATGTGGCGAAATCTTTAAAACGATTCGTGCTAAACGGAATGGCTGGATTAAAATGCCAGAATTGCTTGAACAGGCACGCAAGAACTCTGGCCTTAGTGATACCTACGTTACGCTCTATGAAGCTGAACCTCGTATTAATTATTGTTTGATTAAAGTGTAAGAATTCCTAGCGTTGTTTACAGTATTCAGGAGAATACTGTAGATGAACATACACAAACGCACTCGCTTAACATTATTGGATCGTCAGGAAATCTGGCGGCTTTATCA
>NZ_QPHG01000076.1:0-2532 GCF_040240425.1 Nitrosomonas sp. | reverse complement strand
AACAGGGGAAATCCGGCTACAAAACACCACTGAAAAATGAATTGCCGGGAATTCGTGTTCAAAAAAATGGCAGGATTACCGGGAAATCTGGAAATCACTAATTGTTCAGCGCTTCCTTAAACAACTCCAATAAAAACTGATATAACCACGATCCGCCATAAGCGATCGCGACGATCATGAGTATCGCCGCGGCACCATAGATAATTTTGTCCATCACACGCTCACTCCTTTCAATTCTTCAAGTAATACCCGCGTTGAAACCGGATCCATCGACGCAGATCAACCTCGGCAGTTTACTCGTTTACAATGTGTTTTTAGATACTAGTTTTCGACGAAACAATCTTTCTCGGTCATTTTATTCAGGGTGGTGTTGTACAAACCGGCATTCTCCAACGCAGGCGCAGACACCAGTAGCCCGGACATTTGCAGGCAATTGACATGGGGCGAATTGATCACCGCCAGTACCAGGAAATGCGTGGGTGAATCACTAGCAGCCACGCGATCGAAAAGATCCTGTGGAAGCGCTGCATTGGCGGCGAGCGCCGACAAAACATAGGTTTTATATAATCCCTGGCGAACGGGGTCGGCAGCATTAATATCGTTCAGCGTGGCCGCTATCAGTTTCTCCATCATGGCCCGCGAGATTTTTTGATTACCGGCCAGCCCTGCGACCCGCTCGTAAGTCAGCGCCCCTGCCGCGATTCCTTCCAAAGTCGCCAGCGTCGTATTGGCATTGGCGCCAACTTGTTGCACCACGGCATTATCGCTGGACACGGCCAATCTATCGAGAATAGCCGTTGGCGTTGATGGATGCTGGGCCAATGCGATTTCCACTTCCCGGTGTCCCCAAGGAATCCAGCGCTGACTCACCGCCTCCAGTGCTTGTGGTGCAGATGCCGGATTTTTGGCAACCGCTAACGCACGCTGTTGCGCGAATAAAACAACCCCAGCAAACACGAGTGCGGCCAGGAATACGGCGGCAAATTGCACACTCCTACTATTCCATGACGCTTTGCCGGAACGTAAATCAAGCACGGCAAAAGCGCTATAAACCAATGCCCACCCCGCCCCTGCAGCCGGAAAACCATAGAAAGGGATCATGATCAGGCCAATAGCAGCCGTTGAACTGGCCAACGTGAAAACGGCTTGCACAATGAATATCGTCGCGCTCGCGAAACCCGCGTAAGCGCCCGCTTTCAGAAAAGCTGTTCGATTGTGCATCCCGCCCCTCCTCTTGAATTACTTTGTCTCGAGTGCTCAAATTGCACAATTCAGTGCGCTTCGGTTATTGGCATCTGACAGGTAATGGCAAAATCCGGAGAAAAACGCCAAATACGTTGTTTGCGTTTTATGGCGCTGATACGAGATGCAGTAACAGCACACCATGCTGCACCTCGGATGAAACGACACGAGCAAGCGCAAGTCACTTACACCATGTGACTTGCGCTTGCTCGTTTCCATTAATCAAACTCTGGAGTTTAGCGGGCAGTCACAGCGGATTGCAGCAGATTAGCCGTTGCTTGGCCGCTTGTTTTGCTCACATAGTTGGTAATTACCGGAATGAATTTTCCCACCATATCAGGGGAAAGATTCAATTGCTGAAAGGATGCAGCAAGTGCAGCCGCGCTGCCAAGTGTGCTATTACCGCCCGCTAACGCGGATAGATTGGACATGGCGGGTGCTGCGCCCAGCATTGTACTCATTCCGGGAACAGATCGGGACAATGACGAAAATGCCTGCGGATTCATATTGCTTTGCGCCATTTGAAATATCGCCCCGGCGCCACCTAGGGCTTGCTGCGGCGAAACACCAAGGCGGTGAGCCAGAATATCCACCAGACCAATCTGCGCAGCTCCTTCAGCGTTACCGGCAACTGCGGCACCGGCATTAAGCACTTGCTTGCCGCTCTGCGCCGCGCTTTCTATCGTTGATAGACTTTGATTGACCGCACCCACAGGATTCGTACCGCCGGTATTGGTCGCGCAGCCCGTAACTGCCGTTAAAATGATCACGGCGCCTAATTGAACGTAATTGCTTTTTTTCATCATAACTCCTTCTCGTGTATAAATATGTGATCGATGACTATTGTCATAATAGATGTGTGCTGAGAATAAAAAATATTTTAGCCTCTCTGAACCAGCAGGGTTAATAATATCCGATAAGCTACCATAGTTCCTTCGCAAGTGCATCAGGCTGTTTCCCGCCCCCCTTCAAATTCATATTTACCGGTGCTCCACCGCTTAGTAAAGCTTCAAACCATCATAACCATAACGGCTATCGCTATAAAAATCCTTGCAATTGATACTTTGGGGAACAATTTCTAGCGCTGCTTACTGCATTGCCAGGCACTTAGCATCCTAAGACCCGACATAGCCTAGGGTTTCTTTAATATACGTGTAAGACAACGCTGATATAAATTTTGGTAATTATATACAATTCTACACAGAACACTAAAAATTAGTGTACTCATCTACTATATTTGGTTATAGTAGATGCCATGATAAATACAAATTTCAACACAATTATTGATCT
>NZ_QPHG01000075.1:0-2673 GCF_040240425.1 Nitrosomonas sp. | reverse complement strand
GGTCTATGCCACTAAGAGATTGGAAACCTGCACTAAACAGGTTTACCATTCAATTTAACGAAAGAATGCCTCGGCATTATTAATCACCGTTTACACAAAATCTAGGACACCCCCGTTTTAAGGCTATATCCCGTCGTTAATCTGGAATTATTTATTGATAGATAGATCGGTTTTGGCCGAATCCAGTCAATCAATGTCAGATTGAAAAAGACTCTAATTATTGATCCGTCAATCGCACCAATCTCGGCCAGCGGTCATGTATCCAGGCATATTCAGGTGGCGTGTTGATAGTCACCACATAAACCGCATTTCATCATCTCTTTCTGCCAATAGTCCTCGAATCGCCATTCTTGTATCCAAGGGTATCCAGTGGGATTGGTTGTCGTGATCTTTTTCCATAAACTGATCAGCAGCGATTAAAACCGGTCTTGGATGCCAGGGCTTCCATTTTCCGCTTTTGATGGAATTCAGTCGTGCCCAGCCGCCGATCGGAAATTACCAGTGGCTTCATCCTTGCGTCTGCCCCAGGCTATCCAAGTTACACTGCCATCTCGCAAACGCACCGGCAACCGCGCCCCAGTTGCGGGAAATATATCTTTTCACTCTGATATTCAATTCCGCCGCACATAGGTGCCCCTGCTGCGTAAGTACATAGATTATTAGTCAGTTTCTAGCTAATACCAATACTCAAAATTTATACTGCTAAAGGCGTCAACGTATAAACTCTACCAAATTTTCCTGCGGTACGAATATCTCCGCGTTGCAAGGCAGCACGAACATCATCTAATTTATATGCGTCTTCAATCGACAAATAGGGCGACCAGCCTTCTCCTGCGTCTATCAACTCGATCTCAACTTCCGCAATGTATTGGCCTTCTCGTACCAATTTTGTTAGATGTTTATTATTCATCGTAATCTCCTCAAAAAATCATTACTCCACTTATTACAGTCAGGGCGATAAGCCGTAACGACAACAGCTGGCATGTTTGCATTTCTAGGAATACCCCACACTACATGAATTGGCTTGTTCTTTTTATCTTTTTGTAACACCAGTACACATGGGCCTTTCGGATAGTCTGGATAATCTTCCACGACTATCGCCTCACCAATACCTGAGAGAATATCTCTTGCAAAGATATTGTCGTGTGACAACTCATCATAACCATGTTCAGATATACGGACATCCCCGTTACTAACTAATGCTATAACCCGTTGTAAAGTCACACTCATGACAAAATATCATCAGATAAAATTATCAACACGAAATATGCCATCTATTTTTCCTGGAAATCATCACTCCAGCTTATCCCTTTATTTTTCATTGTATTTTATTTAGCTTCCTTAAGTTCCATCTCCGACAACGAACCTTGGCAATAGGATCGGAGCTGTATATGCGATCAAATAAAACTACCAAGGTTTCATTGTATCAATAATAGCAAGCCAACTCTTGCAGTTAAATTTTGATACAATTTTAAATGTTACAGATTGCAAAATTGATTGTGCCAGATTTGTGCCAAACTGCGCCTGAAATACCATCATATGTAGTTGTGTGACACTGATTTTATGCTTGGCAAGCATTGCAAGTGATTGATTTATATAACCACAAAATTTATAACTAGGCTTCGTAATCAGTAGGTCGGAGGTTCGACTCCTCTCAACAGCACCAATAATCAGTAACTTAGAAACATAACCGAATCTGTCTTACTTCGATTGTGCCAAATTTGTGACATTTAGCACACCATCCAAGACCCGGGCATGTTGGGAAAATTGCTCAGGCGCTAAATGAGCATAACGCCTTACCATCTCAGCAGATTCCCATGCGCCCATTTCTTGAATGACATTCAGCGGAACGCCATTCTGAGTTAACCAGCTTGCCCAGGTATGACGCAAATCATGCCAGCGGAAATTCTCGATACCGGCACGTTTTAACGCCTTATACCAAGCTTTTGTATTCACTTGCGTGACTGGCTTGCCCTTGTAACTGAATACCGATCTTGGGTGTTTTCCAATCTGTCTGGTCAATACCGCTATTGCAGTTTCATTTAGCGTCACATGGATCGGCTTTCCCGCTTTTGCCTGATCGCCATGTATCCATGCTACATTACGCTGCATATCCACTTGCGACCATTCCAGCTTTGTGACGTTTGACCGTCTTAAGCCTGTAACCAGTGAAAACGTCACCATATCGGCCAAATGTTGCGGCAATTCCCGAATCAGAATACTCGCTTGATCTGCATTCAGATAACGCACCCGGCGCTTTGCTTCACGATACAGCTTAATGACCGGAGGTTTATCTATCCATTCCCAGTCAAGTGCCGCACGGCGCAGGATTGAGCGAATTAGAGCCAATAAACGGTTAGCTGTCGCCGGACTCGTTTCTTTCCGCTTTAATCCGCCAATCTCTGCAATGGTAATCCCCCCATGTTTAACAGGAGTTTGCAGTAGAGTATTTTAGTTTAAAAGTTCCTGCCAACTTCATGGCTGGCGTTATACCTCCAAGCGCCATGCTCGGACGTTCATTATTGTAAATCCATAACCACTGTGTTGCAGTAAGTTGCGCCTCTTCAATGGTTGCAAAGTCATTCATCTCCAGCCATTCATGCCGAACAGTTCTGTTATAGCGTTCTATATAAGCATTCTGTTGTGGTTTTCCTGGCTGAATGTAATCAAGTT
>NZ_QPHG01000074.1:0-3724 GCF_040240425.1 Nitrosomonas sp. | reverse complement strand
GGTAGAACATGTATTCCGGGTGATCAAGCGGCAGTTTGGATTCACCAAGACCCGCTACCGCGGGCTGATGAAGAATGCCGTTCAGGTGAACATGTTGATGGGTATGGCCAACCTGTACCTGCTGCGCAGGCAGTTGATGACGGCTTGAGGGAAAAGTCCGTCCATCATACCCCGGCGGCGGATGATGACGCACAAACTGGGGAAATCCGGCTACAAAACACCACTGAAAAATGAATTGCCGGGAATTCGTGTTCAAAAAAATGGCAGGATTACCGGAAAATCTGAAAATCACTAATTGTTCAGCGCTTCCTTAAGGAATTGGAACAGGAGAATTGGGAATTAAAGCGAGCCAACGAGATATTACGTAAGGCGTCGACCTATTTTGCGCAGGCGGAGCTCGACCGTCGACTGAAATAATGGTGACATTTATCGATAGCAACAAAGCAGAATACGGGGTCGAGCCAATCTGCAATGAAATCCGGATTGCTCCGTCGAGCTATTACGAACACAAAACGCGCGAGCGAGATCTCGATCGATTGCTCGATCGCATCAAAGCGGGACATGAGATTAGAACTCGATATACACCGGGTATGGGAAGGCAACCTCCGGGCTTATGGTGCTCGAAAGTATGACGACAGTTGTTGCGAGAAGGCATTGGCGTTGCTCGCTGCACAGTCAAACGGTTGATGAAGAAGCTTGGAATGCAAGGTGTTCGACGCGGCAAAAAGTGTTGGACAACCATTTCGGACGATTTGCTTGACCGGCCAACGGACAAGGTTAACCGGCCCAATCAACTATGGGTGACGGATATTACATTTGTGGCGACGTGGATGGGATTTGTTTATGTGTCTTTTATCACCGATGTTTTTGCCAGATACATTGTCGGCTGGCGGGTCAGCCGGTCATTGCACACCGATTTAGTACTGGATGCATTGGAACAGGCGCTATGGGCACGGCGGGAAACCGCAGGATTGATTCATCATAGTGATCGAGGCAGCCAATATTTATCGATTCGCTATACTGAACGTTTGGCGCAGGCAAATATTGACGCCTCCGCCGACAGTATCGGAGATTCATATGACAATGCCATGGCCGAGACCATCAATGGTTTGTACAAGACCGAGGTCATACGGCATCGCGGTCCTTGGGCAGTATCGAAGAAGTAGAATTTGCTACACTGGAATGGGTGGATTGGTTCAACAATCGAAGACTGCTGGATGCAATCGGATATATCCCACCAGCAGAATTTGAAAAGGCGTATTAACACGAACAGGAAGAGTCAGCTGATGCAGCTTGACTCAAGAAAACATGTCTCCGGAAAAACCGGGGCGATTCAGTTAAAAAAGACCGCATAATAAGCGCGTTAAGATATACGAAACCGAGGCAAGGTCAGTTGGCCAAGCCCATCAGCATGTTCACCTGCACGGCATTCTTCAGTTCAGCGATTCTCTAATTATCCCCCTCTTTTACATAATAATTAAAGAAATTAACAAATTCACACGCTATTAATCTATGATAGGCTTTTCTTTGTACAATTTGTGCAACGTAATCATAAGGACAGTTACCATATTTACTTTTATCAGTAGAACTCTACTAATATATCACTCATAAAAAGACCAATATGACAGAAATTAGAAGCTTAGTTAAAAAAATCCTATGCCATCTTCCTGATGAAGGGCGCTTGATTAAATCAAAAGTTCGACAACTACGAATGAAAAAGGAGGTTGTAATAGCTAATTTGACCGGGCTCCTAGGGAAGAAAATCCTGCCCAATCCATATGCAGTATATTGGATCGATCCTACACGTATTCAATTTCACACAAATTATAAGAAAGATTCCTTAGATTGGGAAGATTGGGTGTTTGATCAAAATAAGTACGTCAAACGGGTTCAGAGTGGCGATTGGGATATCGCAGTACATCGCGTTGAGGACATGCGAATCTGTCGAGCGATTAATGATCGCATTCATCATGGTGTCGCATGGAAAAATACTGAATACTATCAACGCGCTATTAACCAGATTGAAAGCGGTCTTGAGTTGTGGGGTTGTTCGAATAGAATAAGTCTCGACAAGCGTTGCAATCAGATTGATCAATTAATTGAATCTATTACTACTCAAGGATATCGTGAAGTATCAACAGATGAGTTCTCGCTAACGCATACTAGGTATAAGGAGATTCTTGTTAATATTAATCGAGATGGTTTTTGTCTTTTTCAAGATGGTAGACATCGATTGGCTATCGCACGTGCGCTTCATCTTAAAAGAATTCCCATACAAATCTTGGTTAGACATTCAAACTGGCAATCATTCCGTGAGTTAATGCATCAGATGGCTCGTGGCGAAGGTGGTGCTAGCAAATCTGGCTTGCTTTACCAAACACCAATTCACTTCGATCTTTCCGATATCCCATATGAGCATGCATGTGAGGATAGGTGGGATGCAATCAAAAATAATCTTGGCCAAGCACCTGTGGGCATGGCTCTTGATATCGGCTGCAATCTTGGTTATTTTTGTCATCGACTAGAAGATATTGGTTATTCCTGTATCGGTGTTGAGTACCTGCCAGAAGTTGCTTTTGCCGCACGAAAGATTGCATTCGCTGAGAATCGTCAGCTAAAAATAGTGACTGGAGATATTCTTGCTCCAGAAACATTGCAAGAGATTGCTGCCTCAAATTATAGCGTTGTAATAGCCTTGAATATTTTTCATCATTTCATTAAAACCAAAGATAGTTATGAGAAGCTCCGCCAATTTATGAATAACATCCGAGTTGGAGCAATGTTTTTTGAATCACACCATCCAAGTGATCCGCAGATGCAAGGAGTATACTTGAATCCATCACAAAATGAGTTTGTGCAATTACTAAGGGAATGGGGTCGATTTGAAAGGGTTTTGCCTATATATAAAGCGACTGATGGCCGAATATTATTTAAATTAGATCAGCAACGATAAAATACCTGGCGGATTCAAGTTCGAAGTGCAACACTGTTTGCAGCAGTGTACTTCCATTGCTTTTTTAAGTTTGATTGATACTTCTGCAGGTATCAAGGGCAAGCGCCAAATGTGGCGCGGTTTAGTCACCTTTGCCACCGTCAGAAGTATCAACCCCTTAGTTTTTAAGCAATAAAGATGAACTGGCAATGTGTTGCACTTCGAACTTGAGTCTATGCCTCTCCGAGTTTTGAACGACCTGAGAGATGGCTCTCGTAGATTCTGGAAAGCTGTGCCAGGCTTTGGCCGGAGATTGATCAGCAACGGTTGCTGGATACACGTGGTCTTAGTAGGGGGAGCTATTTATTTGACGATAGATTAGGGTCTGTTGACATTTCACATAGGTAGCCACAGATATCCATACGCCATGGCGACCATGCTCTCAAAATTTCTCTTCAATTTGTCGTATCGTGTCGCTACTGCCCGATACTGACCTGGTCAAGTAAAACCGGACACCCCAGTTAAGCTGCTTTTATCGATTTTGCTGCTTCTGCTTCATATTGGTTTGGATGTAAGAAATCTCAGGGTTATTTACAGAGAGGTTGATTGAAATAAGCGTTGAGTATTTCATAAGGGGTGGCATTATTCAAACTCTTATGAGGCTTAACGGTATTGTAGAAATTAATGAAACGGAGAAGCTGAATGCGTCGATCGGCGCAGTCTTTAAAGTGAATCTTGCTGTGCTACCTGTCCATCAGTGTGCGGATAACCCGCTCAGCTTTACCGTTGGTT
>NZ_QPHG01000073.1:0-4057 GCF_040240425.1 Nitrosomonas sp. | reverse complement strand
CGTTTCTTGTGACTGTAATCAAGATCGGCAAAACTCGTTTGGTGTGGCATGGCGTATTTAGAAGGTCGTTAATAAATCTATTATCTCAACAAACCTCGGGATTTGTTCAGCGGTTCCCTAGGCGAATACCGAAAAGCAATCAGCTATTTTGAACAGGCACTAGCGAGTGATTTAAAGATCTATGGCGAAGACCATCCCAACGTGGCAACAGATCGCAATAATCTGGGATTGGCTTGGAATTCACTCGGCAAACACCGAAAAGCAGTCAGCTATCATGAACAGGCGCTAGCAAGTAATTTGAGAAACTATGGCGAAGATCATCCCAAGGTGGCAACAGATCGCAATAATCTGGGATCGGCTTGGTATTCACTCGGCGAATACCGAAAAGCAGTCGGCTATCATGAACAGGCACTAGCGAGTGATTTGAAAGCTTATGGCGAAGACCATCCCAGCGTGACGAGAGATCTCAATAATTTGGGATCGGCTTGGAATTCGCTAGGCGAATACCGAAAAGCAATCAGCTATCATGAACAGGCGCTAGCAAGTAATTTGAAAACATTTGGCGAAGACCATCCCACGGTGGCAACAGGTCGCAATAATCTGGGGTCGGCTTGGTATTCACTCGGCGAATACCGAAAAGCAATCAGCTATTTTGAACAGGCACTAGCGAGTGATTTGAAAATGTTTGGCGAAGATCATCCCAGCGTGGCGAGAGATCGCAATAATCTGGGATCGGCTTGGAATTCGCTAGGCGAATACCGAAAAGCAATCAGCTATTATGAACAATCACTCGTGTTTTTATCAAAAAGCTTAGGACCAAATCATCCCTATAGCATACAAGTAAAGAGTAGCTTGAGGATTGCAAATCAAAAACAAAAAAAAGGTTGCTAAGAAAATTTATGTGAACATCTCCTGCGAACACAATTAATCTAAAGACAACAACAACTATCTGTTAACTTATTTTATGTGAATTTTGTTGTGTCAAATTTGTGCCAAACTATACTACAAACCCCACTGATTGAGGCTGAGCGTTACTGATTTTATGCTTGGCAAGCATTGCAAGCCATTGATTTAAAAATATTTTAAATTTTAAATCACGTTTCGTAATCAGTAAGGCAATGTAAATCAAAATCTATGAATTTTTCCAAAAGAAACATTCATATAAAAAAATGATTCTACATGTTCGCTACGGCAGGATCTTATGATCCTGTACTACTCCCACAGACACAACAGCTTCGCTATTGTGTAGCATTAGGCGACAGACTGGCTATGCCAGACTGTTAAGGCGGGTTAACTCAAATCAGTTGCAAGATTTTCCATCTAATCTCAAATATAAAACGTGACAAATCTGACGATTATTGGCGTGTATTGGCGAGCGCTGGCGGAGTTAATATTAATATAAACAGCTAGTTAAAACACCTGTTAATCCGCAGGTCCCAGGTTCGAGCCCTGGTCGGGGAGCCATATATTTCTTGGAGTTACGGTGATGCGAACTGATCATCGTACTTTTAGATTCTAGACCGAAATCAGTTTCAAGTAGTCAGCACATTGGTATTGAAACAGATTTCACTGACCAACAGCTTCAGTTATTCCTTGTCGAATCTGCTTTTTCTGTCCAGTAATTTCGTTCTCAGTTCTTCAGTAAACGCTTTAAGCCAATTTTGTTCGATTTCCGGCAAGTACTGTTGGCGGCGGTATCCCACAATCTTCATCAACAATTCCCGCTCTCTTGCATTCAGTTTGTGAGAGCGCTCTTACAATGATGAATCCAATGGCAGAAATCCGTTCTCGGCCCCTTCATAAAGCCGATCTGTAGCTATCTTCATTTCATCCAGTTCTTTGGTCAGTCTTTTTCAATCCTTCGCCCCGACTTTCCTGTGCTACTTTGATCTGCTTTTCATGTTAGACAGCATTGTTTTGACTAGCTCGGAATAAATACTTCGTCTACCAAGACATCAAGAATCAGGATATCGAGTTTTTCCATCAGGAAGATTCGACCATCGCACAACTTGTTACCCTTACTAATATTAAAGATGCACGATCATTCTTCTGCCTGCCTTTCATTCACTTGTTAGCGAAACTCAGCGGGGGTTGATTGCTTTGTAATTTGTATAAAATTTTATCAATGAACTATTCCCGAGTAAAAAAGTCGGATATTCTGTTGGAATTAATTTTTGTTTGTGGTAAAGTTTAATCGGGTTGAGAAAGTTCTTATTTTTCTTAACCTTAAGTGAAGAGGGGTCAATTATCTCATTCAAGTGTAAGCGATGAGTTTTATTGACAAATAGCAATGTTTATTTTTATACATGCTTAATTTTAGATAAGGAAAAATTGATATGAATGTAATAGCGAAGTCTTTCTTGTTCGAAATGCGATCGGAGTTAACTTGTAGAAAGAATTTGATCAAAATGAATTTCTGCACCTACACGAAAGCTTTCCCAACCTATACTGAACGCATCTTGGAGGAATAAAAATGACTACATTTATTTATGACTGGAGAGTACCCATTAATAAAGTACTCAAATTATCTTCCCTACTATTAGTAATCACTGTGTTAACTGCTTGTGCACAAATGAGTCCATCAGCGGTTAAATCCACCGGAATTCCGAGTAACAATCATGACGCTTTAGTTAAGCATTACGAAGGTGTCGCCAAAGACGCACAAGTAAGGCTACAAGCGAACAAAAAAATACTTCAGGAATATGAAGAACGTCCTTATTATTTTGGCAGACAAGGTTTAGATGCTCAATCGCATGCTAAAGCAAATGTTCAAGCATATGAGAAAATAATACAGGAAAGTCTCGCATCTGCTGATCTCCATAGAAAAATGGCGATGGAACAAAATAATCATCAAACAAAGATGACAAAATCAAACCAGGATCGTGACTTTACTTCGAAGATCTCGGGATACCCAGAGTATTCGGGCAATTAAGATCTTTAATAAAGTAACGAACAACCACCGATATCATTCGGTGGTTGGTCTTTAATATCCCCAGTTTCCAATTTTATCCCCGTCTGTGCGTCATATTTTTCTTCGAGTTGATCGCCGGACTCCATGATTATTGGTCGGCGAGTGAAACAGCGCACTCTCTTTTACATACGGCTATCAATATAGAATCCCGATAGATCACATTCTCATGAATTTCCATAGAATCATGATGAAACTGTACGTCGTCAAAGCAAACTAGACAGATGGATGCCTAAATCAAAAGATGTTTTAGCTCATCAAATTCTGGTTTATTGTAATGCACTTGCCGTCGCGTTGCTAAGGAAACACTGATTAATTCAGCGGGCGAGATGAAGCACGAGACGCACGAAACGTAGCAATCGGGACTTATCAACAAGATAGGCGAGGGAGTGGTGACCGCGTAACGAAGGGGTTCGCTCGTATCGTCCAATTAATCAGCGCTTCCCTAACTCCAGTTAGGCCATAATTTAATTATCAGCAGAGGCTTTAAATGACAAAACCATATAACAAACCCAGAGT
Source organism: Nitrosomonas sp. (assembly GCF_040240425.1). Taxonomy (GTDB): domain Bacteria; phylum Pseudomonadota; class Gammaproteobacteria; order Burkholderiales; family Nitrosomonadaceae; genus Nitrosomonas. Next base: position 570 of record NZ_QPHG01000073.1, on the reverse strand, counting down.
AATCATCTCATCGCTCGACACCGAGCGGCTTGAGCAGCTTATTAAATCGCTATCTGACATGTCCTTTCCCGGCAAGGACGATCTTGAGGTCGAACTGGCCCGGGCAGAAATTGTAGAACCGGAGGATGTTCCCACGACGGTAGTAACGATGAATTCCACGGTGAGATTTGAAGTCGATTCCTCACATGAGGAATTCTGCCTTACGCTCGTATATCCCTGGAATGTGGATACTTCCGGTGAAAAGATTTCGATTCTTGCACCGGTTGGCAGCGCGCTGCTCGGGCTTTCCCAAGGGGACGAAATTGAATGGCCAAAACCGGGCGGCGGCATGTTGCGAGTACGGATCAAAGAAGTCACATATCAGCCCGAACGCTCCGGCGAATATCACCGGTAAGCGGCGCATCAGCCGCCAGATACGAAATCATTACATACAATATACAAACAATTGTTTAGGGTCTTAGGAAGTTAAGCACTTACTAAAGTGTGCTAACTTTCTGAGATGAATGCCAAAAACAGATACTATTTTCGTTCTCGAATCAGAGAAGCAAAATTCAGGCAACTTATTCGATG
>NZ_QPHG01000072.1:0-4436 GCF_040240425.1 Nitrosomonas sp. | reverse complement strand
TCATTAACTTCTACAATACCGTTAAGCCTCATAAGAGTTTGAATAATGCCACCCCTTATGAAATACTCGACGCTTATTTCAATCAACCTCTCTGTAAACAACCCTGAGGTTTCTTACATTTGATTAATTAATATTCGAGTGTGTCCGCTTCGCTTTGAACGCGAAGCGGACACAACGGCAAAGAAGAGAATGGTTGCTTTGAGTTTTGCGATCTAGCCGATTGAGAATCGGCTAGAGAGGGAATTGAATGTTGGATGAGGGTTATTCGACGAGCGATTTTTGCTTCATCTCAGTTTCTTTTTTCAGTTTCCACCGGATTGTTACGTAGGTGCCACAATACGCACCCAAAAAAGCAGCTGCAATATAAATTTTGTTTTCGACATAATTGGTGACGGTGAATGCGGTGACCAGAATAATCATTGCAGACCAAAATGCGGCGGGGTGTGCTCTTCTTTCTTCCACATCAATGAAGTATAGCGTCCAGCAGACATCAGCGAGTGCCATTGCAACCATGATTAACAAAAACGTAACAATTGAAAATTCCATGAAGAATAACCTTAAGTAAGCACTCGCGTGGGTTGTGAATCACCAGTTTTGTTGTTGCTGATGATGATAGTTAATCGGACTGGTGGGTTTAGGGTGGATGTTATTCACAAATCCGATGACCTTGCCTTGATAACGCGTCAAGCCGCGAATTGACAGGCGCCCGTCAGTGTCCGAAATTTTCAGGCTGCCGCCAAGGGAGTTAGTGATTATCGGCAACGGCGTGCCGAAGACTTTTGCGGCCACATATGCGCTTGCTGCGCTGCCTGTACCGCAGCTCAGTGTGACATCCTCCACGCCGACTTCAAACGTGCGCACGGAAATGCCGTCTGCATCGCGCCAGATAAAATTAACATTAACGCCTTCCGGGTGGCCGACAAATTCACACAACGATTTTTCTTCGCGTATCGATCGGCCAAAGATTCTGGCATTTTTCAAACTCATTTCCGAACCGATCACCACCACATGCGGAACACCGGTGAAAACGTAATGCAATTGATCGTTAATTTGCCGGTATTCTCGCGCTTCACCTAAATTCACCTCGGTCAAATCGTCAATGACGCGTACTTCCTTTTTGCCGTCGCCGGTGACAATCGAGAAAATGTCGTTACGGATGTAGGTATCGTGAAAATAACGCGTCGCGCAGCGCAGACCATTACCGCACATGGTTTCCTCAGTGCCGTCGCGATCGAAGATTTTCATTGTCGGCATGCGTTGCAGGGGATCCACATCCACGAAAAGAATGCCGTCGGTTTCGTGCTGCGTAGCCAGCGCGCTTGAAATCAGCGATCGATTAAACCCAGCCAAAGGCGTTTTCATCTCATCCACCACGAGGAAAGAATTGCCACACCCATCCATTTTTGTCGCTTTAATTCTCATGATCCAGTCCGTCTTTTGAATGCATCGTTATGAAATAGCAAGAAATACTGCTTACTTAGCCTAGCTAAAGGGCCTGTAGCCCGCCCGTCTTGTGAGATGCGCCTGGGCTACGCCCGAGATAAATTCTTCCTGCACAATACCGGTCAAAGCAAAGCCGTTTTTCAGATAAAACCGCAAACTTTCGTTGGCATCGGCGTCAGTTACGACATTGAGAATTTTTCCACCTTGCCGCTCGATCTCCGCGAAAACACTATCCAGCATCAGAGAACCGAACCCTTTGTTGCGATGTTCCTTATCAACCGCCAATGTCAGCAGGTGATAGGTATCAACCGTTTTTCTGGCGATGGCATAACCGACCGGTTTGCCGTCATCCATGGCGCAAACGCCAAAATTCTTACCGCGCGCGATGTCTTCCAATTCGTCGCGAATGGCTGCTTCATACATGGAGCCAATGTCTTGCAGCGCAATCTTTGTCAGGCTGGCGTGCAGTTCCTTTGAGATCGATACAATCATGATGTGTGCTCTGCCGTTGGTTTTCCTAAAAGGGTGTACACCCGGTCGCGATAGCTGATCGTGCCTGCGTGAGCTGCTTTACCGATGGCCTGATTCACCAGGCTTGCAAGCAATTCGATTTTTCCTGCAAATCGTTCCGGGTATCTGAGTGAGAGTCGCTGCACGGCGGTGTAAACGATCAAAGCGATCATGTCGTTGTGCGCGATGTTTGCGTGACGGCACATGTTGGTCAGATCCGCCTCGGTTGGGTGAACACCAGGAATCACATTGGCTTCCAGAAAATACAGCTGGCCGTCTCGCTCGCGAAAATCCATGCGGTTATAGTCGCGCACTTCAAGCGCTTCGTGCGCCTCAATGGCGATTTTCGCGTAGCTTCTCGCTTTTTCGCTCCAATCAAGATGCGAGATGTAGGGGTTTTCGATATCTTTTACATGCGGGTCGCGTACATGCGGTTGTCCGGGAATCTTGGCGAAGTCGATTTCGAGGATGGGCAACACATAATGACCAATCAAGCCGATGGTGTATTCGTTGCCGGGCAGGAATTCTTCAACGAGCGCCGGTTGGTTGAATTGCGCATAAACCGCGCCCACCGCTTCATTGAGCTCGGCGATCGTATGTACTTTGCTCTTTTGGCTGATGCCGATACTGGTGCCTTCGCTGTAGGGCTTTACCATCAACGGGAAAGCTAAATCGCCGAGCTGTTCTCCCGGCATCATGAGCTGGAAGCGTGCGGTCGGCACATCGTCATACGCAACGATCTTTTTGGCCGTCGCCTTATCCATCTTGTTGATGAAAGTCTTGGGGCTGCTGCCGGTGTAGGGAATATGCAAGTGTTCGCAAAAGAACGGCACGATGGCTTCACGCAATTCCTTTTCGTCCAATCCTTCGGTGTTATTGAATACCAAATCGATTTGTTCTTTGCGCTGTTCGAGCTGAGCGTAAATATCCGGTCCGACATCGATCAATTCGACATTCGCGCCGATGCGTTCCAACGCTGCCGTCACCGCATTGATAGTATCCGGACCTTCAAACTCACCATAGCGCTCGTCTTCCATCCATGGTTTTCTTACGTTACAGGTATAGGCGATATTAAGTTTTCTCATAACAAGCGCGGAGCGAGCATGTTTTATAAGTTAATTTTTTGTAAAGCTGCAATTCTGGTGCTCCCATCAAGCCGGGAGCCCGTCATTCGAGAGCAATTAACGAGGCAGATTACTATTCGTTGACAGAAGAGGATGGTTAAATGGTAATTTTTTTACCCCGAGCGAATACCTGACGGTAAAGGATGGAGTGCTGAATGCCGGGCGGCAGATTTTCGGTCATTTTCTGTGCCGGTTGCTGTACGCTGGGGTTTTTCAAGATAGAGCAGAAGTGTCCAAATCATGATTACTTGCGTCATCAAGAATCAAGTCGATCACATCTGGAACATTGAATCACTTCGGGTTCTCCGGGCGTAGTTTCCCGCCTAATGATGGTTTACACAAAAATTCTTACACCTTCGACCGCTTTAGCTCATGCGTCTGATTTTTGTTTGCCGTACTTGCCGTTTTTGTAACCATCGAATAACACCTGTTATGTAAATGACAGGGCAAGCAAGTCCACAGAGGAAAATCAGAATTCGTCCAATCCACCCAAATGCCTTACCCGAGTGTAACGGCCATTGCCAGTCGAGAAATGTCTCTCCGGCACTACGACGTGTATCAGGGGCACGTACATCCAATATCTCCCCGCTGTACTGATCAATCGTGATTTGACGCTCCGGCCAGTATGCATTCAATTGGGGGACATCTCTCTGCACCACGGTAAATACCCCTGTGTCACTATCTGGCGGGTAAATTGCATTGAGCTTACCACCCGGAAAATGTCTCATGGCGATATTCCAGGCATGTTCCATGCCCATGGATTGCATGCCGTTAACCGGGCTTGATAAGAATTTGTGCGGATATTCCCGAGTAGAAGGAGAAAACTGCTGAGTTATCCAGACAAACGGCTCATTGAGATTCATGTATACACCCGACAGCAAGACTGCGCCCAGTGTGGGGAAGAAATAAAAAGAAAATGTTTTGTGCAGGTCGAAGTTAAATCGCACCATCCCCGTATTGCGTTTGATGGTAAGAGCCTTACGCCAATGGCCGTTGACAGGCCACCAGATTATCAGACCTGTGATCAATGAGATAATCAGAAGCAGGGCAACGAACGCAACGGCCACAGTCCCATTTGCGCCTAACAACAAGCTGAAATGAAGCTGGAAGATAAAGTCCATCAGGTAATCGGAATCCATTCATTCGCGCCATAGTTACGCACGCCGGTTACTTTCGCTTGATAGGGATCAACAAAGATACGTTGCCAATCACCGGACTCCCGGTTGGCATAAATAGCAAGGGTCTTAGGAAGTTAAGCACTTACTAAAGTGTGCTAACTTTCTGAGATGAATGCCAAAAACAGATACTATTTTCGTTCTCGAATCAGAGAAGCAAAGTTCAGGCAACTTATTCGATGTT
>NZ_QPHG01000071.1:0-4709 GCF_040240425.1 Nitrosomonas sp. | reverse complement strand
TCTTGTGACTGTAATCAAGATCGGCAAAACTCGTTTGGTGTGGCATGGCGTATTTAGAAGGTCGTTAATAAATCTATTATCTCAACAAACCTCGGGATTTGTTCAGCGGTTCCTTAGGCATGTTCGGGTACTTGGAAGGTTGTTAGCAGTGAACGGGATGTGACATTCATCGGGAATTCTTCAAGATAAAGTTCGGTTGCTTCGGTTAGATTGGCCAAAGCTTCTTCAACGGTTTCACCTTGGGTCGTCGTGCCTGTTTCGGGATTGAAAGCTACATAACCGCCTTCTGGTGCGGGTGTTAGTACTGCGGATAGTTCCATGATTTTATCCCTCTTTAGTATTTCCAAGATTATACCTCAGCGAAACAATAGAATTGCTTTCTGCTTTTGCTTACTCATTTTTAAATCTTTAGAACGAAAAGGTTTATTAAGAAAATCTTAAATGTTAAGATTAAAGGTGCTTAAAATCCCCGTGTTAGTTAATTGCTCAAGCTCGATAAATTGGAGTATCAATATGTCATTCACCTATAACGGTTTAGAATTCAGGACGCATCTTGACGCACAATGGGCTGCGTTCTTTGATCTTGCGGGCTGGCTCTGGTGGACAAACCCAGTTTCCGTTGGCAACTGGAAGCCTGATTTCAAAGTTTCCTTTGAGTGTAATCATTCGGAATGTTCTGGAAAACACATTCTGATTGGATCAGTGTTGCCCGTAAACAGCATCGAGGATTTTAAGGGTCATCCGTGCACGAAACACAACTACGGAGTACGCAGCGAGGATGGCGAGTATCTCGCTGATGGTGCTGCTGCATTCGGTAACGCGCCTTCAGTTACACGATGGGAGATATCGCATGGATCAGGAGCTGGAGTCGAAGATGTTTTCTTTAGAGTCGCTGACGCCAAGGTTCTTTGGACTCGTGCTGGAGAGCTGGTCAAGTAGTAGGCGTTGCATAACGATTTGCTGCAGGCACGACGGGCTCTGACGGGTTGCGTCCTGAGCTCAAGCGTTAGAAACGCATAGGACACGCATGCCACGCACACGCGAGAAACTGGTCACCGTTCTTGGCTCGGCTTACTTCCAACCGATAGCTGACCTTGTAGACAAATTAACTCGCCACAAACCAACCCGGCCGAATCGCGTCAAATCCCAGCACGACGAAAGCGGCTACTCGGCCGCCTGTGTGTTGCTGCTGGTCGCAATGTTTGAGTCGTACACCTCAAGAGTGCGGTATGCTCAATCGGATGTTGTGCAAAACGAAGATCGGAGTGCCATTGATATAATTCTTTCCGTCTTGCCGCGACTACGCCACAAGAAGGCACTCCAGGACGTCTATGTCCTTCGTGACCTACTGATGCATGCTCATCTTTGGGAGATCGAGTACGAATGGGGTGGACCTGTGCCAATGGTGCTAAAGGAAGCGAAGCTTCACACCGCATACGGGGACAATAAGTTCAAGAAGCGGATCAACATGCAGACACACCGCACCAAGGCGTTAGGCTTAAGCGCCATTCCTTCGCGCGTTGATCGACGTGATCTGTTGAAGGTGTTTGAGACACTCTGAAAAACTCTGATCCTGCTAGAACAGCAAAATCGATTTCAGTGCTACGTCTCGCACCTTTACATCCGCTACAAGAATAAAAACATACTGTTTTCAAGCCTCGCGCTAGAGTTGAAGAGTGCGCTGTAATCCCTCACTCGATGAGAACCTCCACGGATTGGCACTTGGGTCTCAAGGCGGATGATGATTTCAAAGCTGAGCTCGCATATTAATGCTAGTCAGGGATCGGGCAGCATGCCCCTAACGGGGCATACCCTTCGCGCCGGTCGGCGGCGCGACCCTTGGACTTTCAGCGGTTTAAAGTTGCGGTATTTTGTTCGGCAAAGGGGAAAGTCAGCTTTTAAGCCGATTGCGGGTCATCCGTGATGAGTTTTCTGTTGGGTATCTGAATATCGCCGCTGACACACTTCCAGAAGTTTGAATGCTTGTTCGCTTCAATCAGTCCCGCAGATCGATGCGAAAGTGAGCCGGTTGGTTCAAAGTACTCAGCCACTTTGATATTCAGCACTTTTTCATACTTCCGGACAGTGCGCTTTGAATGGACGATGTACAGAAAGCGCCAGCCGTAATAATAGCCAGTAAAAAGCATTCCGAGCGCAGAGTTCAATACATCGATATCCCCGGAATAATTGAGAATCGCGGTTTGCGCAATTTGTAGTAACTCATCAGGTTTTTTCATGACATTATCAAAATAGTAATTTAATGATGAAATCTGGTTCACTCAAACCGGCAGTGCGCAGTGGTGGCATGTTAAATAATCGTGATTTCAGTTCATTAACAACAACTTCAAAATCAAAATCTATTTCATCAGGGCGAACAGTCATGATGTGCAAATCACCCATATCAATAATCGATAGGACGTGGCAAGGGATAGGGTCAAGAACAGGATGCTTATCCAGTTCGGTTTCAATCTGATGAATGAATAGCAGTTCATTATCCGGAATTTGCGGAGCCTGACGAAAAGCAATGTAGGGAACAACACCGGCATAAAGCAGTATTATTTCTACCTGTGTTAATTTCAGGCAATACAAATCATCTTCATCAACATAAATATTAGAATCAAATTTCCTCATTTTTAATGCTCCTTTAAAGTTTTTTGTTTGAAATCCAGCCGTAATTGATGGCCGCGTTGCAGGTATCCGGAACAATATTCAAACGTTGCGCCTGGTGGCCGTAGCAGATGCAGTTTGCTTTGCTGGAAACACAGGCCGCTACTTGTCCCCAGTCGATAGATTCCGACAGCATGGAAAGTGATTGCTTGACCGGTGCATTGTCGGTGGCCGGTTGCGCTACCGGTATGACGTTGGTTTGTTGCGGTGTATCACTCCCCTGCTTCGCGATCTGGTCAGTTTTGGGTTCTTCCTGCTTGGCCAGGTTTGAACCGACTGGATTTTCCAGCCGTTCGGCTACCCGTGAATAAGTGAACATGGCCATCGCTGGCACTGCAAACACCAGGAAGATCGCGGCATAGATCATTTTCGGAATGGCGCGTTTCGGTTTTTCAATGTGCAGACTGGCCGAGTAATACAGCGGAAAGGCTTCTTTAACGAGCCGGTACGGTTTTTTGACTGCGTTGTTAAGGTTGGTTTTAACCTTCGGACTTTGGCAGTATTCCGACCATTCGTAGCTTTTCGAGCCTGACCATTCATAGCGCAGATGAATATGCCGGTCAGCGTTTTCCAGTACATGCGGATGCACGAACTTGGGCGATTGCGTGATGACCAGGAAATCAAGGCCGTGCTTACGGTGTTGGCTCAAGTATTTGATGTGTTCGGGCGGGTCTCTCAGATCGATGGCCGGCCAGGGATACATGGCTTCATCGACCACAATGAGAGATCCTTCCAGGATGGTGTTTAATGTCGATTTACCTTCCGGTTCTTCCGGGTCCAGGTAGGTGCGTTCATGCCAGCGGTTCAGCTGCTTGTCCGATAGTTTGATGTGCGGTAGTTTCAAATCCGGAATGCGGTTCACGTACACAACCCGGCCAGATTCCACCGCGGGTTTGATGATGGACCACACCGCATGATTGGTTTTGCCGCAGCCTGGTGTTGCAGTTAATAGTGTGATGGTCATTTCGGTATGATTCCCAGCTTAGGCAGCAAGAGAAAGGTCAGCCGGAAGGTAATGGCACCGGCAATGATGCCGATTGCCTGACCGAATCCGGCCAGGCCGATGATTTGCAGTGCAAAGGTTGGCACGTTGTTATAGTAGCCTTGGGCCATCGTGAATAATTGGGCAAGAACAACGCCAACAGCGCCATAGGAGATCAGGCCAATCCCTAAACCCATGAGCGCGCGGACGGCAAGATAACCGACACCGGCTGATAGAAATGCGCCTAGCGGAATTAAGATGTTAAACATAGTGTTTTACGTGGCGTTGCCGCCGCGTACCCCCGCAATGATGTAAATGCCGATTAAAGTAGACAGTAACAGGACAAAAGGCTGAATCATGAGCGCCGTATCGCATACCGGTTGCGTCGGTATGTGCAAGGTCATCTTAGATATAGGCACATCGATATTAGGCTGACATGATCCGGAGCCTCAGCTGGTAGAACCGAATGTATTCGGTACGTTGTAAGTGGGAAGCGTGGCTTCCGGGACGGTATCGAACGAAATCGTAAAGCCTGATGGCTGCTGTGGGCTTGGTTGATTGGTGTAGCTGGTATTCGTTGTGCTGCTTATCTGCGTGTTGTTAGTGTCATATTTAACCGTTGTCCGGGTTTCCTTGTTTGTATCCTTTGTGGGTACTGAATCAAGCTCTAGACCTTTTTTCTGGTCCGGTGTAAGCGTTGGAACCGAATCAGTAGGAAGCGGCTCTTGAGCTTCGATCAAATATGGAGTTACACGGCGACCTGGTCAATTCCGGTTATAACTGATTTGATTCTTCATCATCTCCTCTTCTCACATCATTTTATCTCCGGTAAAACTGGGGCGATTCAACTCAACCCTTGAAAGTTGATCTGACGTAACAACAATTCAGTTTGTGAACCTTTTGTGAAGTAATCAATCTTTTGTATTGAGCTTTGCTTATGTGTAAGAAACCTCAGGGTTGTTTACAGATAGGTTGATTGAAATAAGCGTTGAGTATTTCATAAGGGGTGGCATTATTCAAACTCTTATGAGGCTTAACGGTATTGTAGAAGTTAATGAAA
>NZ_QPHG01000070.1:0-5966 GCF_040240425.1 Nitrosomonas sp. | reverse complement strand
ACATACTTTCTACCTGCACTTGAAAGAAACCGAATTTCGTTTTAATCATCGCCGTGATAATCTCTATCATGAAATTCTTAAATTGTTACGTTTAAACCCGCTTTAACTTCCTAAGACCCTTAAAAATTATTTAAAAAATCGCTTGCCTAACTAAAATATCAACCACTCAATCCACATTACCCAATTGATTCTTTTATATTATTCAACATATTATTACAAGATATATTAGTTTATTGTGAAGTCTTACAAAAAATTGTGAAGTATTGGTAAAGATAGACAAACGAGTAGCAACAATTTAGATTAGCAACCAACATCAAGGCCGATTCCTCAATTTACCGATTATCAAGGACTCACTATGCCGTCGCCCTTTTTCTCAAGCAGCATCACGAATACCAGGCTTTCCCATGACAATTCGATTGATTCTCTGGCGGGCGGCACACGCTGGCTGAGCTCAACCATCACCTACAGCTTTCCTGCCAGTAACAGTTCACTATATTGGTCTTCACTTTCGAGCGGATACGGTTCCCGGTTTGGTGATGGCGAACCGTGGAGAAGCGACTTCACAACGTTAACCACGTTGGATCAAGCCGCTTTTGTCAAAGCGCTGCAACAATGGGCGAATGTTGCCAATTTAAACTTTGTACCCGTTGTGGAAACCCCCAGCGCAGTGGGCGACATCCGCGCGGCCTATACCTCGGACCCCGATGAGTTGACCCTGGCTTGGGCTTATCTGCCCAGCACCGGTCCCTATGCGGGTGATATCTGGATGAATACCAATAGTCTGCTCAATTTTCAGGAATGGGATCCTGGCAATATCTCGTATGAATCTGTTTTACATGAACTGGGCCATGCCTTGGGTCTCACGCATCCTTTCGCTGACCCTGACGATCCGTCCAAGCCGACGCTGCCAAAGAATCAGGACAGCGTCATCCACACCATCATGAGTTATACCTACGCGGATCTGCAAGGTGTGGAAGGTAACGAATTTTCCTTTCATCCCACCACGCCGATGGTGCTCGATATCGCAGCGATACAATATTTATATGGCGCCAACACCCGTTACCATGCCGGTAACGATACCTACACCTACAACGACGCCAATACCTATCACGAGACCCTTTGGGATGTAGGCGGCGCTTCCGATACCATTCACTACGAAGGTGCGATTTCCAGTGTGATTGATTTGAATCCGGGCGATGGATCGTTCATTGGTCAGCCGGTCTACGTTCAACTCAACGGTGTCAATGTCGGTCAGCCGGTTCCGAATGTCTGGATCGCCAATAACGTCACGATTGAAAACGCCATCGCCGGACAAGGGAACGATATCCTGATCGGCAACGGTAGCCGCAACACCTTGGATGGCGGTGCCGGAATCGATACGGTGCAAGCGGGTGCAGCGCGCAGTCAATTCACGTTGAACAAGACTTCCGGCGGCTACACCCTCACCGACAACGCCAATCCCGGCAATCAGGATACATTGACAAACATCGAGCGGGTGAAATTTGCTGATGCGCACGTGGCCCTAGATCTGGACGGCCACGCCGGAGAAGTCGCCAAGCTGCTCGGCGCGGTATTCGGCGCTGCCACCGTCGCCAATCAGGATTACGCCGGTATCGGCCTGACTAAAGCCGACGAAGGATTGAGTTACGAACAACTGGCTACTTTCGCCATCGATGCAACCAAACTCACCAGTCACGAAGACATCGTCATGCTGCTGTGGCAAAACCTGTTCGGCTCCACACCCACGCTAAGCGAAAAATCCCCCTACATTAACATGCTCGACACGGGCGAAATATCAACTGGCGCACTCGCGGTACTGGCTGCGGACACCGGCATCAACGCGGAAAATATTCATCTGACAGGACTCGCGCAAACCGGACTGGCGTACACCGGTTGATGACTGATTAGTTCAATCCGCTTAATCTCATTCTCGATGAACTGCTATCGAATCCACTTGAATTAACCATTCGCACCTTCAAGCAGCTTATTCCAATAACCCAGGCTTTTTTACGGTTAATCGGCAATTTGCCCAAACTGATGTTCCATGATAATGACCGGCAGCGATGATTGGCTATGCGCCATCATTTATGCCGTGAACACAGTTCAATTTTCTCTTGCAAAAAGGACAGCCGATGCCGCCAATTCCAGCAAAAAAATCCGTAACGTACAGCGATCCAATGCATGCACCGGCGATAAAAGCCGATGACAGTATCGAATTGCACTTTAAAAACGAAGTGATGGCTGGAACCGGCGATATTATCCTCAGCAACGGTTCGGATACCCGCAGAATAGGGGTCAATGACACCAGCCAGATTACTTTCAGCAGCAGCAAATTATTCGGTAATTCGATCATCATCAACCCGGCACAAGACTTGATTCCGAATACCCATTACAGTATCCGGATGGACAGCGGCGTTATCCAGGATATCGCCGGGAATGTGAATACCAGTATCGATGATCCTGACACATTGAGTTTTAATACTACAGACTCCACGCCATTACTCCGCTACAGCAATATCGGTAATATCGGCTATAGCCCGTTCGACTCAGACTTATCCGCACCCACTGAGTTGACTGCTGATGACAATATATGGCTCGATTTTGACGAGCGCATGATCCCGGGCAGCGGCAATATCATTCTCAGCAATGGCTCGGATACACGCACAATCGATATCACCGATACAAGCCAAGTGACATTTAGCGATTATGACGGCTTTGTTACCATCAACCCGGCAGCCGATTTGATTCCCAACACGCACTATCACATTCAAATCCCCGCTGGAACTATTACCGATACGACAGGCAATGCCTATGCAGGCAACGTCGATTCAAATGCACTCGATTTTACTGTCAGTTCTACCGCCCCGTCACTCTGGTGGAGCTATTTATCGAGCGACTCAACATTGAAAGTGGATAGCGGCATTACCTTTTATTTTAATCAAGGGATAAAAGTCGGTAGCGGTGACATTGTGATCAGCAATGGTTCGGATACCCGTACGATTGACATCACCGATACCAGTCAGGTGACCTTCACCAATATTTTTTCCGGCGCTGTCACCATTAAACCATCCGCTGATCTTATTCCCGGCACCTCATACACAGTTCAAATGACAGCGGACGCGATCACGGATGACACCGGTCATGCATTTGATGGAATTGAAGCGAACACGATGCATTTCACAACGGTTGCATCCAATCCGTGGCTGAACGGTATTAATTGGGTTAATTTGTATGCTCCAATGGAAGAAATCACTATCAAGGCCGATGATGCCATCACGCTGCAATTCGATGAAGCAGTACTGCCCGGTAACGGCGAGATCGTCATCAGTAATGGCATCGATACGCGTGCGATTGATATTCACGACGACAGCCAAGTAACATTCGATGATTATGGTCAGGTATTCGTCAAACCATTACACGATTGGGTACTCGGTACCCACTACACTATCCGGATGGCGGCTGGTGTTGTTATGGATAGCGACGGCAATGCTTTTGCGGGCTCCGATGATTTATCCGGATTCGGTTTCACACCGGTTGAATCCAATCCCGTGTTGAATGGAACCAATTTCATGGCAAGCAACGGTCAACCATTCGTGCCCGTCAGTTTTCTCTGGAATGAAGAACTGCAACTTCGCTCCGATAGTGTTATTCAATTGCGTTTTGACGAACCAGTGACGGCAGGTAACGGCAAGATTACGATCAGCAGTGACACTGACACCCGCATCATCGATATTCATGATACCAATCAAGTGATATTCCATGAGTATGGCGATATGGTCATCAGCCCGGTTGAAAATTTGTTGCCGCATACTCTGTATCACATCGAGATTGCAACTGGAGTCATCACCGATACCGCCGGTAATCCTTACGAGGGCATCCATGATGCGACCGCTTTGGATTTCACTACTACGGATCCTTATTTCATCACCATGACAGGTGTTGGTTCATTGGACATCATAAGCTCGTAGATCAAACAGAGCACCAATCCAGAAAATACTGCGCTGGTGATTTATCGCTTTTGCGGGTTAGGGCGCTTTATTTTCTGGCGTATCGCATAAAAATCAACTGAAATCGCGTGCTTTGGCGCTCACTTGCAGCTTTTGACATCATTACCAATCTTTGTTACTTTCCTGCGCGAACCTGGGAGATTTGCTTTCTCAGCACTCCGGTAAAACATGAGGAATGACATGCACGAAGAAACAGTAATGCACGGCCTGAAAGCCAAAGGATTAAAAAAAGGATCGGTATCCAAATCGGCGGCTGTTACGATCGGCCTCGCTGCTACCGCACCGGCCTACTCGTTAACCGGCGCTTTGGGATATGGCGCTTCCCAGAGCGGTTATCAGCTGCCGATCGTATTTATTTTATCGGTGATCCCAATGTTCTTCGTGGCGCTGTCTTATAAGCACCTGACTACCTCGGCGCCCGATTCCGGAACCGTATTTACCTGGGGAACGAAAGCGATCGGCCCGCGTTTCGGTTGGTTTGGCGGCTGGGCGCTGTTATTGGCAAGCGTGCTGGCAGGCGTTGCAGCGACGCAAATTATTGTCGATGCACTGGCCATCATACTGAATATGACTGAAACACCGTTATGGTTTCACTTTAGCGTCGCGATCTTATTTATCTTAAGCACGACCTATCTGACGGCACTCGGCGCCGAGGAATCATCGCGCACCACCATGATTATGACGATGACACAATACGGCGGACTTATCGCCCTCGCCGCAGTATTGTACATACAAGTTTTGCAAGGCAATGCCGTTCCCTCGGCCGAGCCTATGTCACTCGAATGGTTTAATCCGTTTGCCATTTCATCGTTTCATGCATTTCTAAATGGATTCCTAGTGGCATTATTCATTTTCTGGGGATTTGACGCATCGCTGGCCATGTCGGAAGAAACCAGCGGCAGCGCGGAGCAGGCGGGACGCAGCGGCATCATTGCCATGATCATCACAGTTGCCACCTATGTCGTTTTCGCTACTGCTGCTTTGGCATACGCGGGCATAGATGCACATGACAATTCGAGTTTAACCTTCAAAGATAATATCGATTCGATCATCACGGTTCTGGCAACCAGCATGATTGGAACCAAAGGAGCATTTGTTGCGGCGCTCATTATTGCAATTTCGGCTTTCTCAGCCACCATGTCGACGATCATGCCAGCCGCGCGTGCTGCGCTAGCCATGGCGACCTATCGCGCCATTCCGCGCAAATTCTCTTCCGTCAATGAAGCAACGCAAACACCCAAATTTGCAACTTGGACGATCGGTTTGATGACGCTGATTATCTATATCACGTTGAGTCTCATCAGCGAATCAATCGTCAAGGATTCAATCCATAGTGTCAGTATCGCGGTATGTACTTACTACACTGTGGCTGCGTTGTCCTGCGTGCTGTATTTTCACCGTACCGCATTCAACCATTGGCACACTACCATTTCTCAAGTCATTTTCCCCTCGATTGCCGCCATCATTCTGATTGCGGTAGGCATCATTCAGGCATGGAACATGATGGACCCCCATTACGGATCAAGTGGATCAATTGCGGGAGTTGGTACCGTATTCTTGATTGGCGTGGTCGCGCTACTTTTTGGCGTCCCGCTCATGGTATTGTGGAATTTACGAGAACCCAAATTTTTCCGCGGAGAGACTTTACGGCTTGAGCGAGCGCACATGGTACTCGATAACGAAGAACAAAATGTCCTCAATACCCGCACTGCTCACATTAGGACAACCGCAAAGAAATAAAACTTACCTGTTATACCGTCGATGAAAAAACATGGTTGATATTTTTGCCGAACAGTTAACTCAGAACAAAATTAACTGAGTATTATTATTCAGTTACAGATCCATGGGTAATCCTCCCCAAAATTAACCGAGTAAAGCAGTAGAATTTTCTATCGTAGACGAAGAGGAATTTTACTGATGAAGAAGCAGCGATTTACGGAAAGCCAGATTATGCAGATA
>NZ_QPHG01000006.1:0-125501 GCF_040240425.1 Nitrosomonas sp. | reverse complement strand
GTTTGATAAAGCTGCCAGATTTCCTGACGATCCAATAATGTTAAGCGAGTGCGTTTGTGTATGTTCATCTGCAGTATTCTCCTGAATACTGTAAACAACGCTAGGAATTCTTACAGCTCATCATTAAATAGTTTATTCGGATTGCGTTATGCGCCGAAAAGTGTGATAGTTCACATCGCAACATGATAAGTTAGTCCGAGTAACAATAAATAAAAAAACATGTTGTGGTAACTTTAAGGACTAATTAAATAAGGCGCTGAAGTTAAAAAAGCTTGTCATTGAAGTATGTCTTGATGCAAATTTAATGACGTTTCACATATACATTTTCACTATGGAGGGTAGCAATGAAATCTAGTAAGATCAGTAAGTTAGTGGCTTATACTATTCTTTTGTTATCATTGGGATTATTGTTTGGCTGTAAGCCAATTTTTGAAAAGAAACCAATTCCTAAAGATAACAAAGATGCGGCGGCAGCACCGGCTGCTACGGCAGCGGCGCCAGACCCTGCTCCAGCAGCAGCACCTGCTCCGGCCCCAGCTGAACCCGCAGCTAAGATTGAAGAATTGCAAAGTATACAGAGCATAGAATCAGCAGCTTCGACTCAGGAAGCTCAGCCAAGCACCGCAGCCGCACAATCAGTGGATGATGGTGATGATGTGGTGAAAGTGACCCCGGCAATTATGCGGAAAATACAGCAAGCACTGGCAAGTGCAGGATTTAATCCTGGTCCGGCAGATGGGGTCAGTGGCGCTAAAACAGTGGCAGCTATTGAAAGCTTCCAAAAACAAAATGACATTCCAACCGGTAAAATCACCAAAAGAACGCTACGCGCGTTGGGTGTTGATTTCTAAGCGGCAATTTACAGCTTGAGATTTATACACCAAGGATCCATGGTTCTTGGTGTATTTTTATGGATCAGGTAATTTCCAATAATCAGGAAATTTATTTTGCGTTGTAACTATTGATGCTGGTTCTCAATTTTCCGGCTGATTTAAAAATATTTGCTATACGAACAACCATGTTTTATAGTCAAATTTCAAATCCGGTTTCAGAGTTTATTCAGGTAATTATAGATCTAAAGATGCTGAGCAATATCCATAGTCATTGGTTGTGAGTATCTACTTTAGTTTTTAAATTCCTTAGCATAAGTTGAGTTTCGCCGTATGGTGCAGACTGACTACATTTGTGGCAGTATTTTTCGGATAAGATTTGCGTTAATTACGCGGTATGGTTTTGTTAAATTTCGTTCAGTAGCATTAGTCATTAATTTGCTTTTGAAGTACTTTTGGAGGTTTTGCTCATGGGAGTTCCTTTACGTCAACAGATTGCAGTTGGCACTTATCTAATCAAACAGAAGTTAAAAGGGGTTAAAAAATATCCTTTGGTGCTGATGCTGGAGCCTTTATTCCGCTGTAATCTGGCTTGCGCCGGGTGCGGAAAGATTGCTCATCCGGAAGATGTTCTCGATCAACGTCTTTCGTATGAAGAGTGCATGGAGGCAGTCGATGAATGTGGCGCGCCCATGGTATCAATTCCGGGCGGTGAACCGTTACTTCATAAAGAAATGCCACAGATTGTTGCGGGCATTATTAAACGGAAGAAATATGTTTATCTATGTACGAATGCGCTGTTGTTAAAGAAACGGATCGATGACTATACACCGTCACCTTATCTGACTTTCTCCATCCATTTGGATGGTATGAAAGAACGGCATGATGCCTCAGTTTGCCAGGATGGCGTTTTTGATCGTGCGGTTGAAGCAATCAAGCTGGCACTGGAGAGAGGTTTCAGAGTGACAGTTAACTGCACGCTGTTCCAAGGCGAAACACCAAAGGATGTGGCCGAATTTCTCGATTATGCCATGGAGCTGGGTGTTGAAGCTGCCACAATCGCACCGGGCTTTAGCTATGAGAAAGCCCCGCAGCAAGATGTTTTCATTAAAAGCCAGGATACCAAAGTATTATTCCGCGGCATTTTTGAATTGGGTAAAAAATTAAAGCGCAAATGGAGATTGAATCATTCCGCGCTATATCTGGATTATCTGGCCGGAAATCAGGACTATGAGTGCACGCCATGGGGAAATCCGACACGCAATGTATTCGGTTGGCAGAAACCGTGCTATTTGTTGTCTGACGAAGGTTATGCAAAAACCTTCAAAGAGCTTCTCGATGATACGCCGTGGGAAAAATACGGTACGGCAAATAATCCAAAATGCGCACAATGCATGGCCCACTGCGGATATGAAGCGACTGCGGTAGAAGATACCCTCCAACGGCCATGGAAAGCGATGGTGGCAGCGATGAGAGGACCCAGAACGACCGGTCCTATGGTTGCTGAGCCTACGCCTAAGTGGGCAACTGAGGAAAGCAAAGCATCCAAGAAGCTTTCAGACATAGCGGTCACACTGATAGACAAATAACAGATGCAGGTACTGAGATTGGCTTTTATTTTTAGAATCTATCTAAAATAATGATGGACTTAGTACTATACGCATCTGTTTTCGGTGCTATATGCTGGGTGGCGCTGGCATTGCTTCCGTGGCGCCCCTGGAGCACGCGTGAGAAGATAGAGGCGCCAGCATTATTCCAATCCGGTGAAGACCTGGGCGATATCACCGTGCTGATTCCGGCGCGCAACGAAGGTCCTTATATCGGGCATACACTCAATGGTGTCAGAGCACAAGGCGTCAATGTGCGTATCATTGTGATCGATGATCAATCCAGCGACGATACCGCTGAACAAGCAAGGCGCAGCGGTGCGCAGGTATTATCCGGTACGGCGCCGCCTGCTGGGTGGAGCGGCAAATTATGGGCGCTGGAGCAAGGATTGCGGGAAGTTAAAACCCCCTACACCTTGCTACTGGATGCGGATATCGAACTGGCCCAAGGAATTGCCGGTGAGTTACAGCGCAAAGCACGCGCTGAGAATCTAGCTTTGGTGTCATTGATGGCTGAACCGCCGATGATAAACTTCATCGAACGCTTACTGATGCCAGCCTTTATATTTTTCTTTAAGCTGTTGTATCCTTTCGGTCTGGCGAATAAACCGCAATCCCGCATTGCAGCAGCAGCGGGCGGATGTATTCTGGTAGAAACACAAGCATTGCGCTCTACCGGGGCGTTTGCCAATTTGCATAATGCGCTGATCGATGATTGCACTTTAGCTGCTCATATCAAACGGGCAGGTTTGCGCACTTATATCGGACTCAGTCATGCGGCGCGGAGTCATCGGGGTTATCATGCATTGCAGCCGATTTGGGAAATGGTCGCTCGTACCGCTTTCACGCAATTAAAATACTCGCTGAATTTGCTCATCGTCTGCACATTACTAATGACTTCGATGTTTTGGGCCGCGCCGCTTGCATTTTTGCTGTCATCAGTGGAAGCCTATACCGTGAGCGCATTGGCATGGATGGCTATGTTTTTTACCTATGCGCCAACTTTAACTTATTATCATCGTTCTCCGCTCTGGGGGCTGGCGTTGCCCGCAATCGGCACTTTGTATCTTGCCATGACCTGGACATCGGCACTGCGCTACTGGCGCGGGGAGCGTGCTCGTTGGAAAGATCGTCATTATGAAAGTAAAACAAACTATTAAATTGCTGCTGGCGGGATGCCTGATGCTGGTGCTGCTATTATCTACAGCTCCAGTATTGAGTGCATCCGGCGCTGCTTCGGACAACCCGGAACAAGTTATCGAGCAATTGCAATCTTCTCTGCTCCAAGTCATGCGTGAAGGTGAGAAGTTGGGGTATGAGGGGCGCTATAAATTTCTCGAACCGGTCATTGATCAATCTCATGACATTGATCTGATCATCAAAACCATACTCGGTGCGACTTACTGGTCACAGTTGGACAAAACGCAGCAAGAATTGATTGTTAGCACTTTCCGCCAATTGAGTATTGCCACTTACGCCAGCCGGTTTACCCAATACGAGGGAGAGCAGTTCAAGATCATCGAACAACGCACCTTGCCACGTGATCAAACTCTGGTGCGCAGCCAGCTGACAAAATCCGATGGTGGTAAGGTAAATTTCGATTACGTATTACATCAGACTGAGGGACACTGGCAGATCGCCAACATCCTGTTTGACGGCGTGAGCGACCTTGCCATAAAACGCGGAGAATATCGTGCCATTTTGCAACTGGATGGGTTTGCTGCATTGATAGAACTGCTGAAGGAGAAAATAACTTTAGCTCAGCAGCAGAACTAACCATCAGACCACCTCAGTCTCGCTGACGGGTTCTGGTTTATGATCCGTTTTTGCTGCCTTCGCTGTTTCTGCTGTTTCTGCCCGAGTTAAAGCGGCTGCAAAAAAGCCATCGGTTTGATGCAGCCGTGGGGATAATTGTAAGAATTCCCCGGTATTGAGCGGTATTTTCTGTTGCGATAGCAATTCTGCACAGTTCAGTACAGTAAATTGCGGGTGTGTGGCAAGAAAATCGCCGATAACGGCTTGGTTTTCTTCCGGCAGGAAGCTGCATGTCGCATAGACTAACCGGCCGCCGGGTTTAAGCAGACCGGCAGCGGCGGACAGAATGGCCGCTTGTTTTGCCTTCAATTCTTCGATGCTCTGCGCGGATTGACGCCACTTTAAATCCGGGTTACGCCGCAAGGTACCGAGACCGCTGCATGGCGCGTCGACCAATACGCGATCTATTTTTCCCGACAATCTTTTGATCTTGCTGTCATTCTCATCGGCAATGCGTTGCGTATGCAAGTTCGACAAACCGGAACGCTTGAAGCGGGGTTTAAGATTACTCAATCTTTTTTCCGAAACGTCAAACGCATAAAGACGTCCTTTGGAATTCATCAAGGCGCCCAATAGCAGGGACTTGCCACCAGCACCTGCACAGAAATCGACAACCATTTCGCCCCGCTTCGGCGCCAGTAAGTAGCCGAGTAACTGGCTGCCCTCGTCTTGTACTTCTATTTTTCCCGATAAGAAGAGCGCGTGGCGATTGATCGCAGGCTTCCCGATGAGGCGGATGCCGCAGGGGGAATAAGGTGTTGCTTGTGCTTCGATTCCTTCCTGAGCCAATGTTTCAAGCACTTCAGCGCGCTTGGCGAGAATAGTGTTCACCCGCAAATCCAGTGGCGCCGGTTGTTGCAAGGAAAGTCCCAAATCAAGAATATCGCTATCCGGCATGCCGTGCTGCAATTTTTCCACCACCCACGCAGGAAATTCCGCCTGGATGGCTAACGGTAACGCATCCGGTTTGCTGCCTTTGATTTCCGCCAGCCATTTGCTTTCCGTTTCGCTGACCAGCGGTGTCAATTCACGCAAGTTCATGCCTTGAAATTTAGCCAGATAAGCGAGCACTAAGGCCCGTGGTGTTATACCGTTTGTCAGGCTTTCGAGAAAAAAGCGGTGGCGTAAAATGCCAAAAACGGTTTCCGCGATGAATGCCCGGTCTTGTCCGCCGAGCATGGGGTTTTCCCGGAAGAAGCGGCGCATGATGGCATCGGCAGGATATTGCAGCGGCAGTACGGTACGCATGGCGACGATGGCCGCGTCCAATTGAGGAGGTGTTAAATGCATTGATTTCCAGTGGTGAATTGTCAGCTAAACAAATGAATTAATGATCGGGTTTATAGCTGATATTAACTTCGGTCACTATTTTGTCGATTTCCCGGCCATTATCCTCGACCGAGACAATACGTACGGGTAGCATGTGATTGTTCAGCGCTAGCCATACTTTCCTCTTAAGCTTGGAGTGCTTTTCTTCCTGTCGGGTTAATACCATTGTTTCCATTTTCCCGATCGGTGTGTTGAGGGTTTCTTTCGATATGGTATAGCGTGTTAACCGCAGGTTATGGCCATTGGTAACGTACCGGTCAACATGGTGTTTCGGCAGCTCGGTAAACATATAGTTGTACGACAGGCTGAGACGATCGAGCGTACCATCCGGCAATTTTTCCTTGGCATGATGACCTTGATGATTGAGTGTGATGATATGGTTATTCCAGTCAAATTCTGCGACGCTGGGTTGTTTTTTACCGCGTTTTTCATAAGCGCGCATGGGCCGTAAACCATGTTTGGTGATGAAGCCTTCGCTATGGCGCATGATGCTATTCGGTTCGATGAGTTTATACATGCCGGTGGCTTGTGCTTCGCTGTTGATCGAATAATGCGCTTTGCCATCGACGTGCTTGATCTCCATCACTTCATCAATCTCCCCTTCGCCGATATCAGTCGTCACCGCATATTTAATTTCGATGCGTGACGGCAAATCCGTCGCCATAACCGGGAAACTGAGCAATCCCAGCAGAAAAAGCAATGCCGCACATTTCATTCCGGCAATCCTGGTGAAAAAAGTGCAACTTCATTGACGTTGGCGCCAGTCACTTCAACCTGATTTCCGTTCAAATGAATTCGGTCTTCCATAAACCAGCGGACAGCCTGCGGATAAATGCGGTGTTCTTGCTGTAAGACACGAGCAGCCAGCGTTTCTTCACTATCACCCGGTAATACCGGGACAGCCGCTTGAATCACAATCGGGCCGTGATCCAGCTGCAACGTGACAAAATGCACCGTACAGCCATGAATCCGGATGCCTTCTTGCAGCGCCCGCGCATGTGTTCCTAATCCAGGAAAAGCAGGGAGTAAGGAAGGGTGAATGTTCATTAACCGGCCTTGGTAACGTTGTACAAAGCGATCGCTAAGTATACGCATGAAGCCGGCCAGTGCAATCAGTTTTGGCTGACAGGTGTCTACTTTTTCCGCCAATGCCGCATCGAATGTCTGGCGGTCTAGAAAATCGCGGTGATCCAGAATCAAAGTTTCAACACCCAGTTGCCGTGCAATTTCCAGTCCGCTTGCATGGGGATTGTTACTGATCACTGTAATGCGATCCACCTGCAATTTCGCTTCCAGCAACGCCTGCATATTACTGCCGCGGCCGGAGATCAGAATGACCAGTGATTTCATGATGCAGTTGCCGGAATAAAGGTTTATACGAGTACGGTGGCTGGTTGATTAGCCGCACGCAACTTGATTTCCCCAATCCGCCATGCGGTTTCTCCCGCCGCATGCAAACTGCTTAGCGCGGTATCGGCATGCTCGGGCGCGACAACGATCACCATGCCGATACCGCAATTAAACACGCGCGCCATTTCATGCTCGGCGACATTGCCTTGCTGCTGCAACCAACGGAACAACGGCGGCATTTCCCACGCATCCCGGTGTAAAATCGCCGCAAGTTGATCGGGTAAAATACGCGGCACATTTTCCACCAAGCCGCCGCCGGTGATATGCGCCAGGCCCTTGACCGGCAATTGATTGATCAGCGCCAGCAATGGTTTGACGTAAATGCGCGTTGGCGCCATGATGACATCGGCGAGGGGCTGGCCGTGAAAGTCTCCGGACAAGTCGGCGTGACTATGTTCAATAATCTTGCGGATCAGCGAATAACCGTTGGAATGTGCGCCGCTGGAGGCAACGCCCAGCACGATATCGCCCGCTTGTATCGTCGCGCCGCTGATAATCCGCTCCTTCTCTACCGCGCCCACGGCAAATCCGGCCAAGTCGTATTCATCGTGCGGGTACATGCCCGGCATTTCCGCCGTTTCCCCGCCGATCAATGCGCAACCGGCGAGTTCGCAGCCGCGTGCGATACCGCTGATCACTGCCGTTGCCGTTTCCACCTGCAATTTTCCGCAGGCGAAATAATCCAGGAAAAACAGCGGCTCCGCGCCTTGCACCAGAATATCGTTGACACTCATCGCCACCAGATCAATGCCGATGGTGTCATGCCGGTTGAGCTGGAATGCAAGTTTCAGCTTGGTGCCCACGCCATCGGTACCGGAAACCAGCACCGGGTGTTGGTATTTCTTGGAAATCTCAAATAATGCGCCAAAACCGCCAATACCGGTGAGTACCTCGGGCCGCAGGGTGCGTTTGGCCAACGGCTTGATATTTTCAACCAGCCGGTCGCCCGCGTCGATGTCGACCCCGGCATCCCGATAGGATAATGGCGTTGTGTTCGGATGATCAGATTTGGATGAAGTCAACTTGGATTCCCATGCGGTTAATATGAATGCTACCGGCAAAACTGGATTTTACCGCAAATGAGCGATGCGCATGGTGCGCGCAGATAAAAATCTCCGTCCGGTGATGGAGTTCCCGGGGATTGTTTGGATTGACTCTATATTTTGCTATTGCACCGGTTTGACTTATACTCAAGAAGCAGTTGAAGTAAAAGAAGTTCTATCAGTATACAGTGTGGCAAGGGTAGATTGATTAACGTACTTTGATTGGAGGTGGAATATGAAAACAATTCATGGCCGTGGACTGGGTTGGCATAGAGACCTGCCCGATATGCGGGATCATACACAATCGACATCAGCGGTTGCAAAAGTTCTGGCAAAATCATCAGCCTTGAAAAAAGCCGCGAAGACTTTACCGGTTTCGGTCGATCTGCGCAAATACTGTTCGCCGATTGAAGATCAAGGGCAACTCGGTTCCTGTACAGCCCATGCGGGTGTCGGCATGGTGGAATACTTTGAGCGCCGCGCTTTTGGAAAACACGTCGATGCATCGCGGCTGTTTTTATACAAAGTCACCCGGCAACTGCTGGGATTCACTGGCGACGATGGCGCGTATCTGAGAGACACCATGAAAGCGCTGGTGCTGTTTGGCGTTCCACCGGAGAAATATTGGCCTTACGACGTCGCCAAGTTCAACGATGATCCTTCCAATTTCTGCTTTTCATACGCGCAGAATTATCAAGCGATCAATTATTACCGGCTTGATCCGCCCAATACACTCACAGCCACTGTATTGAAGAACGTAAAAACCAGTCTCGCCGGACAACTTCCTGCTATGTTCGGTTTCTCGGTTTACAGTTCGATGCCGCGATCCGGCGATGGCAAAGGGGAAATTCCTTATCCTACCGGCGGAGATACCTTGGACGGCGGGCACGCGGTGCTCGCGGTCGGGTATGACGACCAGAAAAAAATCGGCTCCACTAAGGGCGCATTGTTGATTCGTAATTCTTGGGGAACGGACTGGGGTGACGGTGGCTACGGTTGGTTGCCCTATGCTTATATCGAAGACGGACTCGCCGATGATTTCTGGTCGCTGGTTAAGGCGGAATTTGTCGATAGCGATTTGTTTAAATGATCATTTTTAAGAATATCAAGGTAGGTACTTTTTAAGCAACGATTTGTTATCTTTTCTGGGGAATAGAAACGAGTGATTTTAGCATCCAAGATCAGCTTCGTGAATTTTTTGTAATTTTTTTGTGAATAATTTGTGAACTTTTGTGATTTCTGATAATCTCATCATATGTTTTTAACTGACTATCAATGAGGAGAGAATCTTGGAAAAATTTGGAAATGCTTATTTTGCAATTATATTTATTCTGTTTGTGCTGATTACATTGGAATCGTTTTCGTAAGCAGTAATCGTTAATTTGAAATAGAGCATTTGCATCAATAAATGCTCTATTTTTTTATGCTGTGCCGCTCAGCTGCGGTAAAGTTCAAATCCGGTATGAGATCGTACCGCGTTCTCAATGTAAAAAATCCACAGACATGCCACCCAATTTCCCTAAGTTGGAGATGTTTGGCTTAAAAAACTATTCATTAGCACTTTCAAGCGGGATGCTGGTATACCCTTGTCATTTGGGCCTATTGCGGCTTTCCGGAACAATGAAATTTCCCTCCAAAAGGTTGTTTCCCGAAGGATTACATCACTTGCATTCAAATCCATCGGCTATGTCCTGGGATTTTTCCTACATTCAAATCACCCCATGTTTTTAACAGCAAAAATATGTGCAAGAATGGTATGATCTGCGCTAATTTTTGTTGTCGTAATACGGTTTTGCAGTAGTTTTTCTGGGTGGAGTCAATTAATCATTTTTCCAGCGCTGCTGGCTGGTTTTCCAACACCGGGGTAGTTCATGTCTTTCAGTATCGCCGATTTGTTATCGCAACATCGCACCGACAAATTTGATTTGCACGATCACTATCTGAATGCGCAGATGGTCAGGGTGCTGAAGACGATCGGTTATGACCGCAATTATGAGCGTGCCGCGGGGCAATATTTGTATGATGAGCAGGGGAACGAATATCTCGATTTATTGAGCGGTTTCGGTGTATATGCGTTTGGCCGCAACCATCCGGTCATCGTCAATGCATTAAAAGAAGTGTTGTCGCTCGAATTGCCCGATTTGGTACAGATGGATGTGTCGATTCTAAGCGGTTTGCTGGCCAAGGAGATTTTGACCACGACACCGGATAATCTGGAACGCGCGTTTTTTTGCAATTCCGGTACCGAGGCCGTTGAAGCGGCGATCAAGTTTGCGCGTTACTTTACCAAGCGCAACCGCATTATTTGCTGCGATCATGCTTATCATGGCTTGACGATGGGTGCGTTGTCGCTGAACGGAGAGCAGATTTTCAAGGACGGTTTCGGACCATTATTACAGGATTGCGGTTCGGTTCCCTTTAACGATCTGGCCGCTTTGGAGCAAGCGCTCAGCAGCCGCAACGTGGCGGCATTCGTGGTTGAACCGATTCAAGGCAAGGGTGTGAATATCCCGGACGATCACTATCTGCCCGAAGTCGAGCGTATGTGCAAGAAATACGGCACCTTGTTTGTCGCGGATGAAATTCAGACTGGTTTGGGGCGTACTGGTAAATTCTGGGCGGTTGAGCATTGGGGCGTGAAGCCCGACATGATTTGCATGGCCAAGGCGCTGTCCGGCGGGTTCGTGCCGGTCGGTGCGGTCGCCATGACGCAGCCGATTATGGACAGCGTGTTCAATCGCATGGATCGCGCGGTGGTGCATGGTTCCACGTTCTCCAAGAACAATATGGCGATGGCGGCCGGCCTGGCCAGTCTGGAAGTGATTAAGTCCGAGAAACTGGTCGAGAATAGCGCAAAAGTCGGCGCGGATATTATCGGGCGTTTGAACGCTTTGACCGGCCAGTTTGAATTCCTGAAAGAAGCACGCGGCAAAGGATCGATGATTGCGGTGGAATTCAAATTGCCCGATAGCTTTTCGTTAAAAGCCGCATGGATGATGCTGGAAGCGGCCAACAAAGGATTGTTCTGCCAGATGATCACGATTCCGTTGTTTAAAGAGCACAGAATCCTGACGCAGGTGGCAGGGCACGGCATGAATGTAGTCAAACTGCTGCCACCGCTGATCTTGACGCAGAAAGACTGCGATCGTGTTATCAGCGCGTTTACCAAGACGGTCGCTGACACGCACCAAGTGCCGGGTTCCATTTGGGAGCTTGGCAAGAATCTGGCTAGTCACGCGCTCAAGGCGAAAGCCGGTCAGGGCTGAGATTCCAGCATGAATACCGAACGTTCCGACGATCTGCATTACCTCTGGTGGCTGATACTGGCTTGCGTGTCGGGCGGGTTGATTTACTTGCTGAGTCCGATTCTGACACCCTTTCTGCTGGCTGCCGTCATTGCTTATATCTGCAATCCGATGGTGACGCGCATGGCGGGCAAAAGCATATCGCGGACCGCGGGCACGATCCTGGTGATGTTCTTGCTGTCCGGCATGTTTGTGGCGCTGATTTTTATTATGGTGCCATTGTTTGAGGAAGAAGCCAGGCGGCTGATGGACAAAATGCCGGCGTATCTGGAAGTGCTGCGGAGCAAGGTGATTCCATGGCTGGAAGCCCGCTTTAACATCAGCCTGCAGCCGGATATGAATGTGCTGAAACAAGCGATATCGGAACACTGGCAAAGCGCGGGCGGGGTGGCGGCGAAAGTGCTGCCTTCGCTGACCAGCGGCGGCATGGCGATTGTGGAGTTTCTGGTCAACATGCTGCTGGTGCCGGTGGTGCTGTTTTATCTGCTGCGCGATTGGGATATGTTGGTCAAACTGGTCGATGAAATGATTCCGCGCTACTGGCACCAGCAGATTTCCATATTGGCGCGCGAGACCGATCAAATTCTGGCGGAATTCCTGCGCGGACAGTTGTCTGTCATCCTGCTGATGAGTATTTGCTACATTACCGGCCTGTGGCTGGCGGGATTGGAATTCGCGTTGCCTATCGGCTTGGTTGCGGGCATTCTGGTTTTCGTGCCTTATCTCGGCATGATCGTCGGCCTGACGCTGGCGACGCTGGCCGCCGTGATGCAATTTCAGGATTGGAGCGGATTGATTCCGGTGTGGATCGTATTCGGCGTAGGTCAATTGCTCGAGGGCATGCTGTTTACTCCTTGGCTGGTGGGGGATCGTATCGGGCTGCATCCAGTCATGGTGATCTTCGCCTTGATGGCGTTCGGTCAATTATTCGGTTTTTTCGGCATCCTGCTGGCGCTGCCGGTGAGTGCCGTGTTGCTGGTCTGGCTGCGGCACCTGCATCAGCATTATCTGGTCAGCAATTTCTATAAATCATAAGCGCTGCCAATTTCGGGTCCGGCGATTACCTTGAGTCAGTATGATGCAACAATTGCTGCTGGATATTAGGCCGCTACCGTCCCCCCTGCTGGAAAATTTTCAGCCGGGAAGAAATGCCGAGCTGTTGCACATGTTAAGCGGTATTTTGTCGGGGCGCGAGCGGGAGCGTTTTGTTTATTTGTGGGGTGAGCCGGGATGCGGCAAGAGCCATTTGCTGCAAGCAACGGTCGCCGCTTATACCCAAAGAGACCTGAAAGCGGTATATTGCAGCGCCAAAAATCATAGCGGATTTCCCGTGGATAGCGCTATCGATTGCATCGCAATTGACGATATTGACTGTCTGGATGCACCGGCTCAAATCGAATTGTTTAATTTGTATAACCAGTTGCGCGACGAAGGTCACACATTTCTACTGTTGAGCGGCACCGTCGCGCCGATGTATCTGGAGATGCGGCAGGATCTGGTTACGCGCTTGGGGTGGGGGTTGGTGTTTCAAGTGCACGAATTAACCGAAGCAGAAAAAATCCAAGCGATGAAAACACATGCCGCCGATTGCGGTTTTGATATATCGCTGGAAATTTGTCTTTATCTATTGCGGCACGGGCGGCGCGATTTACCGTCGCTGATGATGACGCTGGATGCGCTGGACCGCTATTCGCTGGCGCAGCAGCGTCCGATTACCATTCCTTTATTACGAGAATTATTACAGGTGGCTTCATGAATTTAGCATTATTTGATCTGGATAACACGCTGATTGCAGGCGACAGCGATTTCCAATGGGCGCAATTTTTGATTGAAAAGAACGCATTGGACCGCGAGTTGCACGAAGCGAGAAATATCGAGTTTTACGAGCAATACAAAGCAGGCACGCTGGATATTCACGAATTTCTCGACTTTCAGCTCAAACCGCTGGCGCGTCATCCGCGTGCGCAACTGGAAGCCTGGCGTAAGGAATTCATGATCCAAAGGATTACACCGATCATCGCGCGCGGCACCCGGGAATTAGTCGAGCGGCACAAATTGGACGGCGATTTATGCATCATCATCACCGCCACCAACAGCTTCGTCACTGCGCCGATCGCCCACGCGCTCGGCATCGAACACTTAATTGCAACCGAACCGGAAGAAAAAGACGGCGAGTTTACTGGCCGGGTATCTGGCACGCCTTCGTTCCGGGAAGGAAAAGTTGAGCGGCTGGAGAAATGGTTGGATGCACATAATCTGACCTGGCTGTCGTTCCTGCGCAGCTGGTTTTACAGCGACTCACTCAACGACTTGCCGCTGCTCAGCAAAGTCACCCACCCGGTCGCCGTCGACCCCGATCCGACATTGAAAAGCCACGCCGAGAGAAATAATTGGCCGATTATTAGTTTGCGTTGATGGGGTGGGTTGGCGACTGAAGACTTAGGGAATGCTTTTCTTCCCGGATGACGTAAGCTGATCCAGGTTACTTGCTGATCGTGGCAAATGCATAAATATTCCCGATAGGGAATATTTTCTCAAATAAGCTGAGTCGAAGCATAATTTTTCCCGATCAGGAAAATTAACTTGCTCAGATGTGTACTTTGTTTCATAATTTCCCGAACGGGAAAATCGACAAAGCGAAATCCATGATCCGCATCCACAGCACTCAATCGCTCGGGCTCGCCCTGCGTGCAGCACGCAAGCAGCTTGGCCTGACACAGTCTCAGCTAGCTTTGGCAGCCGGTGTCGGGTTACGTTTCATTGTCGATCTCGAGGCGGGAAAGCCCACGCTGAGACTTGAGCAGGTTCTGCGGGTCATCGATGCATTAGGCGGCGAAGTCGTTCTTGCGGGCCTGCCGGAACAATCCGCAGCGATAAAAATAGACAACAATGACGCATGAACTCGAAGTCTGGCTGTTTGCCGATCACGTCGGTACTTTGTCGCTGCAGGAAGGGCGGCTCAGTTTCCACTATCTTGAAAACTGGCTGAATCGACCGGGAGCCATCGCGCTGTCTTGCTCGCTTCCCTTGCAATCGGATGCATTCGATGACATCCACACGCGCCCATTCTTTGCCGGTCTGCTCCCCGAAGGTCATCTGCGCCGCTTGATCGCACAGCAATTCCAGGTATCGGGTCAGAACGACTTTGCCTTGCTCGATCACATCGGCGGAGAGTGTGCCGGAGCCATTACGTTTCTGCCGCCTGGAACAACACCTCCTTCACCGTCCGGGGATGATCGCGTTCAGTGGCTGAACGATGATGAGCTGGTTGCCATCCTTGATGAATTGCCCCGCCACCCGATGATGGCTGGCAAGGATGGCTTGCGGCTGTCATTGGCCGGTGTGCAGGACAAGCTGCCGGTTGTTTTTGACGGACAGCGCATTGGTCTGCCTCAAGGAGGGCAACCCAGCACCCATATCCTGAAGCCGCTCATCCATGGCGTGGAAGACAGCGTCATCAATGAAGGCTTCTGTCTGGCCCTGGCTCGCGCCATGAAGCTGCAAGCCGCGCAAGCGCAGATCCGTGCCGTCACCGGGCGCCGCTTTCTGCTGGTGGCGCGTTATGACCGGCAAGACGGTACGCAAGGCCGCGTAGTACGCCTGCATCAGGAGGATTTTTGTCAAGCGCTGGGCGTGGTGCCCGAGATGAAATACCAAAACGAAGGGGGGGCCGATCTTGCTGCGTGCTTCAGCCTGTTGCGTGATGTTACCCGGCCTAACGCGCCGCAGGTACTGCGCCTGCTCGATTACGTGGTGTTCAACGCCTTGATCGGCAATCATGACGCGCATGCCAAGAACTTCTCCTTGCTTTATACCGGCAAGTTTCCGGTACTGGCACCGTTGTACGACACCCTGTCGACGGCGGTATACCAGACCCTCACACCCAAGATGGCGATGAAGATCGGCAGCAAATACAAGTTCAGCGAGGTGCAGGCTCATCACTGGGACCAGTTCGCCGAGAGCGCTGGCTTGGGCCGGGCCCAAACCCGCAAGCGCATTCTGGAACTGGCGCAGAGCCTGCCGAGGACTGCCCGCCAGCTTCAATCGCAAAAAGAGCTTGGATTCGCTGAAAACCCCTTGGTCGAGCAGATTATCACCCTGATAGAGCAGCGAGCCGCGCTAACGATACGTCGGCTCACCGAGCCGCAAGGAGATGCATAGACGATCGATGGGCGCGGATTCGATTCTTATTGGGGGATTGAACCGACTCGGAATGGCATAACTGTGTCCTCTGGGATTGACTGAAATTGGGGAAGGAACGAAAGATACCAAAGAATGGAGCGGCTACCGTTCTTCACGGCTAAACCGGCAGTAAAGGGTTATCTATCAAATTAATAACAATGAAGTTTATGTTCTCGTTGAACAGATTTTACCGCACGATGACCGGAGAAAATAATGAACGAATATCAATTGGCCAAAAAAACATACGACGTGTCAGTCGGCGAGTCGGTAAATGTCGTATACATTACGTTAGTTTGAATCACAAAAGGGAGCATACATGAATCGTAATATTGCAATATCGATGTTAGCTGTTTCAGTTTTTACCGGCTGCGTCTCAACCAGTGCAGTCTATGAAAAGGCTAGAAACCTAAATTATGAGCCTGAACCAAAAGCAGAAGTGTTAATTGCCTTAATGGCTGAACGCATTAGGCCAAATTTAAAAGACCCTGACTCTTTGAAGAATTAAAAATTTCATCTAAATACGCTTGTTACGCTTCATCTATGGGCGTCCCTGACAACATAAGTCCAAAGTATGAGTATGGCTACTGGTGTTACAACTTTTCTTATAACGCCACAAATAGTTATGGTGGCTATGTGCCAGGTACTGCTTTTGCAGTTTACTACAAAGGCAATTTATATAGTCCTTCTAAAATTGGTGAAACTGTTAGAAAGTCAGATGATGTCTGGGTTTACCACACAAAATAAAACTAACAAAGTGTTCCAACACCATTCCGACGCTTCGCCCCTCCACTCGGCAGTTTGTAAGTAGCGCATTTAACGGATTGCTGCGCAAAGTTTATCGCAATGCGTTACTTACAAACTGTGGTTGAACACTACGTTAGGTTTCACAAGATACTCTCGATCTTCCCGACAGAGGTTCCACCGACGGGCGATTTGGACAGGCACTCCAAAGTCGGAGTCGCATGGTTCTCGGATACGGTTCTTCTATACAAAAAACGACACCGACGAAGTGGTTCAAGAACTGCTATCTACTGTCGCTTGGCTTGTATTTGAGACTCTTCAAGGAGGGAATACCAAGGTTCGGGGCGGCTTAGCCTATGGGGATGACCCACTAAACGCCCTGTTCGTCGGGCGACCCATCGCCGAAGCATATAACCTTGAGAAAAGCCAGCAGTGGTCAGGAGCGGCATTTTCGCCTTCAACCGTTAATCGGCTCCCCGAAATGACTCGAAGTGGTCAATACGCCGATTGGTGGGTTAAGCCGTAGACGTGCCGCTAAAGAATCAGAAGACACTTCAAACGCTAGCCATTGACTGGAACTCGGGAATTCACCATCCGAGCTGGCGCGTGCGATGGTCGAAGGATCATGAACTACCGACCAAGACCGACTGGGAAACTAAACCCTGCGTGTGCGAGAAGTTTGTTAACACGAAAAAATTCCATGATTTCTATTGCCACGACTGCAAGCGCGGAACCTAACTCTATACAAAGTACAAAGGGGTCACGTCTTGACATCATTCATCCATAAAAGGCAGTCGCATAGGCGATAACGCCCCTAATCCTCCCGCCTTAACTGCGGAAACAAAATCACGTCGCGAATGCTGGGACTGTCGGTCAGCAGCATGACCAGCCGGTCGATACCGATGCCTTCCCCGGCAGTGGGCGGTAAACCATATTCCAACGCGCGGATGTAATCCGCGTCGTAGTGCATGGCTTCGTTATCGCCAGCATCCTTGGCTTTGGCTTGTTCCAGAAAGCGTGCGGCTTGGTCTTCCGGGTCGTTCAGTTCTGAGAAGCCGTTGGCGATTTCGCGCCCGGCGATGTAGAGCTCGAAGCGGTCGGTGATTTCGGTGTTGTTGTCGTTGCGCCGCGCCAACGGTGAGACTTCCGCCGGATAGTCGACGATGAACGTCGGTTCGAACAGCAGATGCTCCGTGGTTTCGTCGAACAATGAGAGCTGCAAGCCGCCGATGCCATCTTTCGGGCTAAAGTGTATGTTCAATGCTTGCAATTTTTTCACCAGAAAATCGCGGTCATTCAGTTGCGCATCGGTATATTCTGGATGGAATTTCCGGATGGCTGCGGTGATGGTCAGGCGGGCAAACGGTTTCGCCAGATCCATGGTTTTACCTTGATACGTGACTTCGGTGGTACCCAGCACTTTATGCGCGATTTCCGCCAGCATTTTCTCGGTGAAGTCCATCAGGTAAGTAAAGTCCTGATACGCCTCGTAGAACTCCACCATGGTGAATTCCGGATTGTGCCGCGTGGAAATACCTTCGTTGCGGAAATTGCGGTTGATTTCAAACACCTTTTCCATGCCGCCGACCACCAGCCGTTTCAAATACAATTCCGGCGCAATGCGCAGATACAGCGCCATATCCAGCGCGTTATGATGTGTCGAGAACGGCCGTGCCGAAGCGCCGCCGGGAATTGGATGCATCATCGGCGTTTCGACTTCCAGGTAGTTTCGCGCTACAAAGAATTCGCGCATGGCCTGAATAATTTTCGAGCGCACGGTAAATACCTTGCGCGCCTCTTCATTGGTGATTAAATCCAGATAACGCTGGCGGTATTTTTGTTCCTGATCGGACAAGCCGTGAAATTTTTCCGGCAACGGGCGCAGCGATTTGGTCAGTAACTGTAAGCCCGTGACGCGGATCGACAGCTCGCCGGTTTTAGTTTTGAACAATGTGCCTTGCGCGCCGAAAATATCGCCCAAGTCATGATGCTTGAACGCCGCGTGCACGTCTGCACCGGTGAGATCGTCCGAAATGTACAGTTGAATGCGGCCGCTCATATCCTGGATCGTGGCGAAACTGGCTTTGCCCATGACGCGCTTCAACATCATCCGTCCCGCCACTTTGACCGTAACCGGTGCTTCTTCCAGTTGCTCCTTAGTTAAATCATCGTATTGCCGGTGCAGATCCGCCGCTACATGTTCGCGCCGGAAGGTATTCGGGAAAGCGTTGCCTGCTTGCCGCCACTCGGCCAGTTTGGCGCGGCGTTCGGCGATAATTTGGTTTTCATCCTGGGGAACGGCTGATGGATTTTCCTGAGTCATATTCTTGTTTGCGGGAGTAAGTAATCGATTAAATGGATTGTTTGTCGTTTGGCGCTCATTATACGCTGCAAGCAGGGGATTCGTGACAGTGTGTGTCTATTCAGGGATCTTGAACAGAGTGACGGAAAACACATTGTGATAAACATAGTGTGTAAGGCTTTAACCCGGTTGCTGCTTTTATATCCAGCTTGTTAAAACGCGTATTTCCTGGCACGATGACTTCAAGATATCTTACATCAGTGGGACAGTTTCTTTCCTGGATAACCGAAAATGACTATCGATTAAATGATGAATGACATCTATTTATTAAATGTTAATTCGGTTACATTGATCATTGGTCGAAGAGGCTTGAGGTCTTCCTGATTGGCAATTAAGATGAATAAAACCAATAAGTTGATCTCAATAAATGAGCTTTATAAAATAAAAAAGATACTGCATAGGGTAGCGATCAATGATTCGAATACAGGGTATGACGTTGAAGGCGATTCAACAATCGAATGGAAACGTTCGTGCCAATGGCCGCGGAATCACGAATCCGGAAATGCTGTCCGCAATGACTGGCGCTATTGCCAGTAACCAACCATGTACTTAAGGCTAAAACCATCCATTCTCCTTCAGCGCGCAAAGAAGGAGCAAGGAGATCAAGCGGCTTCCGCTACTGACTGTTCCGAACGGCGCCGGGACGAGCGGCGCCAGCGGGAGGACAGACGCAATGTAACAGTTCTGCGCGGACAAGCACGCTATAACCGGCGGCGGCATGAGCGGCGTGATGTCCTCATGCAGCATGATCCGGCTTCCGGTTTGTCCATTCAGTCAATAACCAGGCGATTTGATGCATCCGGCCCGTCTGTGCAATGGAGCGCTCCCTTTCGTTTATGGATTATTTCCGGGCGAGAGGATTTAACGGGCCAGCTGCAAAACTACGCGGAGAAAGTGCCTGTTATCAGCGTTCTTCCGTACAAGCTCGATCAACTTAAAGATCGCTACGAAGAATTGGAGGATTCCGGTTCCAATTTGATCCTGATCGATACCGCTTTACCCGAAGCCGTTGTCATCGAGCAGTTGCGCGCCATTAGAAGAAGCCCGTCGGACGTGAAGATAATCTTGTTGTACGATAACGTTCTGCCCGATTTGGTCCAGGCCATTGTTGAATATCGCGTATCAGGACTCCTGTTAACCGGAGTCAGTCAGGAATTCTTTTTGAAGGCGGTGCATGCCGTGCATAAAGGGGAATATTGGTTCCCCCGTCAACTGATAAGCCGGATACTGAGTTTTTTCAGTAACCAGCGAAATCATTCCGCTGGCTTGCAGTCAGGCAATATTGTTTTTACCGAATGCGAACAAAAGGTCATCAATTTGCTGGTTCAAGGGTTAAGCAACAAGCAGATTGCAGCGCGTTTGGCCGTGAGCCCGGAAACGGTCAAGTCGCATCTGAAAGCCATTTTTGTAAAAACCGGAGTCAGTAACCGCAACCGGTTGATCTCGCTTTGTCTTACCGGAATGCGCGGTGGTCAGTTGAATCTAACAAATAGCGAGCGTTAATTTGCCGGATTCAGAAGTGTCTTTCAACGATCTATTCTGGCCACTTCAACCCGGTTGCGGCCTTTATGCTTGGCTTGGTAAAGCGCTTCATCGGCCCGTTGCAGCAGCAAATGTTCATCCAATGATTCTTCCCCGGTAGCGATAGCCACGCCCAGACTGATGGTTGCTGGAATCAATGTCTGGTTGGTGTTGATTTCCTCGCTGGCAATAGCCTTGCGAAATCGTTCCGCGGCTTTTACCGCACCTTCCTGACTATACGGTGAAATGATCGCCAGGAACTCTTCGCCGCCGTAGCGCCCGATATATTCATGTGAGCGCGCCGATTGTGTTAAACGATTGGCGATTTCGCATAACACCGCGTCCCCGGCGGGATGGCCGCAGGTGTCGTTGATGTTTTTGAAGTGATCGATATCGATCATAATCACCGCGATGCCAAACCCGCCACGCTTGGCGCGCAAAATCTGCTTGTGCAGAATATCGAAGATGGCAGGGCGGTTAAGCAAGCCGGTTAATGCATCGTGCGTGACGCGCTGTTCCAATGATTTCTTCTGTGCGATCAGTTGCTTGTTGAGTTTGATGCCTTTGTAGAGTTGGGTTTTCTCGATGATCACGGCCAGTTGGCTGGCGATTTGCAGCGATAAATCCTTATGCAGGTTTTTATAGGCGTTTTTTTTGCGGCAGGAAAAGAAAAGAAAACCAACGGGCTTTCCGTCCGCAATCAAAGGACAAATCAGGCAGGAGCGGATACCTTCCTTAAAAATGGCTTGCGCCAGCCTGGATTCCGCATGCATTTGCAAATGCGTGTTCAAATCATCGATGATCAGCATTTCATTGAGATCGATGAGGGTATGTAAGCTGCGATCCGTCATGGGAATGGATAAACCGGAGATTAATTCCGGCTTGTCATAGCTTGCACGCGACCAATGCAGTTTCAGTTTGTTTCTGTCACTCTCCAACAAAGCCAGACTGATCCGGTCGTAAGGCAAATGCTCCTGGAAAGATTCATAAATATGATTCAGCACATCGATCAACTGCAGATTGAGGTTGCACTCAACCATGATTTTGTACAGCGACTGACTTCTTTCCGATTGTTTTTGCAGGTAAGCGGATAATTCTTTGAGAGACTTGCCCAGGTTGCCGATGTCGTCGTCTCCGATGGGAATATCCGGTGCGAAATCACCACGCGCCATTGCTTCAGCCGCTTTACGCAAAGCCAGGATCCGGTCATTTTTTTTCATCTTCTCACCAATCCGTTCAAATAGTGACGTGCTTCAGCTTAAACCATGCAATCATCCGCTCATGTCAATTACTGCATCAGGGGCTTTGATGTAATTTACAGCGGATTAATTCACAGGAAAAGATATAACGTAAATAAATATAGCGTATTAAGCTATCCAATGGTTGGATATCATCAACCGTAAATATTTTCATGATCATTCCGGTAACACGGCATATTAAGGCACTGTCAATGCTAAAATCCGGAATGAGTGCTTATATTAAGCCGGATAACAATATAACAAACAGAATGATCGGGATTTTAGTTCTTACACATGAAGATTTAGGCGAGCATTTGATTCGTTGCGCTAGCCACGTCGTCGGTATGAAACCGCCGCAACTGATGCACTTGGGCGTTTTTATTCAAGATGATCCTGATGCGGTGCTAATCCAGGCGCGTGAATTGATTCAGCAGCTGGACAGCGGCGATGGTGTTTTGATATTGAACGATATGTTTGGCGCAACGCCCTGCAATATTGCCAGCCGCTTGGTGCAACCCGGTAAAGTCGCCTGTCTGTCCGGCGCTAACTTGCCGATGCTGGTGCGCGTGTTGACTTACCGGCATGAGCCGTTGCCGGCCGTGATCGAGAAAGGCTTGAGCGGCGGTCAACGCGGTGTGATACAAATTGATGCGGAACCTTGCCATGCAAACTAAAGAAGTCGAAATTATCAATAAACTCGGACTGCACGCGCGTGCCTCCGCCAAACTGACCAAACTGGCCAGTCAATTCCAGTGCGAAGTCTGGGCGACGCGCAATAACCGCCGCGTGAATGCGAAAAGCATCATGGGCGTAATGACACTGGCGGCCAATAAAGGCTCGCGGATTCAGCTGGAAACCAATGGCGATGACGAGATAGATGCGATGGCGGCGCTGGTTGCGTTGGTTGAAGATTATTTTGGCGAGGGCGAATGAGCTTTATATTGCAGGGTTCGGGCGTATCGGAAGGCATTGCCATCGGGCACGCGCATCTGGCTGCTCCGGCTGCATTGGAGGTGATGCATTACCTGATTCCGAAGCATCAGGTGGACAAGGAAATTGCCCGGCTGGATAGCGCTTTTGCGGTGGTGCGCAAGGAATTTGAGGCGCTGCAGAAAGCGGTTGCCGATGGGCATGCGCGTGCAGAGTTCAGTGCGTTTCTCGATCTGCATTTGATGATTCTGGACGATCCGACCTTGTCGGACGCCACCCGCAACATGATTACGCACACGCTGTGCAACGCGGAATGGGCGCTGACGCAGCAGATGCAGGCGTTACTGGAGCAGTTCGAGGAAATCGAAGATGCCTATTTGCGCGAGCGCAAAGCCGATGTCGTTCAAGTGGTCGAGCGTGTGCTCAAGGCGATGCTGGGGCATCCCGGTTATTTGCCGGTAGCGTCGCGCCTGACTGGCGACAGCATTCTGGTGGCGCATGATCTGAGTCCCGCCGATGTGATGCAGTACAAACAACACCAATTCACCGCTTTCCTGACCGATCTGGGCAGCCAGACATCGCATACCGCGATTGTGGCGCGCAGCCTCAATATTCCTTCGATCGTGGCATTGCATCATGCGCATCAGCTGATTCTGGAAAATGATTGCCTGATTGTCGACGGCACGCAGGGCATCGTCATCGTCAATCCGGATAAATACGTGCTGGATGAATACCGCTTGCGGCAAAGCCAGCTCGAATTGGAGAGAAAAAAGCTGCAACGGATTAAGACGGTTGCCGCAATGACGCTGGATGGCACGTTGGTCGATTTGTACGCCAATATCGAACTGCCGGAAGATATTGCGCAGGTTAAAGAAAGCGGTGCGACCGGCATCGGTTTGTTCCGCAGCGAATTTTTGTTTCTGAACCGCGATGATTTACCCGGCGAGGATGAACAATTTGAAGCGTACCGCACGGTTGCGGTCAAAATGCACAAACAGCCGGTGACCATCCGCACCTTTGATCTCGGCGCGGACAAAAATCTTAAAGGCAGTGAGCAAGTGGCGGCTAACCCGGCGCTCGGTTTGCGCGCGATCCGCCTTAGCTTGGCGGAGCCGAAGATGTTTCACACGCAGTTGCGCGCCATTCTGCGCGCTTCCAAGTACGGCGATGTGCGTATCTTGGTGCCGATGTTGTCCAATATCGCGGAAATTGATCAAACACTGGTTCATATCGAGTATGCGAAACAGGCATTGCGCGATGACAAAATAGATTTCAACGAGCACATCAAAGTCGGTGGTATGATTGAGATTCCGGCGGCCGCGTTGAGCCTGGATATTTTTATGCGCAAACTGGACTTTCTGTCGATCGGCACCAACGATCTGATTCAATACACCCTGGCGGTCGACCGCATCGACGATACCGTGGCGCATCTATATGATCCGTTTCATCCGGCGATTTTATGGCTGGTTTCGCATGTCATTCAAAGCGCCAATCGCGCCAAGGTGCCGGTATCGATTTGCGGTGAAATGGCGGGTGATAAGCAGTTCACAAGGCTGCTGCTGGGCTTGGGGTTGCAACAGTTTTCCATGTATCCGGCGCAATTGCTGACGGTAAAAAACCAGATCTTGAAGAGCAATTTGCCTGATATCATTCCGTTAGCGCAAAAAATCATCAAAGCCGATCAACCGGAAAAGATCGCCGCGTTGATGGCTAAGTTGAATGATTAAAATGCACTGTTGGGTTGAGTCATAGTTTTCCCTAGTGTGTGCCTCTTTTTTTGGCGATATAATGGCTGCCTGATATTCAGCCGTTTCTTCGGGATTTTCCTAATCTACTATACATGCAAGAATCAAAATCAGTCGGTGTGGTAACACCGCAGTACGTGCAAATCGACAAGCCATTGCAGTTGAAAAGCGGATTGTCGCTGGAGAGCTATCACCTGGTTTATGAGACCTACGGGCAGCTGAATGCCGCGCGTTCCAATGCAATCTTGATTTGCCATGCGCTTTCCGGTAATCATCATGTCGCCGGTGTGTATGCAGAAAATGAAAAGAGCGTTGGCTGGTGGGACAATATGGTGGGTCCCGGCAAGCCGATCGACACCGATCGTTTTTTTGTCATCGGCGTGAATAATTTGGGTGGCTGTCATGGTTCCACCGGCCCGGCCAGTATCGATCCGCGTACCGGTAAACAATATGGCGCGAGTTTTCCGGTGGTGACGGTGGAAGACTGGGTCGAAGCGCAGGCGCAATTGGCCGAGCATTTAGGAATTGAGCAATTTGCCGCCATCGTCGGAGGCAGCCTGGGCGGTATGCAGGCGATGCAGTGGACGCTCGATTATCCGGAGAAAGTGCGCCATGCGTTGGTGATCGCCGCCGCGCCAAAGTTGACCGCGCAAAACATCGCGTTTAATGATGTGGCTCGCCAGGCGATCATGACCGATCAGGAATTTTACGGCGGTAATTTTTATGCCTACGACACGTTGCCGCGCCGCGGTTTGCGGCTGGCGCGCATGCTGGGGCATATCACGTACCTGTCCGATGATTCGATGGCGGCGAAATTCGGCCGCAGTTTGCGCAAGGGTGAGCTTTCTTTCGGTTTCGACGTGGAGTTTGAAATCGAATCGTATTTGCGCTATCAAGGCGACAAATTCGCCGATTTGTTCGATGCCAACAGTTATCTGCTGATGACCAAGGCGCTGGATTACTTCGATCCCGCTGCGGCGTATGGTGGTGATTTGAGCGCGGCATTCCGCGCGGCCAAGGCGAATTTTCTGGTGGTTTCGTTTACCTCGGACTGGCGTTTTTCCCCGCAGCGTTCCCAGGAAATCGTCAAAGCGTTATTGGATAACGAACTGAGCGTCAGTTATGCGGAAATCAGTTCCAGTCATGGCCACGACTCGTTTTTGATGGAACCGTCCTGTTATCACCAGCTGGTACGGGCGTATATGGACAATATTACGATCTAAGTAAATCATGATTAATACCCCAGCACCTTCCCCCCTTGTATTACGTCCGGACTTTGCCGCTATTGCCGAATGGATCAAACCCGGTGCGAAAATACTCGATTTGGGTTGTGGCGACGGTTCGCTGCTGCGTTATTTGCGCGATACGCGCGATGTGTTCGGTTATGGCGTGGAAATTGACGAAACCAATCTGCTGAAATGTTTTCGCAACGGCATTAACGTTATCCAGAATGATCTGGAAGCGGGGTTATCAAGCTTTGCCTCGGATTCGTTCGATTATGTGATTTTGTCGCAAACCTTGCAAGCGATGCGGCATACCGAGGGGATCATCCAGGAAATGCTGCGTGTCGGTAAGGAAGGCATCGTCTCATTCCCCAATTTCGGTAACTGGAAAAACCGTATGCAGGTGATTTCCGGCCGTATGCCGGTGTCGGAAACACTGCCGTACCGCTGGTACAACACCCCCAATATCCATCTCTGCACACTGGACGATTTTGAAGAGCTGTGCCAGCAATGCGATGCACGCATTCTGGAACGCAAAGTGATGAGCAATCATTACCGTCCGGTTAATTTTCTGCCGAATCTGCGCGGTATGCTGGCATTTTACCGCTTTGAACGGCGGACGTGATTTCCTAACAGCGGAGTAACTCTGCAACGGCTGTCATTCACTGTGCCGTATTTCCGCCATGTTTTTTGGCGATTTCCATCTGTTCCAGCGCTTTGAGTTCCGCTAAGGAAAAACCCGCTTGCTGTCTTGCTTCGTAGTCGAACGGGCCGCACATCTGCCCGGAAAAATACTGGTTGACCAGTTCGTGAAATGTTTGCTCCGGATCGAGTCCGCGTTGCCGGCATAGATACTGAAACCAATGTGATCCGATGGCGACGTGCCCGATTTCATCACGCAGGATAATCTCCAGCACTGCTGCCGTTTTCGCATCACCCGCTTGGCGCATTCGTTTGATCAAACCGGGCGTTACGTCCAATCCCCTGGCTTCCAATACGCGCGGCACCAGCGCCATGCGCACCAACGGATCAAAAGCCGTGCGCTTGGCCATGTCCCACAAGCCGTTATGCGCCGGAAAATCGCCGTAATCGTAACCGAGCTCGTTCAGGCGTTCGCGCAGCAATTGGAAGTGATATGCTTCTTCGACCGCTACGGTTATCCAGCCGCTGTAAAATGCTTGCGGTAGATCGCGGAAACGATATACCGCATCCCACGCCAGATTGATGGCGTTGAACTCGATGTGCGTTATTGCATGAATCAACGCTGCCAGCCCTTCTTTTGTGTTCAAACGGCGTTTCGGCACATCAACCGGCGCGATCAGCACAGGCTTCGCCGGGCATCCCGGTTCTTCAACCGATTCAGGCTTGCCTGGGGATTGCAGTGCTAGCTGGCCATCGTGCCATGCCTGCGCGGTTTGCCTGGTCAAATGTAGTTTTGCTTCGATTTCATCGGCTGCAAGGCAACGGGCTGCGGCATCAAACAAGGATTCCATAACTCTGACAGACAAAATAATTCAATCGCGGTATTTTCCCGTGTTTTGGGCGGAATGGCCAATCCGTAATCGGTGGTAAAAAGAAATTCTGGTTCAAACGGAAAGATCATTGTATTCTTGGATAACAGGAATTCTTTTTGATCACTATCCGTTGAGCGACCTCTCTGCTATGGCTGATATACCGGACGATCCATCACTTCAAGTTCACTTGCCGGAAGGGCAACCGGTATTGCGCATGGTGCCGATGCCAGCGAATACCAATTATGCCGGGGATATTTTCGGCGGCTGGATCATGTCGCAAGTCGATATGGCGGGCAGCATTCCGGCGATCCGCCGCGCGCGCGGACGGGTTGCGACCGTTGCGGTCAATTCCTTTGTATTCAAACATCCAGTGTTTGTCGGCGATCTGGTCAGTTTTTATGCCGATATCGTCAAGATAGGGCGCACCTCGATTACCGTCGACGTAGCCGTTTATGCGCAACGCGGCGTGCGCGAAGGCGGCGAGGAAATCTGCATCAAAGTGACCGAAGCGGTGCTGACGTACGTTGCGATCGACAACAACCGCAAGCCAAGAGCAGTGCCGAAGGATTAACGTTGTTGCGTTGAAACCCGGCGGTGCCGAACTGCTTTAAAGTGCCCGCTCTAATCGATTAAAAGTATTCTTTCCCATCTACATGCCTACGCGAACAATTCGCGATCGCGAATCTTCCGGGCATCGGTGTAATCCTCGTCCCACCAGGGCTTCTCGCCAGGATTCCGTGGCGGTTTGGCGAGCACAAATTGCTTCCTGGCTTTCTTGGCTTCCTGTTGCGCCACGCGGAAATGGTGGTGGTCGAAAATGCGCAGCGCTTCAATCATGTAGGAGACGGCAATACGGCGGTCGCGAATCAGCATGAGGTTTTCCCCGTTCTTGAGGTCTGCTGGTGAGGAAAAATTATAAGAGCCGAGATAAACCCGGGCGCTGGGTTTATCGAAATCAATGACAACGAACTTGTGGTGCATGCGGATGCCGCTACCGCCTGCTGGTTCCGCGGAGAATGGCTCAGGGACGTTTTTCGTCAGCGCGGAAGGAAAAACGGGAGCGATATTGCCGTTCGGTTTTTGCAGATCGAGACCGCCGACTTTGCGGTCGGAAATACCATACACAAAGATATCGGCGTTACTGGTCACATTGGTGATCGCATCGAGAACCGGCCCAGGTGTCTGATACAGGAACGCCAGCGAATAGAACAGGGACGATGTTGTCTTGCCGCCGATGTCGTTAGCTACTGCTTTCAATAGCGCATTCGACTTATTGTGGGGTGAAAACGCCACGCGCGCATCGATCTTCG
Source organism: Nitrosomonas sp. (assembly GCF_040240425.1). Lineage (GTDB taxonomy): Bacteria > Pseudomonadota > Gammaproteobacteria > Burkholderiales > Nitrosomonadaceae > Nitrosomonas. Next base: position 97,396 of record NZ_QPHG01000006.1, on the reverse strand, counting down.
TTAAACCCAGATCGTTCCACAGCGCGGATGCCGTGCCAGTAAAATCTTTCGGTTTCTGCGACCAGTAGCCCTCAAATGCCGCCAGGAATGGTTTGATCGCGCTAGCTCCGTGCAGAATCATGGCGTTATTCGATTGCACGAAAAAACCACGCCAGCTGAAATTGGTCGAGCCGCATACGACCTTCTGAGTGTTGGGGCCATCGGCCACGATGACCTTATTGTGCTGGAGCGACAGCATGTGCTGCCGTTGCACATTTTCTGCACCCGCCGAGACCGTGAGCCGCTGAGCCGCCAGATTTTCACTGGCGTCCTCTTCGCCGTGGTCCTGGCTGTCATCGATGATGATTTTCAAGCGCTTGCCGAGTTTCTCCAGGCGCGTTAGAACGCCGGGTTCGTTGAGATCGTAGGCGATCACGCGAACCTGAGCCTTCGGGTCGGCGATGGCCTGGTCGAGCACTTCGAGAATGGCACTGCGCGCCTCGAATCCCATCCATGCGAGCGCTTCTTTGGTTTTGGGGTGGGTCGGTGTGAAAGTCAATCCATCGGTTGCCTTGGCCGGTAACAATGTCGAGATGTCACCCGCCGACGCGTACCGGTCGACAAACGCCTGCGAGGATACGAAGCCGCGCGTAAATGTGACGTTGAGCAATCCCGGATAAGTTTCGCGCCGTAGCTCGATCGCCACTTCCTGGGCATCGCCGTAGCTCAGTTCATCGGCGGTATTCATAAACACCGGCGTGACTCTGTAGATGAATTCGCCCTCGAGTTCGGCGTTACGCGGGAAATGCACCCAGCGGAATTTCTGGATCGGCGAGAGCCGCGTCGATAATTGGGTGGTATTGAGCTTGCCATCGGCGCCGCGAAAACCGAGGCGGTTTTTCAACGCGAAAAATCGATCGCCGCGGGGTTCCTTGTATTCGATGGCGAAGCCAACGAAATCCTGTGGCGGCCGGCCGTTCTTCCAGTTCATGGCAATGAGCGCCATGCCATCGCCGCGATGAAGTTTGAGTGTGAAGAGTGCTGCTGCGTTTTGACCACTGATCTGAAATTCATCCGTCATGGTAATCCCCTTAAGCATTGAATAAGCGGTTCGGTACGCGCGTTCACGAGAGTTCGCCGATGCCGGATGGAACGCAGGGTTGTTCGTGGAGCTATTCCGTAAAAACGATTGACGAGATCAGTTTACCTTGATGTGCGACTGGTGTCATTTGCCTGTGCGGGAAAGCGTTGAAAGACAGCGCATCAAAGTGACCGGACGTGATTTCACAACCGTGATCACTTGCCAAACCGGGAGTGTCCTTGTAAGTTAGCCATCCGTCATTTCAAAATAAGGCTGCAAAGATGCCGAATCATCCCCAACGCACCCATATCTACCAAAATCATCATTTCGACAGTACGCGCTGGGACTATTTTGAATCGCGCGCTGACGATATCGTCATTGCAACGTCGTACAAAGCGGGTACCACGTGGACGCAAGCGATTGTTGCACATTTGCTCTTTCCCGATGGGAATTTCCCGGCGCCACCGGCGCACATGTCGCCGTGGCTGGATATGCGGATCATTCCGCTCGAAGTGGTTCTGAACAACTTAAAGGCGCAGCAGCACCGCCGCTTTATCAAGACGCACCTGCCGCTCGACGGCATGCCGTATTGCGAAAAGACCAAATACCTGTATATCGCCCGCGATCCGCGAGATGTTTTCATGTCGTTGTGGAATCACTATACCGGCCTGAAAGAAGAGGTGTTTATGCTGATGAACGGGCTGCCTGGGCGCGTGGGTGATGAACTTCCGCCGCCACCGGATGATATCCATGTTTTCTGGCGGAACTGGATAACGCGTGGCTGGTTTGCATGGGAAACCGACGGCTGGCCCTACTGGTCGCACCTCTCCAATGTGCAATCGTGGTGGAATTTCCGTCACTTGCCCAATATCCGGCTGTTCCACTACAACGACATGCTCGCGAATACCGAGCGTGAAGTTCGCCGCATCGCCGAATTTCTCGAGATCGATGTACCCGAACACGCATGGCCCGGCATCATCAAGGCTGTGTCATTTACCGAGATGAAACGCCAAGGCGAATTGTATGCGCCGGGAGGAGGGCAATTCTTTAAGGGTGGAGCGCAGACTTTCCTGCACAAAGGTACCAATGGCCGCTGGCGCGACGTGCTTTCCGATGAAGAGCTGGCGCTTTATGATGCGGCTTGCGGGCGTGCGTTGACTGCTGATTGCCGGGCGTGGTTGGAGAATGGCGGGGCGATTTGATACTGAAACTTGCGCAAGACTCGATCTGAAGCACTGATGTTGTCGGAGGCCGAGCGTGCCGAGTTAGTGTATGTTTTGGTTAAAAGTTTGGATGCACCCATTTTACGGATGCCTTGGAAACTTTGGATAAGGAAATTCTTCGCTGTCTTGCGGAGATTGATGCGGGTACCGCGAAGTTGATTAATCGAGAGGAATTCCGGCGGCGAATGCGAACGTATATCGGCGGTTGATCATGCAAAGAATAAAGATTCTTGAAGAAGCCGCTGAGGAAGTTATTATTTAGATTATCTCTCGATTGATGCGCCTCTTTGCATCGGCACATCCTACCGTGCTTATGCATTTGTTTTTATGAACTCGAAGTCGATGTGCGCAACTGCCAGCATGCGTTCCAAAATAATGTCGCGGGTTATAACGAATGCATCACCATGGCGGGGAAGTGGCACACCAGCTGTTTAACGTGAGTGCAGAAACTTCCGGTGGAGGAAAATAGTAATTAGGCGGTTGCCGGATTTCTGATGCGCCTGCTTACGTCGGCGCATCCTACTGTGCCCGGCATAACATATCCTGTCACATTAGCATATAGTTTAATGAACTGGCTATTTGATCTTCTTGGCTTGGAGTTCTCCAACTATATTTTTTGCGTTCTCTAATGCTTTGTCATGCTGCTCTTCGGTGGTGCTTTTATCTAGCTCTGATAAAACTGAAGCCAAAGCAACCATTGATTCGCGTCTTCTCTCAGAAATATTGAATCGAAGTGTATCATCTTTGATTAAAAGCATCGTTTGGCAATCTGAAAACTGCAAAAGATCTATTGTTCCGATGAGATTCTTTGCTTCTTGTATTTTTTGTGGCTCGAACGATGCGCGCCCTATTTTGAATTCTGCAGAACCGCCAGTAATTTCAATTGGCAATTCAAATCCTGTTACCTCTACTTTATAACCAGAATATTTTACCGCTCTTTCACATTTAACAGATGTTCCCCACCAACTGGATATTGATTCGCAGCCTTGTAAAACAAATAAAACTGAAGTAGCTAGTAATCCAACCGAAAGTTTTTTCATATTAGTACCCTTTTCCTATTTTTTTATTGTAATTCCAGTGTGTTCTAAAATTTTATCCTTAGTAATGGAAATCGCTTTTAACACATCGTGTTCATTCTTTGCACTGCTCAAACGAGAGCCGTAAGTGCCGACAACGTCACTAATTAATTTATTTCTTTCCTCAGCAATCATCATTCTGACATGATCTGGATAAGCTTCGCTTACCATTTTTAGGCACATGGAATAGATAACGTTGTCGATTTCTCGAATAAGATTTGATGATTCTTGTAGAGTAGTTTCTGACACTTCAAGGCTTCCAAAAGCTACCAACTGATCCGGTGTATCCTTAGTCGCCCTCTCACAAGTAATATTTCTATATTGTAATGATGCGGGAAGTGACGAAGATTGTGAATATATGTTCTGGAGGCTACTGCTGACGTGACTAAAATCATCTTTATCAGAAATGGCTGAATTGATAAGTGATTGAGAAAAGTAACTAGAAAATCCTGAGCTAACTTCGAAAGCAAGAGAAACAGATGGGTACACAATAACCATCAAGCTAATTAGTCGCAGATTACTTGTGATCATATATCTGATCTTCATTATTTTGCTTACTACGAACCAGCTACAATTGGGTGATATGATATATTTCATCAGAAATGACAGCGATTAAGATAATAATCATAATGATACCTCACTATTTCAATTGTTTCTTGGGTTTGTTGACGTTTCTAAAATATGTATTTAAGAATAAGCGCTTTTAATCGCGAAAATAATTCACTAACACAAAATGTGTTTTTGTCAAATTTTGTAGACTCTAGGCAATCAAAATCCACCACTAGAGACATTGTGATGATTTTTGCGATATTTTCTAACCAATAGTTTCAAAAATTGTAACTGCCGATTTTGTGCGTTGCATTAACCAAACAATCGGCAATTTCGAATCAGGATTTTCACTCACTCGATCCAACAATCGCCGCTTACTCTCCCCCGTAACCACCAGAGCAATCTGCTCGCTTTCCGCCAGCAGTTTCAACGAAAGGCTGATGCGCAGCGATGGCGCAGCCGGTGGTGCGGCCGCAACGCAGTGATGAGTATCAATTAAATGGGGGGCCATGCCGGGAAATAGCGAGGCAATGTGCCCATCTTCGCCTAAGCCCAATACCGTCAAGCTCAATGGCAACGGCAGTTTTTCCAATCGCTGGTGAATTACTTCGATGGCGTCAAAGGGATTATCGTGATGGGTTCTGAGTCCCACGAAGCGCGTGTTCGCGGGTAAGTGATTCATCAGGTGTTGCTTGACCAGATGCTCGTTGGATTGCGTATCGTTGACATCAACCCAGCGCTCATCGGACAGCGTGACAGTAATCCGATCCCAAGGCAACTTACATTTTGCCAGTGCGGGCAGGTAATGGCGCGGGGTGCTGCCGCCGGGGACGACGAGGGTGGCTTGCGGTTTACGGTTCAGGGTATTTTGCAGCGCGGTTGCGGCAAAATCGGCGAAGCCTTGGCTTAACGACTCAATATTAGGGAAGACCTTGCGTTGCAGCGGCATGCGAGGGTTATTGCACCAGGCTGCGCAGATCCGGCACGGTTTCGATGTGCGCCGGGAACGGATTCGGGTCGCCGGGAAACACGCGCCCGAGGAAAGCGGTGTTGTTGGCTTGCGCACCTTCCAAATCTGCCATCGCATCACCGATCATCAATACCGATTCGGGTTTCAGTTCATGTGCTGCCAGAATTTCCGCGATGATGGTTTTCTTCAGCGCCGGGGCACCGCGTACGGCAGTAAAGTAGGGTGCGAGGCCGCGGCGTTCGACGATGACTTTAAGCTCGACTTCAGGTGTGCCGGAAGCAACGAATAATGGGATTCTGCCGGATTGCTGGCGGATCAGCTCGATTGCGCCAGGTACCGGTTCGGCAGCGATGACCGCTTCAACGACCAGTTCGGAAAAACGGATGTCCAATTGTTGTTCTTCCGCTTCCGTTAATGGCGGTTTGTTGAGGAAATGCTCCTGGAAATGGCGGAATTTGCGGTAGCGCGACATGCCGCCGTTTTGTGTGTGGAATTGCACCACTTGTGCGACGATGTCGTCGCCGTACGCGCGGTACAGTTCAGCGAACGCTTGTGTTTTGATTTTGCCAGATTCGACCACGACACCGTCGAAGTCGAAAATGATCGCTTGCCAGTTGAAATTGTTCATGGCTAGGCGCGATTGTCCGACGTGGACGGTGTGGCGTCGTCGTTTTCATCGCTATGATGCAAATCCTGGTGAATTTCCCGTAGGCAATCGAGGATGCCTTGACCCAGATCGACATGTTCATTCAGTACCAGCTTGCGGCCGACGCGCGGTTGAAACGCGTACGGGGTAATCTCATAGTGGTGCACAGCATTGGCTTCGTCAAAATGCAATTCCACAGGCCACGGCAGGATTTCCGAGATCATCGTCATGACATCCTTGATGCGTAATCTTTCCTGGCCGGTTAGGATCATGTGCCGGTTGGCGAATTCGGGTGCCAATATTTGCACGCTCATGCGCGCCGCATCTTCCACGTGAATATATTCGCGCATCGCGTCGCCACTACCTTTGTAGGTGATGGAATGATGCGCGACGGCTTCGTGCAGCATGCGGTAGATGCCGTTGCGTTTGTCGGAACGCCGCCCATACAGCGAGCCATAGCGCAGAATGCTGTAATCCAGGCCGTAGCGCTCGTGGTAAGTCTCGGTGAAACGTTCCGCGGCCTGTTTGCTGGCGCGGTAAAAAGAACCGGATTCGGAATAAACATAAATGCTGCTGGCGAAGACAAAACGGCGCGCACCGGCGATGCGGGCGGCTTCCAACGCGTGCATATTACCCAGTACATTGATGGTGGCGGTCGGGATCGGTTTGTCGTTGGCTTCGTCGATGTCGGCGATGGCAGCGAAGTTGTATACGATGGAAGTTCCCTTGGCTGCTTCGATCACTTGATCGAGATTCATGATGTCGCCGATGATCATTTCCTGATTGCTTTTCAGAAACGGCGATGGGCTGCGGTCAAATAACCGTACCCGGTAGCCCGCAGCCGATAATGCATCGGCGACATGGCTGCCCAAAAAACCGCTGGCGCCAAATACCACAACCGTTTCATTCACCATAGTGTTATCCGTTGTTGATGAGACCTGCTTTGATTAAACCCTGCACTAGATTTTCCGCCGCTTCGATTTCCATGCGCTGGCGTGATTCCCGGGCCAGCGATCCGACATGCGATGTCAGGGTGATGTTGCTGAATTCAAGCAGCGCGCCTTGATAGGGTTCCTGCTCGAATACATCGAGCGCCGTAGCGCTCACCTTGCCGGATTTCAGCGCATCGGCGAGCGCGCTTTCATCGATCAATCCACCCCGTGCGGCGTTGATGACGATGACCTCGGGTTTCATTGCCGCGAATGCCTTGACATTCAGCAAATGATGCGTATCCGCGCTGTATGATGTGTGCAGCGTGATGATGTCGGCGGTTGCCAGCAATTGTTCCAGCGGCACTAATGTCACGCCGCCGGGCACCTGAGTGGCGAACGGATCGTGCGCGATCACCGTGGCTTCAAACGCCTGGCATAAGCGCGCAACGCGGCGGCCGATGTGCCCCAGGCCGATCACGCCGACGGTTTGCGCCGCGAGCAGGCGGCCTTGCGTGCGCGGCCATTCGCCATTGCGCACTGCGCGATCGATCGTACCGATTTGCCGCAATAAGCTCAGGATATAACCGAGCGTTAGCTCAGCTACGGCTTGCGCGGGGGCTTCCGGTGTGTTCAGCACTTGAATGCCGTGATTCTTCGCCGCTGCCAAATCAACGCTGTCCATGCCGGCGCCGCAGCGCGAAATGACTTTCAGATTCGGGGCGGATTGAAGCACGCGTCCGGTCAACGGTTCGATCCCGGCGATCAAGCCGGTCGCGCCACCGCTCAGCAATTCGATGATTTCATCTTCGGTGAGTTTGCGCTTGTGCGGATTGGTGATGACCTGAAAACCTTGTTGCAGCAGGCGCTGAATGGCCGGATTGTTGCCGGTATCGAACGACGAAGTGGAAATGACAAATGAGTTCATGATGTTTTCAATGTGGCGTGAATGCTTTGTAAATGCGTGCGGCAGATAGAATCGAGAATGCGGATATCCAGTGCGTAGCCGAGGAAATTGAAACCGGCTGCGATGCGTTGCTGCAATGCCTGTGGATCGGGTTCGATGACATGAATACCGCCCGGCTTACCGGCGCAGCGACCTGCTTCCAGCACTTGCGCGATGGCCGCTTGCACGTCCGGGTGATTCAGATCGCCAGGGCGTCCCATCGAGCCGGATAAATCGTACGGGCCGATGATGTAGGCATCGATGCCGGGGACAGCCAGAATCTCGTCAATGGCTTTGACCGCGTCGACATGTTCGATCATCACGACGATCACGGCGTTTTCTTCCAGCCACTGGCGGTAAGCCTGGAAACTTGCACCGTAGCCTTGCGCGCGCGCCAGACCGACGCCGCGTTGCCCGCGCGGGGGGTAATACACGCCATCCACGGCTGCTTTGGCATCGGCGGCGGATTTGATCATCGGCACCATGATGCCGGTTGCGCCAGCATCCATGACGCGCTTGATCTGATCGGGATGATTCGATGTCAGACGCACGATGGCCGGGCATTGCTTGGCGTCCAGCACTTGGATAATCGTTTGTACTTCGCCGAGTTCCAGCACGCTGTGCTCCATATCCAGCACCAGCCAGTCGAATCCGGCGGATGCCATGATTTCGGCAATCGATGGATGCCCTAGCGTGACCCACGAACCGATGGTCAATTCGGACCGATTCAATCTTGATTTTAGTGACATGATCGTTCCTAGTATTGGGACAGCAACGGATCTGTTGCCATCAGTTTCTCGACGCGCGCCAGATCCTCCGGGGTATCCACCGCCTGGGTATTGTATTCGGTAGGAACCATCTTGACTTGCATGCCGTGCTCGAGCAGACGCAGCATGTCGATGGATTCCAGCTGTTCCAGCGGTGTCGGTGTCAAATGCGTGTATTGATACAAGGTGCTGCGGCGGAAAGGAATGATGCAGACTTGTTTGTAAGCGGCTGTATTGGCGAAACCGGTTTTGGCGATTGTCGGAATCGGGCGGCGTGACATATACAGCGCGTCATTGTGCTGATTCATGACGACCTTGATGGTATTGGCGTCGAGGTAATCGGCTTCATGGTCAATTTTGCGCACCAGGTTGACGCAGCCCAGTTTTGGATCATCTTTGAAAGGCGCTACGGCGGTATCGATCATATCGGGGTGTGTCATCGGTTCATCGCCTTGCACCATGACGATTAATTCGGCGTCCAGATAGACAACCGCTTCCGCGACGCGATCACTGGCGCGTTCGTGCGTATCGGATGTCATGATTACTTTGGCACCGAAACCTTCCGCGATTTGCCGGATTTCCTCGTCGCAGGTGGCGATGTAAGTGGCATCGAGCGATTTGCTCATCGCCACGCGTTTGTAAATATGTTCAATCATCGGGCGTCCCAGGATTTTTGCGATGGGTTTGCCTGGGAAGCGCGATGAGCCCATGCGGGCCGGTATTACAGCGATTGTTTTCATGAAAATGTTTTGTGTGTTTTGTAAAGGGTTGAGTACGAAAAGTTACCGTCTGAAGCGATGTGCTGATTATCCGGTTTTTCCTCTTTTCTGGGCAATATTTATTGTTAAATTTTGTCGATGTGTTGCTTGTTGCAATAATTTTAAGAATGCGAAGGATTCGTTGCTGGTAATTGCCAGATCGCCAGAGTAAAATGGCGCGCACTTACAGAATCTACTGTTTAAACTGGGAAAGTACTTGAAATGCTGCGAGTTCTGAATATTTTTGCCATCGTATCACAGTCATGAAAGCCCTCTTTTTTCTTCGCCACTATAACGATATCGATCATGTCACGCCAGTCATCTACAAATGGATTGGATTGGGCCATCAATGCGATGTGGTGCTGATCGGTTCCACCCAATTCCGCCGCGATTTCCGCATTAAATACTTAAGCCAACTGCAAGGTGTGCGCGTTGCGCATATGAAAGAGCTGTTTCCGCTGACCGTGTATATTAAATGGCGCTTGCAAATGTTGATGCTGACGCGCAATGTGCGGCGCATCAAGGTGATAGGCAAGTTGGCGGAAAAACTGGCCGAGCGCTGTGACGAAAAGCAACGCGCGCCATTGTGGCGGCATACCGCTGAATTTCTGTTGAACCGGTGTTTTGGCGATGCAGGTAAAGGTGTTGTCGCATTTGATTGGATTGAACGCAATTCGGTAATTTGCGTGGAATGGGTTGAAGTCGTGATTGCCATGGCAAAAGAGAAGGGATTGGGCACGATCTCTTTGCCGCATGGCGATAGCCCGCACGCCAGCCAATTGATCCGCCGCGGTGAAAGACGTGTGGAGCCGGATATTACATTTTCGGCGGCTACCATATTTGATAAGGTGGTGGTGCCTAATGAGTTATGTTCCGTGCGTTTCCGCCCGTTTATGACAGACAACCAGCTCGCCGTATTGGGCTCGCCGCGTTATTGTGAAGAATGGCTGAAGATACTGGCTGGATTGATGCCGCCTTCGCCGCTGATTCGTTCAGACAGCCGCCTTAAGATTGTCATGTTCCTGAGAAAAGCCAACTTTACGACATTCTGGGAAGAAGTCGGTGAAGTGGTTCATATGATCGCAGAGTTTCCCGGTGTAGAGCTGGTTATCAAACCGCATACCCGCAGCGGCTGGAAGCAGTCGCTGACCACGGACAGTTCGATCAAAAAATTGCCCAATGTCCGTGTTGCCAGCGACGATGCCCATTCGGTGCATTTGATGAATTGGGCTGATGTCATCATCGACTTGGCGACTTCCGTGGTATTTGAAGCCGTGCGGGCGAAAAAGCCCGTTCTGGCGGCTGATTATTTAATCGCGGCGCGTTCGGCAGTAGCGTATTACATGCCGGAAACCGAGCTGAAATGCCGCGACGAAGTGTATGAGAAAATAGATTATTTTCTTAACAACGGCTGCGATTCTTTTTATGTCGAAGAACACCGGCAGCGTTTTTTAAGAGAAATGCTGGATTATCCGGATGCAAATGTGCTACCCCGTTATGTGTCGCTTCTTGAGCAGCTCGCTGGTTAAGTTGCTTCAGATCTTGTCTTGTTAATAATAATCAAGGCTTATACCTAACCTAGAGTGTGATCATGATGCTGGCAAAAGACATATTGAATGAGTTGGTTGTGGCAGCCTATAAATTGAAAGGCGGTTATACCGATGTGCTGGTCAGAGATCAGCATATTTTGATTTCGGTTGATCACTTGCGTACACTCAATCGCGCTAAAACCTATTCAAAAAAAGAACCGGACACCCTGGATTGGCTGGATAGTTTTGAACCGGGCTCGTGTTATTTCGATATCGGCGCCAATATCGGGCAATATTCGTTATATCCGGCCAAGAAATACGGCGATAAGGTGCAAGTGTTTGCTTTTGAGCCGCAAAGTAATAATTACTATGCGCTCAATAAGAATATTTACCTGAATAACTTGGGGAAAAATATTCTGTCATACTGCGTGGCGGTATCGGGGCGAAGTGAATTTTCCAAATTGTATATTCCCAAGTTTATTCCCGGCGGGAACCGCTCGCAGTTCGGGCATGAAGACCTGGAGAACATGAAAATGCCGGCAACGCATATCCAAGGAATGTTTGGCGTGACGTTGGACGATCTGTGCGGGAAATGGGGTTTTCCGGTACCGAATTACATAAAAATCGATGTCGATGGCATTGAGATTCCCATTTTGCGAGGGGCATCCGCGGTTTTGGCAAACCCGGCGCTGAAATCCGTGATCATAGAACTGGGCACGGATACCGAGCAGGAAAAAGCCATTGCCATCATGAAACAGGCCGGTCTCGAAGTGAAACAAAGACCGTCCAAGAATTGGGGCGAAAGCTATTTGATTTTTGGCCGGATTTGATGCGTTAGGATCTCTTAGGCAGAACGCGATGAATGAAACTGCCGCACCGATTATTGATGTCGTGATTCCTGTTTATAATGCAACGGAATTGACGAAACAGTGTATTGATTCCGTCGTGACTCATTTGGGTTCGTCAATCAGAACCGTTCATATTCAGGACGATGCATCGGGTGCTGAGACTCGCGCGATGCTCGACAATCTATCTTATCCGCAGCTTCATATTTACCATGCGCCTGAGAACCAGGGATACGGAAAGTCAGTCAACGAAGCGGTTGCGCGTTCGAATGCCGATTGGGTGCTGGTGCTTAATTCCGATATCGAAGTATCGAACAATTTCTTGCTGCTGCTGTGCGGCGCTCTGGCTGCTGATTCAAAATTGGCGGTCATCAGCCCCATGGAAGGCGATAGTCAGGAAACACAAGCCAGCCGCTACGCGCGGCAGCCGGGCGGGTATATTTTGACCTATCGCTTCAGAGGCTATGCTTTCTTGATCCGCCGTGCTGTTTTTCAGACGATGGGCGGCTTTGATGCGCAATTTGGCAGGGGGTATTATGAAGATACCGATCTGGGACGCCGTTTGGATCAACAAGGCTGGCGCATGGGCGTGCATCCGGATGCGGCGATTCGTCACGAAACCGGCGCGTCGTTTGGGCGAGGAAAATCTTACCGGGAATTGGTGCAGCGCAATCGTGCACGGTATCTCTCGCGTTATCCGCTGGCGCGGCGGAATGTGCTGGCCGTTTCCGGCAATGCTATTTTGGCTGACTTGCCATCCCGGATTGCGGATTCGATGGAGCAAGTGATGCGGCAAGGCGGGCGGTTGCATTGGCTGACGCCATCGCCATTACCGCAGCTGTCGTGCCTGCAAATGCGTAACGGTAAAGCGAGCTTTAAAACCATCCTGAAACTGATGCTGCGTGGCTGGTCACGCGAAGATAAGCGCATCACCGCCGTGTGGATTTTGCCGGGGGTGCCAGCAGGACTGCGCATTGTATTAGCGCTGTTCATTCAGATGTATCGGCTGGAAATGCGCGAGTGGAAAGCGGATTAGCTTGAATCGGAATCACCGTGGCGCTTGCCGGATTCGCAATCGGACTTGCTGCCTCCACAGCGGCGCGCAAACACGATAGGGTCAAACAGAATCCGGAGTAATGGCACTTTCACGTTATTGGGACTTTCACCAAGGCTTATAAACATCGCTTGATTGGCTTTATGCACACATCCATCACACGGCAGGAAATATTCATCCGGTTTGCACTGGTTCTCGTTTGCGCGGGATTCTGGCGCGGCGAGTTGAATTATTTTTCCTTTCCCTTGCTCATTATTGCTTGCCTGATGGATGGTGGTTTGTACCGGTTGCATCAGGCTCACAGGTTGCCTCTGGTACAAGCGATTGTGCTGCTGTGCACGCTATTGCTGGTTGGGTTGTTGTGGAGCGAGCTACCCGATCATGGCAAGATGAAATGGGTGAAGTACTTTATGTTGCTGATGCTAATTCCGTTCTATTTACTGTTGAATAAGGAGCGCATGCCCTGGGCAGCCGGTGGATTGATCACGGGTTATCTGCTGGTTTTGGGTCTGGGTGTGTACCAGTGGCAGGTAACAGGCGAGCAGGGCATTGCGCTGTTGAACATGTCCTATCTGAGTTTTTCGGCAATGCTTGGAGCGGGCGCGATCGTGTCCGTCGGATGGGCTTGCATGAGCCGCTCGGTACCACTGGCGGTCGTCTTGTGGATTGTCGCCATCGCATTAATTTATGTGCAATTTCATCAATATGGCCGGGTGCTTCTGCTGGCGACGCTGATGGCCATCGTGTTGCAAACTTACTTGCGTTATAAACTGGATATCCGGAAATTCTTCGGCATTTTTGCCGCTGTGTCGATAGCCGCCGGGATTTTTGCTTATAGTAGCCCCGCCTTTCAAGAGAGATTACTGCTGGTTAAAAGCGATATCGAATTGTTGCAGGGGGGCAATTACAGTTCCAGTTTGGGGTATCGCCTAGCCATGTGGGATGTCGGCTTGCACAGTATCGCCGAGCGTCCGTGGACAGGGTATGGCACGGGTACGCCGGAGCGTTATTTCGATACCACGATTCAAACGTACAAAAACGGTCTTTATAAGGATTTACCGGCATTCCAGAAAACATCGCATTACCATAACGATTGGATTGAGATCGGTATGCATATCGGTATCGCGGGCCTGCTGGCGTTGCTATTTCTTTATTGGGCCTGGTATCAGACATTCCGGAGAATCGGCTTGGGTCTGCTGGGAGCTGGTTTGGTCAGTTATGTTTTTCTCGCAGGGCTGACGGACGCCTTTCTTATTTTCAGCAGAATGCCGGTATTATTGCTGGTGATCACTGCGATCGCCATGCGCTGGCAACAACAAAAACCGGAAAGGATTTAAGTGACGATACCAGCAGAGCAGATTGGCACCGAAGCAAATTCAACTTGCTATGCGTGCGGCAAACAAGGTGAAGTCCTGTATCGTGGTCTGACCGACCGGCTGTTTGGCGCGCCAGGCGAATGGGCACTGAGGAAATGTACGAATGCGGAATGCGGTCTGATCTGGCTTGACCCCAGACCGGCGGTGGATGAGATTGGCAAGGCTTACCGGAATTATTACACGCACGGCCATGCGAATCATGCGCGGCAATCACGCTGGGCGCGCATCGTTCGCGCCATTTTGCATACCATGAGTATTCATTTGCTGGGATTGCGGCGTGAACGGCGGCGTTATAAGTGTGTTTATCTGGACAAAACACCGCCGGGACGATTGCTGGAAGTGGGTTGCGGTAATGGAAAGCGGCTGGCGCGCATGCGCGCGCTGGGTTGGGATGTGATGGGGCAGGAAATTGATCCGGTGGCTGCGGAACATGTGCGGAACGTGAAAGGAATTCCGGTGCATTTAGGGCCGCTTGAAACCATCGAATCCGGTGAATATGATGTGGTGGTGCTGAGTCACGTCATTGAGCATGTGCACGATCCCGTGGCGATGCTAATGACTTGCCGCCGTTTGCTGAAGCACAATGGTTTGCTGGTGGTGCTGACGCCGAACGCCGCGAGTTATGGACACAGTAAGTTCGGTGCTGCTTGGCGTGGTCTTGAGCCGCCCAGGCATTTGCATTTATTTACCAGCCACACGTTGAACCAGCTGGCGCTGAAAGCTGGTTTCAGCGATCCGCGTTGCTGGACAACACCAATCGGTGCGTATGGCATTGGTCAGAGCAGTCCGCCATTGGCTGAAGCAGCAATCGGACAGCAATCCATTACGATCCGCGATGTCATACGGGGATTCAGGTTTCAGGTGGCTGCCAGTCTGGTTTATCTGTTTAATAAAAATTCCGGTGAAGAGTGTGTATTAATGGCATCAAAGAAAACAACTCCGTTCTGATTCACGATCATAAAGGAGGAATCAATGAACGATATTCAATCAGCGGTTATTCCTGAGTCAGACGGATTCATTCCGGTTAATCCGGCGGTTGAAGCGTATATGCGCACCTTGGTTACGCACAGCGATCACCCAGCGCTTGCTGAAATGGAAGAATTTGCGCAGCTGAGAAATTTTCCGATTGTTAATCGCTTGGCCGGTATTTTTCTTGAAACGCAGGCGAAAATGATTAACGCCAAGCGGGTATTTGAATTTGGCAGCGGTTATGGGTATTCGGCGTATTGGTTTGCCAGAGCGGTAGGCGCCGGTGGACGTGTGATATGCAGTGACGCGGATGCCAACAATCGCATGCGTGCGGAGAAATATCTCTCCGCTGCTGATGTATGGCAACGGATAGAGTTTTGCGTGGGGTTGGCACAGGATGTTTTTGCCCAAACGGATGGGATATTCGATATTTGTTATAACGATGTAGACAAGGGCTATTATCCGGAAATCTGGCAGATGGCGAAGCAACGCATACGTTCCGGCGGGCTGTATATTGCCGATAATGTGTTATGGCATGGCCGTGTTGCGTTGCAAGGCTCGCAAGAGACGGGGCGTGGTTCGACGGAAGCGATTATGGAGCATAACCGGCTGATTTTTAATGATCTGGATTTTGATGCGTTTATCAATCCAATCCGTGATGGTGTGATTGTTGCCCGGAAGAAATAATAGCCGCGCGTGCCTCTGAACGATGCGAATCCTTGTGCGAAGTGGATTTCTTGATCATGCAATTGGCATGGCGGTTTAATCGATAAATTGGTATAGTTAATATACTTTTCGTTTGCAATGCGGCATGTTTTTTATGATGTGCACAGTGCTATAAATTATCTTTTTCAAGGAAATAAATTTTTATGCAAATTCATGTTTACGATACGTATGTTAAGGCACAAGATGGACATACCATGCACTTTGATGTGTTCACAGCGGTGAAGGATGATCAGAAAGCGGTTGAATATGCCAAACAGTGGTTGACGTCAATCGGCGAAAACAATGCAGTTGTGACCAGCCGGGAATGTAGTTTTTGCCATAGCCAGAGCGCTCCTGCAAATGTGATTGATGAAATCACAAAAAACGGTTTTTATATATACAAGATGGAAGGCTGTTAATAATCTTGGCGAATGGTTGGTCATTGGAATTGAAGATGCTTCACTCATGATACTGATCAATCGCTGAAAAATCGTATCGACAATACTTCTCAAGGTTTTCAAAATGAAGCGGAAATGTAGAAAATTGATATTGACTGGTGTTATTTTTTCACTCTATAATTCAGTGCAAGCCGCAGAACCGAAACTGCTCGGCCAGCATGGTGACTGGACCGCTTATATGTTCATGGAGAACAATAGCAAGGTGTGTTACATGGTGAGCCAGCCGAAAAAATCGGAAGGGAATTACTCAAAGCGTGGCGATGTATTTGCGTTGATTACGCATCGCCCTGCAGAGAAGAGTAAAAATGTTTTCAGCTATATCGCCGGTTATCCCTATAAGCCGGGAAGTGATGCGACGGTTACTGTTAACAATCAAAGTTTCAAGCTGTTTACTCAGGATGATTCAGCGTGGGCTCCCGATCAAGCAACCGATAATAAAATAACGGATGCGATCAAACGTGGAAGCTCCCTGGTGGTTAAAGGTGCATCGGCTCGTGGAACAGAAACCGTGGATACATTCGGATTGGGCGGTTCGACGTCCGCGCATAAGGCAATCTCGGCTGAATGTGGTGTGAAATAATCGGATTCTTATCGTTCTTATCGTGTAGTTAGAGAATCTCGATCCAGCAGGCGGGAAAAAATATGGATGACAAGATCGTTATTTATCAAAAACCAACTTGCAGCAAATGCAGGGCGACCCTATCTTTGCTCAAAGAGAGTGGTGAAGAGTTCGAGTCAGTCAATTATTACGAGGTGCCTTTAACAGCGGATAAGCTGCGCGAGTTAATCCAAAAACTTAACCTGCCGGTGCGTGATATTCTCCGTAAAGATGAATCCGCAGCGCGTGATTTAAGTGCAGCGTCGGATGATGAAATTCTAGCAGCAATGGTTAGAAATCCGGACCTGATTCAGCGGCCCATCGTGGTGCGGGGTAGCCAAGCCAAACTATGCCGCCCGCCAGAGAATGTATTGGAGCTGCTTAAATAAGATCAACAGTAGTTGCTCTCTGTTGTTGCGTGTATTATCTGCGGTACTTCTGATAGGTAAAAGTAAGGATCAGTGCTGACATTGCACTGATCCTTATTGTGATGTTTGTTGTGCTGCGCCTTACTCTGCGGCTGCTGCGTTTTTGTTATTACCAGAAGAAGCACGCGCGGGCAGTTTCTCGCGAATCCGGGCCGACTTGCCTGCGCGGTCTCTGAGGTAATAAAGTTTTGCACGGCAAACGTCACCGCGGCGCTTAATTTCTATGCTCGCTATCAATGGCGAATAGGTCTGGAAAGTACGTTCAACACCTTCTCCGCTTGAAATCTTCCGTACTGTGAACGCTGAATTCAAACCACGATTACGTTTGGCTATTACGACACCTTCGTAAGCCTGAACGCGTTTACGATCGCCTTCAACCACATTAACGCTGACAATGACGGTATCTCCCGGAGAGAAATCAGGTATTTCTTTATTCAGGCGTTTAATTTCTTCTGCTTCTAATTGTTCGATGATGTTCATGATATTTCCCCTCTTTCTACCTGGATTTACAGGATTGTTTAAATTCTTCCAACAGTTTTTCTTCTTCTCGCGTCAAGCCATGCGAAAATTTTAACGCGAATAAATCAGGCCGCTTTAACCATGTTCTGCCGAGTGCTTGCTGCAAGCGCCAACGGCGGATATAGGCATGATTGCCTGACATCAATATTTCCGGTACACGATTTCCTTGATACACCTCAGGGCGAGTGTAATGCGGATAATCCAATAATCCCTCCACAAATGAATCTTGATTTGCAGATTCGGGATCTCCTAGAGCGCCCGGGATTTGCCGCACTATACAGTCAATTAACACCATTGCAGCCAGCTCGCCGCCGGAAACTACATAATCGCCAATTGAGATTTCAATTTCAACTTGACGATTGATTAAGCGCTCATCCACGCCTTCATATCGCCCGCACAGCAAAATAAGTCCTGGCAGTTTGCTCAGTTGCGTGACCATTTGGTGGTCAAGCCGCTTTCCCTGCGGTGTTAGATAAGCAACCGTGGGTTTTTCAATCCCGGCAGCATGCTGTCTCGCTCTGGCTTGTATGATGGCATCTTCCAACGGTTGAGCCATCATGACCATTCCGGGGCCACCCCCGTACGGACTATCATCGACAGTACGATAATTATTGCTGGTAAAGTCGCGCGGATTCCATGTGTTGAGTCGAAAGATATTATTCTTGTTCGCTTTTCCTGTTATGCCATAGTGCGTGATGGCATTAAACATTTCCGGAAATAGCGTAATAACATCGCATTCAAAAGGCATCGCTTATTATTACCTTAATCGTCTTTGCCCCAATCTACAATAACTCGAGAAAGCTTTAAATCAACTTTGATGATGAACTGATCAACAAAGGGGATAAGAATTTCTTTTTTATCCTCGCTCCCATTTTGTATGCACAAAACATCATTTGCGCCCGTCTCAAGTAAGCCAACAATCTTACCTAATTCTTCACCCGCTAGATTTTGCACCGTAGTGCCAATCAAATCCGACCAATAATAACCATCCATTCCATTTTCTGATAAATCAGGAAGCTGGTCGCGCGGAACTGCTATCTGCATTCCGTTTAATGCGAAGGCTTGTGTGCGATCGGTATATTCGGCGAATTTTGCATTCAGGATGCTGCCATTCATACGGCCGGAAACAACATGCACTTTCTGCCAGTCTTTGTTATCTTTACTTAACCACCATACTGGATATTGCATTAATCCATCGATGTATTCTGTATACGGATTAACTTTTACCCAGCCATAAACGCCAAATGGGCCGATAATATGGCCCATTATCACCATCGGTGTATTTTGTTCGCTTATTTTAGCTATTTGCTGATGCGACTTTGCTGGTGGAAAACTGTTTGATTAACCGGGTTGCCGTTGACGATAACTGCGCACCTTGAGATTGCCAATAAGCAACGCGATCTAATTGAACGCGCAATGCTTCTTCTTTCCCAGCGGCTCGCGGATTATAAAAGCCTACACGTTCGATAAACCGACCGTCACGTGCGTAGCGGGAATTAGCCACTACCATATTAAAAAACGGACGTTTTTTTGCACCACCCCTTGCCAATCTAATTATAACCATGTTTTTCCTATAAACCTGTCAGTCTAAAAGTATGAAGCTTGAATTTAATTAACATTTAATTTTACAGTAATTCTTGCGATTCTGACAAGTGCTAAAATAGCCATGAATTACTATGATGCTATTAAAGTAAGTGCGGATACTATGTCCAATTACAGTATTTCTGAAGCGGGATTATAAATTGCTCTCAAAGTTTTCCAAGAACTTGATTATCGATGAATCAAACCAGTGCGTTTCATGCGGTTTATGTTTGCCGCATTGTCCTACTTATCGTGTGTTGAAATCAGAAGCGGATTCTCCGCGTGGGCGTATCGCTTTAATGAATGGTGTTGCGAATGGGCGGATTGCTTTGAATGCGCGATTTATTCAGCATATGGATCGTTGTTTGACGTGCCGGGCTTGCGAAGCGGTTTGTCCGAATAGTGTTTCCTATGGACGTTTAATCGATGAAACGCGTGCCTTGATTGCGGATCAATCAAAATCTGCAGCAGCCGCCCGGAAATCAAGCTGGCGCATTGCACTGGAACGGCTATTGCTGACCCAGCCTGCGCGTTTGGACCGGTTGCGCCGATTGCTGCATTTCCTGCAGAAACGAGAATGGTTGCGCGGGTTGCGGAAATTAGGTTTGATCGAAAAAAATCGAATATTTAAATTCATTGCTCAGCTTCCTGTAGTTAAGTTTCCCTATACAACGCCTGCGGATGGAGAAAATACTGCAAGCAATAACGGCACTTGGCGGCCGGTTTATCCCGCGCAGGGTGAGAAACGTGGTGAAGTCGCATTATTTTTGGGGTGTGTGGCGCGTGTGACCGATGTAGCTACCTTAAATTCGAGTATTTATGTATTGAATCGCTTGGGTTACACAGTCCATATTCCGCGCGATCAAACGTGCTGTGGTGCTATCTATCAGCATAGCGGCGCGCTGGAGCAAGCCAATGCGCTGGTGGGGCGGAATAAAACGGCTTTTGCTGAATTTGATGCGGTGATCAGTACCGCATCGGGTTGCGGTGTGCAATTGCTGGAGTCCGGCGTTGCCGGTGAGCAGGGCAAAGTTATGGATATCAGCCAGTTTCTGATGGCAGTAAAGGGGTGGGAGAGTATTGGCCTTGCGTCATTGGCGCAAAAAATTCTGGTGCACGAGCCGTGCAGTTTGAGGCATGTATTGCGTGAGCAGGCATATCCTTATCAATTGATTGCCCGGATACCTGGCGCGGAAGCGGTGTCCTTGGCTGGTAATGACCAATGCTGCGGTGCTGCGGGTACTTATTTCATCGATCAGCCCGAAATTGCGGATATGTTGCTGCAAAACAAGATAACTACGGTGAAGGAAAGCAAGGCTCAGTACTTGGTGACTTCGAATATCGGTTGCGCGATGCATCTGGCCAATGGATTGTATGAAAAAGGAATTCATGTCGAAGTGTTGCATCCGGTTACATTGCTGGCTAGACAAATGGGGTTGGAATTATAACCGGGTAAATTTTAGTGTACCTAAATGCGGGCATATCGGCCTATAATGACGCGTCAATTCTTATTCAAGGATGAGGTAAAAGACGATGATTACTATCGATAAGCTTATCATTGGTTTTGACAGCGCCCTGCGGACACTCTCGACACCGGCCCAGACCTTGCGGCCTGTGCCTGGCAATGAACTGCCGGAAGCTGAGATGACGGATGCGGAAAAACGATTGTCGTGTGCATTGATGCGGGTGAACCATGTCGGTGAAGTGTGCGCGCAAGCGTTGTATCAGGGGCAGGGGCTGACAGCACGCAATGAGACGGTACAGCAAACGCTGATGCAGGCCGCGCGTGAAGAAACCGAGCATCTGGCCTGGACAGAGCGCCGTATCGCTGAACTGGGTGGGCATAAGAGTTTCCTGAACCCGCTATGGTACGGCGGATCTTTTGCCATCGGTGTTGTGGCAGGCATGCTGGGGGATAAGTGGAATCTGGGTTTTCTTGCCGAAACGGAACACCAGGTCGGCGCCCATCTGGCCGGTCATCTAGAGCTGCTGCCCAATCATGACGAGAAAAGCCGTGCCATCGTGTCGCAAATGAAAATTGATGAAGCCAGTCATGCGACCATGGCATTGTCATACGGTGGCGCAGAATTGCCGTTGCCGGTGAAGTTAACCATGAAACTTGGATCGAAATTAATGACTCATACCGCATACTGGGTCTGAGCGCGGCATTACATTGGAAAGATATCGGATAAGAGAGAAATCAGAATAGTCAGGTCATCGGTCAAAAAACATTCGCAATGAAAAGTATTAATCTGACACATCATTTTCTAATTGCAATGCCGGCAATGGCAGATTCTGTTTTTTCCAAAACACTGACGTATATTTGTGAACATAACGAGCAAGGTGCGCTAGGTATCGTCATCAACCGTCCCACCGATCTGACACTGATCAACCTTTTTAAACAATTGGGAATTCCACCAGCAGATTCTCTCGCGGACGCGGCGCCTGTGTTATTTGGCGGGCCGGTCCAACTCGATTGCGGATTCGTGTTGCATCAACCGGTCGGTAAGTGGCAATCCACGCTGGCCGTGAATGGGGAAGTGGGATTAACTACCTCATTGGATATTTTAAAAGCAATCGCCAATGCCGAGGGGCCCGATCAAGTCTTGATCGCGATGGGTTATGCAGGCTGGGCTGCAGGGCAAATCGAGCATGAGTTGGCGCAGAATGCCTGGTTGACCGTGCCTGCATCAACGAACGTGATATTCGATATGCCAACAGAAGAGAGGCTACCGGCTGCGATGCAGCTGTTGGGGATTCAGGATGCCAATCTCTCCAATGAAGTCGGGCATGCCTAAATTTTAGTTCGTATGACGGAAAGTCTTCTCGATGAGCCACCGGAAAATCATGTGCCAGACCAGTTTCCAGCCGGAGCTGTGCTGGCCTTTGATTTTGGAAAAAAACGCATTGGTGTGGCGATTGGTAATACAGCCGTGGGGGTGGCGCACCCGCTGGCAACGGTGGACAGTGAAGTGACGGAACGGCGTTTCGCGCTGATCGGGCAACTGATCCAAACCTGGCAGCCGGTTTTGCTGGTTGTGGGTTTGCCGCTGCATAGCGACGGCACGGTGCATGAATTGACGCAATTAAGCCAGCGTTTCGCGCGACGGCTGTCAGGCCGTTTTAATATCAAAGTGATCATGAAAGACGAGCGTTATACCAGCGAAACAGCCAGTGCAACGTTACGCGAAGCCGGTATCACGGGAAGAAAACAAAAAGCGGTATTGGATCAGGTCGCGGCACAACAAATCCTTCAATCATTCTTTGACGAGCAGTATGCAATTACCAGACGCTGAGAAAGCATTCGACAGTCTTGCTAAAAAAATCCAAGCCGATGCGGGCAGGGATTTTGCGCTGGTCGGTATTCACACCGGTGGAGTGTGGCTGGCCGAGCGCCTGCATCAAGCGCTGGGGACCAAGCAACCGCTGGGAACGCTGGACGTTGCTTTTTATCGCGACGATTTCGATAAGATAGGCTTGCATCCACAGGTTAAACCATCGGAAATACCGTTCGTAGTGGAAGGCGCGCATATTCTGCTGGTGGACGATGTGTTGCAAACGGGACGGACCATTCGTGCCGCAATCAATGAATTGTTCGATTACGGCCGTCCCGCTTCGATTAGTTTTGCTGCTTTGGTTGACCGGGGCGGCAGGGAATTGCCGATAACCGCGCAATATACCGGCATTACGCTGGAGTTACCGGCGGATAAAATGCTTGAGTTAAAGTGTGGAAAGAACGGAAAGTTAAGCTTTCATTTGTACGATAAGAGCATGCCCGAATGATCAATAGGAACCCGCAGCTGGATGAAAATGGCGTGTTGCAGCATTTGCTGACAACCGAGGGATTACCCGCTTCTGTTTTATTGCATATCCTCGATACCGCAGAGTCATTTGTCGGTGTCACGGAACGTGATGTCAAGAAAATCCCTTTATTGCGCGGGAAGTCGATATTCAATCTTTTTTTTGAACCCAGCACGCGCACGCGCACAACCTTTGAAATTGCCGCCAAACGTTTATCGGCGGATGTGTTCAATCTCAATATTGCCGTTTCTGCACAATCCAAAGGTGAAACACTGCTGGACACGGTCAATAATCTTTCCGCGATGAACGCGGATATGTTTGTCGTGCGGCATGCGCAGAGCGGCGCGGCGCACTTGATTGCGAAGCATGTGCAGCCGGAGATTCATGTGATCAATGCCGGTGATGGCAGCCACGCACACCCGACGCAAGCGTTATTGGATATGTTCACGATCCGGCGCTACAAAAGCGATTTTCGTAATTTGCGCGTGGCTATTATTGGCGACATTTTGC
Organism: Nitrosomonas sp.; assembly: GCF_040240425.1. Classification (GTDB taxonomy): domain Bacteria; phylum Pseudomonadota; class Gammaproteobacteria; order Burkholderiales; family Nitrosomonadaceae; genus Nitrosomonas. The sequence goes on along the minus strand of NZ_QPHG01000006.1, from coordinate 74,099 downwards.
ATTCACGGGTCGCGCGCTCCCAGATTCATGCATTGACCACGCTCGGTGTGCCGGAAGTACGTGTGATCGCGCCTAAAACGCTGCTGCCCAAAATGGTGGAGCGTTTGGGGGTGCATGTTTATCACGATATGGCGAAGGGACTGAAGGATATCGATGTGCTGATGATGTTGCGCTTGCAGAATGAGCGCATGAAAGGCGCGAATTTACCCAGTCCGGAGGAATATTTTAAATATTATGGGCTGACCCCGGAAAAACTGTCGCTCGCCAGGCGCGATGCCATTGTGATGCATCCGGGGCCGATGAATCGCGGTGTCGAGATTGATTCGGAAGTCGCGGATGGCAAACAATCGGTAATTCTCCCGCAAGTGACATTCGGCATAGCGGTGCGCATGGCGGTGATGTCAATTCTGGCAGGCAATCAGGTTTAGAGGCGGTTGCATGAAAATTCATATTAAAAATGGGCGCTTGATCGATCCCAAAAACGGTATCGATGCCGTGCAGGATATTTTTATTGCCAAAGGTAAAATCGTTGCCATCGGCACGGCGCCGGATGAATTTCAGGCCAGCCGTGTGATTGATGCGCAATCGCTTGTCGTGTGTCCGGGGTTGGTCGATTTGTCGGTGCGTCTGCGTGAACCGGGGCTGGAATATATGGCCACGCTGGAATCCGAAATGGCTGCGGCGGTTGCCGGTGGCGTCACGAGCATTGCTTGCCCGCCGGACACCGATCCACCCTTGGATGAACCGGGATTGGTGGAAATGCTGAAACATCGCGCCAAAAGCCTCAATCAGGCGCATGTCTATCCGATTGGCGCATTGACGCAAGGGTTGAAGGGTGAACGCTTAACCGAGATGGCCGAACTGAACGACGCCGGATGCGTGGTTTTTGGGCAACCGGACGGGTTATTGCCGAACTTGCGGGTGCTCATGCAGGCCATGTTGTATGCATCGACATTCGGTTTTAGCGTGTGGCTGCGTCCGCAGGAAATCACGTTGACCGGCGATGGGGTGGCGCATGATGGTGAAGTGGCGACCCGGCTGGGTTTGCTGACCGTTCCAGTGTGCGCTGAAACGATTGCCATCGGTAATATTATTTTATTGACCAAGGAAACCGGCGTCAGAGTGCACTTGTGCCGGATTTCCAGCGCTGAGGGTCTGGCGATGATTCGTTCAGCCAGACAGCAAGGTTTGCCGATCACTTGCGATGTGTCGATTAATCATTTGCACCTGTCGGATATGGATATCGGATTTTTTGATTCCAATTGTCATCTGATGCCGCCATTGCGCAGCTCGAGTGATCGCGATGCGTTGCGTCATGGTTTGCTGGATGGCACGATCGGCGCGATTTGTTCGGATCATGCACCGGTAGATGAAGACGCCAAATTATTACCGTTCGGTCAATCCGAGGTGGGTGCGACGGGAGTGGAGTTGTTGCTGCCGCTCACTTTGAAATGGGGATCGGAAATGCGGCTGCCGTTGCCCAACGTGTTATCCAAGATTACCTCGGATCCGGCCCGGATACTGGGAATTGACGCAGGGCATTTATCGCTCGGCAGTGCTGCGGATATCTGTATTTTTGATCCTGACCATTACTGGAAGGTGACCTCGTCAGCCATTTTAAGCCAAGGAAAGAACACGCCCTTTATGGGGATGGAAATTCCGGGTGGCGTTAAATATACCTTGGTAAATGGTCATATTGTTTATGAGCACTGAACTGGGCGGCATTTTGTTTATTCAGCAGCACAATTGTTACAGAATTTGTTTTTAACTGATTATTTGGAGCAACATGTCAAACCCATTACTTGATTTTTCCGGACTGCCGCGTTTTGCAGAAATCAACAACGAACATATCACACCGGCGATTGAAACCTTGTTAAAGGAAAATCGCGCGGTGATTGATAAGGTGCGGGCGGATGACAAAGCGCCTACCTGGAAAACTTTTGTGCAGCCAATGACGGATGCCAATGAACGGTTATCCCGTGCCTGGGGGCAGGTGTCGCATCTGAACGCGGTGATGAATACGCCGGAACTGCGTGAGATCTATAATGCCAATCTGCCTTTGATCACGCAGTTTTATGCCGAGTTATCGCAGGATGTGCGGTTGTTTGAGAAATTTAAACAGTTACGTGCAAGTGCGGAATTCGACCAACTGACGCCGGCACGGAAGCGAATCATCGACAATGAATTGCGCGATTTCCGTTTGGGTGGTGCTGAGTTGCCGACTGAGCAGAAACAACGTTTCTTGCAAATCCAGGAAGAACTATCAAAATTGACGTCCACGTTCAGCGATAATTTGCTGGATGCCACCAATGCTTATTCATTATTGATTGACGATGCGGAGAAGGTGGCGGGTATTCCGGATGATGTGCTGCAATCGGCGCAACAGTCAGCCGCAGCGGATGGCAAAACAGGCTGGAAATTCACCCTGCACATGCCATCGTATCTTCCCGTGCTGCAATATGCCGATAACCGCGATTTGCGCGAACAGATGTATCGCGCCTATGCGACGCGTGCCAGCGAGTTCGATAGTCAGGGGGATTCGAGCAAGGATAATATGCCGCTGATCAATAAAATATTGGAACTACGCCGTGAAGCGGCGCACATGCTGGGCTATGATAATTATGCTGAGGTTTCGCTGGCCACAAAAATGGCAACTTCTCCGCAGCAAGTTTTGGATTTTCTGACGAAACTGGCGGTTAAGGCAAAACCCTATGCTGTGGCCGACCTACAAGCACTGCAACAGTTTGCCGCGGAGAAATTGAATCTGAAGAAACTTGAAGCATGGGATTTGGCGTATGTCAGCGAGAAATTGCAGCAAGAGCGCTACGCTTTTTCGGATCAGGAGGTTAAGCAATACTTCCCTGAAGATAAAGTATTGACCGGTATGTTTAAAGTGGTGGAAAAGCTGTACGGTATCCGCATCACGCTTGCGGCGTCTGCACGCAATATTCAGTGCTGGCATCCCGATGTGAAGTTTTTTGATATTCATGACGCCAACGGTGAATTGATCGGTCAATTTTATTTGGATCTCTACGCCCGGCCAACTAAACGCGGCGGTGCTTGGATGGATGACGCGATTACACGCCGCCGGATCGATGATCAGCAATCGACGAAGCACACTATACAATTACCCGTTGCCTACCTTACGTGTAATTTCTCAGCGCCGGTTACTATGGATCATCAACCGCGCCCGGCTTTATTTACGCATAATGAAGTGATCGTGCTATTTCATGAATTCGGTCATGGTTTGCATCATTTGATGACCAAAGTGGAAGACTTGGGTGTATCCGGAATTAACGGCGTTGAATGGGACGCGGTGGAGTTGCCGAGCCAGTTCATGGAAAATTTTTGCTGGGAGTGGGATGTGTTGACCGGAATGACTCAGCACATTGAAACAGGAGAGTCATTACCCAAAGCGCTGTTCGATAAGATGATAAAAGCCAAGAATTTCCAAAGTGGCTTGCAGATGTTGCGGCAGATTGAGTTTGCGCTGTTCGATATGCATGTGCACTTCGATTTTAAACCGGATGGCGATCGGACGGTATTGCAGTTATTGGATGATATCCGCAATCAGGTCGCAGTAATTATTCCACCGGACTTTAACCGTTTCCCCAACAGTTTCGCGCATATTTTTGCAGGTGGCTATGCCGCGGGGTACTATAGTTATAAGTGGGCAGAAGTGCTTTCGGCGGATGCTTACAGCATGTTTGAAGAAACCGCTTCGGATGGCGTGGTGAATGCAGCTACGGGTTCGCATTTTCTGGAAGAAATTCTGGCTGTGGGAGGAAGCCGCTCCGCACTCGAGTCATTTATTGCGTTTCGAGGACGTGAGCCGGAATTGGATGCGTTATTGCGCCATAGCGGGATGGAAGCGGCTTAACCGGAGAATTGCATTGTTTTGTCCATTCTATTGTTGAGTCATAATTTATAAAGTGCAGGCATAATCTGTCGTATATTGAACGCCGGGCGCCTGATGAACTGGAAACTTTGTAATTATTCCGCATAATATCGATGGATGGCCGCCTGAACAAAAATAGCACTTTGTGCGGGGTTGTATTGAACCTATCGTATAAATGTGGCAAGATCGATCGAAATTTTTATTAGAAGAAATAAGAACATGATTAATATTATCCGTACCGTAGCTGTTGCTGTACTGGTTTCTGGTTTGTTTTTAACGGGTTGTGCCTCAACGAAGACAACGGCGAGTGCGAATGTGAACAACCAAAATGGTGTGAATGATCCTCTGGAATCCATGAATCGCGCTGTTTTTAATTTCAATGAAATGGTGTACGACAATGTTTTTGACCCTGTGGCCAGAGGCTATAAGCGGGTAACACCCGATCCGGTTGAATTGGTTGTCGGAAACTTTTTCTCCAATTTGAACGAAGTGGTGGTAATCACTAACTCCGTGCTGCAATTAAATTATGAGAGCGCGCTTGCCAGCAGTGCACGTTTATTGGTCAATACCACTTTTGGGATATTCGGCATGATCGATATCGCGAGTGATATCAGTGCTGTGAGCGATATTAATCTCAACAAACGAAACGAAGATTTCGGTCAGACACTGGGACGCTATGGAGTCGGCAGCGGACCTTACATCGTATTGCCTTTGCTGGGGCCAAGTTCTGTTCGCGATACATTCGGTATCGCTGTCGACAGCTTCTTTATGGATCCTGTGACACAAGGGGTGACCGGTGTTTTTATGACCGATGTTCCTTATCTTAATAAAACAGCGCTACGTTTCCCTGTGGCTGCAGCGAGAACGGTTAATGCACGAGCACAATTCCTGGAACAAGATAAGACACTGGAAGAAGCTGCATTGGATAAGTATGAATTCGTGCGCGATGCTTATTTGCAAAGACGTACAAGTCTGGTGAACAATAAGGCTGAAGAAAAATAAATAGCGCGGGAGTCGTTTTGATCTTCGGATGCATGCCGCATCCGTGCGCATACCAATAAAGTAGATACAAACAAGGCACATTGATTAGGAAGCTTACTCCGCTAATCAGTGTGCTTTGTTTTTTGTTAATCCAAAAAAGCAGCCGATTGCCGCTATGACGGTGCGATGACGGTCATAGGGTAAGCGTGAATGAGGTGGATTTAGAGATGGTGGAGATCTAAGTTAATGAAGAATCCCGTAGTTATTATAGGAAGTGGATTAGCCGGTTATGCGGTGGCGCGTGAATTACGTAAACTGAATACGGAACTTGATGTCGTCATGCTATCTGCTGATCATGGCGGTTTTTACTCCAAACCCATGCTGTCAAATGCATTGTCATCTGGGAAGACTCCCGAATCGATTGTCAACGGTGATGCAGTTCAAATGGCATCACAATTGAAGATTTCCATTCGCCCCCACTGTCGTGTCAGCGCGATTGATCAAACCGCGTGTGAAGTGACATTGGCCGATGGTGAGAAGATTATTTACAATCAATTGGTTTTGGCGTTGGGCGCTGATCAGGTGCATTTGCCGCTTTCGGGCGATGGTGTAGCGAATATATTGACTATTAATGATCTTGACGATTATAAAAAATTTCGCGTTGCACTGACCGGAAAAAAACGTATCAGCATTATTGGTGCGGGTTTGATTGGTTGTGAATTTGCCAATGATTTGGCAACCGCCGGTTATCATGTCGATGTGATAGATATCAGCGCACAGCCGCTGGGACGTCTTTTGCCGCCAGCGGGCGGGGTATTTATACGGCAAAGGCTGGAAGCTGTGGGTGTGGCTTTTCATTTGAATGCAACCACACAGTCCGTTGATCAGGTGCAAGAAAAGCTACGTCTGACATTCGCCGACGGAAGTGCAATTGAGTCTGATATCGTTCTGTCCGCAGTCGGGTTACGTGCGCGTACGCAACTGGCGGCATCGGCCGGTATTTCGGTTAATCGGGGAATTGTCGTGAATCGCTTATTACAAACGCAGTTTGACAATATCTACGCCTTGGGTGATTGCGCCGAAGTGGCAGGAAAAGTGCTGCCTTTTGTGATGCCGATTACGCATGCAGCCCGGGCTCTGGCGGCAACGCTTGCAGGTAATCCGACAGAAGTTCGTTATCCAGCGATGCCGGTTATCGTTAAAACACCTGCATGTCCCGCGGTTGTTTCGCCGCCTGATTTCACTATAAAAGGTGAATGGCATGTGGAAGCCGATCAGAATGGCGTAAAGGCACTCTATAAAGATGATGCCGGTCGATTGCTCGGTTATGCTTTGTTAGGTGCGGCGACGCAGGAGAAAAATAGCCTCACTCCTCATTTACCTCCGGTATTGGAGTAAGAAACATTTCTTGCTTTTGATGATCTACTCTCGGACGAGCCATTAAAAATTTACGATATTTACAGCGATGAAATTTCTCTTTGATCTATTTCCGGTAATTTTATTTTTCCTGGCGTTCAAGCTGTACGATATCTTCATCGCCACGGCGGTTGCGATGGTCGCAGCGATTGCACAAATAGTCTGGCTTTGGTTTCGCAATCGCCACGTCGATAAAATGATGTGGATCAATTTGGCTGTTATTGTCATTTTTGGCGGTGCGACATTAATATCCCAGGATGAAACGTTTATCAAATGGAAACCGACCGTGTTGTATTGGTTAATCGCAACCGTTTTAATGGGATCCCATGTAATTTTTAGAAAAAACCTGATACAGGCAATGCTTGAGAAACAGATGGTTTTGCCGCCTTTTGTCTGGAGCAGACTCAATTTAAGCTGGGTGGGGTTTTTTCTAGCGATGGGGTGTGTCAACCTTTATGTCGCGTTTAGTTTTCCAGTAGATACCTGGGTTACATTTAAGCTTTTTGGTGCTACGGGATTGATGCTTGTTTTTGTTATCGCACAAGTGTTGATGTTAGGGAAGTATTTGAAAGATGCGCCGGCTGCATTGACTGAGGATGCTCCTGTCAGTGAGCCGGATGATTTCAAGGATGAAAGAGAAAATAAAGCGAACAAGGAACAATAATGTTATATGCCATTAATGGAGAAGATGTACCGGATAGCTTGGGAAAACGGATGACAGTCCGTCCGGAGCATCTGAAAAGAATTCAAGTATTACAGGATGAAGGACGCTTGGTTTTGGCCGGCCCTTATCCGGCTATCGACAGTCAAGACCCTGGTCCCGCAGGGTTTTCCGGCAGTCTGATTGTCGCCGAGTTTGAATCCCTGGAGGCAGCGCAGGCATGGGCTAACGCCGATCCTTACATTAGTGCGGGTGTCTATCAGAAAGTGATCGTGAAGCCTTTTAAAAAGGTGCTGCCGGCATAAAGCGATTGCACACCATTTCTTCAACAGTATCAAGTTATTCAATAGAAATAATGGTCTGTAGAGATTCACGTCGATTCAGTTAAGGCGTATACTTTCTCGCGGCGATATATTCTGGCGAATATAATTTTATCTCAATCACAAAAAAGGAAATTCAATGCGTTTGACGAAATTCTCACAGGCAATGATGATTAGTGTTTTAGGAGTGATTACACTATCAGCTCAAGCCCAATCAACAGGTACCGTGGCTAAGGTAAATGGCGTAGCAATTCCGCAATCACGTCTGGAATTAATGGTGAAGGCCAGTGCGGCGCAAGGACAGCCTGATGGTCCGGAAATGAGAAAGGCTTTGCGTGAAAATCTGATTGCTGAAGAGATTCTCGCGCAAGAAGCAGTGAAAAAGAAATTGGATAAAGATCCCGACGTAATCGCACAACTCGAAATAGCTCGCCAAGCAGTGCTGGTCAGAGCTTTTCAAGCGGACTACATAAGAAATAATGTGGTGAGTGAAGAGACCTTGCGCAAAGAATACGAAGTTCTGAAAGTGCAGATGGGAGATAAAGAATACAAGGCACGCCATATTCTTGTCGCCAATGAGAATGAAGCCAAGGATATTATTGCAAAACTCAAAAAAGGTGGTAATTTTGCAAAAATAGCTGAAGAGAAATCGGTTGATGACGGCAGTAAAGAAAATGGCGGTGAGCTTAATTGGAGTCCACCGGCAGCTTATGTCAGACCATTTTCCGAAGCACTGGTGAAATTATCCAAAGGCGGATTGACTGAACAACCCGTGCAAACTTCTTTTGGCTGGCACGTGATTCAGTTAATGGATATCCGTCCAATGGAAGTGCCGCCTTTTGAAGAAGTTAAGCAAAATATTCAACAACGTGTATTGCAGCGCGAATTTGGAACAGTGGTACAAGAATTACGCAGCAAAGCAAAAGTAGAGTAAAGCTTGTAATTGAGATGTGCCCTGAGTAGATCGGATTGTGATGTTGTGTTTCTACAGCGAAGCAGTTTTTTCTACTCGGGCAGAAAGTGCGCAAAGTAACTCATAGCTGGTTGTACCAGCGCTCTGAGCAACTTCATCAACACACAATCCCTTCCCCCACAATGTAACGGGGCTATTCAATCCGGCATTTTCAATACCGGTTAAGTCTACCGCGAGCATGTCCATTGACACTCGGCCCAACAACCGGCTGCGTTGATTATTGATCAATACGGGGGTGTTCGTCGGCGCGTGGCGTGGATATCCATCCGCGTAACCGCATGCGACAATGCCGATGCGCATTGGCTCGACCGTTTGAAAAAGGCCGTGATAACCGACTCTGTCACCAATTCCCAAATCCTGTGTAGCAATAATTCTGCTCGAAAGCGTCATGACGGGTTGCAGGTCCAACTCCGCCGCGGTTTTATCCGTGAAAGGCGAGGCCCCGTATAGCATAATGCCAGGGCGCACCCAATCGGCATGGGTGACAGGATAATGAATGATTGCTGCGGAATTTGCGAGTGATCTGGGATAATGGCGGTACTCTTTCGTGATGGCTGCGAAGTATTGTAATTGGCGAAGGACATTTTTTTCTTCGTCAGGTTCATCAGCGGAAGCAAAGTGTGTCATCAAGGTAATGTTTTTGTAGTATTGCTTCTCGATCAGTGTGCCGATGGCTTGTGAAAATTGCTGTGGTGCTAGCCCCAAACGATTCATTCCGGTATTAATCTTTATAAACAAATCGATGTTGTAATGCTTGGAAGCTGACAACATGGCAATTTGCTCAGCATGATGGATGACCGCGCTCAAACGGTATTGCTCAAGGATCGCTAATTCTTCGGTTGAAAAAAAACCTTCCAGGAGCAAGATCGGATGCTGGTAACCGGCATCACGCAGGCATATTGCCGCATCCAGCTCCAGTAATCCGAATCCATCGGCGTCTTTTAGGGCGCTGGCGCTATGGAGTAATCCATGACCGTAAGCATTGGCTTTAAGGATTGCCATGATGCGCGACTGTGGAGCATGTTTGCGGACTATGGACAGATTATGAGTTAAAGCGGCAAGGTCGATAAAAGCTTGGGTTGGGCGTGGCATGAATTTAATGTTCAGAATAAACAAGAGCGAGTATTATTCGCAAGTTTTTTTATAATAATCTAATTTTGTGATACCGATTTAACTATTATGTCGCCATAACTTAACATGCAAGGAGGCATGATATGCTAATCTAATCTTGTGCGCCCGACCGGAGGCGGTTGAAGGGATCAGCCGCTGGTGATTTTATTACATAAGTGATGTATTGCATGAAAGAATGATTCAGTCCTGAATCTACTCAGAAAAAATAAATATACAAGGAAATAGCTTGGAACGCGGTTTTTATACGATTATGGCGGCGCAGTTTTTCTCTTCATTAGCAGATAACGCGTTGCTGGTTGTGGCGATTGCACTGTTGATTGATTTACATGCACCTGCCTATTTAACACCCATGCTGAAGTTTGTTTTCGTGTTGTTCTACGTGATTCTGGCTCCTTTCGTTGGCGCATTTGCGGATTCTATGCCCAAAGGGCGCGTCATGTTTATTAGCAACACCATCAAAATTACCGGCTGCGGATTGCTCTTCATCGCCATGCATCAATATTTCGCATTGGCTGCGTACGCGGTAGTGGGGTTGGGTGCGGCTGCTTATTCGCCTGCCAAGTACGGCATTTTGACCGAATTATTGCCTGCGGAGAAATTGGTGATTGCCAATGGCTGGATCGAAGGGTTGACGGTAGCATCGATAGTATTGGGTACGGTATTGGGCGGAGTGCTGATTACTCCTTCCGTTGCCGGTGCGCTGCTGCAGTTTGATTTTCCTGTTATCGACACGGGAATCGATAACGCATTGGAAAGCGGTATTCTGATCATCGCTGTCATTTACGCCATCGCGGCGTTGTTCAATCTGTACATTCCGAATACCGGTGTTGATCATCGTATTCCCAAAAAGAATCCTTTCTTTCTGATTCACGAGTTTAGTCACTGTTTGAAATTATTATGGGCCGACAAGCTGGGACAAATCTCGCTTGCGGTGACCACGCTGTTTTGGGGGGCGGGCGCGACATTGCAGTTTATTGTGTTGAAATGGGCCGAAGTAGCGATGAATTATCCGCTCAATCAAGCCGCGCAATTGCAGGGTGTGGTCGCAGTGGGGATTGCCGTGGGTGCTGTGATGGCAGCCCGGTGGATTTCGCTGCGGCAGTCCGTCAAAGTAATCCCGTTGGGCATTGCGATGGGCATTGTTGTGATGGCGATGATTCTGGTAAAAGATCTATGGATCGCCATCGCATTGCTGATGCTGATTGGCGGATTGGCAGGATTCTTCGTCGTGCCGATGAATGCTTTACTGCAACATCGCGGACATATTTTGATGGGCGCCGGACATTCCATTGCGGTGCAAAATTTCAATGAAAACCTGAGTATTCTGGCGATGCTGTTACTCTATGCGTTGCTGATATGGTTTGAAGTGCACATCTATATTGTGATTGCCGCTTTCGGATTATTTGTTTCTGTCATGATGGCATTGATCCGGAAATGGCATTTGTTAAATCAAAGTAAAGAAGACTCACTTCATTTGATCGGGGCAAAAAAAATACACTGATTTCGCGTGGAGTGATGTTGCATGAAGAACAGATGCTATCGCAGCGATTGCATTGTTGTTTGTGCGAAACACAAATCTTTCCAAGCTTTTGCCTTTTCAGGCAAAGAACGCAGCAGATAAGCCGGATGGTAAGTAACAATCAACGGTATGCCTGAATAATCGTGTACTTTGCCACGCAAGCTGGAGATGCTGTCGTCGCACTTCAAAAGATTCTGTGCAGCAACCTTGCCCAACGCGACGATAAGCTTGGGTCTGATTAATGCGATCTGCCGGGTTAAGTAAGGCTCGCATTGGGCTGCCTCATTCGCGCTCGGATTTCTGTTATTGGGCGGGCGGCATTTGACAATATTGGCGATATAGACTTGCTCGCCGCGCTTTAAGTGAATCGCGGCGAGCATCTGGTCCAGCAGCTTGCCGGCTTGCCCGACAAACGGTTCACCAATTTCATCTTCGCGCGCGCCTGGACCTTCTCCAACGAATAGCCAATCGGCATTCTCAGCGCCAACGCCAAACACGGTTTGTGTGCGTGTTTGGCTTAGTGGGCACGCAACACAATGCGCTACCGCCGTCTTCAATTGATTCCAATCCATTTGTGCGATCGGCAACGTCTGCGTTGTGCTTTTCACAGGCTCGGACGGCAGCGGTGAATTTTCGTTTGCAGCAACATACGGCTCCGTGGCTTCGCTATGCTGGGTGGTATCTGATTTTAAGCGCCACACCGGCAGCAAATTCAATTCCTTCAGTATTTGTCTGCGCCGGGTGTTCATAACATCAGCCGCATAACAAGCGCATCTTCGCGTCCGCACATGGCGGGATAATAGCCTTTGCGTGTGGCGATATGCTGAAAACCCATTTGTTTATAGAGCTGTGCGGCACCTTGATTGGATTCGCGTACGTCCAGGAAAATCGATTTTGCACTTTGTTCTTTGGCATGCTGAATGAAGAATTGCAGCATTTTTTTCCCCAAGCCTTTTTTTTGCCAATTGGCGGCAATGCCGAGGGTGAGGATATGGGCTTCTTCGGGACTCATCATCATGATTCCGTAACCCATCAGCGTATCGGTTTGTTGCAGAACCCGGCACACATATCCGGTTTTGATGGAATCGGCAAAGTTTCCCAGTGACCAAGGGAACAGAAAGATTTCCCGTTCGATCAGGATAATACGATCCAAATCCGAGAGCTGCATCGGTCTAATTTCTATAGGTTGTTGCGCTACCATGTTCATCGCTCGTTTTCCTTTAGCGCGACTTTGTTGCGGATGTATACGGGCATTGCATGAGCCGGATCAACGCATGCGCCATCGCGGAATTTAGGAAGCGCAAGTTGCGCCACTTCGTGTGCTCGCGGGTGCAGTCCATAATGGATCTGCTGAATATGTTCGCGATACAACTGTGATAAATCCGGATAAACATCAAAACCGCTACCGCATCCATGCCACCCATTACCGGAAACTGCAGGCGCTTGTTGCGGCAGGCAAAGCGTGGGCGGGTTGATAGTTGTCCAATCAGCAGATGCCGACTTCTGATAGGCGGCATAATAAAGCTCACCCATACGGGCATCAAGGGCTACGATCACTTTCTCTGCATCAATTTGTTGCGCGACGGCTTCCAGTGTGCTGATTGCCGCAACCGGGAGACCGGTGGCGTAAGCCAAACCTTGCGCGACCCCACAAGCAATGCGTAGACCGGTGAATGATCCGGGGCCTGCGCCGAAAGCGATGCCATCCAATTGTTGCAATGCTAATTCTGCTTCGGCCAGGAATTTTTGTACCATAGGGAGAATCATTTCAGAATGATTGCGCCCGGCAAGGATTTCCTGACCGGATACTTTGCCGTCCAGACTGAGTGCAACGGAACAAAATTCAGTAGAGGTTTCGAGAGCGAGAATTTTCAAGTTAATTGCGGGCCGAGGTATGTGGGAATTTTACTGTCAATACGGTTGAGAAATAAGTTTGAGCCATAGAACTCTTGCCGCTGACTGCTTATTTTAACTGCCAATGACCGAGTGGAACATAGTCAATCCCTGTTTGTGTTGGTTTCGACTGCAACAGAATCCATTCACTGACAGGCCAATGGATAGGATTGATCAGCTCCGTATTGACTGGATGCGAGGCTTTCCGGAAAAGCGTAATGTGTGGTTTGTATACCCGGTGGTCAAATACGAATCCGGCTTCTGACAGAGCTGATTGTAATGCAGCAACCAGATCGAACAGTTCAGCCGGGAATTGCTTCGCGTGGAGGTAAATAATTTGATTGTGTTTCCAGTAGCTGATCTTATTTAAATAAAGCGCAAATTTCTTTGCCGCTATATTTTTCATGATGTGCCGGAGCGTTTCGATGCGCTGAACGCTGACATCACCCAGAAATACCAGCGTGAGGTGAAAATGCGGCATTACGATTTGGCGCCCGCCGCAAATGGGCGCCAGTAATTCGGCCTGGTGCGCCAGCTGTTTTTGTACAAATTTACTGGGAGAAATAGCAAAGAATACACGAATGGATTTTATTTCCGGATCAGTATCTTGTTTAGTCAATCTTGCTTTCCGCGCGGTCAATCAGGCATACGACTTCGGCTGCGATGCCTTCTTTGCGGCCGATCGCACCCAAATGCTCGGCGGTTTTGGCTTTGATATTGATGTTGCGTGCTGAGGTTTGCAGATCTTGCGCAATATTGGCGATCATTGCCGGGATATGCGGCGCCATTTTGGGGGCCTGCGCAATAATGGTTGCATCAAGATTGACGAATTTGTAATGATTATTTTCCAGCAAGTTGTATACATTGCGTAGCAGCACGCGGCTATCAATATTTTTGTAGCGCGGATCGGAGTCGGAAAAGTGTTGTCCGATGTCTCCCAATGCCGCTGCACCCAACAGTGCATCACAGATGGCATGTAATAACACATCCGCATCCGAGTGGCCAAGCAGCCCTTTTTCATGCGGGATCGTAACACCGCCTATGATCAGCTGACGGCCTTCAACCAGTTGATGAACGTCAAAACCTTGTCCTATTCTTATCGTGCTCACGGATGATTCCTTTTTTGTATGATCAATTCGGCCAGAGCCAGATCTTGGGGGAAGGTTACTTTAAAATTGTACGCATCGCTAGGTACCAGTTTGGGATGAAGCCCCAATGCTTCAATGGCGCTGGCATCATCCGTCACATTAATGTTTGTCGCATTTTGCAGTGCCCGGGTGAGCAGTTCATAGCGGAACATTTGTGGTGTTTGTGCCTGCCATAGATTATCGCGAGGTTCAGTTTGTCGCACGTGGTTGTCTGCGGTGCTACGTTTCAGGGTATCGGCTACAGGTACAGCCAATAATCCACCGACTGTGTCACTGGCTAATTCACTGATCAATTTATCCAGTTGATCGGATGTCAAGCAGGGTCTAGCAGCATCGTGCACCAACACCCAGTCTTGTGGATTGATCAGGCCCTGTTGTTGTGCGGCGGTAAGGCCATTGAGCACGCTGTCCGCCCGGGTTGCTCCGCCGCAGTGTAATACCGTTAATTTTTGAGAAAATTCGGACCAATCGTATTGAGACCAGTGAATATCGTCGGGCGCCAGTACGATAAGTACTCCCGCAATCGACCGATTATTACTTAGTGTTTTGATTGCATGATAAATCATCGGCCTGTTGCATAGCGGCAAGTATTGTTTGGGGAGTTCGTTCCCCATACGTGAGCCTGAGCCCGCGGCAGGAATTAAAGCAAAAAATTGGGACATTATTTAAGAAATGATGAGACCAAGTTTAAAAATAAGCTGGTGGATAAAAATGTACGATTAGCTAACTATATATAAGCTGAGCATTATAATTTTTTATTAGCGGCTTGTTTGAAATTGTTACCAATTCGTCTTGCGTGTTATTGGGGATATGTATGCAATGGCTGGATTGACGGAAGGCGCTCGGAACTAAAATCCAGTAAACGGTATAATCAGTAAATTCAAACTAAGGGTGAAATGTATGGAAGCTGAACAAATTAATGCAGTGTCTAATCATCTCCAGGATCTGGGTAATCGTGCTGGTGAATTACGGAGGTTTCTTTGACTTCGATGCTAAACAGACCCGATTAAACGAGTTAACGCGTTTGCTTGAAGATCCGGCAATCTGGAATGACAGTAAGCGTACCCAAGAAATTGGACAAGAAAAAAAGCTATTGGAAGATACTGTGGTGACATTGGTATCGATGGAACAACAGTTGCAGGATGCAGAAGAGTTATTTCAAATTGCGAAGGAAGAAAATGATGAAGCGGCGCTTGAGAGTATTGCCGTTGATGTCAATAAGGTAGAGCAGGTCATTGCGAATCTGGAATTTCGCCGTATGTTTTCCGATCCGATGGATCCGAAGAATTGTTTTGTGGATATTCAATCGGGTTCGGGAGGAACAGAAGCGCAAGATTGGGCGGCCATGCTTGAGCGCATGTATCTGCGCTATTGTGAGAGGCAAGGGTGGACAGTTGAAGTGTTGGAAGAGTCACCAGGGGATATTGCCGGCATCAAGAGTGCTACCTTGAAAGTGACAGGTGAATATGTGTATGGATACTTGCGCACTGAAACGGGTGTGCACCGTTTGGTTAGAAAATCACCGTTTGACTCAGGTAATCGTCGTCATACCTCATTTGCAAGTGTTTTTGTTTATCCGGAAGTAGACGACACGATAGAAATTGAAATTAACCCGGCTGATTTGCGCATAGATACATTCCGCGCATCGGGTGCGGGAGGTCAACATATCAATAAAACCGATTCCGCTATCCGGATTACCCACAACCCGACGGGGATCGTCGTGCAATGTCAAAGCGGGCGTTCGCAACATCGGAACAAAGCGGATGCCATGGTTATGCTGAAATCGCGTTTGTATGAAGCGGAGTTGCGTAAACGTAACGAAGAAAAGCAAGCTATAGAAGAAACGAAAACAGATATAGGCTGGGGCCATCAAATCAGATCTTATGTATTAGATCAGTCGCGCATAAAAGATTTGAGGACAAATATTGAAATTGGTAACACACAAAGTGTTTTAGATGGAGATTTGAACAGCTTCATTGAGGCGAGCCTTAAACAGGGTGTGAAATAAAAAAATTTAATAAAAAATTGAGTAAATTAAATAACTGTATTAAAAGGGATTTTGTTGTAGTATGGGCTTCGTGACGTTATTTAATTAAAATTATCTACAGAAATTGCTTGATCGGTTTTTTAGACTCTGTATAATTCCGCTTCTCGCTACTGCGCAACACAAAAAACAAGTAGCAACGCTCTTTAAAAAAATACAATCGATAGGTGTGAGTACTTAAATTGAGAGCAGATTCGAAAGAATCGAAAAATTTAAATATTCGCAAGAAATAAGTAGATATTGGTTTTTATTAATCAACATCATAATACGTCAAGCGAAAGTTTTACCAGAATTAAACTTAAGAGTTTGATCCTGGCTCAGATTGAACGCTGGCGGCATGCTTTACACATGCAAGTCGAACGGCAGCACGGGTGCTTGCACCTGGTGGCGAGTGGCGGACGGGTGAGTAATGCATCGGAACGTGTCCTAAAGTGGGGGATAACGCATCGAAAGATGTGCTAATACCGCATATTCTCTGAGGAGGAAAGTAGGGGATCGAAAGACCTTATGCTTTTGGAGCGGCCGATGTCTGATTAGCTAGTTGGTAAGGTAATGGCTTACCAAGGCGACGATCAGTAGTTGGTCTGAGAGGACGACCAGCCACACTGGGACTGAGACACGGCCCAGACTCCTACGGGAGGCAGCAGTGGGGAATTTTGGACAATGGGCGCAAGCCTGATCCAGCAATGCCGCGTGAGTGAAGAAGGCCTTCGGGTTGTAAAGCTCTTTCAGTTGAAAAGAAAAAGCCGTGACTAATAATCATGGTTCATGACGGTATCAACAGAAGAAGCACCGGCTAACTACGTGCCAGCAGCCGCGGTAATACGTAGGGTGCAAGCGTTAATCGGAATTACTGGGCGTAAAGGGTGCGCAGGCGGTTCTGTAAGTCAGATGTGAAATCCCCGGGCTTAACCTGGGAACTGCGTTTGAAACTGCAGAGCTAGAGTGCGGCAGAGGGAGGTGGAATTCCATGTGTAGCAGTGAAATGCGTAGAGATATGGAAGAACATCGATGGCGAAGGCAACCTCCTGGGCTAGCACTGACGCTCATGCACGAAAGCGTGGGGAGCAAACAGGATTAGATACCCTGGTAGTCCACGCCCTAAACTATGTCAACTAGTTGTCGGGCCTTAATAGGCTTGGTAACGTAGCTAACGCGTGAAGTTGACCGCCTGGGGAGTACGGTCGCAAGATTAAAACTCAAAGGAATTGACGGGGACCCGCACAAGCGGTGGATTATGTGGATTAATTCGATGCAACGCGAAAAACCTTACCTACCCTTGACATGTCAGAAAATTTTCAGAGATGAATTTGTGCCCGAAAGGGAATCTGAACACAGGTGCTGCATGGCTGTCGTCAGCTCGTGTCGTGAGATGTTGGGTTAAGTCCCGCAACGAGCGCAACCCTTGTCATTAATTGCCATCATTTGGTTGGGCACTTTAATGAGACTGCCGGTGATAAACCGGAGGAAGGTGGGGATGACGTCAAGTCCTCATGGCCCTTATGGGTAGGGCTTCACACGTAATACAATGGCGCGTACAGAGGGTTGCCAACCCGCGAGGGGGAGCTAATCTCAGAAAGCGCGTCGTAGTCCGGATCGGAGTCTGCAACTCGACTCCGTGAAGTTGGAATCGCTAGTAATCGCGGATCAGCATGTCGCGGTGAATACGTTCCCGGGTCTTGTACACACCGCCCGTCACACCATGGGAGTGGGTTTCACCAGAAGCAGGTAGTCTAACCGCAAGGAGGGCGCTTGCCACGGTGAGGTTCATGACTGGGGTGAAGTCGTAACAAGGTAGCCGTAGGGGAACCTGCGGCTGGATCACCTCCTTTCAAGAGTATCTCTTTTAAGTACTCACAACCTATCGATTGTTTATGGACAAGATTTAAAATCAAAAGCTTGTGCTGATGTTTGAGTGGGATTTGGGCTCATCAAGGGTCTGTAGCTCAGTTGGTTAGAGCACACGCTTGATAAGCGTGGGGTCGGTGGTTCAAGTCCACCCAGACCCACCATATTTGGGGGTGTAGCTCAGCTGGGAGAGCACCTGCTTTGCAAGCAGGGGGTCATCGGTTCGATCCCGTTCACCTCCACCAATTTATAGTTACTATATTTAAGTAAACTATTATTTTGTCATCATGAGCTTATGTAATAAATTTCTTGTCTGTCGAAATTAATTTCGTTCTTTAAAAATTTGGAAAAAGTAAAATATTTATTTGTGTTAAATAATTGTGAATTTTTTATTATTTATGAAATAAATTATGGGTTAGATTGTATCTAAAAAATAATGCAACAAGTAGTAGAAACTACAACTTTAATAAGTTATTAAAGTTATAGGATCAAGTGAATAAGTGCATGTGGTGGATGCCTTGGCGATTACAGGCGATGAAGGACGTGGAAGCCTGCGAAAAGCTTCGGGGAGCTGGCAAACGAGCTATGATCCGGAGATATCCGAATGGGGAAACCTGACTCTTGCTTAATTAGTTTTGCTACGATATAAGAGTAAAATTAATTGAGCAAGAGTCAACCTTGGCTGAATATATAGGCTGAGTGTGGCGAACCTGGAGAACTGAAACATCTAAGTATCCAGAGGAAAAGAAATCAACCGAGATTCCCAAAGTAGTGGCGAGCGAACTGGGAGCAGCCTTCAATATTTAATATTTGAATTAGTCAAATTTTCTGGAAAGTTAAACCATAGTGGGTGATAGTCCCGTAGGCGAAAATTCAAATATAGAACTAAGATTGAGATAAGTAGAGCGGGACACGTGAAATCCTGTTTGAAGATAGGGGGACCATCCTCTAAGGCTAAATACTCGTAATCGACCGATAGTGAACCAGTACCGTGAGGGAAAGGCGAAAAGAACCCCGGAAGGGGAGTGAAATAGATCCTGAAACCGCATGCATACAAACAGTGGGAGCCCGTAAGGGTGACTGCGTACCTTTTGTATAATGGGTCAGCGACTTACATTCAGTAGCAAGCTTAACCGAATAGGGGAGGCGCAGCGAAAGCGAGTCTTAATAGGGCGTATAGTTGCTGGGTGTAGACCCGAAACCAGATGATCTACTCATGGCCAGGATGAAGCGAGGGTAACACCTCGTGGAGGTCCGAACCCACTAATGTTGAAAAATTAGGGGATGAGCTGTGGGTAGGGGTGAAAGGCTAAACAAATCTGGAAATAGCTGGTTCTCTCCGAAAACTATTTAGGTAGTGCCTCATGTATCACCTTTGGGGGTAGAGCACTGTTATGGCTAGGGGGTCATTGAGACTTACCAAACCATTGCAAACTCCGAATACCAAAGAGTGCGAGCATGGGAGACAGACATCGGGTGCTAACGTCCGGTGTCAAAAGGGAAACAACCCAGACCCTCAGCTAAGGTCCCCAAGACACAATTAAGTGGGAAACGAAGTGGGAAGGCATAGACAGTCAGGAGGTTGGCTTAGAAGCAGCCACCCTTTAAAGAAAGCGTAATAGCTCACTGATCGAGTCGTCCTGCGCGGAAGATGTAACGGGGCTCAAATTGTGCACCGAAGCTAGGGATTTACATTTTATGTAGATGGTAGGAGAGCGTTCCGTAAGCCTGTGAAGGTGGTTTGTAAAGACTGCTGGAGGTATCGGAAGTGCGAATGCTGACATGAGTAGCGATAAAGGGAGTGAAAGACTCCCTCGCCGAAAACCCAAGGTTTCCTGTGCAACGTTAATCGGCGCAGGGTGAGTCGGCCCCTAAGGTGAGGCAGAAATGCGTAACTGATGGGAAACTGGTTAAAATTCCAGTACCTTTGTTCAATGCGATGTGGGGACGAAGAAGGTTAGCTCAGCCGGGTGTTGGATGTCCCGGTTCAAGCGTGTAGATGTGCTGTTTAGGTAAATCCGAGCGGCTTAGTTGAGACGTGATAACGCAACACTCTTCGGAGTGCCAAGTGAGTGATACCATGCTTCCAGGAAAAGCCACTAAGCTTCAGTTGAATAGAGACCGTACCGTAAACCAACACAGGTGGGTAGGATGAGAATTCTAAGGCGCTTGAGAGAACTCAGGAGAAGGAACTCGGCAAAATAGCACCGTAACTTCGGGAAAAGGTGTGCCCTTTGTATGTGTAGCGCCTCGCGCGTGAAGCAGAACAGGGTTGCAATGAATTGGTGGCTGCGACTGTTTAATAAAAACATAGCACTCTGCAAACACGTAAGTGGACGTATAGAGTGTGACGCCTGCCCGGTGCCGGAAGGTTAAATGATGGGGTGCAAGCTCTTGATTGAAGCCCCGGTAAACGGCGGCCGTAACTATAACGGTCCTAAGGTAGCGAAATTCCTTGTCGGGTAAGTTCCGACCTGCACGAATGGCGTAACGATGGCCACACTGTCTCCTCCTGGGACTCAGCGAAGTTGAAATGTTTGTGAAGATGCAATCTCCCCGCGGCTAGACGGAAAGACCCCGTGCACCTTTACTGTAGCTTTACATTGGACTTTGATAACACTTGTGTAGGATAGGTGGGAGGCTTTGAAGTGGATTCGCTAGAATTCATGGAGCCATCCTTGAAATACCACCCTGGTGTTGTTGAGGTTCTAACCTAAATCCATTATCTGGATTGGGGACCGTGTATGGTAGGCAGTTTGACTGGGGCGGTCTCCTCCCAAATTGTAACGGAGGAGTACGAAGGTACGCTAGGTACGGTCGGAAATCGTGCTGATAGTGCAATGGCAAAAGCGTGCTTAACTGCGAGACTGACAAGTCGAGCAGGTGCGAAAGCAGGTCATAGTGATCCGGTGGTTCTGTATGGAAGGGCCATCGCTCAACGGATAAAAGGTACGCCGGGGATAACAGGCTGATTCCTCCCAAGAGTTCATATCGACGGGGGAGTTTGGCACCTCGATGTCGGCTCATCACATCCTGGGGCTGTAGCCGGTCCCAAGGGTATGGCTGTTCGCCATTTAAAGTGGTACGTGAGCTGGGTTTAAAACGTCGTGAGACAGTTTGGTCCCTATCTGCCGTGGGCGTTGGAAGTTTGAGAGGACCTGCTCCTAGTACGAGAGGACCGGAGTGGACGCACCTCTGGTGTACCGGTTATGACGCCAGTCGTATCGCCGGGTAGCTATGTGCGGACGAGATAACCGCTGAAAGCATCTAAGCGGGAAACTCTCCTCAAGATAAGACTTCCCGAGGGTATAACCCTCCTAAAGGTTCGTCGAAGACTACGACGTTGATAGGTCGGGTGTGGAAGCATAGTAATATGTTAAGCTAACCGATACTAATTGACCGTGAGGCTTGATCCTATAACTTTGATAATTTATGTTATTGATATATTCTGATCCAATTTACTTTTTCCTTTTTGAATAATATTTGTTTAATATTATTCAGTGTCAAGTTACGCTTGGCGGCCATAGCACTTTGGACCCACCTCTTCCCATCCCGAACAGAACCGTGAAACGAAGCTGCGCCGATGATAGTGTGCATTCGCATGTGAAAGTAGGTTACCGCCAGGCACTCTTATTTAGAGACCTCTCATCAATATTGATTTGATGAGAGGTTTTCTATTTTATGCTTAAAGAATTTGTAACACTTTAATTTTCTACAATATTTTTATTGACTGAAAATAGTCGACAAAAATTCTCTTAATATCAAATTGCAATTATTTGCATTATTTTCAATAATATTCATTTCTGATTTGAGTGGGCGGCTATGAGTGAGTCTGAAGTTAAAAAAGATGATTGGGAAAGAGATCTAATTGAAAATCTTGCTTTGGCATCTCTTCGTGAGCAGCGCCGCACGCGCAATTGGGGGATATTTTTTAAGCTAATTACTTTTTTGTATCTGTTCATTTTGTTATTTTTCGCCTTAGGCTGGATAGAAGACGGTAGAGTTCGTATTGCCGAAAAGCATACAGCACTGATTGATTTACGCGGCATGATTACTCCCGATAGCATGAGTAATGCTGATAAAGTTAATGCCAGTCTACGCTCAGCGTTTCAAGATAAAAATACTAAAGGTGTAGTATTACGCATAAATAGCCCTGGAGGAAGCCCGGTTCAAGCTGGATATATCAATGATGAAATACGCCGCTTGCGAACCAAATATCCGGATATACCGCTTTATGCAGTGGTTGGAGACATTTGTGCTTCGGGTGGATATTATGTGGCTGTGGCTGCTGATAAAATTTTTGTTGATAAAGCCAGCTTGATTGGTTCAATTGGTGTGCTGATAGATGGCTTCGGCTTTACCGGCACCTTAGAAAAACTAGGTATTGAAAGGCGATTGCTTACTGCCGGTGAGAATAAAAATTTCCTGGATCCTTTTGCACCTTTAGATCCTATACAAAAGGAACATGCGACACATTTATTGCGTGAAATTCACGAGCAATTCATTCAGGTAGTAAAACAAGGTCGAGGTGAACGTTTAAAAGATGCTCCGGAAATATTCAGCGGAATTGTGTGGACAGGTCAAAAAAGCATTGATTTAGGGCTAGCCGATGAAATGGGCAATGCCGAATATGTCGCACGGGAAATTATTCAAGCAGAAGTTTTGGTTGATTTTACGCCGCATGAAGGTTTGTCGGACTTGTTCAGTAAACGATTTGGTCAAATCGTTTTTAATATGCTTTCCGACTATGTGCTAACAATGCGCTAAGAGCAAATTTTTTTGCTTGATCATTTTCTTCAAATTATTCACTGAGCAGTTCTGTTAGTGTTCGTGCTGTTCCGGTTTGCCATGATGGCAAAATAAGACCAAAAGTTTTTGTCAGTTTTTCAATATTGAGACGAGAATTGAACGGACGTTTTGCAGGCAGAGGAAAATCACTGCTAGGAATAGGTTGCAATGCAGTGGATTGGATTTTGAGCTGATAATTCATGCGTTCTGCATTTTCCAGAATAAATTTAGCAAACCCATACCATGAAGTGCTTCCAGTAGCAGTTAAGTGATATAAACCGGAGACCTCGGGTTTTTGCTTAACCATGCGCAATGCATGAGCGGTAATATCTGCAATTAGCTCTGCTCCGGTTGGTGAGCCGACTTGATCATCCACGATGGTCAATTTATCGCGCTGCTGCGCCAAGCGGAGTATCGTTTTTATGAAATTATTTCCATGAGCGGCATAGACCCAGCTGGTACGAAAAATCAAATGTGAGCAGCCGGAAGTGAGGATATTTTTCTCACCCTCCAATTTAGATTTACCATAGACGTTGAGCGGATCGCAATCATCAGTTTCAAGATAGGGTTGACTGCTATGTCCATTGAAGACGTAATCGGTTGAGTAGTGGATGAGCCATGCGTTGAGTCTTTTTGCCTCTTGTGCCAGCACAGCAGGTGCTTGAGCATTGAGCGCATAAGCCCGTTCAGGCTCACTTTCTGCTTTGTCGACGGCAGTATAAGCTGCTGCATTGACGATAATATCGGGCGAGATTAGCCGCAGGGTTTGTTGTATACCGGCGAAATCGGTCAAGTCACCGCAAAATTCTTCACTGCTTGAACTTAATGCGATTAATTCACCCAGCGGTGCGAGACTGCGCTGCAATTCCCATCCGACTTGGCCGTTTTTGCCGAATAATAGAATTTTCATGACTGCAATCCGGCGTAATGCGTTTTGATCCATTCCTGGTAAGCACCGGTTTGCACATCAGTTACCCATTGCCGGTTGTTCAAGTACCATTGGATCGTTTTTCGTATGCCGGTAGCGAATGTTTCGACCGGTCTCCAGTCGAGTTCGCGTTCGATTTTCGTCGCATCAATGGCATAGCGTCTGTCGTGTCCTGGCCGATCCTGAACGTACGTGATGAGGTTATGAAAATTTGCGCTGGGATAAGATTCTTCTAGTAGGCTGCAGATGGTCTGCACAATTTCAATATTAGGCTTCTCGTTCCAGCCGCCTATATTATAAGTTTCTCCCGGAGTGCCGCGCTCCAATACACGCCGGATCGCACTGCAATGATCGGCAACATAGAGCCAGTCACGTACTTGTTGACCATCTCCATATACCGGTAAGGATTTTCCTGCTAATGCATTCACGATCATTAAAGGAATCAATTTTTCCGGAAACTGGAACGGGCCATAATTGTTAGAACAATTGGTGGTCAGTATGGGTAACCCATAGGTATGGTGATAGGCGCGCACTAAGTGATCGCTGGCTGCTTTGCTGGCTGAATGGGGGCTATTGGGTTCATAACGATGCGCTTCGGTAAATGCAGGTTCATTTTTTCTCAATGAACCGTAAACCTCATCGGTTGAAACATGAAGAAAACGGAAACTTTGTTTTGCAGCGGATTCCAGCTCGCGCCAATAGGCATGTGTTGCTTCCAATAAGCGAAACGTACCCAGGATATTGGTTTGAATAAAATCTTCCGGTCCGAGAATGGAGCGGTCGACATGACTTTCAGCTGCCAGGTTAAGGATTGCGCGCGGATGGTACTGAGTCAGCAATTGTGAAACCAATTGGGTATCACCGATATCGCCTTTAACAAATATATGCCGAGAATCTTGAGACAATGGCGCTAAATTTTGTAAATTCCCGGCATAAGTCAATTTATCAAGATTGATGATCTGCTCATCCGATTGTGCCAACCAATCGAGAATAAAATTACTGCCAATAAATCCTGCGCCTCCCGTGACTAAAATCATGCAATTTTCCAGTTGAGTAAATCGGTAATCTGAATTCCGGTCTTGTTCATGCGGAATCCCACAGCGGTAAAATCCCCGTTTCTCCCGATTTTACTTGAAATTCACAATCGATGCCGATTCCCGGAACCCATACCAGTTGTTCACCGCAGAACAGTAGCGGTAGAGTATTGCGTTGCCAGGGCGGGATGGATGCTTCTTGCAGTAAGTTTTTCAAGCTTCTGCGCGGGCGATTGCAAGCTGGCATGAAACGTTCGCCACCCTGCCGGGAACGGACGGTTACCGGTGCACTTGATAATTTTTGTTGGTTGATACCTTGATCCTTTACGTGCATAAAGCGGATGCTGCCGCTCAGATTCCGCAGTGCTAAACACGATTCTCCCTGCCATGTGCATTGTTCCGGATTTTGCGGTGAAGATTGCTTAGGCAGGATATGAACGGCACCTTTGAAACAACGAATTTCGCTATGACCAAAAACGATATGGAGGCGGTTGTCCTTATTCGCGGACAAAAGCTGATTCACAATATCTTCCAATTTTGCCGTGCTGGGAAGTAGCGCACCCTGTTGCGACAACCTATAGCGTAGGAGATTTTTTGCACGCGCAAAACTGAGCTTGCGCATGCGCTCGACTTGCAGCAAGCCGGAGACAACACAATTTTCACTGTCCATTGCAGCCAGTTCGTCCAGTAATAACGATGCTTCAGACAGGTGACGGCTGGTGCGCAGCAATGTTTTCGGATAACTGGGATAGCGTTTCTTCAGTATGGGCAGAATCTCGTGCCGCAGGAAATTCCGATTGAAACCAGTGTCGTCATTGCTTTCGTCGTTGATCCAGGTTAATTGATTTTTATGAGCGTAGGCTTCGATTCTACTCCGGGAGATTTCCAATAGCGGGCGCAGAATTTGCGGCGCGGTATCGGAATCTTGCTTTCTGATCAGCGGCATCGCGCTCAACCCGCGGATTCCAGCGCCGCGAAATAATTGCAGTAGCAGTGTTTCGGCCTGATCGTCCAAGTGTTGTGCAACAACCACGTAATCCGCATGCATACGGCTGAAGATGCGATAACGTTCTTCCCGGGCAATGGCTTCAAGGCTAACCCCGGCTTCTTTTTTTATTTGCAGAGAAGCTACGTGGATCGAAACACCATAAGCTGCGCAGAGATTGCTGCAAAAATTGCTCCAACCGGCTGCATTGCGGCTGATACCATGATTTACATGCACAGCGGAAAGCGTAAAGGGTATCTGTTGGGATAATTGAGCGAGTATATCCAGTAACACGACTGAATCGATACCGCCGCTTAGTGCAATGGTGAGATGATCGCCTGGTTTGATATACGCGAGTAATACTACTTCAGCGTCACCTAGCAGGCTATTCGATTTTGACTTCCTTGAATGAGCCATATGCCATAAGCCGGTCCAGACGTTTTGCCAGAAGCGTTTCACTGGAATGATCCTGAAATTTGCGCAGTGATTCCTGCAACACGGTTTTTACCGATTGCATGATGGCCGGGTAATCCCGGTGGGCGCCCCCGATCGGTTCCGTAATGATGCTGTCGATCAAATTCATTGCTTTCAAGCGGTCGGCGGTAATACCCATGATTTCTGCAGCTTCCGGTGCTTTGTCGGCACTTTTCCATAAAATGGAGGCGCAGCCTTCCGGTGATATGACGGAATAGGTGGCATACTGTAGCATGTGTATCACATCACCAACGGCAACAGCTAAAGCACCGCCGGAACCACCTTCACCAATAACGATGCAGATAATGGGAATTTTTAATTCCGCCAGGACATAAAGATTTCTGCCGATGGCTTCGGATTGTCCGCGCTCTTCCGCATCAATGCCGGGATATGCGCCGGGTGTATCGATAAAAGTAATCAGCGGAATCGAAAATTTTTCTGCCAAGCGCATTAAGCGCAATGCTTTGCGATAACCTTCCGGTTTCGGCATGCCAAAGTTGCGGTAGATTTTTTCCCGGGTGTCACGCCCTTTCTGATGGCCGATCACCATAACGGTCTGGCCGTTAAATCGCGCCAAACCGCCGACAATCGCATGATCATCCGAGAAATTCCGGTCACCATGCAGTTCTTCGAAGTCGGTAAATAGATGTTCTATATAGTCCAATGTATAAGGACGTTGCGGATGACGGGCTACTTGCGAGATCTGCCAGGGTGTCAGTTTTGCGTATACATTTTTTGTCAGAGATTGGCTTTTTGCTTGTAAGCGTGCAATTTCAGCGGAGATATCCAAGGCCGAATCATCTTGCGCAAAGCGTAATTCCTCAATTTTTGATTCAAATTCTGCGATATTTTGCTCAAATTCCAGAAAAGTGATTTTCATGTGGGCTAAGATATAATCCTAAAAACGAAATGATACAGGATTTGCGGCTAAATCTGCACCGCCGGATGCAGCAAAATCTTGGTTAGCGCGACCTGAGCATGGTACGTTTTAATTCAACTTGTCTGTTCAATGGACATTCTTTTTCAATGTAATAAGGCCGACGGGCCGTTTGGATGATATGAGGGTTTTTTATGAACCGGCGCATTTTTCTGCAACGGATGAGCGTATTGGCAGCGTTACCTGCCGTTTCGCTGATGTGGTCGTTGCGGCTCGCAGCAACAGGTATCAGTCCGGTGATTGTGCCGCTCAATAAGCCGCACGAAGCATGGCGCGGATTAGTGGCTCCGGAAGCTTACCGGATTTTGTTTGAAGAAGAAACCGAAGAGCCCGGTAGTAGTGAATTGAATAGCGAAGAGCGAGACGGGACATTTATTTGTGCCGCCTGTTACTTACCGCTGTTTGAGAGCCGGAATAAATATGAAAGCGGAAGCGGCTGGCCAAGTTTTACGCAACCGATTGCCGGGCATGTCGGCACCAAAGCGGATTATCAGTTAATTTTTCTGCGTACCGAGTATCATTGCGCGCGTTGCGAAGGGCATCAAGGACATGTTTTTAAAGATGGTCCGCCGCCCAAAGGGGAGCGCTGGTGCAATAACGGATTGGCGCTGAAATTCGTACTGCACACAGAATCATTGCCGGCATTGAGAAACTGAGAAACTGAGAAATGATAAAGGAATTGAACATCAGTAAGACAAAAACTATCTCATTGGGTGATGTGACCCCGAAGAATTTTTTGCGCGATTACTGGCAGAAGCAGCCTCTGCTGGTGAGAAATGCTTTACCGGGTTTTAATGGCTTACTAACACGCGAAGAATTGATGGCATTGGCGTGTGATGAAGATGCGCAGTCCCGTCTTGTCATACAGAGAAGCGGCAAATGGCATCTTACGCATGGTCCGTTAAGTGATCATGATTTGGCAAAGTTGCCTAAAAAACAATGGACATTGCTCGTGCAAGATGTGAATCATTTTCTTGCCCCGGCGCGCGATTTGTTATCAAAATTTCGCTTCATACCGCACGCCCGGCTGGATGATTTGATGGTGAGTTATGCCCCTAAGGGCGGCGGGATTGGCCCGCATTTCGATTCCTATGACGTGTTTTTATTGCAAGGGATGGGTTCCAGACGGTGGCAGATATCTGCGCAACTGGATGATGAATTTATCGCCGATGCGCCGCTCAGGATTTTGAAGAATTTTCAACCCGAGCAGGAATGGGTGCTAAACCCCGGTGATATGCTCTATTTGCCGCCTAAATACGCGCATAACGGTATTGCCGTGGATGATTGCATGACATATTCCATTGGCTTCCGTGCTCCGAGTCAGCAAGAATTGATAACGCAATTTCTCGTTCATTTGCAGGATACTATTTTAACGGATGGCTGGTATTCCGATCCTGATTTGCAATGGCAATCGCACCCTTCAAAAATTAGTGCTGCAATGCAATCCCAGGTTAATTCAGTCTTGAAGAAGATTAACTGGGGGCGTGATGACATCGAGGATTTTCTGGGTATTTATCTCTCGGAACCTAAATCACATGTTTTCTTTGCGCAGCCCGCTAAACTATCGTCATTGCGTGTTTTTCTCAAGCGAATTAAAGAAAATGGAGTGCAGCTGGATTTAAAAAGCAGAATGTTAAGCGGCCGTGATAAATTTTTTATTAACGGTGAGACTGTTAAGGTCGGTGCTGATGCATACAAGACATTGATTGAGTTAGCTGATAATTATGAATTGTCGCCCGCTTGCGAGATGGATAAAGAAACCGAAAATATTCTTTATCAGTGGTATGTCAGTGGTTATATTCGAGATAAAAACTAAGCGCTGTCTAAAGTAAAGTTTTTGTTCAATCGTTTTTGTTCAATCGAGTTGCTAGCTAATCTTCTCTGAAATAACCTGTAATAAATTGTATTAATTGAATAATTCATGGAAATGGGACGGAGTTTCATGAATCAAATTTGTATAATCGGATGAGTTCGATTATGCTATCGCACGTAAATCAAAACTAAGAAAATGGGAGATTGAATGTTTAGATTTTCACTTGTAGTAATCGCTTTTGCTATATTGACATTAAGTGCTTGTGAAGGAAAGAAAAGTCTTGATGGTTATCCAATGGATAAACCACCTCCATCCGCGTATGGACCTAGAGATTCTGAACCTCAAGAATTAAAATAAAAAGGAATAGCAAAGTTATTGCGAAAATATTATCGCAGTAATCTTCAAAAAGCTGTTTAGAAATGCGCTTTTTGAGTCACAGATTCTCGCAAGGAAATTTGTGACTTGCTGATTGATTATAGAAAGATAAATTTACTGGATATTGTTGGCGGTTTGTTTTTTTGTACATCAATCAAAATCTCTGGTTTCCATTTTCTCACTGCTATACTCAAGTAACAGGAAATGGATTTGCAGAAAGCAGGGATCATTTAGATATTTTTATTGTCCGGATGATTAAAACCTGAATGGCAGATATGAATGGATTCTTTCGGCTAAGTAACATGCTTGAAAGATGAGTTAAATTTTTTATATACTGCGTTGTTTATTTTAAGAACTTTTTATAAGGAAAATCATATGAAATATGCTCTTCTGGCTGCATTTTTACTATCTTTAACTTTATCAGCGTGTGGTGGAAAACCTAGCCAAGCACTGCCTGAAACTGAAAAAGCAAACTACGAAAAAATCATGAGTGGTGGGGAAGCAGATAGTAAAAAATAATTCTTCTGTTTGGAAGGATTAAATAAAAAACCGCCTTCGGGCGGTTTTTTATTTATAAACTTGTTTCTATTTTTTGTACTCTTCTTTTGTTACTTTGATAAGAACAGCTAAAAAACTAACTCTTCAAGAATCTGATCTGGGCTTCATTGCTCTTGCTATTTAAGCTGCTCATGCAATAGTTTCAAAATGCGGCTTGCGGTGGCAGAGCCTACGGCTGTTCCATCGTCATTCAGCAAAGTGACATTACTGGTGTTTGTGCCGGTGTTGTGTACCTGTATACGGTACTTCTCGGCTTTTGCGCTATCTTTATCCCCGCTACGCCAGAACATAATATTGGAAAGAATACCTTCGTCATCACCTTTTTTCTTACTGTCTTTGTCAGGGCTAACGTAACGTACAAAATAGATGCCTTGCTCCCGATTGCGATCCTCAACAGTAAAGCCAATTCGATCCAGCGCTAGGCCGACTCGCCGCCATGACCGGTCAAATGCTTCGTTAACGACCAGCGAAGTGCCCTCTGAGTTGATGAATGCGCGTTCCGTGGTCGAACTCCTGCCGGTGGTTAACTCCAGTTTTGCTTTTTGTTCTTCGACACCGAAGCGCATCATCAAGCGGGATAGCATTTCGGCTTCCAAATCAGGATCGGCCGGGCGTGGTTGCCAGACTGTGCGGTTGAGACTACCGCCTTCCAGTACTTCAGTCATACCGCGATGGCTGATATAGACCTCAGTGCTGGTGTCGTTGCGTTCCAGCCGGGTACGGAATTTGTCGCGTTCAGCGGTTGAATAAATACTATCCAGAAAGGTGGAGAGAAAAGTACGAATAATATCTTGTGGAATCTTGGCGCGATTCTCAGCCCAATCAGTTTCCATAATACCGGCTTCAGGAACTTCCATTTTGATCAGGAAACCCAGCTCTTGCCAGAATTCCTTAACCACCGGCCAAACAGCCTCGGGAGGCTGGGGAATGACCAGCCAGCGTTGTGTTCCGGCGCGCTCAATATGCACATTCTGAATGGATAGCGGTATTAAGGAGGAGCTGTCAGTTTTTTGTTGTCCGCCGCGTTCGTTGTTGTAGCTGGAGAAAGTGGTGCTGCCGGATGAATTCGCCTCGGGAATTGCGTAACGCTCATCAATAGCCGGTTGAATCAGGTCGGGCGGTATTTCCAAAGGCGGCAGTTTTCCTGCTGACTTGTAATCGATAGTTTTAGTTTCCGGGAACAGGTCGATCATTTTACAACCTGTACTTGCCAATGAAAGCGTCAATACCAGAGACGGTATGGTGACTTTCCGCCATTTCATTTTTGACATCTTACCTCTTCAAATCGTGGATATTGGCTGATTGCATTGCTTCGCGAATAAGTTGGTGGTACTGGCTGGATAAAGGCGTGAGCGGCAGACGTATTCCAGGGCCGATGAGTCCCATTTGCTCGACAGCCCATTTTACCGGGATAGGATTGGCTTCAACGAACAGATCAAGGTGTAAACGCAAAAGCTTATTATTGAGCGCACGCGCGGTATTGAGGTCGCCTGTAAATGCTGCAACGCACATGTCGTGCATCATCCGGGGCGCTACATTGGCCGTGACTGAAATCACGCCATGCCCGCCCAGCAGCAAAAATGCCAGCCCACTGACATCATCTCCGCTATAAATGAAGAAATCAGATGGCGCGCGTTGTAACAGATCGGAACCTCGTCCGATATCGCCGGTGGCATCTTTAATGCCGACGATGTTGGGAATCTGCGCTAAACGTAACGCCGTATCGTTACGGATATCAGCCACTGTCCGGCCCGGAACGTTATATAAAATGTGCGGGATATCCACGGCCTCGGCGATTGCTTTGAAGTGTTGATACAGTCCTTCCTGCGTCGGCTTGTTGTAATAAGGCGCAACCGAGAGGCAGGCATCAACGCCTGCATTCTTGGCGTAAACCGATAAATCGATCGCTTCTCGTGTTGAATTGGCACCCGTACCGGCAATCACCGGTATGCGTCCGGCTACATGATCGACCGCGGTACGCATCAACAGATGATGTTCCTCAAAATCTACTGTTGGGGATTCGCCTGTCGTACCAACGATGACGACACCGTCGGTACCCTGGTCTATGTGGAAATCGAGCAGAGCGCGGAAGCGATCCAGATCCAATCCATCTTCTTCATCCATCGGGGTGACGATAGCAACCAAGCTACCTTTAAACATGACAATCTATCCGGTAAAAAGAATACATTTTACCCGAATCTCGTCGCGTTTAAGTATATTCACCACGTCTCCCGGTCTATTTTTTCTGGCTGTTCATTTCCAATCCTATTTTGGGATTCACTGATAGCACGCGGTTATCCGCTCACACGCGTGAAACGGATCGTGTCATCGCTGAAATCAACCTTAATAGTATCTTTTGCAACAAATTTTCCTTCCAGAATCTCTTTGGCGAGCGGGTTCTCGATTTGCGTCTGGATCGCGCGTTTTAGAGGACGTGCGCCAAATACTGGGTCAAAACCTGTTTGTGAAATAGAAGACAATGCTGCATCACTGACTTCAAGCTTCATTTCCAGCTTGGCCAATCTTGCTTCAAGGTACTGCAATTGAATCTTCGCAATCGACTGAATATGTCTCTGATCAAGCGCATGGAATACGACCACTTCATCAATGCGATTAATGAATTCCGGGCGGAAGTATGTTTTCACCTCACCCATAACAGCCTGTTTGATAACTTGATAATCGTTCCCGGACATTTCCTGAATCATTTGCGATCCTAAATTGGATGTCATGACGATCACGGTATTTTTAAAATCGACCGTGCGTCCTTGACCATCGGTCATGCGTCCATCGTCGAGTACTTGCAGCAGCACATTAAACACATCCGGATGCGCTTTCTCCACTTCATCCAGCAAGATGACCGCATACGGTTTTCTGCGCACGAGTTCGGTTAAGTAGCCGCCTTCCTCATAGCCGACATAGCCCGGTGGCGCGCCGATCAGGCGTGCGACCGAATGTTTCTCCATGAATTCAGACATATCGACGCGGATTAAGTGATCTTCCGAGTCGAACAAAAATCCGGCCAAGGCTTTGCACAACTCGGTCTTGCCCACGCCGGTAGGGCCCAGGAATAGGAATGATCCGTAAGGCCGGTTGGGATCGGACAGACCGGCGCGGGAACGCCGGATCGCATCCGATACCAGCCGCACGGCTTCATCTTGTCCGACCACGCGGTCATGCAGCTTTTGTTCCATCAGCAGTAGTTTTTCACGTTCTCCCTGCATCATTTTCGATACCGGAATGCCGGTCGCGCGCGATACTACTTCGGCGATCTCTTCCGCGCCAACTTGCGTGCGCAATAACTTAGGCGCATTTGCAGCGCCTGGTTCAGCGCCTTCACTCTGTTGTTTCAGCTGGGATTGCAATTGCGCTTCCAGTTGCGGAAGCCGTCCATACTGCAATTCCGAAACTTTTTGCCAATCGCCTTTGCGGGTGGCCGCTTCGATTTCCAGCTTGATTTTTTCCATTTCTTCTTTGATTTGCTGCGAACCTTGCACCTGGAATTTTTCGGTTTTCCAGATTTCGGCGAGATCGGCATACTCACGTTCTTTTTGTCTTATTTCTTCTTCCAGCAACTGCAGCCGCTTTTGCGATGCTTCGTCTTTTTCTTTTTTGATCGCCTCACGTTCAATCTTGAGTTGGATTAAACGGCGATCCAGTTTATCCAGCGCCTCCGGTTTGGAGTCAATTTCCATGCGGATGCGTGCCGCGGCTTCGTCGATCAGGTCGATTGCTTTGTCCGGCAGAAAACGATCGGTAATGTAACGGTTGGATAATTCCGCAGCTGCGACGATAGCGGGATCGGTGATATCCACGCCATGATGCACTTCGTATTTCTCCTGTAAGCCGCGCAGGATTGCAATGGTGGCTTCCACACTCGGTTCTTCTACCAAGACTTTTTGGAAGCGCCGTTCCAGTGCAGCGTCTTTTTCAATGTATTTGCGGTATTCATCCAAGGTTGTCGCACCGACACAGTGCAATTCTCCGCGCGCCAACGCCGGCTTCAACATGTTGCCCGCATCCATCGCGCCTTCCGCTTTACCGGCACCCACCATGGTATGCAGTTCGTCGATGAAGACAATGGTTTTTCCTTCGTCTTGTGCGAGTTCTTTGAGTACCGATTTGAGGCGTTCCTCGAACTCACCGCGATACTTGGCGCCGGCCAGCAGGGCGGCCATATCCAAAGAGAGAACACGTTTGTCTTTCAAACTTTCCGGCACTTCACCGTTGACTATGCGCTGCGCCAAGCCTTCAACGATGGCGGTTTTTCCCACGCCCGGCTCACCGATCAGCACCGGATTGTTTTTGGTGCGCCGTTGCAATACTTGTACTGCCCGGCGGATTTCATCGTCGCGGCCGATGACCGGATCCAGTTTGCCTTGGCGTGCCCGTTCGGTAAGGTCCAGGGTATATTTTTTTAATGCTTCACGGCTGCTTTCCGCTTCCGCGCTGCTGACCTGTTCGCCGCCACGAATGGCGTTGATGGCGCGTTCCAGTGCTGCGGCATTGGCGCCGTGTTGCTTGAGCAGTGCGCTGATCTCGCCTTTGTCCTGCAAACAAGCGAGCAGGAACATTTCTGAAGCGATGAATTGATCATTGCGTTTTTGCGCTTCCTTATCCGCCAGATTGAGCAGATTATTCAGGGGGCGTGAGATATTGACTTCCCCGCCTGCGTTTTCAACTTTCGGCAGACGCTGCACATTCTGTTTGACGCTCTCCAGCAGCGGCGTGGTATTGACACCGGAGCGTTGCAGTAAAGAAACGGTACTGCCATCGTCTTGTTGCAGTAAAGCTAACAGAAGATGCTGTGGTTCGATGGCCGGATTATCCTGACCGACGGCGATACTCTGCGCATCCGCGAAGGCTTGTTGAAACTTAGTGGTTAGTTTGTCAAAACGCATTAAATTCTCCCATCGTAGGTTGTTATTGCCTACGTGGGGGAAATGTGTGAAATTTCAAGAGTGGATTAACCGGCCGAACGGATGGCGTGAATCTTTCTATGGCGTGATGCGGGTTTAATGAGCATGTGCTCGATTTCAGCAGCGGTGACCGGCTTGCTGAAATAATAGCCTTGATAGTGATTGCAATGCTGAGCACGCAAAAGATTGAGCTGTTCCTCTGTTTCTATGCCTTCTGCGATGACATCCATTTCCAGGCTGTGCGCCATCGCGATGATCGTTGCAACAATGGTGTGGTCGCTTCTGTCGGTGACGATGTCGCGCACAAAGGTGCGGTCGATTTTGAGCGTATGAATCGGAAAACGCTTCAGATAACTGAGACTTGAATAGCCGGTGCCGAAATCATCAATTGAGATACGAATGCCCATGGCGTTGAGACAATTGAGTGTTTCCACGACTTTCTCAATATTATCGATCAGCATGCTTTCGGTGATTTCCAGCGTGATGTAGTGGGCTGCTACGCCGGTTTCGTCCAAGATACGCGCAATATTATTGATTAACTCCTTATCACGGAATTGCCGCGCGGATAGGTTAATGGCTACTTTGGGGATGCGGTAGCCTCGCGCTTGCCAGGCGTTGATTTGTTCGCACACCGTTTTTACTACCCATTCACCGATCGGAATAATTAAACCGGTTTCTTCCGCCAGATTGATGAATTTATCCGGTGCGATCAGCTTGTGTTGCGGATGCCGCCAGCGCAACAACGCTTCGACACTGTGCAACTGATGATCCGGCATATCCATGATCGGCTGGTAATGTAAAACTAGCTCATTGCGCTCTAACGCATAACGTAAATCGAGGCCGAGCGTATGTCTTTCATGAGCTGATTTGTTGAGTTCATCAGTGAAGAACTGATAGTTGTTCCGGCCGTTTTCCTTGGCATGATACATGGCCACATCGCTGTTTTTCAGCAATGTTTCGGCATTAGCGCCATCGTCCGGGAAGACGGCGATGCCGATGCTGCCGCAGATATGTAATTCATTTTTGTGGATATAGTAGGGGCGAATCAATGCATCGAGAATTTTCTGCGCCACTTTGGCGGCATCCAGCGACTCCGCAATCGCATTCAGCACCACAATAAATTCATCGCCGCCTTGCCGGGCGACGGTATCTTCGCTGCGCACGCAAGTCAGCAGTCTCTCCGCGACCGCTTGCAGCAGCAGATCACCGATATCGTGACCGAGCGAGTCATTGATGGTTTTGAAATGATCCAAATCGATAAATAACACCGCCATTTGTTTTTGACTGCGTGTATCGTGAACCAGTGCCTGTTCGATGCGATCTTGCAGCAAATGCCGGTTGGGCAGGCCGGTTAGTGCATCGTGCGTGGCCATTTCGATGATGCGCTTTTCGGCTTCTTTACGCTCGTACCAGCGGCTCAGATCATGCGCAATCGTGTCAATAAGATTCTGCTCATAAGGTAAGGCGAATGGAATATCCTGCGTATAGGCTACTTCCAATCGTCCGCATGCTTCTCCATTAGCGATGATCGCGGCGTTTATCGTATGAGTAAGACTGTCTTGATATCCGGCAGTGGTGAACCGCGTACCGCCAAGTGTAATCGTAGCGGCGGCTATGTCAGAAAATTGCAGCGCCTGTATTAATGACCTTAATATGCTTTGGCAGGTTTTTTCGGTATCTTGATCCTGTTCCAGATAATTGCGCACCATATGCAAGCAATTGCTTTCTTTCAGCCGCTCGCTTAAGTCCAGATCATTTTGCTTGCGTGCGGTGATATCCACCCACACAGCTAGGTAACGATCGATTTCTCCGTGAACATTGACCAGCGGTACGATGGTCGAATCAACCCAGTAGAGCTTGCCTGATTTATCGCGATTGCAGACTTCCCGGTGCCAAGTTTGACCTTGTACGATAGTGGCCCACATTTCGTCGAAAAATGATTTTGGATGCGTGCATGAGTTCAGAATACGATGATTCTTGCCAATCAATTCTTCCTGCGTATAGCCGCTGACCTCGCAAAACTTTTCGTTGACCTGAATAATGTTGCCTGTGCGATCCGTGATTGAAATTAAGGCGAGTTTGCCTATCGCATTTAAATATGCGGTCAGCTCCAATGAAATTCTTTCAGCATTGTTTTTAGCTTGTAGCAATTCCTCATGCGCTTTGATCGAGGCATTTTTCGATTTAATCGTTTTGTGAATAAGTGGCTTGGTTAACCAATAAACAATCGCCATGCCAGCCAGAACAAGCAAGGCTAGGTAAAATAAGATCGTTCTGATTTGCTCGGAGAAATTGCCATAAAGTTCTTTTTCATCCATCTTGAGCACGGCGCCTAGGCCGTAGGCCACGGGCGAATGCGCCGCGACGACATCCATTTGCCGGTAATCCTTCGTAAATCTAACGCCGTTTTGTCCTTCAAGTGCAAAGTGCACCGGTAATGGTTTGTTGTGCATGATGCGTTGCATGCGTTTAAATTGGCTTCCATCCAGCTCACGCACGAAGCAATTCATATCGAGATTACTTTCTTGGATCGGCGCGCAAAGAAGAAAGTCGCCGGTTCTACCGATCAAAACGGCTTCTTTGAATATCCTCGTAAGACCGGGTATGTGTTCTTCGGTTGTGATCCGGCCAATGACGTGATTCTCGCCATTCAGTACCGGAAGGGAATTACGGATAATGAACTGTTCTTGCCACAATAGCATTGTGCGGATGCCGGGACCGGCGCTCAGTTCGATACCGGGGTGCGCGTGACTGGAATTAATGCCTGCATCGACGATAAGATTGTCTCCGGAGTCATAGATTTTGATGCCGGAGAAAGACGTGGTTAGTATTTTTTCCGTGGTTTTCAGTAGTACGGCAATGTCTTCGTGTTGGGATTCAGCGGCGTTAAGTTTTTCCAAGCTTTCAATCAGAGCCGTATTAACGGATATTGCCCGGCTATTTGCCAGGGAATGCGAGATCTGATTTTCTATCAGTCTAACGGTATTTTCTAAAGTGGCACGGAGTCCTGAAGTGGCCATGGCTTCGGTTTGCGGCTGCATGATGTTGTATACGGAAAAACCCGCTGACAAGATCAGGATACTCAGTGTCAATCCGCTGATAACACGGATTTTTTTATCGTCCTGATTGATGAAAAAAAGAAACATGT
This sequence comes from Nitrosomonas sp., assembly GCF_040240425.1. Taxonomy (GTDB): domain Bacteria; phylum Pseudomonadota; class Gammaproteobacteria; order Burkholderiales; family Nitrosomonadaceae; genus Nitrosomonas. Next base: position 36,311 of record NZ_QPHG01000006.1, on the reverse strand, counting down.
TTTGTCGTATGGCTATTGGCCGGTCAGTGGGTGTGGTTTCAGCGTAAGGCATGTATTATCGGTGGACTGACAATAGACTTAAGTCTTATTTAAAGGGCATTTTTACCCCTTATTTTCAGTATGATGAGGCGGGATTTAAATCGGGTTTTAATTCTTTAAGGCTGGGGCTAGCGTCCGATAAACAGCAGCTCGGCCGGAAAATGACCGGCGGATTTTTGAATCTATATTTTTTTCTTGCTAGGCTCCGGGTAAGGATAAAGGATATTCAGCGCTACGCTTTTGCCCGCCGTTTCGACGATACGCACATGTTCACGTTTAAATTGCCGCGCATGGCGCAAACCGCATGAATGGGCAATCATGTTGATTTCTTTGTTGACATTCCGGGCGTAATTCGCAACCCGCAGATATTTTTCTTCCACCACCAATCCGTTTTGCAGCCGTTCGTCATGCGTTGTAATGCCGGTCGGGCAGGTATTCAGATGGCAGCGCATCGCTTGGATGCACCCAAGTGAAAACATGAAACCGCGTGCGGTGTTGACAAAATCGGCACCGGCGCAGAGCGCCCAGGCCCCTTCTGCGGATGTCACCAGTTTTCCGGCTGCCACCACATAAATGCGCTTCTTCAGATCGGATTGCAGCAGCGCATCGACGACGCGTGGCAGGGCTTCCGCAATCGGCAGACTGACGTGATCCATCAAGGTTTGCGGTGCCGCGCCGCTGCCGCCTTCGCCGCCGTCGATGGTCAAAAAGTCCGGCGCATATTCGAGTCCACGGCGATTGATACTGTCGCACAGCTCATTGATGAAATTCCACCCGCCGATTGCCGTTTTGATGCCGACCGGGCGGCCGGTCAGCTCACGGATGTAATGAATTTTATCGAGCAGCTCGTCGATGTTGTTGATGTCCTTGTGGCGGTTCGGGCTGATCGAATCCTGATTGACCGGAATGCCGCGGATCGAGGCGATTTCTTCATGCACTTTACCGGCTGGCAGCAATCCGCCCTTGCCGGGTTTTGCGCCTTGCGATAGTTTGATCTCGAAGGCTTTGACGACTTTGCTGAGCTCTTTCGCGCGCTGCGCTGAGAAATTACCGTGCTCGTCGCGGATGCCGTACTTCGCGGTGCCGATTTGCATGATCAAATCGCAATCGCCTTCCAAATGATACGGCGCCAACCCGCCTTCACCGGTATTCATCCAGCAACCCGCCTGCGCGGCGCCGAGCGATAACGCCCGCACCGCCGGTTTGGAAATGGCGCCGTAACTCATGCCGCTGATATTGATGATCGATTTCGCTTCGAACGGCTGCTCGCAGTAGCCTTCGCCGATGCGTAACGACGGCGTGGGCAACTGATCTTCTTCTTGAATCGGGAAAGCGGCGTTGACGAAAATGATCGAACCTGGCTGGCGTAAATCATTGGTTGAACCGAAGCCGACCAGACTGCCCTTATTCTTGGAATTCTTGTAAATCCAGCCGCGCGTGGCCCGATTGAACGGCATCTCGTCGCGGTCGTTGGCGAAGAAATATTGCCGGAAGTATTTGCCCTGGATTTCGAAAAAATAACGCAACCGGCCAATCACCGGGTAATTGCGCAGGATCGAATGCTTTTTCTGCGTGACGTCCTGGATGAACCAAACGGCGATCAAACCGACAGCGGCTACGCCCAGCATTGCGGCAATACTGAAAAAGATCAAGTCAAAAGCGCTGGACATATACTCTCCTTATTTCGCAAGCCAATCGCTATACTAGCTGTTCGATTGGCGGAAGTGAACCACTTGTGTGCACTATAATGCATGGCTTCATGGCGGTTGAGGATAAAAATGCTGGATTTACACGATGAAATTCGCGCTAATGTGCAACGCGCGCTGCAAGAAGATATCGGCAGCGGTGATCTGACGGCGTCGCTGATTCCAAGCGGTAAAGTACTGAGCGCAACGGTTGTCAGCCGGGAAAATGCGGTGCTATGCGGGATGCAATGGTTCGAGACTTGTTTTCTGACACTGGCGGCGGACACCGAGATCGAATGGTTTGCCAAGGATGGCGATGCGGCGCAAGCCGGACAAGAATTATGCAAGATCAAGGGCAATGCTCGCACGCTGCTGACGGCGGAGCGTTCGGCGCTGAATTTTCTGCAATTGCTGTCTGCCGTAGCGACGCAAACTAAACGGTATGCCGATGCCGTCGCCGGTACCCGGGCGGTGATTGTCGATACGCGCAAAACGCTGCCGGGGTTGCGGCTGGCGCAGAAATACGCAGTGACGTGTGGCGGCGGGGTGAATCATCGCATCGGGTTGTACGACGGGATTCTGATCAAGGAGAACCACATCATCGCCGCCGGAGGGATTCAACCGGCTTTAAGTAGGGCGCGCGAAATCGCGCCGCCGGGCGTATTTATCCAAATCGAAGTGGAATCGTTGCAAGAATTGCAGGAAGCATTGGCAGCGGGCGCCCGGATGGTGTTGCTGGATAATTTTACGTTGAATCAGCTAGCGGATGCGGTGACGTTGACTCGCAAGCAAGCGGGGGAATCTGTCATATTGGAAGCATCCGGCAACATTACCTTGGATAACCTGCGGCAGGTGGCGGAAACAGGGGTGGATCGGATTTCGATTGGTGGCTTAACCAAAAATATTCAAGCGATCGATTTGTCGATGCGCTTTGCCGAGTCGGAATAAAACGGTCGAGCCGGGCGGGATTGTTAGTCGGATGATGGTTTTGCAGGTTGATCCAATGCCAGGAAGTGCGCCTGCGTATTTTCCGCTTCCGAAGCCGGTTCGAACCAAGCGAGATTCTGATGCAACTTGACGACTTGCCCGACGATGATCAGGGTCGGCGGGGTCAAATGAGCGGTTTCTGCAAGATCCGGCAGTGTTTGCAGGGTTCCGGTCACAATTCTTTGTTTTTGCGTGGTGCCTTGCTGAACGATAGCAGCGGGTGTGCTGTCCGGCAGGCCGTGCGCGATCAGTTGCTGGCATAGCACGGGCAGACCCAGGAGTCCCATATAAATCACGATGGTCTGATTCGGGCGGGCGAGATGGGGCCAGTCGAGATCGATACTGTTATTTTTCAAGTGGCCAGTGACAAAAATGCACGATTGCGCATAATCCCGGTGCGTCAACGGAATACCGGCGTAAGCGGCGACACCCGATGCGGCGGTAATGCCGGGCACGACTTGAAAAGGAATGCGGTGCGCAGCCAGGGTTTCGATTTCTTCGCCACCGCGGCCGAAAATGAACGGGTCGCCGCCTTTTAGCCGCAGCACGCGTTTGCCTTCCTGCGCCAGCCGTACCAGCAGTTGGTTGATCGATTCCTGCTGCAAAGTATGGCGGTTGCGCTCTTTGCCGGCATAAATGCGTTCGGCGTCGCGGCGCACCATGTCCAGAATCGCGGGTGAAACCAGACGGTCGTAAACCACGACATCGGCTTGCTGCATCAGGCGCATGGCGCGGAACGTCAGTAAGTCGAGATTTCCCGGCCCGGCACCGACCAGATAAACCTCGCCTTGCGGCGGTTTGTCTTTTTCCTGCTGCAAGGATTGCAATAAATAATCCTGTGCAGCTTCGTCTTTTCCCGCCAACACCATTTCGCTGAAACGGCCTTGCAGTGTCTTTTCCCAGAAAACCCGCCGCTTCTCCGGGTGTGTGAACTGTTGTTTAACTCGTTCGCGGAATTTTCCCGCCATTGCGGCGAGGTGCCCGTAAGCGGCCGGTATCATGGTTTCCAGTTGCGCGCGCAAAAGTCTCGCCAGAACGGGCGATTGCCCGCCGCTGGAGATGGCGATGAGCAACGGTGAACGGTCAACGATGGACGGCATGATAAACGTGCAAAGATCGGGATTGTCGACTACATTGACCGGAATCCGCTGCTGCTGCGCGGCTGCGGAAACTTGCTGGTTGGTGTCGCGGTCGTCGGTGGCGGCAATGACTAAAACGATATCTTCCAGATGTCCGGACTGAAAGAATTCAGCGTGGTGATTGATTTTGCCTTGCGCGTGGAATTCATTTAATGCGCTACTCAGCTCTGGCGATACCACCGAAACATGCGCACCGGTCTGAAGCAAAAGCATAACCTTGCGCGTGGCGACCTCGCCGCCGCCGACGACTAGGCAAGCTTTGTTTTTGATGTTGAGGAAGACCGGTAGAAAGTCCATGATGTTTCGACGAGTTCTTTAATCCCAATAATAAGGAAGCGCTGATCAATTCTAAGCCAAATACCGGCTTATGGGTTAATCAGCGCTTCCTTGAGTTGCGGCTATTTTCTACAGCGATATCCGTGTAGAAGTTTTTACCGGATGAAGGCTATAAGCTGGATTCCAGTTTAAGTATATCTTCCAGCTTGATGTTCGTTCCGGTTCCTTTGAACACAGTGCCTACTTTCTTCTTGTTCAGATGCTCGATGTTGAGGTTATAGACTTCTTTTGAGAGCGGGAAATATTTGACTTCCGTCACCAGCGCCGCGGCATTTTGCATATAAAAATTAACAAATTCCTGAATTTCGGGTTTTTCGGTGGACTTGGCGTTAATGTAGATGAATATCGGGCGCGATAATGGTTTATAGCTATTATTTTCAACCGTTGCAGCGGATGGCAGCACGCCGCCGTTGCCGTTGTCGATCGCGACGGCGCTGATTTTTTTACTATTTTCGATGTAATACGCGAAACCGAAGAATCCTAGCGCGTAAATGTCGCTGGCGACACCTTGTACTAGTACGTTGTCATCTTCAGAAGCAGTGAAATCGCCGCGGCTTGATTTGGCTTTGCCGACGACGGCTTCGGTGAAATACTCAAATGTGCCGGAATCCGCACCTGGACCGTAGAGCTTGATCTTTTTGTCCGGCCATTCGGGATTGATCTGATTCCAGTTGGTGATTTTACCTTGCGCACCGGGTTCCCAGATTTTTTTCAGTTCCTCGACAGTGATGGTTTTGCTCCAGGTATTTTTGGGATTAACAACGACGGTCAGAGCATCAAATGCGATCGGCATTTCGATATATTGCACACCCGCTTGCTTGCAGGCTTCCATTTCCAATTCAGTGATGGGGCGCGAAGCATTGACGATATCGATTTCATTGCGGCAGAATTTTTTGAATCCACCGCCGGTTCCGGAGATGCCGACAGTGACACGAACCGCACCGCGCTTGGCGATCTGGAAGTCTTCCGCAACCGCTTCGGTAATGGGGAAAACCGTGCTGGAGCCGTCAATCTTTACGATTGGACTGGCGATTGCTGTTGTAATAGCGGACGCGCTCAGCAGTGTAGCCGCTAGGAATGTTCTGAAGTTAAACGAGGTCAACATGAATATGTTCTCCAGGTGAGTCAATAAAATGGTCATGAAAGATTGTGCAACCGGTGCGGTATCTTATTTCAGAATTGTTACAGGATTATGACAATACTTTTTTTGTCTTAAGGCCGATGCGCGTGTGTTGATTTTTTGCGAATGTTTGTAAAAAATCTGCCGGTAAAAATAACGCCTGTATCAAGAATTGCTGGCCGTCTGTATGGTTGCAGCGATGCGCTCGGCCCAGTGGTTGATTTTATGCTTCGATTCACCTTCCACCATGACACGGATCAGCGGTTCCGTGCCCGATGCGCGAATCAGCACGCGCCCTTTGTCATTCAGATCGGTTTCGGCTTCTTCGCGTACGGCTTGGATCGCTTTATTGGCGCTGAAGTTAAACGGTTTGGGAGTTTTTACGTTGATCAAGCGTTGCGGGTAAAGCGAGACGCCGCGCAGGAACTCGGCCAGAGTTTTATTCGTATCGCGTAATGCATACAGCACTTGCAGAGCGGAAATAATGCCGTCGCCTGTCGTATGCTTATCCATGCAGATGATATGTCCGGAATTTTCACCACCGAGCTGCCATCCTTTCTCTTGCAATGCCTCCAACACGTAGCGGTCACCAACATTTGCGCGAAGAAATGGAATATTCATTTTTTTGAATTGCGCTTCGATCGCGAGATTGGTCATCAAGGTACCGGCAACTCCGCCGGTCAGCATTTTATTCTGCTGGCGGTGTTTGGCGATAATATAAATCAATTGATCGCCATCATAAATCCGACCATTTTTGTCGACCATCATGAGCCGGTCGCCGTCGCCATCCAACGCAATCCCTAAGTCGGCGTGGTGCTGTTTGACAGCTTTTTGCAACGTCGCGCAATGCGTTGCGCCGCACTCCAGGTTGATATTCAGTCCATTGGGCTGTACGCCAATGGTGACGACGTCTGCACCCAATTCGTGCATGACGTGACCGGCGATATGATAAGTGGCGCCATGTGCGCAATCGACGACGATACGTAGTCCGCGCAAATCAAGGTGATAAGGGAAAGTACTTTTGCAAAATTCGATATAACGTCCAGCGGCATCGTCAATACGCTGTACTTTTCCTAATTGCGCGGAAGGTTTGGTTTCGATCGGTGCATGGATGCCGCTTTCGATTTTATGCTCTATTTCGTCCGGCAGTTTTCTTCCTTCGGCAGAAAAGAATTTGACGCCGTTATCCTCGAATAGATTGTGCGAAGCCGAAATCACGATTCCGGCTTGCAGCCGCAAGGCGCGAATCAGGTACGCGATGGCCGGGGTCGGCATCGGCCCGGATAGAATGACATCCACACCGGCGGCGCATAAGCCTGCTTCCAAAGCGGATTCCAGCATATAACCCGATACCCGGGTATCCTTACCGATCAGAACGGTTGGACGTTTGCCTTGCATTAGATGCCAGTCCGCAGCAGCGAGAACTTTGCCGGCGGAGTAGCCTAGATGCAGAATAAAATCCGGCGTGATGGGTTCTTTGCCGACACGCCCGCGGATACCATCTGTTCCAAAATATTTTTTAGTCAATTTGAGTGGTGTTGTCAGTTGCGATTCGACGCGGTTAAGTTGATTTCCTGTGCAGCACAATTTTTCATGGCATTGTAGATCGCAAGTGCTTCCCTGGTTGCTTTGACATCGTGCACACGTACAATTTTGGCACCTTTGGTTACTGCTAGCAAGGCTGCCGCGATACTTTCATGAATGCGGTGATCTACGTTGTTTCCGGTAATCGCCCCGAGCATGGATTTGCGCGATAAGCCTGCTAACAATGGAACGCCAAGCGTAGTCAATTGATCCAGCTGGTTTAACAGGGTGAAGTTATGGTGCAGTGTTTTGCCAAAGCCGAAGCCTGGGTCGATAACTAGCCGGTTTTCCGCTATACCGGCTGCGGCTGCTGCCTGGATGCGTTGTTGCAGGAAATCGTTCACTTCATGAACGATATTCTGGTATTGCGGGTTTGCTTGCATCGTCTGCGGTGTGCCTTGCATATGCATTAAGCAAAGCTGCACATGATCGCTTTGTGCGACGGCTTCCAATGCGCCGGGGCTGCGTAGCGCATTCACGTCATTGATCATGAAAGCGCCCGCGGCTATGGCGTGTTTCATCACTTCGGGCTTTGAAGTATCGATCGATATAGAAATTCCGGTATCGGCAAGCGCTTCCAGCACAGGGATAACGCGCTTTAACTCTTCTCCGGTGCTGACTTGCTGACTCCCCGGGCGCGTTGATTCTCCACCGATGTCCAGGATGTCGGCGCCCTCATCGATCAGATTCCTGGCATGCGCAATGGCTTGCTGCGTTGATAAATACAATCCGCCATCCGAGAAAGAGTCCGGCGTTACGTTGATGATGCCCATGATCAACGGGCGGCTGCTTGAGAGAATAGGGTTTTGCTGTAATGAAGACACTATGCGTTAAGGAATTGTAAAAGTGAAAACGGGATACGATTTTATGGTCGTATCCCGTTTATTTGGATCGCAGATGATTAGTCTGCTTCTTTAGCTATTTCTTGCGGTGCTGCGGGTTCCTTGGGCTCATCCGTTTTAACCGCAGTAGATGGTTCTTCGCTTGCCGCTGTGGAAGACATTGATTGAGGCGGTTTGGGTGGACGTGGTGGACGGCCGTCCATAATATCGTTGATTTGATCACTATCGATCGTTTCCCATTCCAGCAATGCTTGTGTCATTGCTTCAATCTTGTCTTTGTTTTCTTCAATGAGTTTACGAGCAATCGCATACTGTTCATCCACAATGCGGCGAACTTCCGCATCAACGGCTTGCATCGTTTTTTCACTCATATTTTTATGCGTGGTTACTGAACGGCCGAGAAAAACCTCGCCTTCATTTTCACCATAAACCATCGGTCCAAGTACGTCAGACATCCCCCACTGGGTAACCATTTGCCGCGCCAATTCGGTAGCACGCTCAAAGTCATTGGATGCGCCGGTAGTCATTTGATGCATGAAAACTTCCTCAGCAATACGGCCACCAAACATCACGGAAATTCTTTGCAGAATTTCTTCCCGTTCCATGCTGAAACGGTCTTCCGTTGGCAATTGCATCGTGACACCCAATGCGCGGCCACGCGGAATAATCGTCACTTTGTGCACTGGATCGGTTTTCGGCAGCAACTGAGCCACTACCGCATGCCCCGATTCATGGTAAGCGGTATTGCGGCGTTCGTGCTCCGGCATGACCATCGAGCGGCGTTCCGCGCCCATGAAAATTTTGTCTTTGGCGCGTTCAAAGTCTTCCATGTCAACCAGCCGCTTGTTGCTGCGTGCGGCAAACAACGCTGCTTCATTGACCAGATTGGCCAGATCAGCGCCCGACATACCGGGAGTGCCACGCGCCAGAATATCCGCTTTGACATCGGGTGAAAGCGGTACTTTGCGCATATGTACATGCAGAATTTGTTCGCGCCCACGAATGTCCGGTAACGGTACCGTTACTTGACGGTCAAAACGGCCAGGACGTAACAATGCAGGATCCAATACGTCAGGACGGTTCGTTGCTGCGATTACGATCACGCCCATGGCACCTTCAAAACCGTCCATTTCCACCAGCAATTGGTTGAGCGTTTGTTCGCGTTCATCGTTCCCGCCACCTAGTCCGGCACCGCGTTGACGGCCAACTGCATCAATCTCGTCAATGAAGATAATGCAGGGCGCATGTTTTTTAGCTTGCTCGAACATGTCACGCACACGGGATGCGCCCACACCGACAAACATTTCAACGAAATCCGAACCGGAAATGCTGAAGAAAGGTACTCCAGCTTCTCCTGCGATGGCTCGCGCCAGCAATGTTTTACCAGTACCTGGGCTGCCTACCATCAAAACGCCGCGCGGGATTCGTCCGCCAAGTTTCTGGAATTTGGATGGGTCGCGCAGGAATTCAACCAGCTCTGCTACTTCTTCCTTTGCTTCCTCGCAACCTGCGACATCGTTGAAAGTCACTGTGTTGGCTGATTTATCTAACATGCGCGCTTTGCTTTTACCGAACGAGAATGCGCCGCCATTACGGCCGCCACCTTGCATTTGCCGCATGAAGAAAATCCATACTGCAATCAGTAATAGCATTGGGAACCATGAGATGAAAATACTCATCAGCATAGATGGTTCTTCTTCTGGCTTAGCTTCGACAATGACGCCAGCTTTGAGTAAATCACTGACCATCCATGGATCAGATGGTGCATAGGTTGTAAAGCGTCTGCCATCGGATTTCGTACCTTTCAGGGTACGGCCTTCAATGACAACTTTGGCAATTCTGCCTTGATTCAATTCAGAAATGAATTGAGAATATTCCATTGGTACTTGCGTCGGTTGACGTACGCTGAATTGGTTAAATACGGTCATCAACACAAGTGCAATTACCAGCCAAATGGCCATGTTTTTAATTAAGTTATTCAAGATAGCTCCTTGGTTTGCACCTTAAAAATCATTGATTGGACATTCTAACTCTATTTTGTCAAATAGAACAGAACAGTTCATGTTATAGAAATTTGCTATCAAACTATCATCCTACTCTTTACATTTGTCTTAATCACTGGGGGGATCCATTCATTTCTCAGCGGCTTCCGGTGTTACTTTTTTCCGAGTCCTAATAAATATAATTCGTTGCTGCGATCACGTGAGGCTTCTGGTTTTCGTACCACAACGCTTTTAAATCCGGTGCACATGTCGCGATGAAACTGCTCAAAATCCCTGCCTTGAAAAACTTTGACTAGGAAATTTCCGCCATAGTTCAGTTGTTCCATCGAGAATGCCAGCGCCAGTTCAGCCAAGTACATACTTCTGGCCTGATCGCTGACTACAATACCACTCATATTGGGCGCCATGTCTGAAATGACAAGATCCGGCTGCCGCTCCTCCAGATGTTTTCTTAATTCAAACAGAGCACGTTCTTCTCTAAAATCATCCTGAATAAATGCCACACCGGGCAAAGGCGCCATTTCCAGAATATCCAATGCAATTACTTTTCCTTTCTGGCCTACTTTCTGGCTGGCGACTTGCGACCAGCTGCCGGGTGCAGCACCTAAATCGACAACAATCATACCGGATTTAAATAGATGATCCCGTTCGGCGATCTCAAGCAGCTTGTAAGCGGCGCGAGAACGATAACCTTCTTTCTTGGATTGCTTGACGAAAAAATCATTAACATGTTCTTTCATCCAAGCTTTGCTGGTTTTAGCCCGTTTCATCAAGTAAAATAATACGTTTAAAGAGAATTTATGTTAACACTAACAATTGCTCAACGGCGCGAATTGAAAGCGCAAGCACACGCGCTCAATCCGGTTGTCATGATTGGGAAGTCGGGGTTGTCGGTCACGGTTATCGAAGAATTGGAGCGCGGGCTTACAAGTCATGAACTGATTAAGGTTAAGGTTCAAGTCGATGATCGGATCGCCAGGAATACGCTATTTGAAGAAATCTGTGAGAAGCTGAGTGCCGCACCGGTGCAGCATATTGGGAAAACTTTTGTTATTTACCGTCCCAAGCCGGAAGAGGCCGATAAAAAATCCGCGCGTCCTTCCCAGAAAAAGAAACGCGAGCCTTTTCGTACCAAACGTAGTTATCAGAATTGAGTTTTAGCGGCATCAAATGTATTTAACATCCAATATTTCGTATTCACGTATTCCGCCGGGTGCCTGAACTTCGGCGATATCGCCTGCATATTTGCCGATTAGAGCGCGTGAAATGGGGGAGCTGATGGAAATTTTTCCATTTTTGATGTTGGCTTCGTCGTCACCGACGATTTGATAGGTGACCGTATCACCGCTTTGCAAATCTTCTAGTTCAACAGTGGCGCCGAAAACACAAGCACCGTCGGCGTTAATCAGTGCGGGATTAATGATCTGAGCGCTGGAGAGTTTGCTTTCCAGCTCGGCAATACGGCCTTCAATAAACCCTTGTTTTTCCTTAGCAGCATCATATTCGGCATTTTCGGACAGATCGCCGTGCGAACGCGCTTCTGCAATCGCCGCAATGACTGCGGGGCGATGTACGGTTTTCATTTCGTGTAATTCTTTGCGTAGCGCTTCCGCTCCGGCTACTGTTAAAGGGATCGTGCTCATTGTGGTTGTTTGCCTTTCATTTTCATTCTGTTTCTTAATAATCAAGAAAAGTTAATTGCTTATGCCTTAAGTTGTACATGCAATTTCTGCAGATTATACGCTTGCAGTTCGCGTCTGTTGGTAATGCCGACACAGGCCGCACGCGCTCCCGCTAGCGTCGTATAGTAAGTTACTTTCGCCTGAAGCGCGGCGCGGCGGATCGAATACGAATCCTTTATCGCGCTGCTTTGATTCTTTACGGTATTGATGATTAGGTTAATTTCCCCATTTTTGATCATATCGACGATATGCGGACGGCCTTCCGCTACTTTATTAACGATGATAACGTCGATTCCCGCTTCGGTTATGGCGGCGGCAGTGCCGCGCGTAGCATAAAGGGTGAAGCCGAGTCCGGCCAGGTTGCGTGCGATTTCAATCGCATGTGGTTTGTCGGATTGCCGCACACTGATAAAAATTTTACCCGATTCAGGTAAGCGGACATCGGTTGCCAATTGAGATTTGATAAACGCCTCGGCGAAAGTGGCGCCCATTCCCATGACTTCGCCGGTCGACTTCATTTCCGGTCCCAGTATCGTATCCACACCGGGAAGTTTGATGAAGGGGAAAACCGCTTCTTTGACCGAATAATACGCCGGTATCACTTCTTCGGTAATGTTCTGAGCAATCAGACTATTACCCGTCATGCAGCGCGCTGCAATTTTGGCCAGCTGCAGACCGGTTGCCTTGGAAATGAAAGGCACCGTGCGAGATGCCCTCGGGTTGACTTCGAGGACGTATACCGTATCGTCCTGAATCGCGAACTGTACGTTCATCAGTCCGACAACATGCAGCGCCCGCGCCATATCGGCGGTTTGACGCCGTAGCTCATCCAGGGTTTCCGGTGATAAATTGAAAGTCGGCAGCGAACACGCGGAATCACCCGAATGAACACCAGCCTGCTCGATATGTTCCATGATGCCGCCAATCAGCACGGTTTCTCCGTCGTAAATGGCATCGACATCCACTTCTGTGGCATTGGTTAGAAAATGGTCCAGTAACACCGGGGAATCGTTGGAAACTTTAACCGCTTCACGCATGTAACGTTCCAGATCGGCTTTTTCATGCACGATCTCCATCGCGCGGCCGCCCAATACGTAGCTGGGCCGTACCACTAGCGGATAGCCGATTTCCTCGGCGGCGATCAGGGCGGCTTCCGGATTGCGTGCGGTGCGATTGGGTGGTTGCCGCAATCCCAGTTGTTGCAGCATTTGCTGAAAGCGTTCGCGATCTTCCGCGCAATCGATCATATCCGGGCTGGTGCCGATAATCGGCACACCGTTGGCTTCCAGATCGCGTGCAAGTTTAAGCGGTGTTTGCCCGCCATACTGTACGATCACGCCATCGGGTTTTTCCACCGCAACGATTTCGAGCACGTCTTCCAGTGTCAGCGGTTCAAAATATAGACGATCCGATGTGTCGTAGTCGGTCGAAACCGTTTCCGGGTTGCAATTGACCATGATGGTTTCAAAACCGTCTTCGCGTAGCGCCAGAGCCGCATGCACACAGCAATAATCGAACTCGATGCCTTGCCCGATGCGATTAGGACCGCCGCCCAGCACCATGACCTTCTTTTTACCGGTTGGGCGGGACTCACACTCATCTTCATAAGTGGAGTACATGTACGCCGTACTGGTCGCGAACTCAGCCGCGCAGGTATCGACACGTTTATAGACCGGGTGCAGATTGAATTGATGGCGGCGCGAACGGACTGCGGTTTGTCCGGTATTGAGCAGTTTGGCCAGGCGCCGGTCGGAAAAACCGCTGCGTTTCAATTTCCGCAGCGCCAGATAATCCAGAGCTTCCAGCGCCGTACCGGTTAATGCTTGTTCCTGTTTGACTAAATCTTCGATTTGCGCCAAAAACCAGAGATCGATGTGTGTCAACTGATGCACTTCATCCAGTGACAAATGGCAGCGGAACGCATCGGCGATAAACCAGATCCGCTCGGGGCCGGGATTGGCCAACTCGGTGTGGATGGTTTCCAGGTTGTCGGTTTTTTCGTCCAGACCGTCAACTCCCGTTTCCAATCCGCGCAGTGCTTTTTGCAGGGATTCCTGGAACGTGCGGCCGATTGCCATCACTTCACCGACCGATTTCATTTGTGTGGTTAAGCGGTCATTGGTTTGCGGAAATTTTTCAAAAGCAAACCGCGGCACTTTGGTGACGACATAATCAATGGTGGGCTCAAAGGAAGCCGGGGTAATGCCGCCGGTAATATCGTTACCCAGCTCGTTCAGCGTGTAACCGACGGCCAGCTTGGCGGCAATTTTGGCGATGGGAAAGCCAGTCGCTTTCGACGCCAGTGCGGATGAGCGGGACACGCGCGGGTTCATTTCGATCACCAGCATACGGCCGTCGTCCGGATTAATGGCAAACTGCACATTGGAGCCGCCGGTTTCCACGCCGATTTCGCGCAATACCGCGATCGATGCATTACGCATCAGTTGATATTCTTTGTCGGTGAGTGTTTGCGCTGGTGCAACGGTAATCGAATCGCCGGTATGCACGCCCATCGGGTCGAGATTTTCGATCGAACAGACAATGATGCAATTATCGTTTTTATCGCGCACCACTTCCATTTCAAACTCTTTCCAACCGATCACGGATTCTTCGATCAGCAATTCCTTGGTGGGAGAGGTTTTCAATCCGCGTTCGCAGATATCCAGAAACTCTTCGCGATTGTAGGCAATGCCGCCGCCGCTGCCACCCATGGTGAACGAAGGGCGGATAATGGCCGGATAACCCAGCATCGCTTGAACCTGCATGGCTTCTTCCAGGCTGTGGGCAACCGCGGAGCGTGCCGAGCCTAAGCCAATACGGGTCATTGCCTGTTTGAATTTTTCCCGGTCTTCGGCCATGTCGATGGCTTCGCGCGAAGCGCCGATGAGTTCGACGCCGTATTTTTCCAGCACACCGTGTTTGACCAGATCGAGCGCGCAGTTCAACGCCGTTTGTCCGCCCATCGTGGGCAGTAGTGCTTGCGGCCGTTCGATCGCGATGATTTTCTCAATCATGGTCCAGGTAATTGGCTCGATATAGGTGGCATCGGCCATTTCCGGATCGGTCATGATGGTGGCGGGATTCGAATTCACCAGAATGATGCGATAGCCTTCTTCACGTAAGGCCTTACAGGCTTGTACGCCGGAATAATCAAACTCACAGGCTTGGCCGATAATGATCGGGCCAGCGCCGATGATGAGAATGGACTGAATGTCGATACGTTTAGGCATACTCTCTAGCGGATGAACATGGCGTAATTATTGGGAGTGCTGGCTTTTATAGCGCTGCATCATGGTGATGAATTTATCAAACAAATAATCCGCTTCATGCGGCCCTGGGCTTGCTTCCGGGTGACCCTGAAAACAAAAGGCCGGTTTATCGGTTAACTCGAATCCTTGCAGACTTCCGTCGAAAAGTGACACATGCGTGATCCGCGCGATCGCGGGCAATGTATCGATATCGACGGCGAAACCGTGATTCTGGCTGGTAATAATCACCTTGCCATTGGCCACATCCTGCACCGGATGGTTGGCGCCATGATGACCGAATTTCATTTTAATGGTGCGCGCGCCACTGGCTAAACCGAGCAATTGATGGCCCAGGCAAATGCCGAACAACGGGATATTTTTTTGTAGCAACGCTTGCGTGGCGGAGATGGCGTAATCGCACGGTTCCGGATCACCGGGGCCATTGGACAGAAAAATGCCATCAGGTTGTGCCTTCAGAATCTCCTCAGCCGGGGTTTGCGCCGGAAATACCGTCACCTTGCAGCCGCGCTGCGCCAGTTTGCGCAGAATCGTGCGTTTGATGCCGAAATCAAAAGCGGCGACGTGAAATCTGGGATTGTCCTGAGTCCGTAAACCGGATTCGAGCGACCATTCGCCTTCTGTCCAGGTATACGGCTGGCGGCAGCTCACCACTTTGGCGAGATCCATCCCGGCTAGTCCGGGGAATGCCCGGGCAGCGTGCAATGCTTTTTCCTCGTCGATATCGCCCGCCATGATGCAACCGGCTTGCGCACCTTTTTCGCGCAAAATCCGCGTCAATTTGCGCGTATCGATTTCGGCGATGGCGACGACATTCTGTTCCTGGAGAAACTCCGGTAATGTGCGGGTTTTACGAAAACTGCTGGCCATGAGCGGCAAATCACGGATCACTAATCCGGCGGCATACACTTTATCGATGTTACCGGATTCAAAATCTTCCGGATTGGTGCCGGTGTTGCCAATATGCGGATAAGTCAGCGTGATGATTTGCTGGCAATACGACGGATCGGTCAAGATTTCCTGATAACCGGTCATCGCCGTATTGAACGCCACTTCGCCGGTATTAATGCCTTCAATGCCAATAGACACGCCACGAAAAATTGTTCCATCGGCAAGTGCGAGGATGGCGTGCGGTCGTTGTGACACAAAAAACTCCTTGGAAACTGACAAGATCTGGAAAATGGACCGGGGTTATTCATTGAAATGCCCCAGCTATTGAAGACGGAATTATACGTGAAAAAGGTTTATTTTTGTATGTATGTGCGCGGTTTCGCATGCTACAAAGTTGTTCATACATTCCGGATAATCGGGTGACCGGGTTGCGCATTCACTGTTGGAAGGAGGAAAGTAAGTTCCGGTTTCCTTGCGTTTGTTTGCATTGATCATCAATGCAGCGATCGTCACTCGGGCTTTTTAAAGTAATGGTGGCGCAAGTTTTGTTTTTAAAACGATAATAGGGCAAAATTTGCCCATTTTTCTTGGCTGGTATTTTTGTAGTGCGACCATTCATTGCGATCAAAACCAAGCAAGTTTTGTGCGCTTCATCGAATCAATATTTTAAGAACGAATAATCATGCATGTCTTCAAGTCTAAAATCGATAACTGGGTACTGGTTTGTTTATTGCTATCCGTCTCCGCCTGCTTGATGGGTGCATCCGTCCCGCTGATGATCGGCGGAATAACCAATTATGTGTTTGCGGCGATTGTATTGATTGCGGGTGCTGGCTTCCCCATTTGGATCTATGTTTCGACCCGGTATATCGTCAGTGGCGATGATCTCAAGATCATCAGCGGTCCATTTACATGGAATATCCCCATTCAATCGATCGTATCCCTGCAGGAAACCCAGATCGCGGCGACAAGCCCGGCTTTGTCGTTCGATCGCCTTCAAATTACCTACGGAGAAGATAAAGTCATTATCGTCTCGCCGGTCGATAAAGAAAAATTCATACAGAAATTGGGTAAGGAAAAATTGATCGGTAGCGCTCAGCGGAATGGAACAAAAGCTGCTGCTAAAGATTCCAGAAAAAAGGCTAGGAAAAACAAAATAAACCGGAACAATCCATAGGTCATGATGGCAAGCGGAAAGGACGCAAGGGCAGAGTGCCGTCATACTATTTTTTCCGGGATCATGCCTATCCATCATCACTTGCAAAATCCTAATTTAGATGGTTATCTTCGCATATTGATTTATCATTGAGGTAACCATGGGTAATACCAAGCAAACTAAGTCTCAACTACTGGAAGAACTGCAACGATTGCGTTCCGAATTGGCTGCTGTCGAGTTGATGACCGAGAAACGTACCCATGAGCTTTATGTTAGTGAGGAACGGTTTTCGTTGGCGATGCGCGGTGCCAACGATGGACTGTGGGATTGGAATCTGGAAACGGATGAAGTGTATTACTCGCCACGCTGGAAAAGCATGTTGGGTTATGCGGAGAATGAGCTGGCGAATCAAATAAGCACCTGGGAGAACCTAGTCAATCCCGATGACAAAATCATCGCACTGGAGAAAGTGCAAGATTACTTTGATGACCGCAAGGATTCGTTTGAAGTTGAAATGCGCATGCGGCATAAGGATGGCCACGAGGTTTTTGTACTATCGCGTGCATTTCTGGTCACGCGCGCGTTGGACAATAAGCCGTTGCGTCTCATTGGTACTCATGTCGATATTACCGAACGCAAAAAAGCCGAAACCTTTGATAATCAATACGCCGAAATACTCGAGATGATTGCGATAGGGCGTCCCGCGCCGGATATTTACGATGCGATTGCACTTATGTACGAAGCCCGCCACCCCGGCATGCGCTGCTCGATGCTCGAATTGAGCGGTAATAAACTACTGCACGGCGGCGCGCCCAGTTTGCCGCAGGCTTATTGCGAAGCCGTGCACGGCCTGGAAAACGGGCCGAGTGTCGGTTCCTGCGGGACATCCACTTATACCGGGCAACGGGTGCTGGTGGAAAACATCGAAACCGATCCGAAGTGGGCGGAAATCAAACATATTGCGTTACCGCACGGTATGCGGTGTTGCTGGTCCGAGCCGATCAAAAGCTCCAGCGGAAAAGTTTTGGGTGCGTTCGGCATGTACTACAATCACCCCGCACTGCCGGACGAGAAAGAGTCAAAAGATCTGATATCTGCTGCCCGGCTGACGGGGATCGTCATGGAACGGGATCAAGCGCAAAAACGCATCCGTACGCTGGCGTATACTGACGAGCTGACAGGATTGGCCAGCCGCGCCTCGTTTATGCAGCACATGGAAGAAATCACCAAATCCTCCAGCCGGCACGGCCGCCGCTTCGGGTTGCTGTACATTGATCTGGATAACTTCAAATACATTAACGATAGCCTGGGACACGACGCTGGCGATTTGTTGCTCAAAACCATTGCAACGCGATTAATCCATACCTGCCGCGACATAGACTTCATTGCTCGCCTGGGTGGCGATGAGTTCTGTATCCTCATTGAAGAAGTCGAAGCGGATTATGCCGCCAATGTCGCGAAACGCTGTCTTGAAGCCATATCCCAACCGATCGGGATTTATTCCAGAAAAATCGCCCCGGCTTGCAGTATTGGCATCGCCTATTACCCCGATGACGGTGAAAATCTTTCCGCTTTACTCAAAGCGGGTGATATCTCGCTGTACACCGCCAAGGAAAATGGGAAAAATCAGTATGCATTTTATAAAGCCGAGCTGACTCACAAGGCGGAGTATCGTTTTCAAATCGAGCAAAACCTGCGGGAAGCCATCGAAAAACAGCAACTGTCTTTGGTGTATCAACCGCAAATCAATATCAAAGGCGGGGAAATTTTTGGTGTCGAAGCGCTATCGCGGTGGTATCACCCGCAACTGGGGCAAGTCCCGCCCAACGATTTTATCGCCACTGCCGAAAGAATCGGCATGATCAAACCGCTCACCGAATGGGTGCTACGCACCGCGTGCAGCCAACTGGTGGCCTGGAAGCAAGAAGGTTTCCGCACGCTGCGCATGGCCGTCAATATTTCCCCCAGTCTTTTTCTGGACAAAGGATTTGTGTTGCTGGTTAAGCGCATCATCGATGAAGTTGACATCGCGCCAGCCGAATTGGAACTCGAAGTGACGGAAGGCATCGTGCAAACCGATCCGCGCAATCTGACCATTTTTCAAGACTTGAAAGACCTGGGCGTGTTACTGTCCATCGACGATTTCGGCACCGGTTATTCCTCTTTCGCATCGCTTAAGCACCTGAAAGCGGATTACCTGAAAATCGACAAATATTTCATCGACGATATGCTGACTGACCAAAAAACCCTCACCCTAGTCAGCTCCATGATAGAAATGGGGCAGAAACTCGGTTACGGCATCATTGCCGAAGGCGTGGAAACGTCAGAACAACTGGATATTCTCAAGAACCTTGACTGTGAAATGGTGCAGGGCTATCTGTTCAGTAAACCGGCCACTCCCGCCAGCATTTCAGAATTTCTGAACAATCAAGCGCACAAGGCGATTCTTGCTCAAGGCCGTCTGGGTGAGACCGCGTAGTTGATTATGCTTTGTGGGTAGAGCTGCTGCGGTCAATTCTTGTAAACTGTAAGGCCTGACGCTTTTGGTGTGTTTATCTTCTTGTTCGACGAATGAATCAACGCTTCCCTAATCGACATTTTTTAATTGGCGTTCTATTGTTGTGGTGTTGGACGTCGTTTGCCGCAGCGAATGAAAAAATTGTTCATGTCATCGATTTTTCCGGCAATTCGAATGGCAGCGCCGTTTCCTGGTTGGAGGAAAGAGGATTCGAGCTTCAGCTGGATGCAAAAAAACTGAACCCTAGATTTGAAAATGATGCCCTGGTGATTAGCGCGGACGGTGAGATGGCCGGATTGTTTGGCTTGCAGCTGAGGCAACAAAACTTTATTCACAATGTTAAGCGGGTGGAAATCGTTTGGGGCGTGAATAAGTATCCCCAGGGCGCAAATTGGAATGCGGGAATTAACAGTGTGCCCATCGCCGTGATGTTGTCATTTGGAACCGAAAAGCTCTCCAGCGGTTTGCCGCTGGGTATCTATGCAGCGCCCTATTTTTTGAGCGCGTTTATCGGCAAAGCTGAAGAACTGGGCCGCATGTATCTGGGCAAACTATGGAAAAAGGGCGGGCGATATTTTTGCGTGGCATCTGGTGATCAGCAGGGTAAAGTGATTACCACCGATTTTGAAGTCGACGAAAAATTCCGTACCACTTTCAAACACCCCAAAACACCACCGATTACAGGAATTGCTCTCCAAGCCAATACCAACAATACCCAAGGCGGCGCTGAGGCGTTTATCAAGAAGATTACCTTTTTGTCCCACTAGGGGCTTTGTCTGCTGGACTTTAAGCTAATTTACTACACCATCATGAACGGGATCAGGCCTTAAATTTGTGGTCGCTATGTAAATGTAAAGCGCGACCCCATTGTTCCAGAGAGATTATTAATAAATGCCAGTTGGATTAAAAGGCGTAAATGGCAAAAAGAAGGATTTAGGCTTGTACCATAATTAATTCGCTTTTGGTTTCATTAGTTTTGCTCGTTGCTCTTTAATTAATTCAATGAATTCATTGTGGGAAGAGGTTTCAAGTAACGATTCATCCTTTCCCTTAATAGATTGGATAATACCCCGCTTTAATTCGTTAGTAGCATGATCCAAACTTTCTTGGGTAAAGATTTTTAGAAAAGCAGCCAATCCTTTTTCCGTTTTGCACATTTGATCAATCGCTGCATAAGATTCAGAATTATCACCGCCATTTATTTTTGTGAAGAATTGTAAAATCAAATGAAGATAAATTTCTTGGGACAAATTGTTTTCCTGAATGGATTCTCTTACTTGATTGGACCAAGTTTTAATCGCCTGATCGACTAATTCATTACTGAAAATTAATCGTTGTTCAGTGTTTACTTTGTCGTTAGGTTGAATAATCCATTTTTCTTGATTTTTTTCAGCGATAAATAGCACTATCATAGAAATAGACAATGGTGAGTTACTTGCAATGTCTTGAAAGCATTGTTCATAATTCGGAGGCTCTAATCGCAGCAGGCGTATCATTAAATCGCTGATACCATGTGCAAGTTCTTTGGTTAGCAGGGAGTCGCTAGTTAGTTTTTGTGAAACTTTCGTTAGTTTATTAATACATCCTTTAATATCCCGTTTGTCACACGAAGGTGCGTAAGTGCTCAACCAATTCAACAGAAACAGTTTTTCCTCGCTATCTGCACGATTCAATTTTTTTTCTAGCTCTTCCGGTTCCATCAGAAGTTTATGGATATATTTAACTTCAGGAACTTCTTCAATTGAAGTTAATGAGAGTAAACGAGCTAACTGATCCGGATCAGCTATTCTTAAGTCATCTACACCATTTCTTGCTTTCTTTTCAAAAAGAAACAAGCAAGTTTTGTTTGCAATTTGAAGATCATGTTCATCATCTTTTGGTAGATGTTTTAACCAAGTATGTTCTGCTTCATCTTCTCTTGATCCAATGAGCATCCCCCAATCAAATGCATCTTGCTCACTGATTAAATCGCCTCGAAAGAAATGCCCAGTGAAGTCAGCCGAATGCTTATGAATAGCTTTACGAAGTGTAGGAAAGCGTTGAGTAAGCGCTTCAAACGCGATGACGTCAGCAGCATTAACTTCACCATGTGTAGCTGGCAGGCTTAGACAAAGCCTATTTGTGATTCTGATGACATCGCGGGGATGACGTGATAGCTGAGTCATCAAGACGATTGCTTCTTCATAGCGATCTTTCTCGTATGTTCGCAGCGTGATATTTAATTGCTTTAAAAGCTCTTGTATTTTTCCGTCAGCAAATTGCTTGAGCTGCCGCCTTGATAGCGGTGGGAGCGGATAAGCAACTTGCACAATTTTTTCCAAATAGGAAAGGCCGGATTTTTCATTTTCGGCTATGGCCCGGGCAATGATGTTTGGATCATAGGCCAGCAGGTAGGTGATTTGAGGAAAATCGGCTACAGCTTTGATTGCCTGAATCATAATCCGTATTTCCTCAGCAGGGAGGCGATCAAGATCATCGATGACAATGATAATCGGGCGGCTTAATTCTTTTAGTGCCTTAATGACTTCATCTTTTTTTTGAGACAGATCCAGATCAGGCAGTAGCTTTTTTATGTCATCAAGAGTTTCCTGCCCAGCTTTAGCAGCGTCTTCAGCCGCGTGACCAGCACAGGATAATCCTGGAATGTATTTGAGTGGTTTAAGTAAGTGTACATAGTTGATTAATTTTTGGCTGACATCGAATCCTTTTCGTCCTTGAGTGATGCTCTTATTAATTGAAGCTGCAATCTGTCCAACCAAAGCTTCGACCAAGGCACCGGTAGTGCTAACCATCCAAGGATTGAAATCGATGACGATTGTTCTTTTGTT
Organism: Nitrosomonas sp.; assembly: GCF_040240425.1. Taxonomy (GTDB): domain Bacteria; phylum Pseudomonadota; class Gammaproteobacteria; order Burkholderiales; family Nitrosomonadaceae; genus Nitrosomonas. The sequence continues at coordinate 14,235 of NZ_QPHG01000006.1, read as the reverse complement.
CTCTCTCAGATTTCTCGCAATGAAACCAATTAGCGTGCTTTTACCCGAACCCCATTCTCCCTCGATCCCTACAACCAATCCAGGGCTGTTATTTGGTAGAGCAAGAGAGCAGGCCAAACTTTCTGCAAAAGGCTTGCGGCCGAATGCATCGTCCGCAGCAGGTTGATCATGACGAAAGGTGGGATGTGATGTCATTGCAAAATCCTACTTGAAGTCACATTTTACGCAGACATTTACTATGTTCAGAAAAGGGAAGTAAGTATGTGGTGCGTTACGCGTACACCAACCTGCCTTTGGGTTCCGGGATTGGTTTACCCAGTTCGCGAGCGGTTTCTATCCATTGACCGATGACGATTTTCGCATTGATGACTGCTTGCTCGTAGGTTTCTCCATCCGCCATACAACCGGGTAGTTCCGGTACTTCGACGATGAAAGCGTGATCTTCCTCGCTCCAGTAGATAATTAATTCGTATTTAATCAATGTCATGCTCTCCCATGCGATACTTTGTCAATAGAATTCTAACTTGTTTGACCTGATACGGCTTTGCCTTACTGTTCTTCGGTTGCAAATTAATAATCTCTTCAATGTTCTCGCGAGTGAATAAGTGATGACTTCCTTTTATTCGCTCGATGAACCCTAACCGAGTCAATAATTGGCAAAGCTCGGAAAATGCAATGTCGTTGTCTGCACTTCCCATCAGGATTTTCATCCTGAGTTTTGAATACTTTCCCATTTAAATCGTCCCGATTTAATCAACTTACACAATGATTACTGTACGTAAATATTGAATTCATCGCTTATACGCAATCACCCCGCCACAATCTCAATCAACACCTCATTCGGATTCACCGATTCGCCTTTGACGACGTGCACGGCTTTGACGATGCCGCTGATCGGGGCGGTGATTTCGGTTTCCATTTTCATGGCTTCGGTGATGAGTACCGGCTGCCCGGCGGTGACTTTTTGGTCGATTTTGACTAGCACGTCGAGAATATTGCACGGCATGCTGACAACGACGTCGCCTTCATTGGCGGGATTGCGGCGTTTGCTGGCGATGGTGCTTTTGACGGCGCCTTGGGTGCCACCGTCGAGCACGATTTCATCGAGCGTTTCGACGACGATTTCTTCGGGCATGCCGTCGACCATGAAATAGAAATGGCGTAAGGATTCGTTTTTCGGACTGGTGCCGGTGACTTTGACGTGATACGACTCGCCGTGCAACGCGACGTTGAATTCAGTCGGTGCTTTTTGCACGCCGCTACCCGCTGCTGACGCTACTTCCAGCGGTTCCGGCACGAGGTGGCCGGTGGAGCGCAGTTCCAGGAATTGCTTGCCGACTTCGGGAAACATGGCGTAGCTCAGTACATCTTCATCGTTCAATGCCAAGTGGCCGATTTCCCGGCGCAGATGATCGAACTCCGGTTTCAACAGATCGGCGGGGCGGCAGTCGATGATGTCTTCCTTGCCGATGGCGCGTTTTTGCAGTTTTGCATCGATCGGTGCGGGCGCTTTGCCGTAACCGCCTTGCAGATAACGTTTCACTTCATTGGTGATGGTGTCATAGCGCTTGCCGGTCAGTACGTTGAGCACCGCTTGCGTGCCAACGATCTGCGACGTCGGCGTGACCAGCGGCGGATAACCCAAGTCTTTGCGCACGCGCGGAATTTCCGCGTAAACCTCGTTGATGCGATCCAGCGCGTTGCGTTCCTGCAATTGATTGGCCAGATTTGAAATCATGCCACCCGGTACTTGGAACACGTGCACGCGGGTGTCGACGCCGGTGAATTCGCTCTCGAAACGGTGGTATTTTTTGCGGATTTGCGCGAAATAGTCGTTCACTTCCTGCAATTTTTGCGGATTCAGTCCGGTATCGTGTTCCGTACCTTGCAACGCCATGACCAGACTCTCGGTCGGCGGATGGCTGGTGCCGCCCGACCACGACGACAACGCCGTGTCGATATGGCGGCAACCGGCTTCGATGGCTTTCAATTGGCACATTTCGGCCAATCCGGCGGTGGCATGCGAATGCAAATGGATCGGCAGATCGACGGTATCTTGCAGCGCTTTGACCAATTCGCTGGTCGCATACGGTGTCAACAGACCGGCCATATCCTTGATTGCGATCGAATCGCAGCCGAGCTCGGCCAGATCCTTGGCCAGTGTCACGAAGCTCTTGGTGTCGTGCACCGGGCTGGTGGTGTAGCAGATCGTGCCTTGCGCGTGTTTGCCGGATTCCTTGGCGGCTTCGATGGCGGTTTTGAGATTGCGCACGTCGTTCAGCGCGTCGAAAATGCGGAAAACATCCATGCCATTGGCTGCGGCTTGTTTGACAAAAGCGCGCACGACATCGTCGGAATAATGACGGTAACCGAGCAGATTCTGGCCGCGCAGCAGCATTTGCAGCGGCGTGTTCGGCAACGCGGCCTTGAGTTTGCTCAGGCGCTCCCACGGATCTTCCTTCAGAAACCGCAGACAGGCGTCGAACGTTGCGCCGCCCCAGCATTCCAGCGACCAGTAGCCGATGCTGTCGAGCATCGAACAGGCCGGCAGCATGTCTTCGGTACGCATGCGGGTGGCGATCAGGGATTGGTGCGCGTCGCGCAAAATGACGTCGGTGATATGAACTTTTTGCATGGATTTTCCTTGATTAACCAATGAATCCGGTATTTACAGACCGGTATGCGAGGCCACGACCGCGGCAATCACGCTGGCCAGCACTTCAGGCCGGGGTTTGTCGGAATATTGGATGAGATTGGGATTTTGTTCGACGAAACCGGTATTGAAGCGGGCGGCGCGAAACTGCGGATGTTTCAGAATCCGCAAATAATAGGGAATTGTCGTTTTGATGCCGAACAATCCCATATCGCGCAACGTGCGCTCACCGCGCTTGATCACGTCTTCCCAGGTCAGCGCGCTAACGATGACTTTCGCCACCATGGAATCGTAAAAAGGCGGAATTTCGTAACCGGTGTAAATCGCGGTATCGGTGCGCACGCCGGGGCCGCCCGGCGCGTAATAGCGCGAAATACGGCCGAAACTCGGTAGAAAATTGTTTTTCGGATCCTCGGCATTGACCCGGAACTGGATAGCATAACCGCGCCGGACAATTTCTTCCTGCTTGAAGCGCAAGGGCAAACCCGCAGCCACGCGAATTTGTTCCTCGACGATGTCGACGCCGGTAATCGTTTCAGTGATGGTGTGCTCGACCTGCACGCGTGTGTTCATTTCCATGAAATAAAAACGGCCGCTATCGTCGAGCAGAAACTCCACCGTACCGGCGTTGGTGTAACCGACCGATTTCGCCGCGATGACTGCGAGACCGCCAATGTATTGGCGCTGCGCTTCATCCAGTTGCGGTGACGGCGCGATTTCGATCAGTTTTTGATTACGGCGCTGAATCGAGCAATCGCGCTCGTAGAGATGAATTACATTGCCGTGATGATCAGCCAGCACTTGCACTTCGATATGCTTCGGATTGACGATGCATTTTTCCAGAAATACGTTGGCGCTGCCGAAGGCTTTGGTTGCTTCGGAAATCACCCGGGCGTAATTGCGCTGTAGTTCTTCGGCATTGTCGCAACGCCGGATACCACGCCCGCCGCCGCCGGAAGTGGCTTTCAGCATCACCGGATAACCGATCTGCGCCGCGACTTTGAGCGCTTCGTCAACCGAATGCAGGTTGCCATCCGATCCCGGTGTCACCGGAATCCCCGCCGCGATCATCGCTTTGCGGGCTTCGGTTTTATCACCCATGCGATGAATCACATCCGCCTCGGGGCCAATGAACGTCAGTCCGCGTTCCTTGCAGGCGCGGGCGAATTGCGCATTTTCGGACAGAAATCCATAACCCGGATGTATCGCATCGCAACCGGTCGCGAGAGCCAAATCGACCAGCGCGTGAATATTTAAATAGCACGCCATCGGCTCGCTGCCGATGCAATACGACTCATCGGCCTTCTTGACATGCAACGCGAAACGATCCGCTTCCGAATACACCGCCACCGAACGGATACCCATCTCGGCACACGCGCGAATGATACGAACTGCAATCTCGCCGCGATTGGCGATGAAGATTTTACGTAACATCATTTTTTGAGCCGCTTTGAAAAACGTAATGCCGGTATTCTACCCGATTGATTCCGGTTAAGGCGGTTGCGGTTAGGTTTGCGCAACGGCAGCCTGAGAAATGATCGCGTTTTTACCCTGATCATGGCCTTCCCTTGCAGCCGCTCGCATCATTTTCCCGGGCTTCTTTGGGCCGGAGTTTATTTTTAAAACGGTATCATTGCATCCAGCGAGAATAACCACTGATCCTTTTTGCCGTCGAAAGGGTGAAACGCCATGTCGATGCTGTCCACCCGGTCGTAGCGGATATTCTTGCGGATATTGAGATTGCGCACCGGCCTCCAGCCTTTGTTCCAGTGCATCGCTGGTTTCCAGTTCATGCCCAGGGTAACGGCGTAATAATCCGCGGGCGCGCTGACCAAAGGAATATTGCCGGCGTAACTAACGCCCTTGTTATTCATCGCCGACAGAATGCGGTAAGGAGAGAACACCCGCCAGCCGTTGCGGTCGTGAAACCGTTCGGCGCGAATGCCGATCGACAGGTTTTTTTGCAGATCGTAAGTCAGATGGGTATTGATGCTATACCAAGCGGCGTTGCGGATTCCTTCGGGGAGATTGATATCAGCCGCCCAGCCGTGCGTATGCTGCAATACGCCGTGCATCTTGGGCGTAAGCCAATGTTGCAGCACCACGCTGTACATCATCCAAGGCTCATTCACAGCGGTTTGGCCGTAGGTGCCGCCCAACGCCATCCTGGTTCGTTTATCGTCACTGTTCCATGATAGATTGGCCAGCCCGCCCCAGTTGTCGAGCTGTTTGTCAAAGCCGCCGTCCCATCCGCCGGTGGCGCTGCCGGTAGTCGCCGCGCCTTGGATGGTCCAGTTTTTATCGATAGTGTAAGTGCCTAAAAAACCGGTGTGGGTGAAGGGTTCGCCGCTGTTCAGGATATAAGCGCGGGTGTAAAAAAAATTGTCGGGCGCGGGAACGCTTTCATAACCCAGCGGTGTATAAAAATGTCCCGCCTTGACATTCAAACCGTTGCCGACCGGTACGTGCGCTTCCAGATAAGCTTGCGGCAGCGCGATACCATAGGTGCGTGTTGATTTGCAGCAGAGATTCAGGTCCCAATTGCCGCGACCCGACGGTTCACCGGTATTTTCGTCGAACGCGGAAATACCGAAGGCCTGCGTGTAAATGGCATCGGTTCCGAACAGGAAATCGAAGCGCCCGCCCAGACTCCAATTCGAAGTTTCCGTATCGACGCTGCGTTCGATGAATAAATTGAGCTGATTCAATTGAAACCGGTTGGCGCGATCAGCGAAAGTAACCGGGCCATTGAAACCATCGGACGGATTATTGGCATTGTAGGTTGCTCCGCCGTTGATCCAGCCGCCGATTTCCAACCCGCTGCGTTTGTATAAATCCACTAAGCTGCTGGCAAAAGCATGGTCAACCGTGATGATCGCCGATAAAGTTATTCCGAGTACTGCGCTGATCGTTTTAATGTGGTCATTCATATTGTTTCCTGATTTTGGATCACGATAACGTAGAAGTTGTTGAAAAGCTGATGTATCGCGCTTTAAAGTGTTCAAATCGAGTGCATAACACTCAATGATTTTTCAAAAACTTGCGTTTTTTGCTTGATTCCGTCTTGCTGGATCGTTTGTTAGCTTCTTTCTTCAGAATTGCCCAAGCTAAAGTGATCGCATTGTACCTTAATGCGGTTGATTGTTGAGATAATAGGTTAAAAAATTGATTATAATTAATAACATAGAGTGTATTGTGTGGCAATAAAGAACTATATTCCGACGGCTAAAATAGTACATGGGAAGCCATGAAAATAGCGATGACGAGCAGTGGAGGAATGCTCGGGTTTGCAGTAAGCAATAAGTTTATGTGTATTTATATGCGTTTCTGTCTCGTTTTTCTTGTGATGTGCTTTATCCCGTCAGGAGGTTGCCCAAACTTTTTAATTTCGTTTCAACTGATCAATTACCGTTTGGCGGATGTCGGTGTTTTCTCCCGGATTGATGATGACGAAATCCGGATTACCTGGTTTCAGATAGTCCAAACCATGGTCTTTGCCGGAAGCGAGAAAGTCGTTGATCGCCAGTTTGTAGGTTTTTTTCGCATCGATTGGGGTGCCATTGATTTGCCAGGTGCCCTTGACTTGCTGCGTGTTGGCGGATTGTAGAAAGCCGCCCGCGCCGATGTTTGCCATGCCTTGGTTCAGCACTTTGATGAGTAGACTGCCTTTGATCGTAGCCAGTTGCACTTTGCCGCCGAACGGTAGCACCCGGATGACGTCGTAGACGGTGATTGGACCGGCGGGCAGCACGTCGTCGATGCGGATCGAACCGCTGTTGTACAGCGAAAGATCGGCTTCGGGGTAGGGGCGTAGCAGGCTTTTGGCGATCAGTTCGGTCAGATTGGTTTTGCGGGTGCGCACATTGGACTCGAGTCCGTCCAGTGCTTCCGTGGTGGTCGTGACTACCGCTTCGGGTTCAAACCCTTGTTGCCGGAAGGCGTCGAAGGCGATGTTCATCCATTTATCGACTACGGTTTTGACTGCGGGATCTTCCGTCAGTGTGTCGTTGATCGGGACAAATTCCGGTTTGACTTGGGTTTTGCCGGTTTTCGGATCGAAATAAAGATCGATCACGTAAACCGAGCGTACATTGGCGTCGCCTTTCAGCAGCGGCGTGAAATTGCCGCGCCAGTTTTGATAGTTGACATGCTCATGCCCGCCCAGCAGCAATCCGATTTGTGGAAATTTTTGCAGTAGTTCGATGTCGTCGTCAATGGCTTGATGCGTCAGGGCGATCACAAAATCGGTTTGTCCGTTGAGTTGTTTGATTTGCTCGGCGGTGGTTGTGATGGGGTCGGAATAACGCACATAACCCGGATTATTGGCCGCCAGCGTTAAGCCGAACATGCCGATTCTGTAAGTTTTTCCGCTTTTTTTATCCGTGATCGGAATCACCAGATTCTGTTTCACACCGGCATAAGGCTGGCCATCCGCGGCAAACACATTGCTCGATACCCAGGTGAATTTTGCTTCTTTCATGCGTTGATTGAATTGATTTTCTTTGACGTCGAATTCGTGATTGCCGAAGGTGGCATAGTCGAGTTCAAAGTGATTCAGCACATCGACCATTTGCCGCCCGGCGAGCCGGTCGCCTTCATATTGAGCGGTGCCGATCGCGGACGGACTGAACAGATCGCCACCCAAGGTGGTGATGGTATTCGGGTTGCGCGCCAACAGTTGCTTGCGCAGCGTGGCGACACGAGCGATGCCGCCTTCCTTGCCGCCGCTGACCGGGGTGATTTCGTAAATATCGTTAAAATGCAAAATGGTTACATGAATCCGGTCATCATCAGCGGGCGCAGTGGGTGCTGTGGCGCAGGCAGTCAGCGCAAAGGCAATAAGGACCGAGAGTAAAACGGCGAATGGTTTTTTCATGATAACCCCCTGTATTTTGATAGTTGCTGTATTTAAAGTGTCGCTCAATGCCAGTTCATGACTCATAGCGAGAAACCGGCTGTTGCCAATTCGCTTCCCCATCCGGGCGCTTTAGTTGCTGGCAAACGGTTTTAAACCGGTGCAGCGAAAAAGCTAATGCGATTCCTTAAGGTTATACCGTAAAGTTGCTATTTGTATCAAATATGTTTCTGAGATGTGCGAGTATTGCTATGATCAGCAACGGATTGTGCATATAATCGAGAACTGCCAGTAAGAAAAATACAATCCGCCAAGATTGAGCTTTAGCGTCAAGCACACGGGCCTCGAGAAGAAATAATCCAAAGTCAGGTAATGTAAGGAGCAAGAGTTTACGGGTATTAGTAATGCACATTGTCCTAACAATGCTGATTAAACAAATTCAAATGAAAGGGGATTTATCGTGAAACAATATTTCATTTTGTCAGAAAAACGATCTTTATTTTCTTATGCCGCCGCGATGCTTTCCATCGGCATACTAGCCGCTTGCACTCTTATCCCGGGAAACGAACCTGATGATCGCCACGCATCTGCTGTTGAGAACGATCATCTTGGCGATAGCTATACAAAGGTCCAATACCTAGATCAGGGTTGGAATTCTGCCGAGAGCTTGTGGTTTTACTACACCACACAGGGATCAAACTTGATGCCCTATGATTTCTTTCTGGCGCTGGAGAAACCGGGACAGACTCAGCTTTTCCGTTCCGATGAGAATATGAATTTTTACCGCTATTTACCTCAGAAGGCCTCATCGATAAACCCGGATGCACTGCCGGTCGGTTGGGTTAAGGATAAATACAAAGGCAAAGAATATATCGGTTTGACTTGTGCGGCTTGCCACACCGGGCAGATCAACTATAACGGTGTAGGTATCCGTATTGATGGCGGTCCGGCCAGTGCGGATATGGAAAACATCATGATCGATCTGGCCAAAGCCTTGAAACATACGCGCGAAGATGCGGAAGCTAAGCAGCGGTTTGTCAAAAATGTATTGGCCAAGGGCAACTACAAGTCGGAAGCTGATGTGCTTGCTGATTTAAGTAAGTATGAGCAGCGCATATACAGTTATACCTATATCAATGCCAGTCAAACTTCTTATGGCTATGCACGGCTGGATGCCTTCGGACGCATATACAACCGTGTGCTTGAACATACCATTAACGCAAGAGAGCTGAGAGAAATACTGAGCGACCGGAAGATAATGGATGATAAAGTGATGACGAAGGAGCAAATCGATGAAATCCTGGCAACATTTGATAATGTGATAACGGGAGAGCAGCGTGATCATTTGATGGAGCGTCTGAGTAAGTATCTGACATTTGAGCAAATAGCGCTGTTGAATAATGAGATTTTCAATCGGCCTGATGCACCCGTTAGCTATCCTTTCTTGTGGGATATTGCGCAACACGATTATGTGCAATGGAATGGGATCGCTGACAATGCCGGGCTGGGGCCGATTGGCCGGAATACCGGTGAAGTGATTGGCGTATTTGGCACGCTTGACTGGAAAGAAGAAAAAGGAGCGTCATTGACATCGATTCTTTTCCAAGGCTCTGGCAATACGCGAGTCAAATTTGATTCTTCCGTTGATGTGCAAAACTTGCACAGAATTGAATCGCACCTGAAGAAATTAAATTCTCCGGTATGGCCGGAAGAGATTTTAGGGAAGATCGATAGGGAGAAAGCTGCTAAAGGCAAACTATTATTCGACGAGTATTGTGCGGCCTGCCATGCCAGAATTGATCGTGCCGACCCAAACCGGCGCGTCGTTGCTCATATGACGAAAGTCAGCGCGATAGGAACTGATCCCAAGATGGCGGAGAATAGCTTCAAATATCAGGGATATTCCGGCATTTTGCGCAACCAGTATGTAGGACTTGGTGTGGGTAATATTTTGCTGGATAAGGAAGCGCCCGTTGCAGCCTTGCTGACTCAAGCGACAAAAAATGTAGTGGCTACTCCTGATCCCGATAAGTGGTTTTTCCAACGTTGGACAGATTGGGCTGCGAATCTCGTAACAGCCTATGCGGAAAATGAGATTAAATCCTCAATCAAAAATGGTAACTATGATCCGGATACTACAGTCAATCCATTGGCCTCACTCAATGCCTACAAGGGACGGCCTTTGAATGGAATCTGGGCAACCGCGCCGTATTTGCACAATGGTTCTGTTCCATCATTGTATGATTTGTTATTACCCAAAAAGCGTGAAGGTGATCCGGAAGATGGGGAATACCGTCCTGATCAATTTGAAGTGGGTTCGCGCGAATTTGATCCGGTCAAAGTGGGATTAAAAAGTAGCGAGTATAAGAGCTTTACTTTTGATACCAGTTTTCCTGGCAATAGCAACGCCGGGCACGAATATGCATCCGGTAAAACAGCGCAACCGAATGGTGTAATTTTAAGACCGCTGAATAAGGATGAAAAACTCGACGTGCTGGAATATCTCAAAACTTTGTAATCTGGGCACTCTTGAGTAATCATTCTTAACTTGCACATCCCTGTGGTCTTGCCACGGGGATGTTTATTGAACAAGGAGTATTGAAATGAGTACAAGCTATCTTGAACGGTATGATGCGACTCCCGATGCGGAAAAATTTCCATTGGTGCGCCGCTGGATGGATACGGAACCTTTACCTTTTTTTAAGGAATTGCGCGCTAAGCGTCCGATCCTGGTGACGCCGGATTGCACCTTGGTGACCCGGTTTGACGATGTCAGGGAAATACTGCTGATGTACAAAGTATTCACCGTCAAGCCGTACGTTCCCAAAATGGACAATTACCTCATGGCGCACGATGACGATGCACTGCATACCCGTGAGAAATCGCTGATGCAATTTATGCTGAATCGTGATGATTTGCCCAGAGTGCGCAATATGGTTGCGGATATTGCTGGTGGCATTCTCGGTAATGCCAGCGGGCAGATCGAAGTTGTGAATAAATTTTGCCGGATGGTTCCCGCGACATTGGTGCAAAAGTATTTTGGACTGACGGGCGCTAATAGGGAAGACTTGATCGAGTGGTCGTATTGGAATCAATACGATACGTTCCATAATCAGCCATTTGATTTATTGCCTCCGGAACTGTCAAAACGCATTATCGACCGGCATAATGAGACTTCCAAAAAACTGGGAGACTACATCACGATGCTGATTGCGAAACGGTTACTGGCAGTGAAACTCGAGAAATTGACGTTTTCAACAATCGTCAGATTGGATGATGACATCGTTACCCGGATGCTGCGCACCAGTTTTGCGAAAGAATTGGATTTTGATATCAAACGGTTGGGTGTGAATGCCGGCGGCTTGTTGATCGGTGCGATCGAGACCACTGCGCAAGCCGTAGCGCAAGTGCTGCAATATTTGTTCCAGCATCCGCAATGGCTGGCGGCGGCTAAAGCGGCTGCACAGAAGGAAGATACAACCGAGTTCGACGGTATCGTGTGGGAAGCATTGCGTTTTGTTCCGATCACGTCGTATCTATTCCGCACTACAGTGAGCGATTACACGGCTGCGAAAGGAACAGACCACGAAACGGTTTTGCGTGCCGGTACTTATGTTTTGCCGGTGACGTTATCCGCGACGTTCGATGAACGGGCATTTGAGTCGCCGGATGAGTTTATTCCGCAGCGCAATTGGTATAACTATTTTCACTTCGGATTCGGTAACCATGAATGCCTGGGACGTTACGTGGGTATGGTGATGATTCCTGAAATGGTTCGGCAAGTAATGCTGAAGAAAGATGTGGAACCGAAAGGGAATATAGACTACAAATCCGGACCGTTCCCCGAAGCATACGACCTTTCCTGGGCAACAGCGTAGGTCATTGGTTTTGTGGTGGTTAAAGTGTGCAGAGCTGGTGAGATAGGTTGGGCAGGGTGTCCAGACCAGTGTTCTCTCTGTACTGTGTAAGTAATTTTTTCTCGCATGATAAAAAGACAGCGCTCTATAGCCTCAGTTGCTTGTGATTTTCAACTATAGAGCACTGTCCACCCTCTAGCAAACTTTAGTAACTCGATTTTTCTTCAGTTGATCTGGCTTTTCCACCGCCTTCCTGATCGCCCGATGGTATTTGATGGAAAGGCTGAATGGTTTTACCGTAAGCATCCGGATCAGGTGATTCCGGCGCTGTCGGCTTTCCACCGCAGGCAACTAGAACTAAAACCGCCGATACTGCCAAAAATTGTGTAATTCTCATATAGAACCTTCTGAATGTTATTTGCTAATTAATTTTGTATGACGACGATTAGCAGAATACCGTTTACAGTTACGCGAAATATTGATCTTGATCAAATTAAATTCACCTTGACATCAAACACCTGCAGGCAATCCGAATCTAAGCGATAACTCATGCTGGGAATGTAATCAGTGGCTCAGTTCGGAATACGCTTTTATCAATCATTGAATGATTTTCTTGCGCCCGGTCTCTGTGATACGGAGATTATTCACAACTTAGAGCGAAGTGCTTCGATTAAGGACATGATCGAATCTTTTAATGTGCCGCACCCGGAAGTTGAACGAATTGTGGTGAATGGTATTGCAGTAGATTTTAACTATACTGTGCGGGATGGAGATCATATCGAGGTTTTTCCGGCGGGTGAAAATTTTAACGGTATACCGGTACTGCAACTGAGGGTAGAGTTATCGCAACAACCGCTATTCGTGGTCGATAGCAATCTTGGAAGATTAGCACGCTATCTGAGGTTGCTCGGATTCGACTGCCTCTATCGCAATGATTACGATGATGGCGCGGTGGCAAAAATAGCCAGTGAGCAGCAGCGCGTTGTGCTGACCAGGGATCGTTCGCTATTGAAACGCAGGATCATTACGCACGGGTATTTTGTGCGCGCGGATAGGCCGAAAATTCAAACCCGGGAAGTTCTGAAAAGATTTGCGTTATATTCCCTGATCAGACCGTTAACGCGTTGTACCCAGTGCAATGGAACATTGATAGAAACCGGCAAGAAGCCTATTGAACATCGCCTGGAACCGTTGACAAGACAATATTACGATAAATTTCTGATCTGTCCCGGATGCGACCGGATTTACTGGCAAGGGAGTCACAGTATGCGCATCAAACAGCTTCTTGACGAATTCGTTGACGAGCAATCGTAATCAACACCTTAACTCGAAGCTGATGTTTTCTGTCGTTTGAATCATATTCTGCTCGGATTTTTATTCAGTATGCATTCAGATTTACCTCGTTATGATAGTGTCAAATAGCAGGCTAAGCGGGTTGATGACTGAGGAAGCCTGAGGTGTTGTTTAGAGATTTGATTAACGGGTAAAAGTTGTAGTGAATTCTGATTGAGGTTGATATGAATAAATATAAATTAGCGTGCTTGGCTATCGCCCTCTGCGGAATATTTTCAGTGAATCCAGCTGGCGCTGAGGGAGACGGTGGTGGCTTTGATGGCGGGTTCGATGGTGGTGATTTCGGCGGCGATTATGGCGGTGACTACGGTGGCGATTTTGGTGGTGATCTCGGCAGTGACTATGGTGGTGATTTCGATTCGGGCGGATATTCGGATTACTCCGATCAGGGTGGTTTTGACCAAAGCGATGCTTTCGACCAGAATGATGAATTCAACCAACCGGAAGACTTTGGGGCAGCCGATGATGCGTTTCAGGGAAATGATTTAGAACAAACCGATGCAGCGAGTCAGCCGAATGATTTCGCTACGGAAGATACCCCGGATAACAGCACTGATACAGCATCCGGTAGCGATGGGCCCGCAGATGAATCCTTGAAAAAAGAGTTACCGGATCAATCCGTTGATACCGCTTCCGATCCAAGCCAAGGCGCTCAAGGGGATGCTCTGGGTCAGCACAATGATTCAAATCCGAATGCTGAATCTACCGATTCAACTCAATCTGCGGGAACAACCGACTCTCCTGGGGCTGCCGAAACTGCTTCTACTGCGGCTGACCAATCTGCCCAGAATGATAGTACTGTCGTTCAAGACGGTTCCTCCACGCAAAATGTGAATATTCAGAACAATACGAATATAGATCAAAATACGACAGGCCATCATCACGGGGGAGGGCATCATCATCACGATAACTTTGGTTTGGGATTCGGTTTAGGCCTGGGCGTGGGGCTAGGATTCGGATTTGGGCCATTTGGTTATTACAGTCCGTTTGTTCCCTTCGGTTATTATGGCTTCGGCGGGCCATTCAGCAGCTTTGGTTTTTACGGCGGTCGTGGTGTTGGTTTTGGATTCTATAATAGTTATGCCGGTTTTGGCCCTTACCGCTATTTTGAACCGTATTATCCCTTGGGCGGATATCTGGTTGCCTCGCCGGTATTTTCGTCAAACATGGCATTCGCTCCAGCCAGAGCACCCACCTATGTTCAACGTAATGAAGTTTCTGGCCCTGCGCCTGTGCAGCAAAGGAACTATTGGTATTACTGCCGCAAGCCCGAAGGATACTATCCCTATGTGAAGCAGTGCTCAGGCCAATGGATCAAAGTTCCTCCGCAACCTTCCTGAGTCTTTGACTGCACCGCGCTCTGATCAAGAGTAAACAGACTTATACATTATTAAGGTGTAAGAAACCTCAGGGTTGTTTACAGATAGGTTGATTGAAATAAGCGTTGAGTATTTCATAAGGGGTGGCATTATTCAAACTCTTATGAGGCTTAACGGTATTGTAGAAGTTAATGAAAC
>NZ_QPHG01000069.1:0-6217 GCF_040240425.1 Nitrosomonas sp. | reverse complement strand
TTTCTACCTGCACTTGAAAGAAACCGAATTTCGTTTTAATCATCGCCGTGATAATCTCTATCATGAAATTCTTAAATTGTTACGTTTAAACCCGCTTTAACTTCCTAAGACCCATCCGCAAATATCACATCTGCCCTGAAAAAATTGCGACTTCTTCAACAATATGAAAGGAGCCGCAATGACAGAAAAAGAAATTACCGTCCCACCATTTTCCGAGCTTGAAAGCAATCCAGAAGCACTTACCATCGCAACAGCGCCACTAAAAATTCCTAATTGCGAATTTATCGATGCTGTATTTCATGGGATTCCGCGAAACGCATTTGCAGCGGTTTGCTCAAAGCCTGGAAATCCTGAAGAAGGGGGTTGGCTAGCTTTGAAAGTCACAAGTCAATTGGCACATCTATGTGATGAAAATAATAATTATCTGAATTGCTCGAGTTTTTACCATACTGAGGACGGCAATCTGTTCAATGTTCGAAAAGAACAATTTGCCGCTTGCCACTTTTTAATGCTTGACGATATTGGTACAAAAGTACCATTGGAGCGATTCGCTGGATTCGAGTTTTCATGGCTTGTTGAAACGAGCCCCGGAAATCATCAAGCAGGAATAATTCTCACCGATCCAATTACGAATAGTTTAGAAGCGGAAGTTTTGCTGAAGGCTTTAATTTCTGCGGAACTGTGCGATCCAGGTTCATCGGGAATTTGCCGATGGGCACGATTACCTGTAGGGATCAACGGTAAGACCAAGTACTTGGACTCCAACGGCAACCCATTTCACTGTCGCCTCATCGAATGGAATCTCGATAAACGCTACACACCGCAAGAATTAATTGATAAGTTAAGTCTGAAGTATATTGAACCAGCACACTCTCGTGTATCAGAAGAATCTTTGCAGCCAGATCGCCTATCGAACGTACTAATACCGAAATCCAAAGAAAATCCCGTTATCACCGCATTGAAATTACGTGGGCTTTATAAAAATCCACTGAGGTCGGGAAATCACGACGTCACCTGCCCTTGGGTTCATGAACACACCGATCAATTAGACGGTGGTGCAGCTTATTTTGAACCTTCCGAAGAGTATCCCATAGGCGGTTTCTGCTGCCAGCATTCTCATCGTGAAAAATTTCACATTCGGGAATTGATAGATTTTCTGGGTATTACCGAATCAGATGCACAGAATAAGCCTGTTATTCGGATTGTCAGTGGTGATTTACACAGAATTATTGATGCCGCTGAAAATGTATTAACGATAAAGGGTGGCTATTTTCAAAGCGGCGGTCTAATTGTAACAATCACTATTGACCCGATTACCGGAGACGCATCAGTTGTTCCTTCTTCAACACAAAGTTTGACCAAGGAACTTTCGGTTGCTGCCGCCTGGGTTAAGTATGATGGGCGCAGTAAATCTTGGATCCCCAGTGATCCACCACAGCGTCATGTTGCGATACTTTATGACTCACAAAGCTATAAATATCTGCCGCCATTAAGGGGGGTAGTACGTCAGCCATATTTTCGTGAAACGGATAGTGAATTAGTAAGCCAACCAGGATATGACAGTGTATCTCGTCTTTTTGGAGTATTTGATCCAAATCAGTTTACTATCCCAATACCTACCGTTGAAGCTGCGCAATCGGCTCTAGTTTTATTAGATGATTTGATTTCAGAATTCCGATTTGCATCAGACATCGATAAATCAGCAGCGCTTTCCGCTATTTTCACAGCAGTGACGCGACCCACATTAGCGTATGCACCAGCATTTCATGGGAGGGCACCGACTTCAAGTAGTGGGAAGACTTATCTTTGCGAATTGATTGGTATATTCGCCGGGCCAGCTGCAAATGCCAAAGTTAGTTACCCAACAACATCAGAAGAAGCGACAAAAACGATTCTATCGTTACTACTAACTAACCCAGCGGTGATTGAGTTTGATGATATGGACACCGACTGGATACCACACGGCACTATAAAACGCATGTTAACTGCTGAACAAATTACTGACAGAATTTTGGGGGTTAGTAAGACTGCAACTGTCAGTACACGAACTCTTTTTTTGGGATCTGGCAACAACGTTGGTCCGGTACGTGATCTTTTGCGGCGCGTATTAACCATCAATCTGGACCCTCGGTGTGCAACCCCCGCCACAATGACGTACAGGAACTCACCAATAGAAAAAGTACGCAAAAACCGGGGCAAATATGTCAGTGCGGTTCTGACGATCATCCAAGCTTATCGCAATGCAGGTACGCCGCGTACCGATGTTCCAAATATTGCTACTTATTCAGGGGCTTGGTCTGAATACTGCCGACACCCACTCATTTGGATGGGTTTACCTGACCCGGCTACATCTCTTATCAATCAGATTACCAATGATCCCGACACGCAGCTATTGAAAGCATTAATGTCTGAATGGAATCATGTATTTGGCTCAAGATCAATTACTGTTCGCAAAGTTATCGAGCAAACAATAAATAGTCATTCGCAACTAATGGACGCAATTCGCGAGCTTCCGGTATTAGATCGCGGTGAAATCAATCCGTCCAAATTTGGTTGGTTTCTCAAAAAGAATGCCAATCGAATTGTCGGCAATTATAAATTCGTGGAATCCACGGCAGACGGACGTAAAGCGTGGTCACTGGTCTTTGTATCGCCTAATCCGCCGCAACCGTCAGTGACTATGACCGCAGAATCAACCAAACCCGCCGAACCGGAGAACCAATTGTAATTTCATTAACATAGTTAAAGGTGAGAAAGGTGGTTACAAAGGCGGTAGCTCTAAATCCATACCCTGACTGCGTTTCTGGGTGTTTCACCACCTTTACCACCTCTTTTCGGCAGGTTCCACAAAAATGTCACGTAGAGTTTTGGACACAAAAAAACTTCACGACATTCTCTGGAACCCCGGCGGAAAAAGGTGAAAAAGGTGGTAAAGGGCCACAGTGCGATGCAGGGCAACGAAAGTGCAACACCACCTTTTCGCCCCCTTACCACCTTTGCCGAGACGTACGCTACCGCTACCTGACAAAGAAAACACATGATTAGCGGCAATTCTCGGAAATCGGAAAGATTCTTATAAATAGCCTTTCAAATATTAATTAATAATTTAGGAGAAAATGAAATGGATAACTTAAATGACAACAATCTCGCAGGAAATATCAAAATCGTCACTCCAGAACAACACGATTACTCTCATATAATCAGATACATACAAATTCATGACGGTACTTGGGTTGAAGAGCGGTTTTACGATCAGATCTTGCAATTGATAAAAAAAACAGTGCCAGATCTGGGGTTCGAACAAGTCTACACAGCAAAGAAGCTATGCGGGAAGGAGTTCTGGGATACCTTAGAAAAAAGTGAACGCATCCTTGCGGGGAAATGTGTCGTGGACATGGTGCGCAAAGGTCGCGTGCGCCTCCGCTCTGTAGGAACAAATGGTGCAAATTTGGCGTTGTACGAATTCTCCAAGTAATCGGCGACTGCAACTCCACCCGGGGTTGCGGCTGTTGATCACCCCTTTTTTCACCTATCAATATTCATGGAGTCTTATATGCCGATTGTAAAATTATCGGAAAGCTTTATTAGAAATAATCTGCAATGCCCAGAAGGTAAATCACGCATCGAGTATTGCGATTCTGAACTGCCGGGCTTGTACGTAGAGGTCCGTGCTACCAGCCCAGGCCAAGGCACTTACTATCTGCGCTATAAAGACATCACAGGTAAAACCTGTCATCAGAAAATTGCCCGAACGACAGAAATCACATTAGCCGAAGCACGCAAACAAGCCAAAACCCTGAAAGCAGAGATTGCTTTGGGCAGCGATCCACGCGCCGAAGAAAAAGCCCGGTTGGCCGTATTAACTTTTGCTGAATTCTTCGAGAAACACTATTTGCCTTATGTGATACCCCGGAAACGTTCCTGGAAGCGTGATGAGGAGCTATACCGGCTACGGATCAAGGCTGTATTCGGTCATAAGCGCCTCAACGAAATCTCCAGGCAACAGATTCAATCGTTTCATACGGCATTAAAAAATGAAAAATTGGCCGCTGCTAGTTGCAATCATCATCTGAAATTATTGAAGCATTCTCTCAATCTGGCCATTGATTGTGAGATGCTGGATAAAAATCCGGTGGCACGGGTTCCGATGTTTCATGAAGACAACAAGATTGAACATTATCTCAATGATACTGAACTGGAACGCTTGCTGACAGTGCTACATACCGATGAGAATCGGCCTATCTGCCAGATCGCTCTGTTTTTGCTCAGTACAGGTTGCCGCTTGAACGAAGTCCTATCGGCGAAATGGAGTGATGTGGATATGAGTAAATGCATATTCACCGTCCGAGCAACCAATGCCAAGAGCAAAAAATTACGAGGAGTGCCGTTAAATGAGAGTGCTATCGAAATTCTGAATCAATTGGATACTCGAGGAAAATTTGAGTATCTGTTCATTAATCGTCTGACGGGCATGCCTTATTGCAATATCCACAAAGTTTGGCATCGGCTGCGTGAGAAGGCAGGACTAAAACATCTGCGCTTGCACGACTTACGCCATCAATACGCCTCCTTTTTGGTCAATAGCGGTCGCACGCTATATGAGGTACAGCAGATATTTGGTCACAGTACCAGTGTCGTTACGCAACGTTATTCTCACCTTTCCACTAAGGTTTTGAATGAAGCTGCCCAAAGTGCATCCGTCAAAATCAAGGAGGCAACGGCGAACTCCGCGTAAAAATGGGTGAAATTTGCGGGTCGGGCTGGCCAAAACCGGTCCCGCTCGCGCCCATAATTGGCCGCTGTGTGGCCGTTTCGGGGCAGTGATGGCTGCCCCCATCGGTTGCCCCCGAAGTTCGCAGATGGGCAATTTTGGGGCAGTTCCGGGGGAATTTCCCGGAATTGCACGCCAGCATTCGGTTTCCGGCTGGTGGGTTCGGAACCGGTTCAGTGGAAATTTCGGTATTGGGTTGTTTTGAATCGAAAAGTACGAAAATCGAAGCAGTATAGAGTGGTCCGGGTTCGGTATTGGTTCGGTTCAGTTAGTAAAAAGCGGCGATGCGAAAAAAGTGGCTATCTTTTCTTCGACTTTGCAGGCATAAATTTCCGGGTGGGTGCTTCTTTTAATCCGTTGGTCGGCAGTTCGAATCTGCCACGACCTACCAAAACAAATAAAAGGACTACAGGTCATAGACTTATAGTCCTTTTTTATTTTCTAAAAAATTTAATCTCTTGAATTTTCCAATTAAATCTCTGTAAACATTGTGAGTAGTCGCTGCGACTGACTCTACTGGCGAAAGAATAAGGACAACCATCCGGCTATGCACTGATGCGTTATGCACTGGCTGATGCGGTTATAGAATCAAAGAAGGGAGAGTTGATTCAAAGAATTAGAGTAATTTAGGCTTCATTGGTTCCCTTCTTCCTCTCATCATTATCACGGTTAGCTGTAATGTGGATCTTGCACGTAATGAGGAGCGATACGATTGCCTCATATCAGACTTACGATTATAAATAAAGGAGAAGCAAGCTATAGAGAAGCAGAAAAAATCACATGGGATTGCGAAATACCGCTCTACTCTCAAATTCATGACAAGTATCTATCAGATAAAGATGAAATAATTGAAGTGGTTCGTATTGGCGTGGAAACATTAGGTGCCATAACAATAAAGCTGATAAAGCATGCAACGCCAGGCGTAGTCCGTGAAGCACGGTAGGATTATTGAGATTAGATCGTATAAGGATAGGATGAAATGAGTTTTTTGGAATGGCCGTGCGAACTGGTTTTTAGTGTCTGTACCTTTTTCGTAATGACAAAAGCCTTGTTGGCATTGATTCTCTGCGTTATTTCGGTCGGGATGATTTTCATAGTAATAAAAGAAATAATCAAGAATTTGAGGAAATAGCATGAGTCCAAAACTTGCATATAGAACACACCACACTTTTAATCCGTTGGTCGGCAGTTCGAATCTGCCACGACCTACCAAAAACAAGCACTTAGGAATAAAATCTTAAGTGCTTTTTTACTTTATGAATACCCAATAAGCAAGCGCAGTGTCAGCAATTCCGCGCAACACAAATTAGCAAAGTCCATCAACTTAAGTGTAAGAATTCCTAGCGTTGTTTACAGTATTCAGGAGAATACTGTAGATGAACATACACAAACGCACTCGCTTAACATTATTGGATCGTCAGGAAATCTGGCGGCTTTATCAAACCC
>NZ_QPHG01000068.1:0-6348 GCF_040240425.1 Nitrosomonas sp. | reverse complement strand
GCCGGGTTTGATAAAGCTGCCAGATTTCCTGACGATCCAATAATGTTAAGCGAGTGCGTTTGTGTATGTTCATCTGCAGTATTCTCCTGAATACTGTAAACAACGCTAGGAATTCTTACAACTTACTATTTATAAGGCCATCGATTCAGTATAATGAGAAAATGCATGACAAGTCTTCAATATCTTGTTATTTCTGATACAGAATTGCAAATCAATGCTCAACAATTGAGCTGATAGCGAAAGATTGATAATGAAAATATGTTGGGCAGTCGCGATTTACTTACATCAAAAGAAATTCTCAGCGCTGATACTCACTATTTTTACAGTAACCGGCTGGATGGCGCATATCACCCAGGCGCATGCAGCGCCAACGTGCAAGCCGGAAGTAGCGCGAGTAGTATCAATGCAGGGCACGATCGAAATACGCCGGACTCAAGAAAATGTCTGGCAACAAGCGGGGATGGAAGTAGTTCTTTGCGCCGGTGACATGATCCGTGCCCGATCGCAAAGCCGGGCGGCGCTGCGTTTAAGCAATAACAGCATGCTGCGGCTTGATCAAAAAACCAGCATTACATTTCCAGCAGTTCAAGAAGAAAGAGGCACCTCGCTGCTGGACTTATTCGAAGGTGCGATCCACATCATTACGCGCACGCCCCAGCCCTTTAAAATAAGAACTCCCTTTGTCAATGCCAGTGTGGAAGGCACAGAATTCGTTGTGGGTCTTAGGGAAGACAATGCAGAAGTTGTCGTGTATGAAGGCAAAGTATCGGTCAGTAATGAGCTGGGAAGCTTACTGCTTCATGATCATGAAGCAGCTGTCACATACAAAGGACAAGCACCACGTAAAGAAATCATCATCCGGCCGGCCGATGCCGTGCAGTGGGCACTGTATTACCCTGTCATCCTGAATTACTGGCAGGATGGCGAAGCTGGTTCCAGCGCTTTGATCCGTCAGGCAAGCCATTTATTGACTGTCGGACAGGCTGATGAAGCGAAGGGAGTCATCCAGCAAATCCTGCAACTCGAACCTAATAATAGTAACGCACATGCGCTGCTGGCCATCATTGCTCTGGTTCAGAATGAAAAAGACCAGGCATTGGAGCTTGCAAGCAAGGCGGTCGCACTCGATCAAGAATCTGCTGCTGGTTATTTAGCGCTTTCATATACACAGCAAGCGCATTTTGAGATTGAAGCAGCACTAGAAAGCTTACAAAAAGCACTCACATTCGATGCTCAGAATGCACTGATTTGGGCGCGCTTAGCCGAATTGCAGATGTCGATGGGCTATCTGGAACGTGCCTTGGATGCCGCAAAACTTGCGGTAAGTCTAAATCCCGGTCTGGCGAAAACGCAAACGGTATTAGGTTTTGCGCATCTGCTGCAAATCGACACCCAAACCGCGAAAGATATCTTCCATCGCGCCATTGCGCTGGATCAAGCCGACCCCACGCCACGGCTTGGATTTGGGCTTGCCTTGATCCGCGAGGGAGAGCTGGAAGCAGGCCGGATAGAACTGGAGATTGCCGCCAGTCTGGATCCAGCGAACTCGCTGATCCGAAGTTACCTGGGTAAAGCTTATTTTGAGGAAAAACGCTATCCGCTTGCCAGCACGCAATTCGATCTCGCCAAAGAGCGTGACCCCAAAGATCCGACACCGTGGTTTTATGATGCGATTCAAAAACAAACGCAGAATCGTCCGGTAGAAGCCCTACGGGATATTCAGAAATCGATTGAACTGAACAATAACCGCGCGGTATACCGTTCCAAGTTCCTGCTGGATCGTGACGAAGCGGCACGGGGCTCGAGCTTGTCGCGGATCTTCGAGAATCTGGGGTTTGAACGGCGTGCCATTATGGAAACGGCCAAATCATTAAGCTTCGATCCCGCGAATCATTCGGCGCACCGGTTCCTCTCGGATACTTATGCGAACATCCCACGGCATGAAGCTGCACGTGTCAGCGAACTACTACAAGCACAGCTTTTGCAACCGATTAACGTCAATCCAGTGCAACCGCACATGGTGGTGGTGGATTTAAACATTATCACCAACACAGGCCCATCAAATCCAGGATTTAATGAATTTACACCTTTAATGGAGCGAAGTAAGCCACAATTCATTACATCGGGTGTGGTTGGAAGCAATGGTAGCCTAGGTAACGAAGTAGTCTTCTCTAAGTTTAACGAACGTACATCGATTAGTTTGGGGCAATTCCACTATGAAACCAATGGTTTTCGCACCAACAATGATCAAAACCACGATATTCTAAATGCTTTTGTCCAGCATGCCTTAACGTCCAAATTGAACATACAAGGTGAAATACGCACTCGCTCAACAAACCAAGGTAATTTATTGCTGGATTTTGAAAAAGATTCCATTGATCCTAAGATGCCCCAAAATCAAACTCGCCGAAAAATTGATGAAGATGTCGCTCGTATCGGTGTACGATACGACTTGACTCATAATCAAAATATTATCTTCTCAAGTCAATTTCTCGATGGAGATTTGCAAAACATTCAGGGAATATCTCCAAGCTTTATTCATGCAAGTCATCAGAAAAATGAAGGTTATCAAACCGAAGTGCAATATCAGTTTCGTAGCTCATGGTTCAATATGCTAGCCGGATCGGGTATTTATCGTATTGACTCCAGCCAAAAATCTGGTACAAAAGATCCAGAAACTAATCAAGTAAAATTCTCTGGAGATAGCCCTGTACATTTTAATCGCGACAGAACAAATGGTTATATCTATACCAATCTCAATTTTAACGAAAACATAAATACAACGATTGGTTTTAGCTACGATTCGTTTAAAAGAGAAGATTCCCCGATTAGTGACTTCAATCCAAAATTTGGTCTGCAATGGAATTTTGCTAATCATTTCCGATTACGCATGGCTTGGCTTGAAACTATTAAAGCTCCGCTTACGACGCTTCAAACGATTGAACCAACACAAGTTTCCGGCTTTAATCAATTATTCGATGATCCTGACGGAACCAAATCTCGCCGGATGGGAATTGGATTAGATGCTCACTATCGAGACAAATTCTTTAGTGGTTTTGAATTATCAAGCCGGGATTTGAATGTCCCATCTTTTTCTCTCTCAAGTATCAATTTTCAAGATCAAAAAGAAAGCCTTTATCGAGCTTATGTTTATGGCTTGCTTCATACCCGTTGGGCGGCAAAAAGTGAGATTCAATTTGAAAAATTTTCACGTTTGCCCACTAACGCTGGACCACATCAGATCGATACATTAAGCATCCCTACCAGCATCAATTATTTTAATCCCAATGGTTTCTTTGCCAATGCAACGGGTACTTTTGTTCATCAAGAAGTTGATCGCATAAAAATGATTAACAAAGGAAGCGAGAAATATTTCCTTGTCGATGCATCCGTAGGATATCGGCTTCCAAATCGCAGAGGAATTTTTAGTATAGAAGCGAAGAATATTTTTAACGAAGATTTTTTAATTCGCAACCCTCATTTTGAAACATCCGAATTATTTAATTCACGTTTTATTCCTACACGAACAGTTTTTGCTCGAGTTACATTAAATTTTTAAAAGGAGAAAGTAGCATGATCAACATTAAGCAACTAGTTAAAATATTTTTGTTTTATTGCTTCGTTTTTTTATTTATAGGATGCACAGGGCTGCAAAGAGAAACAAAAAGTGATATGCAGGGATTTCTAAATTTAGTCACTCCATTCATACAATTAAAATCTGGGCTCTCTGAGGATCTTGAGAAAAAGGCTGGTTTTAAGTTCTCTCAAGTTGCTTTTATTAATAGTGAAACCGGGGAGAAAAAATTCATGATTCACGATCAATTTGAGCTTTCTGCTGACGAGAAGGTTACTGAAATCAATGATATTACACCAATTTCAGTTATAGGGGTTTCCGGCATAACAATAGGTAAAAAAACCTATGAGTCATGCAATTATGTCAGCTATGCTGAAAAAACCAAATTACAAACCAAATTAATTTGCAAGCGAGGTGCCAATCAACCATCACCCGAAGACCCGGTTGATACAACAATTGAAAGTTTCCCAACAGAACTTGCAACAGATATTGAGAATGCTTCCGGTATCAATAACGTTGGCTTTCTATTGTTTTCTAACTACAAAACGGGAGAACTAAAAATAGTTAAGAATAAGGATTACATAGTTTTTGATGGCCATCTACCAAATCAATCTGTTTCAGCAATTAATAATGGTATATCTTGGAGTGTTACAACCTACAAACGGAATCCTTGTTGCACAACTATTATGGTAGGCACAGAAAAACAGAAAGTATGCAGTAATTCGACTCTCAGCTGCTACCGCTAGTTGTCGGTGTTTCAGAAAACTCAGGTAATCGAAGTTACCTGAGTTAATAAAATTGTTTACAACTTGAATCAAACTGTCGCTAATCCAAGATAACTGTGATCAAGGATCCCAAAAAGATCATCAGTCCAGTATTTCTTTAAAATATTAACGGCTTCATCTGTTACTTTAGTTGCTAAATTCTCATCGCTCCAAACAATAGGTGTGGGCAATTCTTTTAACGCAGCAAGAAGTAAGGTTTGGAAATCTTCGCTATTACCATTGTCGGGAAATGTGATAATTTGATCGAACTCGGATTCATCGAGCGTTGATAACATGTTAATCAGTGTGCCATAGAACAATGATTCAATATTTCCACTTGTAGCTTCGATATCATCAATATGCTCTACACCCAGTTCTCCTGAAGTGTAAAGACCATCTTTAAGCTGAAGATCAGGAAAAGATGACTCAAAAGTCTCGTTATAACTAGCGTAATCGAGACTATCAATCTTTGGCTTAACAATTGCACGCAATGAGGCATTCGATAAAATTCCTTCTCGTGCATTAAAAGCAACAATATCTTCCAATGAGCCTAAATCAGAATTCACCAATTTGCTCTTATCTAATAATTTGCTCCAATCTGGATTTATGTCGGCAAAGTATTTCTGAACACTGTTTCTTGAATAACCCGATATCTCACTCAGCATTCTGGTTGTTACGCCCAATTCAGATGCGGTTTTGAAGATTTTTTCGGGATCTCCAATATTCGCATTAATAAAGTCATTTGCTTGCTCGACTGTAATTCCTAGATCAGTCAAATATTTTTCTGCCAACATGAAATAATCTCCTATGTAACCATATAGTTTAATTGTTGATTCTATGCAATTTTAGCATTCAATAAGGCGATATAATATGTAAAATCAGAACTGTTTACTCAAAGATGAGTGAAATAAGCGGAGAATATCTTAGAAGGCGCAGCATTATTCGCAGTAGTTCTGACCTGATCTGACAGACACATAGTCAAATCGAGCGACCATCAGATCAAGCCGTGGCTGCTATTTGCTGTGCAAAGGTTTCTTGAAGTCAATCAATTATTACAATTTTTGGGATTTTGAATTGTGCCTTTAGAAGTATAGCCCGAGATACTACCGAAAGGTTCCCCTTTCGGATTCATAGCCAAAACTGTACGGGTATGTATATCAGTCATGTGTCCTGTAGCGCAGGCAAATTCTCCAGTGCCGCCTGTAATTTCAGTCGTAGCAGTAGGTTGAAATGTACATCCTTCTTTTACACTACCATCCTCATTGAAGCACTTAAAACTGATACACAAATTTATTGATGAGGCTTTAGTAAAAAGCTGATCGCCGTTTTTTACCAATTGAATAACACCTCTTGATTTTACAAGATCGACCAAAATACCTTGATCGCCATCGGGTGTAATACAATTTTCCGGTACACCATTTTTCAGTCTCACTTTGACTTCTGCAAGCACATTAATCAACGTTTCACCCAGTTGCTTACTTTTAGCACGCATGCTCATATGACTTGCAAGTCCATCTTCTTCATTAACGATAGAGCTAGCTATGAAATAGCCATTGCCATTCATGGTAAAGTCGATTTTATCTTCCTCGTTTTTTGAATTCGAATCTTGAGAAGCAACTGCAAAATGCGCGTAACTTAAAATAATTGCCAAGGTAACCCAAGAAAGATTTTTCATCTTAAAAAACTCCTATAAGAAATATAAAAATGATGATGTGCAATAATCGATTCCATTGAAAATGGACTAGATTCAAGCAGGCCGTCAAAAAACATTTCTATGCAACCAATGCTGCGACAAAATAGTTGAGAAGCGCGTTATTTCGATAAATCAGTCTGTTTAATACCGCAAATAACTCTTCATCGGCCTGCTAGGCACTTCAGCAGGATAGTGTCTTAGGTGTAAGAATTCCTAGCGTTGTTTACAGTATTCAGGAGAATACTGTAGATGAACATACACAAACGCACTCGCTTAACATTATTGGATCGTCAGGAAATCTGGCGGCTTTATCAAAC
>NZ_QPHG01000067.1:0-7602 GCF_040240425.1 Nitrosomonas sp. | reverse complement strand
AAGTTGCCTGAATTTTGCTTCTCTGATTCGAGAACGAAAATAGTATCTGTTTTTGGCATTCATCTCAGAAAGTTAGCACACTTTAGTAAGTGCTTAACTTCCTAAGACCCTCAGAAAATACCAATTAACAAGGTGCGCATGTGTGCGTATTGGCAACCGCTTCACAAGTCCTTTATCAAAAACAGTCAACCAAGATTCGTGAATTGCTATGGCTTACTACTTCAAGCCAGTTTGTTCAAGACAGCACGTTCTTGCCAGTTATGCCATAAGTGGTATTTTTTGATGTATTCCCATCGCTTTCCGTATTCGCGCCCATAAGATTTTAGCGGTGGTAACCATTCATGCGGCGCCTATTCTGATTTGGATTTATTGATTCACACTCGCTACCAAAAGATTCTCAAAGTCATGTGCAAATGTTCTGCGTTGCGCCTTTGTCCATTTGTCTGCACCGTGTTGTCTGAGCATGTGTCAGCGGCATTTCGAGTCTTTAAATTGAACAGGTTTTCTACTGGTGATTATCAATAATACTTGCCTGTTACTTTGGCAATCACCATCGGCATCTATTGACGGAGATCTCATCACTCGTAGCAGTCAAAGTGCCAAAGTATCTATCTTGTTTATATAATCTTCTGCTATTCGTTTCTTATCTTTTTCCTTGACATTACAAATAATCCACAGATTTAAAAAGTTACAAATATCCCATGAGTATCTTGACATTGAACCAAAAAACATCCCGTAAGCAGATGATAATTTAAACATAATTAATATGTTAAATAATTAAGCAACCTAAGGAAAGTCCTTAGAAATTTACAAGTTAGTAACTCATGCAAGATGATTGCCCACAAAGTTATCCACAGTTTTTGTGGATAATAGAAAAAACCACAGATTAAATAAGACGATATTGATATGAATTAACCGCTAGTTAACTTCCAATAAATAAGAAAACCCATCCTTTTCTAAATGCAACAGGTGTTTTTCTTCTGTTATCAACAAGATTATTTCTTTTTTATGTATGAAATTTTTAGCACACAACCGCACTTTGCTATGAAACTAAATAAATGCATCCACCTTCTGCTTGTTGTTACGATTAAATATTTCTAGTGGATTTCACCAGCAAATACAGCCCGCTACTATCGCTAAGTTTATAGAGCCCTTCGGTTTTGCTTAACGCACTGAGACATCGGTAAGCACATGACGGCATGTCAAAAGATGCATGCTATCTCTTGATACAATCAATTCTTAGAATATTCAGTATTACAAGGGATGTACGATATGAACTGCTTGAATGTTGCTACTGGTGCCGAGAGGGGGAATCGAACCCCCATGATGTCACCATCGCGGGATTTTGAGTCCCGTGCGTCTACCAATTCCGCCATCTCGGCCAAACAATTTGCCTGTTTTGAATAAACAGAAGGCGCAATTATCACTGAAAAGCCGGAGTACAGCAAGCTGCATGGGCGGAAAACATGCTGCGCCGGTATAATAGGGGGCATGAAGACTCAGGATTTTGATTTTTATCTGCCCGCCGAATTGATCGCACAGTTTCCCGCCGAGCAGCGCACCGGCAGCCGTTTGCTCTATATGGACAGCAATAATCATCAATGGCAGGACGCGTTATTTTCAAATTTATCCAGCTTCCTGCACGCCGGAGATGTCATGGTGTTTAACGATACCCAGGTGATTAAGGCGCGCCTGTTCGGAAAAAAAAATAGTGGCGGCAAAGTGGAAGTGATGGTGGAGCGAATACTCGACGATCGCCATGTTCTGGCAGCTATACGTGCCAGCCATGCGCCCAAACCGGACTCAACTTTACTGTTGGCGGATGCGATACCGGCGACCGTGATCGCGCGTGAGCAAGAATTTTATACCTTGCGCTTTGAGCATAAAAAAACGACAGCGGAATTGCTGGAACGCTACGGTCAATTGCCGTTGCCTCCCTATATCGCTCGCCCGGCGACCGCAGCAGACGAAGCGCGTTATCAGACAGTTTACGCAAGAAATGCAGGAGCTGTTGCGGCACCAACTGCGGGATTGCATTTCGATGCTGTCATGATGGATCAATTACGGGCGATGGGCATCACCATTGCCTATGTCACTTTGCATGTCGGTGCCGGAACATTTCAGCCGGTACGGGTTGAAAATATCGCTGATCACACCATGCACAACGAAACTTACCATATCCCGCAAGCCACCGTGGATGCGATCCGGCAAGCCAAGCTATCGGGAGGACGCATTCTCGCCGTCGGTACGACATCGCTGCGGGCACTGGAATCCTGTGCATCGTCTCATCATGGCCAATTGATCGCAGGGTATGGCGATACGCGGATTTTCATTACGCCGGGCTATCATTTTCAAGTAATCGAGCGATTATTGACCAACTTTCATTTGCCCTGCTCAACGCTGCTGATGCTGGTTTCCGCTTTTGCCGGCATGGAAAACATCCGGCTTGCTTATCGGCATGCCGTAACTGAGCGTTACCGTTTTTTTAGCTATGGAGACGCCATGCTGATTGAGAGAAAATCATGAAATTTCAGTTACATTCCACCGACAAGGCAGCTCGCCGCGGCATCTTGACCTTGGCGCACGGCACAGTCGAAACACCCGTTTTCATGCCGGTAGGAACTTATGGCGCGGTCAAAAGCATGCCACCCGCTGCATTGCAAGCGACGAACGCACAAATCATTCTGGGTAATACATTCCATTTATGGCTGCGCCCCGGATTAGAAGTGATCGAAGCACATGGCGGATTGCATGATTTTATGGGTTGGCGCGGCCCGATACTCACCGATTCCGGTGGGTTTCAGGTCTATAGCTTGGGCGATTTGCGCAAAATCACCGAGCAAGGCGTGCATTTCAAATCACCGGTCAACGGTGACAACTGCTTTCTGTCACCGGAAGAATCGATGCGAATTCAACGCACGCTCAATTCCGATATTGTGATGATCTTTGATGAGTGCACTCCGTATCCAGCAGATGAATCGACCACTCAACTCTCGATGGAACTCAGTCTGCGCTGGGCGGAACGCTCCAAACAAGCGCATCACGGCAATCCGAATGCATTGTTCGGCATCGTGCAAGGTGGCATGTACGAACAGCTGCGCGATCAATCGTTTGCCGGTTTACATCGCATCGGTTTTGACGGTTATGCGATCGGCGGATTATCCGTCGGCGAACCCAAAGCGGACATGCAGCGCATCCTCAAACATATCGCACCGCTGCTACCCGCTGATCAACCGCGTTATTTAATGGGTGTCGGCACACCAGCAGATATTGTGCATGCCGTGGCGCACGGCATTGATATGTTCGATTGCGTATTGCCAACGCGAAATGCCCGCAATGGCTGGCTGTATACGCGTCACGGCATTATTAAATTGCGTAACAGCCGCTACCGGCTGGATACATCGCCTCCAGACGAGCGCTGCGGTTGCTACACCTGCCAGCATTTCAGCCGCGCTTATCTGCATCATTTGCAACGCATCAACGAAATGCTGGGAGCGCATCTGAATACCGTGCACAACTTGTATTATTACCAACAATTGATGCAAGAAATCCGCAGTGCAATCGAAAACCAACAATTTGAAGAATATGCACAAGAATTTCTGGCATAAGCGGTCATCATGCTAATATGTATCTTTTTTCAGAAAGGGAGAATTTTATGCTGATTAATGATGCATTTGCACAAGCTGCTGCGTCAACGCAAGACAGCTCGGACTTGTTAAGCCTGTTACCGATGTTCGGAATACTGGTGCTGTTTTATTTTCTGTTGATCCGTCCGCAAGCTAAACGCGCCAAAGAGCAAAAACAGATGATGGAAGGATTGCAGAGAGGCGATGAAGTCATTACCAACGGCGGTATTCTCGGTCAGGTTCTGAATGTCAGCGAAGCTTATGTGATTATCGAAATAGCACCGGCTATCGAAGTCACCGCGCTTAAATCTTCGGTGCAAACCCTGTTGCCCAAAGGAACACTGAAGAGTATCGAGCCGAAAGGAAAAACTCAAAAATTCAAAACAACTAAAACAACAACCGCATCGGAAAACAGTGCCGCCGAAACCACGGAGAACCATGATACTGACGCTGGCAATGTTGACAAAAAATAACCACGCATACCGTGGCGGAAGGAATAGTTATTGAATCGCTTGCCGTCACATATCTTTCTTATCTTTTATCATTAATTAATACTTAACTGACACCCATGAACCGCTACGCACTTTGGCAATACTTGATTATTGCGGTTTCACTGCTACTCGGCTTGCTTTATACATTGCCGAATTTTTACGGCGAATCGCCCGCAGTACAGATTTCCCCTTTACGGACTTCCGCAAGCACTGATACCGCCTTGTTGCAACGCGTTGAAGACGCATTAAAACAAGCCAATCTTGGAACGGATGGAATGCTCCTTGAAGAGGGAAGCATTAAAGTACGTTTCGCCGATACCGAGACCCAAATCAAAGCAAAGGATTTGCTGGAATCAACTTTGGGTAATGACTATATCACTGCGCTAAACTTACTACCCAATTCTCCCCAGTGGCTGACCGATCTCGGCGCATTGCCGATGTATCTGGGGTTGGATCTGCGCGGTGGTGTGCATTTCATGCTGGCCGTCGATATGGAAGGCGCGCATGAAAAATCACTGGATCGTTACAGCGCTGATATCCGCGGCAAATTACGCGAACAAAAAATTTCCTATGCCGGTCTGGAAAAACAAGCCAAGAAACTGACTTTAAAATTTCGCGACGCTGAATCACGCACCAAAGCGGAAGCTGAGTTAAAGTCGAATTATCCCGATCTTGGTTTCAAGGAAGAGAATGTCGATAGCCGCTACCATCTCGTCGCTACGATTAAATCCGAGGCGCTCGCGCGCATGCAAGAGTCAGCGGTGTTGCAGAACATCACAACCCTGCGTAATCGCGTTAATGAACTGGGCGTCGCTGAACCCATCATCCAGAAAGCTGGAACGGATCGCGTCATCGTGCAATTGCCGGGGGTACAAGATACCGCCAAAGCAAAAGATATTCTGGGACGGACAGCCACCCTGGAAGTTCGCATGGTCGATGACGAGCACGATCTTGATGCCGCGTTGCAGGGCAAGGTGCCCGCGGGTACCGAGCTGTATGAAGAGCGTGGTGGAAGCCCAGTGCTTGTCAAAAAACAAGTATTGTTGACCGGTGAGCATATCACCGATGCTCAATCGGGGTTTGATAAGGACAATCAACCCGCAGTACATCTCAATTTAGACAATGGCGGATCGCGCATTTTCAAACAATTAACGCGGGATAATGTCGGCAAAAGAATGGCCATTCTGCTGATTGAGAAAAATAAGGCGGAAGTTATTACCGCACCCGTCATCCGGGAAGAAATCGGCGGCGGGCGCGTGCAGATCAGTGGGCGCATGACCAGCAGGGAAGCGCGCGATGTTGCGTTATTACTGCGCGCCGGTGCTTTGGCTGCACCGATGGATATTATTGAAGAGCGTACAGTAGGGCCAAGCTTAGGCGCAGAGAATATTGCCCGAGGCTACAACTCGACCTTATATGGCTTCTTAGGCGTCGCTATCTTCATTGCCATTTATTACACGGCGTTCGGCATGATCTCGGTCGTTGCGCTAGCCATGAATCTATTGCTGCTGGTTGGTTTATTATCCATCATGCAGGCCACGCTGACACTGCCGGGGATGGCTGCATTGGCCCTGACGGTCGGTATGGCGATTGATGCCAACGTGTTGATCAATGAACGGATTAGGGATGAATTACGCGCTGGCGCTTCGCCGCAATTAGCTATTCATGCGGGATTCGAGCGAGCCTTCGGCACGATTGTGGATTCCAACATTACCACTCTCATTGCCGGTATTGCGTTGTTTGCTTTCGGTTCAGGTCCGGTGAAAGGATTTGCGGTAGTACTCTGCTTAGGCATTATGACTTCCGTATTTACAGCAACTTTTGTGTCCAGAGGCATGGTGAATCTAATTTATGGTAATCGCCGGTTGGATCACGTTCCGATTGGAAAAATCTGGATACCGGAACAAAATAAGACTGCTCAGAGAACTACATTAGCTCGTAGCAAAGCAAGCGAAGAATCGATCGATATTCAGAACAGAGTTACAAAACAGCTTGAGGCTAAAGCCGAAGTCATTCAACAAGCTGATCTTGATATTCAAGCCGTATCGAGCGAAAGAAAGCCGGGTAAAGCTAAAAACAAGCGAAAATCATCTGATACCAAGCAATCCAAAGCTGACTAATCAGATCTATAAGGAAGTAAATCATGGAATTTTTTAGATTTAATCATAACATCCCCTTTATGCGATGGAGACGGGCCGGGGCTGTCATTTCAATTGTGACATTTGCCCTATCTGTTTTCTTCATTACCACAAAAGGACTCAATCTCGGTGTGGACTTCACGGGCGGAACCGTACTGGAAGTCAGTTACAATCAAGCCGCTGATCTCGAGAAAGTCAGAGGTGTACTCACCGATCTCGGTATGTCTGACGCCAGTGTGCAAAATTTCGGCACTTCTCGTGAGGTTTTGATTCGCTTACCAATTAAACCCGAGTTTTCCAGTGCACAGTTGTCTGAAACTGTCATGAGTGCATTAAGACAAGCAGATTCTTCGGTCGAAATGAAACGAGTTGAATTTGTCGGACCACAAGTCGGCGCGGAATTACTGGAAAATGGTGCACTGGCTTTGCTATTTGTTTCACTGGGTATCGTTGCCTACTTGGCAGTGCGATTCGAGTGGAAATTTGGCGTATCGGGCATTATTGCCAACTTGCATGATGTAGTTATCATCGTTGGCTGCTTTGCTTTCTTTCAGTGGGAATTTTCGCTCACCGTGCTCGCCGCCATATTAGCCATACTGGGTTACTCCGTTAATGAGTCAGTCGTTATTTTCGATCGGATCCGCGAGAATTTTCGTAAATATCGCAAAGCATCCATCACCGAAGTTATCGATAGCGCCATTACAGAAACGATGTCACGCACGATTATTACCCATGGAAGTACACAAATGGTCGTCATCGCAATGCTATTATTCGGCGGTGAAGTGCTTCACTATTTTGCATTGGCATTGACCATTGGCATTTTGTTCGGGATTTATTCGTCGATTATGGTCGGCAGCTCAATCATCATGCTGCTGGGTGTCAAACGCGAAGATCTTGTTAAGATTGAGAAAAAACCCCTGGAAAATGATGGCGCGGTTGTATAAGGTTTTACAATTACATGGATGAGTCAACTATTAGTACCCGTTGACCAGAAATCGCACATTTCTAATTTCTGAATAGAAAAAAGCACAACAGGAAATTCCCTGTTGTGCTTTTTACGTTTTTGGACTTGCTATATTTTTCAATCAGCTTTCGGTTTACGCTTCCGCAAGTAGAAGAAAGCGGCAACAGCGAGGACCAATACAACCGGTGCGATAATCGCTACTTTCGGGGTCGGACGGCCTTCACCCACCGAGAACGGAAAACGTGATACATAGTCCTGCGCTTCACCCGTCACCGTCACCAGCCCTACAAACTTGCCTTTCTCCGGAAAGGTGTGATCTACCGTAATCGATGCCGATG
This sequence comes from Nitrosomonas sp., assembly GCF_040240425.1. Taxonomy (GTDB): domain Bacteria; phylum Pseudomonadota; class Gammaproteobacteria; order Burkholderiales; family Nitrosomonadaceae; genus Nitrosomonas. The sequence continues at coordinate 45 of NZ_QPHG01000067.1, read as the reverse complement.
GATATACTTTCGGTGGTAAATGAAATACTGTGATCTCATCCAGGT
>NZ_QPHG01000066.1:0-7804 GCF_040240425.1 Nitrosomonas sp. | reverse complement strand
GAAATCCGGCTACAAAACACCACTGAAAAATGAATTGCCGGGAATTCGTGTTCAAAAAAATGGCAGGATTACCGGGAAATCTGGAAATCACTAATTGTTCAGCGCTTCCTTAGCAAATCGACCGGATGTAAATAAAAAACTTAAGCTGGACACTGGAACCCCGCAAATAAAATTAGAATTCTGAAAACTATATCCAATGCTAAATAAAATCAGCCAATTGATATTTGATGCTTATCAAGTTAAAGCGCTCCTTTGATAAAGGAGAATTGCAAATATCTTATGGAGTTAGGTTCTTATCAAAATATACTAACTACTGAAATGGACGTTAACAACAGAAATTATTTTCCTTTTCGAGAGCGCGCTAGATTTTTTGTGTGCCAAAGTTATCATCGAACGTTTTGAACCCTGAGCTATTATTTTCCGCTAGTGCGGCAATATTTGCCGGTCTTGCTTTCTATCCGCTATAAAAAAATCGAGCAAAAAAGCTCACAAATACAGTCTACATCTGTCTTGTCACAGACTGGCATGATCGTTGCTCTTAGCATGTACAGCAATGTTTACATTATTAATCGCAGCACTTATCGATCAGGAATTCCTATGCAAAATAAATTTGAGAGCTTGGAACTCGGCCAATTCATTCCTCTGCACTATCACCACAATATGCTGAACGACACTGCCCGCATGCAAGGTTTTAAAGACGCGATTGACCTAGCCGTCAAGCCGGGCGCCAAAGTGCTTGAGCTAGGAGGCGGTACCGGTGTGCAATCGTTCTTTGCCGCACAAAAAGCACAGAAAGTTTATTGTGTTGAGCGTAACCCGGAACTGATTAGCGCCGCGCGCAATCTGCTGGCGCAAAACAGCAACGGAGACAAAGTCGAAGTGATTCAAGCCGATGCCATGCATTACCTGCCGCCGGAACCGGTCGATGTGGTGATCTGCGAAATGCTGCATACCGGCCTGCTCCGCGAAAAACAAATGCCGGTGATCGATTCGTTCAAACAACGCTACTTGAAGAAATTCGTCGGACCATTGCCTACCTTTATTCCGGAAGCAAGCATTCAGGCGATCCAACCCATACAACACGATTTTCATTTTGCAGGCTTCCACGCGCCAACCATTCAATTCCAGAATCCGTACGCCACTCAGGAACGCAGCGCGAGCCTGGGAGATCCCGAAGTATTCCAATTGCTGGCCTATGCCGAACCATACAGTCAAACTTGCCAATGGGACGGCGAAATTCTGATTACCGAAGACGGTCAACTTAATGCCTTGCGGCTCATCACTAAAAATTTACTGGCCATCAATATGGCAACGTGCAGCACCATCGACTGGCACACGCAATACATCGTTTTTCCGTTAGCCCAGCCCATCAAAGTTTCAAGAGGCGACCAGGTTTCCATCCGCTTCAGTTACCAAGGTGGCGCACCCCTGAATGCCCTGACGGATTCACTGCAAGTCCGCTTGATAAGCAAGCAAACCCCAGTGTTGGAATTTGCTATGGAAGCAATGAATCGCTCTGCGGAATTTAGACCCCGGCCCGCTGAAAATGCCATTATCCTGTAATCACTTCTAACGATATCAAATTTTTCCGGAGCCTTGCCAGGTCTCACTTGGCAAGGCTCAATGATGAACTGGAACAGCTGTTTTGTCCGCCTCTAAGAAACTGCATTTCATTTTAATCTTCGCTAATTTCCTCTCGCCAAACCGTCTTCAATACCCGGAATTCTTAACAAAGAATTAACATTTTACCGGTGGTAAAAAAGACGGTATCAATGTCGATGGCTTGACGGCTGGCGGTTATTTAGGCATCGGTTTCTAACGTTCACATTCATCAAACGATCTGAAGTCCCATTCGAGCGAGGTAAGTGGCAATGTCACTCACCTCGCTCGAATGGTAAATCAGCCGATTTAATACCCGCATCATCCATCTCAAGTGCCAATGGCATACAACTAACACCGTTTTACTCTGCTCATTAACCATCCCGCCGGAAAACATGTTAATTTCCCGTTGCATTAATCGCAGCAATCACCCGGATTAACATCCCGCGCAGACCAAGAACCGGTAAGATCAGCAAAAAGCAGCGGTAAAAAAACAAAAAATGGATAAAAAACTAAGATGACCCGGCACGATTTGAAATTATTCGGTATGGAAGCGGCAAAAGGCCGCTGGGTGTTTGTGGCGATCGGATTATTGATCAATGTGTGCCTGGGATCGATTTATGCCTTCAGCGTTTTCCGGAAACCATTGGAAGCTTTGTGGGGGATCTCGTCGAGCCAGAGCGGGTATCCGTTCATGGTGTTTCTGGCGGTATTTGCGGTTGCAATGCCGCTAGCGGGTAATCTGATCGAACGCTGGGGACCGAGATTGACAGCCACACTCGGCGGTTTACTGGCGGGAACCGGATGGATCGCGGCGAGCTTTTCCGTGGATATCGCCACTCTGACACTGTTATACGGCGTCATCGGCGGCGCCGGGGTCGGCATTGTGTACGGCTGCCCGATTGCGGTCGTGGTCAAATGGTTTCCACGCCACAGCGGACTGGCGATCGGATTGACTGTCATGGGTTTTGGCGTATCGGCATTGTTGATCGCACCGCTGATGAAGGCGATGATTCTGCTACCCGAAATCGGGATCATGCACACGTTTCTGTACCTTGGCATCGCATTTACCATCGTCATCGCCCTACTGGCGCAGTTATTGCGTTTCCCGCCGGACGCATGGAATCCTGCTGGATCCGCCACGCTGAACGCCGCACCGGTAACGCCCGCTTTGAATTTAAACCGGCAAGCCATGTTAAGAACCCCCCGCTTCTATGCGCTATGGGCAACATACACGATCGGTTGCCTAGCCGGATTGATGGCGATCGGCATCGCATCGCCGGTGGGTACCGAAGTGGCGCAGCTGGACGCGCCCACCGCAGCGCTTGCGGTATCGTTGTTTGCGGTATTCAACGGACTGGGGCGGCCGCTGTTCGGCGCATTAACCGATAAGCTCGGCCCGAAGCACACCGCAATCGTTTCGTTCACCTTGATTCTGAGCGCGTCTCTGTTACTGTTTTTTTTCGGACAAGGCAACGCCATGCTGTATCTGCTGGCATTCTGCGTACTTTGGATGTGCTTGGGTGGCTGGCTGGCGCTGGCGCCCACCGCCACTGGCATTTTCTTTGGAAAACTGCACTATGCGCAAAATTACGGTGTGATGTTTACCGCCTACGGCGCCGGTGCCATTCTGGGAACACTACTGTCCGGCAGCATCAAGGACATCACTGGCAGCTATTTGCACGCCTTTGCCATTGTCGCGGGGTTGGCGGTTCTCGGGATGCTGATTGCCGCGATGGGACTCAACGCACCGGACAAACGAACATCTTGAACTGGCTGCTTCATACCGCAGCGGCTACACGCCCTGCCACCGTTGATCTTCATTCTCTCCCCGGCTGATAACAATTCATTTCGTTTTAAATCTCCCCGTGATAACCTTTAACCAGGAATGATCAGGGAAAAGCAATCAAATGGATAAATTGGGACTTCCGATTGTTTTATTGGCGGCTTTATGGGGTGCTGTTAATACGACACTCAGTTTCTTTCAAATGATCAACGCCAGACGCGATATGATGTTTGAATTGATCGACAAGTGCGGCTATTGCCCGGAACAAACGCTCGGTCCGGTTGAAATCTATCTGACCAATCTTCTGCCGCTCACGCTCGGAAACATCATTTTTCTTTACCTGATCAGTTATGTCATTTTATCCATTCCACGCCACATGAAAATTGAAAATGACGAAGAAGCCAAACGGCTAAAAGTAGCTTGCAATATCATTGCAGTATTGCCTATTTTCGGCGCACTCTCATTTTGCGGGGGTGCCGTATTCGACTTGATGATGCTGATTCGCGCCTTGAAATGAAAAAAAATCCCCTGCTGGCACTCGCGCTGCTATTGACAGTTTTAGCCTCCGGCGGCTGTGCTGTCATGGATAAAAATATCCCCGGCTGGACGCAATACCAGAATCTGGACAAAACCAACGCGCTGGAACTGGCATCCCGAAGCACCGGCACCGGTGAACCGGTACTGCTGATTCATGGCTTCGGCGCAAGCAGTTATAGCTGGCGCCATGTTATTGAACCGCTGGCGCAAAAGAACCGGGTCATCACCGTTGACTTGAAAGGCTTCGGCGATTCACCAAAACCGCGCGATGATGCATATTCCGTTTACGAACAAGCCAGACTGGTCAGAAACTTCATTCTCGAAAACAATTTAAAGAATCTTCACATCATCGGCCACTCCTATGGTGGCGGAGTCGCATTGGCGGTATCGATCTATTTGTCGGCATCCAATCCGGGGCTGCAAAAAAGCCTAGTACTCATCGACAGCGTTGCCTACCCGCAGGAACTGCCCAGTTTCGTAAAAATACTCGCCACCCCGGTATTGGGACCGTTAATCACTTATGCCGTGCCCAATACCTTCCAGGTGAAGAATCTCTTGCAGATCGTGTATTTCAACGATGACCTGATTCCGCAAGAAGCCATCGACCACTATGCCGCCGATCTCGGCAAGCCCGATGCCAAATACGCGTTACTCACTTCGGTACGGCAAATGCTGCCAACCGATTTACAGCAATTTTCGGAAAACTACGCCAGTCTCACCATTCCCACCCTGATTATCTGGAGCCGGGAAGATGAAATCGTACCGCTGGCCGTCGGCAAAAGGCTGCATGAAAATATACCGGATTCGAAACTTGTCATCATGAGCGGCGTCGGTCACGCCGTGCAAGAAGAAAAGCCATCGCTGCTTTTGCCGCACTTGCGCAGCTTCCTGGAAGCCGGATCGAACCGCGCGGCCATCGTGCCATAACTACGGCTTTCTATATCCATCGACCGGCATGATCCATTATTCACCGTTGAGAGCGACCCTATCATGAGAAACATCCGAATCCTGACCATGAACATCCAAGCGCAAGCCTGGCCCGCAGGCCCTCATAGCGACGCCGAATGGCGCGCGAAAGCGGCGGTCAAAGCGCTCGATCCCGGCAATTTCGCGTTTGACGAGCATCCCGACGTGGTGGTGTTCAACGAGGCGGATAACGAAGATGCGAAAGAGATTCTGGAGACGGGTCTCAAAGACATGTATCCGCATTTCATCGTGTCGTTCAACGGCGGCAGCGGCGATCTGGACGACGGTGGACTGGCGGTATTCAGCAAATTCGAGTTTCGCGAATTGCCGCCTTCGGACAACAATTTTTCCAATAACCGCAGCCGGTTTTATCCCTATCAAAGTGGTCTTTTTTACCCGATGAGCGCCGGTAATGACGGTTTGGCGGAAAAAGGTGTGGCTATCGTGCAAATCAGCACCGGCCTGCACTTTGAAGTCATCACCATCGCTTTGACGCATTTACAGGCGTTTTACGAGGAAGTCGGCGAACACCACGTCATCCGCTTACGGCAATTGAAAGTCATCGAAGGCGCATTGATCGAACTCATTGGCGCGCCGGAAGACAACGCCAATTGGGATAAGGTCATCGTACTGGGCGATTTGAACATCCGTGGCGATACGCCGCCCTACTCCACCGATGGCCACGGCGAATGGACCAATGTGTTTATCAACAACGGCGGCCCGTACAACAACGCCTCGCAAGGCATTCCCTTCAGGCAAAACCAACTGATTTTCACCGGACAACTGATCGACGGCTGGCGCACGTTCATGACGCCACCGGGCGCTTTTATGGAAGCCGATCCGGGCTTGACCAATACCAATCTGAAAGCAGGCGAGCATTTACCGGCGGGATTGAAAGAGCGGCTGGATTACATCTGCTTTCCGAAGCAACGCACCAATGAGATAGGCGAAACGCCGCGCCGCCTGGTCGCGCAGCACATGCGGATTTTGCCGTCGAATTTCTCCGCGCTGGATATGGCGTTTGAAAGAATCCAAAGCGACCATCGCGGCATTTTGGCGCAAGTGCATTGGCAGTTTCCGTACAACACGCCGAACCAAGCCAAAATCCAGAGCGGTTTTGTGCATTTTCAAGCGCCGGATTCATTGGTCAAGGTCAACATCGCCAACGACCTGAAGATCCCCTCCCCCGGGGTGTTTCAATGGATTTACATCCGCGAACCGGGCACTTACACCTTCACTTACTCGCCCAATCTCGAAGCCGCGTTTTATTTTGAGAACGCTATGTCGACCAAGATCGACCCATACAATCGAGTCAAGTGGACAGAATTAGGACTCGATCACGACTGGCTGAACAGTTTGCAACATGAATTTCAGCTATCCGAAACGGGCGATCAGGTCGACGTGCATTGGCCAATGTTCATCCGCCTGAAAGCCATTGAAAGAGAGGATCAATTCACCGGCAATATCGCTTTTTCCTTCATCAAACATACCGGTGAAAATCGCTTTTTGGCTATCGGCCTGCAGCCCAACGACATTCCCAAAGATCCGCGACTGCCAGTCGGCCAGAAAAACGGTAAAAATGACGAATGCTGGTTCCGCGCACCGCTGGCCGAGCAACTGTTGAGCGGCAATCCCTACCCAGTGGAGTTTTACATCCAAAACGATTTCGTACGTAAAATCCGTCTCAGTCTGTTCGAAGGCATCGCCGCCCCCGCGCCGTTTGCGCAAGTCACCAATGAAGACAAGCTCACCTTGATCGGCTACGACCGCGCCGCAGATATCCAGGATGTCTACATGCTGCTGGAACGCAGCCAGACAACGGATTTCGAATTCCTCGCCGGTTACCGCTACAGCATTTCCTACCTGAATCACCTGGAAATCTACAGTATCGAAGACCAAAGCGGCCTCGGCGCGGACGAAATCCACCTCACCATGACCGCCGACGACATGGCCACCAACTTCCTCGACTTTACCGACGAAGACTTCGACGACGACGAACGGCGCATGCTCAATTCCTATTACCCGAAAAATACCGCGTTCAACGACCGGCTCAACATCACCGTGTTCGAACTGGACAGCGGCGATGACGATGACGGCCCGTTCACCGCCACGATTCCGGCGTTGAAAAAAGGTGAAAATACACGGGAATCGTCTCTCATCATCGAAGCGGAAGGTGCGGAGTATCAGATTAGTTACAGGTTGAGCCGGAATCCGAACGCCTCGCATCAACGGCAGTAAAAAACATAGTGTGGAACGAACATCGCATTTTAGAGTGCATGTGACTGTTAGTCATTATGAAAGTTTATGGTCATCAATTGCATTAACAAATTCTTCTTGTGTACGAAAACGCGCCACGTTTGCTAGCAATCGAATATAAAATGTCCAAACGTGCATCATGAAGTCTGAGATTGACTTTAGCTCTGATGAGGTATGTCCATGATGCAAATACCTTGATCTCACGCTATATATGGTCTTAATCGTTTTTATGATGGTTTTTCTTTGGGTCAATTCCTGTGCAATGAAAACAGCCATTCGTTCGGCTAAATTCTGTTGGATCGACTCACTTTCATTCTTTAGCAAGATGCTTTCTAGCGACGATAGCATATATACCACCTTCTCAACAGGATCGGCAGTAAATGCTGATTTAGAATACAAAAATATCGCGTTAAGAGTTGATTTCTCAAAATCAGTCGGAGAATCAGATGCTAGTAGTGTAGAAATTGTATCTAGACCTACTTTCTGTATTTCAATTATGTCTCGTTGCCCAAGTCTCCAGTATTTTACTGATGACTTATCTATGGAACCGCTGAACAAATCCCGAGGTTTGTTGAGATAATAGATTTATTAACGACCTTCTAAATACGCCATGCCACACCAAACGAGTTTTGCCGATCTTGATTACAGTCACAAGAAACG
>NZ_QPHG01000065.1:0-7980 GCF_040240425.1 Nitrosomonas sp. | reverse complement strand
CCGCTTCCAGGTTCCAATCCCAATTCTTTGCAGAACCGAAAAGCCGTGTGCCGAAAGAATGCCTGTGTTCCCGTCCCTGCGCTGCTGCAAACCGACCTTGATCTCTTTCATAATCAAGCCAGTAGAGATCTATTTTGAGCGGCGCAATACTTTCCGGTGCAAATGTGGAATATAAGCCGTACAGCGCCTGTGACTTGCTAATCACATCATCAAAAGCTTCCGGTTTATTGAAAACCGGACGAAAGGCGAGAGCATCAATGCGATATGGCCCCTGTTTCCAACTGGCGCGTGCGCCATCGAAAGCAAGAAGGATAGCAATGCGATGTCAAAAAATGTGCCTTAAGTATTTAAAAACAACACAATAAACTGTTGTAATAGACGCACGGCATTCAACTTCAGATATTTATAGGCTCCACTTTACCTCTAGCACTTTTCTTGTCAGCAAATTAACCACCATCCGTTTTTTTGTCCCGGGATTGGCGAACAGACCCCGCTCTGGCGAGTTTTTACTCCAACCAATTCCTCCCAATCCGTAGTGTAGTTCTGGCTTTCATTATCTCCTCGTATTGACCTGATTTCCCAAACTCAAAGAGTATTCCTGAAATTCATCCGCTTTCTTTGTATCTCTAATGTGTGCGGTAACGAACTGACCAAAATAAAAGTAAAGAGGATCATGAAAAATCCAAACACGTTAACAGGAGAATAATCATGACTAAGAATTTAGTACGGACAATTATTTCTATCCCTATTTTTATGTTCTTTTTATTATTGAGTATGGCAGCTATGGCGCAATCACTTGCTACACCACCGGAAATTCCTGCCGAAGGAGACAGAAGAGATACTGGCCATCAGCCTCAACCAGAGCACATTGAGGATTATACGAAAAGCAAAGCCCAAAGCGCTTCTGATTCAAAACCCGCTTCATCAGAAAACCTATCTGATTCTACCAAAGCAAAACCAAGCAGCCCATCCAGCGCGGATCAGAAGAATCCTGCCGGCAGTATGCGCGAATCGACAAAATATTAAATTCTTTGGAAATAAAGAGAATCTTCATACCGATGCCTCTTTTGGCGAAAGTTTTCAGTACCCCTAGCTCAAAACCACAATGCTAACTGAGGCATATTTTAGAACGCGCATCAACAATCAATGTGGGAGGTAACGATGAATTATCTTGGAAAGAAATTTTCACGGCGTCAGATCATAAAATTTATGGCGTTAGGAGCCACTGTTCCCATTGTGAATGTGAGCAGCTTAATTGGCCAAGCGCAAGCAGCCAAAGCTGCTAAGGAAGTAACCAAGTATCGTGACGAACCTAATGGAGAAGAGCAGTGCAGTAAATGCATGCAATTTATTCCTGGCAAGACTCCTGAAGCTAACGGTGAATGTCGCGTCGTAGAAGGCAGCATAAGCCCTCATGGCTGGTGTTCTGCATATACTGGAAAATCGGCAGCGTCTCAATATAAAAGTGGCGCGACGTTTCTCAATCGCCAATAGTGCAATGCTTTAACCGACAAAGAAATTTTCAAGAACCCCCAATAACCATTTGCTTGATTGCCTGCTAAACTTTTAAGCAGACTCAAATGTGGAGATAAACGATGCGTGTAATGATATTAGTAAAGGCTACCGAAGACAGCGAAAAGGGCTTTGCCCCAACGCCCGAGACGCTAAAAATGATGGAAGCAATGGACAGATTTAATAGCGATCTTATCAAGGCCGGCATCATGAAAGATGTAAGTTGCTGCGACGGTCTTACGCCCTCTTCACGGGGCAAACGTATTGCATTCGATGGTCCTAGCCGTACGGTTATCGATGGACCTTTCTTTCACCCCAATGAGCTAGTTGCCGGTTTCTGGCTCTGGGAAGTCACGGATATGGACGAAGCAATCGCCTGGGTGAAACGTTGCCCCAATCCTATGCCGGGACCGAGCGAAATCGAAATACGCCCGCTTTACGAGGCAGCTGATTTATGCTGAATCCGCATATCTGAAATTGAAGCGGCATCGTCATTTTTAATAATCCGGGCACGGATCATTAACTAGAAAAGACCTGAAACGGAGGTGGCTCTTATGTGCGAACGTTTTTCTTTAGACTTTCCCGAAGCGATACTCAAGAACTGGTATTCCGTCAACTCTTTCCCCGATCTTATACCGCGCCATAACATCGCGCCTATGTCCGACATTCTGGTGATCCGGGAAACTATAAACGGACGTGAAGCCACGACGATGCGATAGGGCTTGGTTCCTGGATGGATCAAGGGCTTGAAGAAAGCCCATGTTATAACCAATGCGCGCGCCGAAACGATCTCAACAAGACCGATGTTCAAGTCTGCATACCGCAAGCGCCGCCGCATCATACCCGCATCGGGTTTCTACGAATGGCAGCTACTGAAAGATGGTAAGCACAAGCAGCCGTAATTTATCAGCGCAGCGGATGAATGCCCCACTTCGTTTGCCGGAATATAGGAAACGGCTACAATCGATGAGAAAACAATAGAAAGTTGTGCAATCATCACGACGGGATGCAATGACTTGATGTGAAGTAATTCAGAACCGATTTCTAATCACTTTTCTGCAACAAAAAGTTATCGAATTGTTTGATGGCGTCATCCAATAATTCTCTCGCTTTTTTGGTGCCTGCTGTATCTTTTCTATGAGCGGACCACTCAACTGCTTTGCAAGCTTTAGCCAATTGTTTAGCACCGACCATCCGACTGGAACCAACCATGCGATGCGCAATTTCACTCACAATAACTAACTCATCTTTTTCCAGTATTTCAAGCAATTCGTTGTAGTCATTACGGATATGAACCTGGAAATCCCTCAAAACTTGAACATGGTCAGCTGCATCAGGAACAACTTTGCTTAATTCTGAAAAATCTATCACACGGGTTTTATCACCAAACTCCAATTCTACTAACGCTCGGGTTTCATCATTACCGGTTAAAGCAAGTGACAGAGATTTTGCCAGTACGGCTTTAAGCTGCGCCAAACTGGCGGGTTTTACCAGTAATTCATTCATACCTGCAGCATGGCAATTTCGAACCTCCTCATCAAGCGCATTTGCCGTCCAAGCGATAATCGGCACAGGCTTTAATTTCTGTTCGGATTCAATCTTGCGAATCGACTTTGCCAAACCATAACCATCCATTTCTGGCATGTGGCAATCCGTAATCACTAGCGCAAAATGACCGTTACGCCACATTTGTAGCGCTTCACGGCCATTCTCGGCAGTTCTGACGCGTAAGCCGAGCAGTTTGATTTGACGCGCCAGCAAATCGCGATTGATCGGGTGATCGTCCACTGCCAGCACCAGTGGAGAATTCTCGCTCTGCTTGAACAGCGGCAGCGCCCTGCGCTGTTGGGCTTCGTGATCGAGATATCGCACAACCTCTCCGGGTACATCACCAAGCGGCAGCGCCAGAATGATGCTGAATGTGGAGCCTAGATCAGGTTTACTATCGAGCTCAATGGACCCATCCATCAATTCCGCAAGGCGGCGGCAAATCGCCAACCCCAATCCAGTTCCACCGTACATGCGGGCCGTATCAGCATTGCCTTGACGGTAACGCTGGAACAATTTCCGTTGCGTCTTCTCATCGATTCCGATACCGGTATCACTAACCGAAAAACGAATCCGCTCCCCGTTTTCCGTTCGATCTATCAATTCGGCACGCACTACGACTTCACCACCTTGGGTAAACTTGATGGCATTACTAACAAAATTGTTCAGAACTTGTGAAAGACGCAGCGGATCAACGATATGGGAAGTGCCAATACGGTCATCGGCTTGTTGCCACAATACTAGATTTTTAGCACTGGCAGCACGCGAATAAGTATTCACCACTTCCTGCAAAAGTCGCTTGATCGATGTTGGGCGCATCGACAGCTCCAGCTTGCCTTCTTCGATTTTAGACCAATCCAAAATATCACTGACAATGCGCAGCAATCCCCTGCCAGAATTCCAGGCAGCATCCAATGTAGATTGTTGCTCATTATCCAAGTGCGTCATGGAAAGAAGCTCCAGCATTCCAAGCATTCCAGCCAGAGGGGTGCGGATCTCGTGACTCATCGTCGCCAAAAAAGAGTCCTTTGCCTGATTTGCCGTCTCAGCGGATCTTTTCAGTTCTTTGAGTTTCCTTTCTTTGACTTTCATTTCGTTGATATCGTGAATAACCCAGATTTCCCCGCCCGAATAACTACCGAGATCCAACGATTTGGCAATAAGGTGCGCCCAGAAATTTTCTCCATCTTGGCGCAATAAATTCGATTCAACGTTGAATACTAGATTTTTATCCAGATATGGCCTGGCAATATCAATCAATGAATCATCTTTATTGGATTTACAGAATAAGCTTCTGAGCGGCATATCCAGGAGAGCACCTGCCGTAATAAAACGGAATATCTCAGCCACTTTAGGATTCGTCCTCACTACTCGTCCATCGACAGCAAATATAACTCCAACTTGCACGTTATCAAGGATCGATTGCAGTTCCAAAGTCCGCTGCTCCACCCGTTGCTCAAGTTCTTCGTAAACACGAACATTTTCCAAGGCAACAGCAGTGGTATCGGCAAGCGCTTGCAATACTTTTATCTGTTCGAGCGTTGGATGATACTGCTCGGCCCAGTAATTGCCGATGGCACCGATCGGATCGAGTGTGCGTATTGGTACCATGGCAAGGCTACGTACAAAAGTAGGACGATAAGCATCCGCGGGAATACGTGAATCGGCATAAATATCCTCGATCACGGCCGACTGACGGTTTATCATGGTCCAGCCGCTGATGCATGCACTCATCGGGAAACGCTGCCCTTTCCATAGCGGACTTATGGCGTCTTCTTCAGCATAAAAACACATGCCGTTATCGCGCAATACAAAATTAGCACCGTCTGCCCCCGTTAATTTGCGTGCCGCATGACGGACAATTTCCATCACTGTAGGTAAATCTCTCGCCATGGATAGCATCTGCACCACTTCCACCAATTGTTCCATAGCGCTGCTATACCACAAACTTGGGGATTGTCCGCTAGGCTCGCCAATGTAAGTCTGATTACTCATCTGAGGAAAAAATTAAAACAATAACTAGGAATTTCGATATCTAGGAGAGTTTTCGGCAGAATATTTGATAAATGAAGCTAAATTCATAGGCTTTGAAACAAAATAGCCTTGCACTACATCACACCCCATATTCTTAAGCATATCCCAGTCCTGCTGCGTCTCTACCCCTTCGGCGACACTCTTCACTCTCAATTCACGAGCCATGTCGATACTCGATTTCACCACAATCCGTGCCATTTCGTTAGCAATCGAATCCTGAATGAATGACTGATCGATCTTAAGCTCGCTAAATGCAATTCGGGTGAGCTGTTGTAAACTGGAATAACCGGTTCCATAATCATCGATCGATAATTCAAACCCATTCATGCACAACCGTGTCAGATTCTCCAATGAATACGCAACTCCTGACATCGCGGCAGTTTCAGTTATTTCCAGGGTAATATAGCGAGGATCCATGCCCGCTTCTTTCACAACCCCAGTAATTTTATCCGCCAGTGTAATATCGTCCAGCGATACCAATGAAAGATTCACCGACAGGTTGATTTTGTGACCGGCGTCATGAAGTAAGCGGCATGCTGAAGCGGCTTTCTCCAGTATCAGAAAAGTTAACTCATCGATCCGGTTATTCTGTTCAAGCGCCGGAATAAAGGCATACGGCGAGATTAAACCGAGTTCCGGATGATTCCACCGCGCCAATGCTTCAGCACCAATCAGACAATTTGTCTGCATGTCTACTTTCGGTTGGAAAACAGGTTCAAACTGCTTCGCACGTATCCCCTGCATGATTTCATTCAGCGAGAAATTGACTGCGTTTCCACCGTGGGAGTACCACTTGTTCTCAGAGCGTTCATACTGAATGAACAGCTCCTTGAGTTTAGCCGGATAAATCGGTTTCTCAATCGCGCCCAGTAGCTTGACACCGTACATCCGCGCCATCTTGCCGGCCGATTGCACAAGCTTACTGCTTAAGGCACTAATGATAATAATAGAAATGTTATGCTGTTCTTCACCAACATGACGAAAAAATTCCAAGCCATCCATTTGCGGCATATTTAAGTCGCATATTACAATATCGATAGGTTTTTCTTTCTGTTCGCGGATAATTTCCAATGCGCATTTTCCATTGCTTGCTTCCTTGATCGACTGCACATTCAAAATGGAACGTAGCATTTTCACTATCATCTGTCGCTGAAAGTTATCATCTTCAACAACCAGAACACTTAAGCAGTTTCCTTCCATTGTTCTTTTCTTCCACTGATTCAAATGATGAAAAATCTATTGTTCTTAAGTTTAAATCAACAAATTTATTTGTATATTAGAAAATAAGAGTAAATAAGATATTCATTTTATCAATCAATTAATTATTGTAGGACATACTGACAATTATCGTCGAAAAAGACACTGTCTTTTCGTAAGAACGAACGACAAGTGGATCAAATTCTAACTCTGGAGAAGAAAAAACCTGCAGAATGTAAACCACTCCACAGGGCTGTTTTTGATTAATAGATTTAAAAGGAAAAAATATGAAAGCAAATGCAATAGGTATAAATCATGTGGCATTAGAAGTTGGGGATATAGAGGAAGCCATAAAATTCTATAGCGATTTCTTGAATTTCGAAGTTCATGAAAAAAATGAGATGCAAGCATCTATCTATTTTGGAGATCAATTTATCAATTTCATAAAAAATGATAATAGACAAGCCGATCAAAAGCGCCATGTTGGCATAGCAGTGGACAATAAGGAATTGGTGAGGCTAACACTTGAACATATGCGCGTTAAACTTCTAAGTGGCTCTTTTCTAGATTTTCTTGATCCTTGGGGAAATCGTATTGAAATAACGACGTATAGCAAGATTCAATACACTAAAGCTGATCATGTATTACGGGGAATGGGTCTGGGCCATCTTAAAAAAACTGAAGAAGCGCTTGCAGAATTGAATGCAAAAGGTTTAGGTCCTACTCAATGCGATAATAGTTAACTTAGAAACAAACCAATGTTGATAATGACTTCAGAAGGGCTTTATTGTCCACTTAGCGATTTTCACATAGACCCAAAAAGGAAAAGTGAATGATACGATTATAACCAAGTACATAGCGACCACGCGCGAAAAAAAGCAGCTACATATTATTATGCAACCAGTGCGATATTAAAAACTTGCTTCGGTAAAAATATAGTCGTGAAAACATATAACTATGGTGAAAACTTTTGCGTCAATAGCGTTCAGATTTCCTTTCATTCAGCTGGATATATTCTGGGATCCACACAAATTCATATTAAGCACTGTGGTGAAACTTAGATTGTAGGATGTACGCATAAAAAATCAATAATTATGACAGTTAGTTTTGTGTTATCGATTTCTGACGTTTAATGCAGTCGTCTTCTGAGAATGACAATATTACTTTCCCATGGATAGATCGTGTTCCATTATTGCAGTGACCCGATTGAGATCGCTGCCCGATAATATACTGCTGCTCGAATCTGCGATCGTGGATGTAGCGATGGATAAATCTATTTCTATAATCAGTAGGTCGTATCGTTCCGCAGCAAATTCATGCTATCTCAGAATGGGAGAACAGCTTTAAGCCAGAATGCAGTTCCATCAGCGCGATTCCTGACTGCCCCATCTATTTGGTATTTACCGGTAATGAACCATCCCCGTCCACTATCGTAACGCATTGACGGACCTATCGCATAAGCATGTCCCTTATTGTTTGTAACCGATTCACTATTTTGGGAATCACTGGTTACCTGCCAGTAAGCATAACCACCGATACCTAATACCCAACCTCTGCCCACCCCCCAACCTAGGGAAGCGCTGAACAATTAGTGATTTCCAGATTTCCCGGTAATCCTGCCATTTTTTTGAACACGAATTCCCGGCAATTCATTTTTCAGTGGTGTTTTGTAGCCGGATTTCCCCTGTT
>NZ_QPHG01000064.1:0-8024 GCF_040240425.1 Nitrosomonas sp. | reverse complement strand
GCCGTTGTCAGAATAAGCATAGTCGATCTGGTAAGGACATTGAGCAACAGTAGCGATGAGAAAGCAAGCTGCACTATGCTGGGTTTTATCGGGAAGAATATCGGCATACAGCTCTCTGGAGAAATCATCGATGGCCACAAATAGATACTCGCGAGGTTCATTGGCAAACTGTCCTTTCAAGAAGGGAAGCCGCTTGGTATCGAAATGAACGAGCTCGCCCGGGTAAGATTTGTTATAGAGCGCTTCGCTTCACGCTTGAGACGTTCCTGGATGGTTTGCTCGACCTTGGCCAGACGTTTAAGGCCATACTGCAACGTCTTGAACCGTTGGTTGGTACTGTCACGCGGGATAAATTCCTGGAGTCTGGCGCGTTTCAGTACGTCATAAATCGCTGGACGGCTGACGTGGAAGTGTTCTGCCAGCTGAACTACCTTCCACAACCGGGTTTGATAAAGCCGCCAGATTTCCTGACGATCCAATAATGTTAAGCGAGTGCGTTTGTGTATGTTCATCTACAGTATTCTCCTGAATGCTGTAAACAACGCTAGGAATTCTTACAGCCGCGGAATGCTTGACCATTATTGTCCGCCTCGCTCTCCTTGATCCATCGTCCAAGCATGTTAGCCCTAATTTCCAGGCTCCTGGCAGCTTCTGCTACCGTAAATCCCGGCATTATGTAGCAGCCGCACAAACGGAAAATCCAACATCAATAAACCAAGCCAACCATTATTATTAGTTAATTTTTTGGATGGTTGACACACAATGAATTTCTCTTTGATTGCTATTCTTGTTTCTCTGGCTCTTGCTGCGGCATTTCTGATTCATGAGTTTTAAGGAATCAGGAAGCTCTCGCTCATGAGATACATCGCCTGAGGATTTTTGTTGCTGTATTTGCTGTGATTGTATTGTTTCAAGGGCTTGCTCTGGTTTTTCTTGGTATTTCTGTGACTTTTGATGATTGCCGGATTCAATCGCTTGAGAATCAGATTGCTTATTCTGAGAAGTCTGGCTCTGATTATAAGCGATCCATACACCAATAGCGGTTAAGATGATAGTGATAACACCAAACCAAAAATCATAATACTTAGCCACATGCGGCTTATGTGATCCTTTTATTTATCTATCACTTAGCTCACAGACGATCAGAGATTGCAGCGGCATAGGCAAAATCTTTTCTGGTTGATATGCGTCAGATAAAACATATTTCAGCTCATCGTCACTAATTTCCTTGATCTGTTCAACAGTTAAGCTAATAAATTCAAACTCTTCAATCTCTGGAGCATCCGGGATCTGCGGAATTTCAATTTTAATTTCCGGAGCTTTTGATATAGGGATTGAAACCGTTACAACATCCTTGGTATCAGGAAAACTATAAAAATAACGCTTGCTCATAGCTATATCATAAGAACATGTTTTTTATATAGGATATTTTCATGACCAATACGATCTCTAACGATGAAGAGGCCATTATTTTGAGTTCATCCAGGATGAAGTTCTGGTTATATAATCGAGAAGAAAATTATGCGCAATTTGAGCGTCATCTATCTCAGAGTCCGAGATTGGCTCGAAATAATACAAATCTCGATCCCGCGAAGATACATCATGAAAAGTCTTAATAATATCTTCTGATATGCCGGAGTGAGCACATAATGCAGCCAAAAGAGCTGGTGAGCCATAAGCACTGCTTGCGCTCGGTTAAGTTGTATCTTTAAATCTTCAAGCTCTGTCATAGTTAAATCCTAATATTTTCAACATCAATTGCCTTCATGCACTGCAAGAAAAACTGAAAAGTAAATGATCCTCGGTTAATCTTGGTGTTTATGCTGTTATAACTTTCTTCGATGCCAAGCTCCTTAAGCTTTGTAGCTAGAGTTTCATAATCAACACCTTTTCGCGCTAACTCGGACTTCAGGATATTTTTTGCATTAGCTTTCCAGTCTTGAGCTTCCATTTGCAAACCTCATATTTTTATTTACAAAGCAGCAGGATAGCATAGAAGCATCAAATATTTCATATCTGAAATATTTGTATTGAATATTATTCTATATATGATATATTGATATCATATATGACACATGCAGAGTAATTAATTATGTCGCAACACTTCCTGTTATCAGCCAAAGCCCGCACCTTATCGGTGCGCAGGGTTATGGATTTAACCGATGATCAAGAATTCCAACTATTCAAAGAAGTGCGCTGGGGTTCTGGCGACAATGTAGCGTGCCCTGTGTGTGGAACGGTAGGAAAGCATTACTTCATTAGCTCTCGCAAGCAATGGCGCTGCAAAGATTGCGGTCACACATTCTCGGTAACCTCTGGAACAATATCTGCATTCCATAAATTACCATTGCGCGCTTACCTTGCAGCGATTGCGATATATACCAACGCTGTAAAAGGATTATCAGCTCTGCAACTATCCCGTGATCTTGGGGTGCAATACAAAACGGCTTTTGTTCTGGCGCATAAAATCCGCGAATCGCTAATAAAATGCCGTGACGATTCGCCGCTTGTGGGTGAAATACACGTTGATGGAACTTACGTGAATGGATCGATTCGTCAGAAAAACAAGAAAAAAGACCGGATTGATCGCAGACTTGCAGAGAATCAGAAGCCTAATAAGCGTTGCGTGTTTGTGATGCGTCAGAAAGTGGAAACGGCTGGCAATTTGATTAAAGGCTCAAACAAGACAATAACATTTGTAATTAGAGCAGAGAATCAGGCTGACGTTAGCAAATTGGCCAATCAGTTTGTAAAGAAGGGATCAATAATCTGCGCCGATGAATCGAGCGCTTATGATACATTGCATGCAAAATTTGAAACGCGCCGCGTTAATCATACCAAGGAATATCGAAGCGATACCGGGACAACTAATAATTTGGCTGAATCATATTTTTCACGTTTCCGTCGCATGCAGTATGGCCAAACGCACAAATTCGGCAATCAATATCTAGCAAACTACGCCAATGAAGCCGCCTATCGGGAAGATACCCGTCGCAAGTCAAATGGGGAGATTTTTATGGATATTACGAAGAAATGTGCAAAAACTCGCGCACATCATGATTGGTGCGGATATTGGCAGGGAAATAAGCGCCAATCAGAGAGATTGGGATTCTAGGAGATCATCCAAGTGCGCTCCAAGCCTTCTGGCACTCCCCGCGTAACCAGCCCCTTGTTCTCTAAAATCTTCAATACGCTCAAAGCACTTCTCTGCATCTGATCAATCATTTCGGCATGTGACTCAATTCCTTTGGCTTGCAACATAGCTTCAGATATTCCCCTGCTTGTCATTGAGCATTCAGATTTTCGAAGAATATCTAAAATCAATCTAGGACATTCCCCAGGTTTGAAATATTTATTCTGCGCTACACGTTTCTTGGCTCGAATTGAGCGCAGATCAAGTTCTGGCGCAAATAACTTTATAGTGGCATCTATATGGCTTATTTCGCTCGAAATCCGATCAATTTCAGATTGATGTTGTTTAAGAATACTTAACATCTCTGAGCGTTTGGTCACCAGGGCAGAAACAACATGAGACTCGGACATTTGGCACCTGAAAATAAAAAATCAGGTACTATATTAATGACTAATGCCGGTTAGTGCTTTGTGTTGGTGCTACATAATAGCGGTAAATCCCTGATCCAGTACCAGACTGATTGCATCCAGTTTGAATTCCTGTGTATAGTGTTTCCTCGGTTCCACTTCTTCCTCCAATTAAAACTTTTTCTCTTAACTGGAGTGTCCGAGTCTATTGGACCACATCAGGCTTACCTCACTGAGTTAAGAAATACGTTTTTACAGAGCAAGGTCAACCTGTATAATATAAATAAAATAAGTCATTTTTATCATAGAAAAAAGTGTAATGTGGTTTTCATGTATAACTTGAGAGAATCTACATGGTTAATTGGCACGAGAAATACAAGACTCAGAATGTTAAACAAGTTATTTCTGAAACTGATTCTTTTACTTTAGAAAGGTATAATCAGTTTTTCAAATTTTTTCCAAAGGATGCCACAAGAATCCTTGACGTAGGATGTAATACCGGTAGAGGTGGATTGCGCCTAAAGCAGTTAAATCCAAAGTTAACGTTACTGGGACTTGATTGTGTACAAGAAAGACTGGATGCGCTCCCTGAATGCTATTCTCAAAATATGCATGGACTCTCAACAAATATACCCATTGAGGATCGCTCTGTTGATGTGATTGTAGCAGGTGAATTCCTTGAGCATCTGTATCCCGCGGATGTAGATATAACCTTATGCGAGTTTCAAAGAGTTTTGAAGATTGGTGGAAGATTGTTGCTTACGACACCCAACCCCAACTACATCAAAAGCAAGTTGACAGGAGCATCAGTTTATGGCAACAGTCATTTAACACAGCACTTTCCCAAAATATTGCGATTTAGGTTGCAAATGCACGGATTCTCAGGAGTTAAGATTTACGGTTCAGGTAAGGTTTCACGGTATTTAGGTCCGTATTTTCCACTTATGATGATTTATGGTAGCTATCTCATTTTTGCAAATAAGTGGTGAGAGCGGTGCTCTCAGCTCGCCATTCCCCGTGGTCTTACTATGGAAATCAAATAAGGTTTTAAACTTTGGCTTCTCACTTTCTTGATGATTTCAAATGAATATACTATTGTCTGCATTCGCTTGTGATCCCTATTCGGGCTCTGATGAAGAGGTTGGATGGCAGTGGGCCAAGCAACTGGCATTGTATGGTTACAAGCTTACAGTTTTCACTCGAGCAAGCCATAAGGAAGCCATTGAGCGCAGGATAGAAGAAACAGGGGAATGTAAGCACGTAAGATTTGTATACTTGGACTTGCCTAATTTGCATGCTTTTTTGCATAAATTTAATCGTCGCAATCATATTTATTATTATTTCTGGCAGTGGTTGGCCTTTAGGCACGCACTGATGTTGCACAATCAAATACCCTTTGATCGGGTGCACCATGTTACTTGGGTGAGCTTTCGTCAGCCAAGTTTTATGGGGTATTTGGGTATACCTTTTTATTTTGGCCCTGTGGCCGGAGGAGATGAAATTCCAGAAGGCTACACAAGAGCTTTTTCCTTAAAGCAAAAATTATTAGAAAAAGTACGAAAAATTGCCAATTCCTTTGTGAAATATGATCCCTTAATGCACGTTACTTTCGCCAATGCCGAAAAACTTTTCTTCACTTCTGAGCAGCATTTGACGAGAATTCCAAAAGTTTATCTGGCAAAATCTCAAATTTCATTAGCTATTGGGAGCGATTCTAGCTCGTGTAAGAATCAAGCTTTGACAAAAAAAGGTAATACTCAAAAAGTGCGCTTGTTATTTGTCGGACGCTGTATCGGCTGGAAAGGCATGGACTTGGGTCTTGAAATATTTGCGCTAGCACATAAGAAAAACTCGCAACTTTCCTTAACCATTATTGGCGATGGTGTTGAGAGATCACGCTGGGAAAATAAAGCCCATAAGCTTGGCATTAGCGCAGCCATTGAATGGTTGGGTTGGTTAGAAAAAGACAAGGTTAATCAAAGCTTCGCTGAATATGATGTATTCTTTTACCCCAGTCTCAGAGACTCTGGGGGATTTGTGGTGCTAGAAGCATTGCAAGCGGGCTTACCAGTGGTTTGTTTTAAACTGGGCGGTCCAGGTGTTGTGGTAAACGATACCTGTGGCGCTGCTATAGAGGCATTGCCGGATATTGACAAAACCATTGAAAATTATGTCGAGAAACTCTTGCATGTGGTAGAGCGTAGCCGCACTGATGTTCAGTTATCTTCAACTTGCCGCGTACGTGCAGCTGATTTCTCCTGGCGAGTTCTAATTGAACGTATCTACGAGACCACCTTTCAATGAGACTCCTTCTGTTTTGCGTCTGACAATGAGCGAAAGTTGTCTTATGCTACATTTCGATCAAATAAAACCGGATATTTTGTAAGCTTTTTTCAAATTCTATTGGTATTACTCACTATTTGCTATACGAATACGCGAGAATTACAATAACTAGAGCTTAGATTTCGCCATCAAAGAAGAAGATAATTAAAGAAGCAACAAAAAGCTTGATAAAGTGGCATAAGAATCGTTGCTGCCTTCCAAAAGGGAATTTTATTCTTCTGGAGGTCGCGATGAACGCAAAAAGATACACGGGCATCCCACCCGAACTGTGCTATTGGATAACATTTTTAAGCCAAACGCCCCCCCCTTTCGATCGATTGGAGACCTTGTACGGCACCCCCCTCAGGATTAAGGGGTTGAATGATAGCATTATGTTTTAAAACAATAGTATTGAAGTGTTGAATATGATTTATTTGACTAACCGAAGTCTATAAAATGCATCCCATTGATAATATCGAGTAAAGAGATGCAAACAAGCTTTTCGGAGATGAAGTATGGAACAAAGAAGAAACAAACGCGGCGTGATCGCTTTCTGGATGAAATTGAATTATCAACGCCTTGGTCATCTCTGACGGAAGTGATAGCACCATTCTATCCAGCAAGCGGTAAACCCGGTCGCCTGCCAGTTGGGCTGGAACGAATGTTGCGCATGTATGTTGTACAACAGTGTTTTGGCTTTTCAGATGAAGGATTGAGGATGCGGTATACGACGGTCAAGCGATACGGCGTTTTGTTGGCATTGTGATCTGAATCGAGAAGTGACGCAGGATGCAACGACACTGTTTAAATTCCGACATCTGCTGGATGATGAGCATTATCTGATTGAATCTATTTTCAATGCGATCAACGCGCATCTGGCTGAACGGGGCTTGATTAACTTGTCTTATCAGAGCGTAATGCTACCATCAGGTTGTACAGTTCATGGGGGCCGCTTCACAGTTTAAGCCAAAAAATATTAAATTTCAGCCCCATCCCCGGGTATTGCGCATAGAGTTTCGCTGTGCGGCGAATTATTCAGCGCTTCCCTAATTTGTCCAATCTGGAGAATATTCGACGAAATCCCTTGAGTCTACGGAATAATCTTTCGATCTCATTGCATTTTTTGTAGATGGCGCGATCATATTCCCATGGCTCTAATCGATTGGCTTTAAATGAAACAACCAGGATATAACCAAGTTCCAATGCAAGTTGCCTGGATGGTCACCTTTATAAGCGCGATCCATCAATAGATGAGGTCAGTGAAGTAACGGGGCCGAGCGCCAAGAGGAGTTGGCGCCCTGCCGGTGCATCATATGTGCATGTCCGGGGGATAAGGCGAAGGTTATGGCTGTTCTGTCATCTGCGGCAACCAGATGAATTTTAGTGATCCAACCGCCTCTGAATTTGTCGATGGATTGTGGGCCGTTTTTTTAATGCACTAGTGCCATCGGGATGCACTTTGATGCTGGTGCTATCGATCGAAACGACTTCGATTTTGTTGCATATGATTTGTTGTTGCTGCAGCTGCTCAAAAACTTTTTGCAGCAACCACTCTTCGCCCATCGATTCATCCGGGTACAAATGGTATGCCAGTTACCGAAACGTTTGGGTAGTCCGCGCATTCGCAGCCATGTTCGGTAACATGCAGAATAGCATTGAGAATTTGTAGATTAGTGACTGACATCGCCGCGCAGGCACGGCATACAGTGTTTAATCTGTTGATATTGAGTTTCGGTGATTTCCATCATCACGTTATATGAGATAGTGTTAACAGACTCTAGAAAAAGGCAAACCCTGCGAAAGCAGGGGACGCAAAGTCACTGGTCTAAAGGAGCCATTTCCGATGATAGCAGGACTGCAGGTACGCCATAACTATGCGCTTAAGTTACGCAGGTCATGTGATGGCTATTTAACAGAGTAACTGCTGATACATACCAAGGCAGTTCCGTACTTTAATTCTTAGTAGGAGAAAAATATGAATACTCTCAATTACGATGCACTACTAACAGCTAGTTCACTGGCAAGAATCGACAAAGCTTGTGCAATAAAGAAAGCTAATATAAGTTTTGAAGCAAAATTGTATCTTTGTATGATGACTATAATTTTACTGCTGATGAGTGGGGAAGGATTGTCTGCTGTAATAGACGATATTAAATCAGACA
>NZ_QPHG01000063.1:0-9061 GCF_040240425.1 Nitrosomonas sp. | reverse complement strand
TTGCCTGAACTTTGCTTCTCTGATTCGAGAACGAAAATAGTATCTGTTTTTGGCATTCATCTCAGAAAGTTAGCACACTTTAGTAAGTGCTTAACTTCCTAAGACCCTTGCGGATTTACCGCATGGTAATTTTGGTAAGCGTGGATTTAATCTTTTAGTAAGCTTGAAAATAAGGTAAGATACTGTTTCTAAATTATAAACTATGTGTTGTTATTAATGCACACAATTTAACTGGTAATTTTTATTTGGCTCTGGTAATTATTCTCCATCACCTCTTTTACGGAGTACAAAATATTCGATTATCGATCCATCTGAAACCGTTGCCCAGCTTGCGTGAGCGGGAGATGGTGTCATTATCAAAATGACACCTAAAAGTAGTGCTGTGGCTGTAAAACTTGCTGCTCTTGAAGTTGAAAAACAGCTTTCAATTATTTTTCTTTTTCTTTCATCTTTTTCAGTTACTAAATTGCTTGCTGCAATAACCTCTAACCGATCTGCATCGATATAGTCGGCTAAAAGGATGCATCCCTCAATTGCCAATCCTCGTTTCTCATTCCTGACTAGCCTTAGATAAGCATCAGATATTCCTAGAATTCTTGCTAATTCTATTTTCTTTCCTGCTTTTTTCTCAGCTATATCGAGATAGTCATTTAATTTCATAGTAGTTTTGTCCTATTGACCGAATCATTTGATACGGTATATATTCCGTATCAAATGATTCGGTATTGATTGGCAACAATCATATAGTTCAAGTTTCCCTAAGTCAAACGAGGTTTATATGAATTCTTATCACTGCGCAATGAATGAAGCATCGAATAACGGCCAGTTTCCAGAACTTTTTGACACCTGGCGCAGTTACCACCCCGAAGCAATCCTTTCTGACTCTGATTTGAATGATCTAGCTTTTCAGCAAATTGAGTTTTTGAAAGACCAAGCTTAAAAACGATTTATTAACCACTGGAGTAAAAATTATGAGAGCACTCGTACTAAAAGCATTCAAACGTGAAGGAACAACTAAAGCAACTGGAAAACCTTATGAATCCTTCTTTATTGCCATAGCGCTGCCATTCACTGATATAGATTTTGGCTCATACAAGGAAACCGGATTTGGTGTCAACTACGCCGAGATTCCACTAGAACCTTCATTACTTCCAAAGTTTGCTTTCATGAATGGCAAACCCGCCTACATGGATTTAGCTACCACAGAAAAAATTATTTTCGGCGAACTTAAAACGGTTGTAGTCGATGCCAAAGTCGCATCTTCGGAAACCAAGGCAGCTTAGTTCGGCTAGTAACACTATGCCGTTCATTCTCATTTTGAGAAAAATCACACGCAATTCACCTTCAAATTGATACCCGGTTAAGGACATGGCAAATGAAATCTTTATCGATTGGCTCTCCATTTCTCAACTACATACGGAAACAGAACAATTCCATCCCATCATTGCCGGGGGAATCATGGTCGAGTATGACGCCATCGGCAATGCTCGCTATGAAAGAGTTCGCGCCGCGACTTTTCCGGGATCACATGAAACAAGTCTCAGGATTAAAAGTGATGGTAAGCATATTTCACTCAGTGGAAACGTCGGCCGGTTTTCTCGCAAAGACAACCTGTTCAACCTGGGATGGAGCCAAACACTCCAAAAAGCTAATCGAATTATGCTGGCTAGAGGCTTACCAGCTTTCAAAGCCGCAAGAATTCCAACTGCAATTGGTGAAAGTCAATCCTTTGGTGCGCGAGTATCTCGTCTGGACATCACCTGCAATTTTGCAACGGGTTCAGAGTCGCAAGCCCGAGCCCTTATTCGCTGGCTCGCAAACCGATCTGTTTCAAGAATGAAAAAAGGTCGGGCAGGGGATGAGTCAGTCTGGTGGGTCAACACCCGGCACATGCTCAAAGCCTACATCAAACACATTGAAATGCAAAAACATGGCTGTAGTGAAGATGATCCGGTTTATCAATGGTGCAAAGAGCAGGGAGTAGTCAGAGTGGAAATCGAACTAAAACGCAGACTGCTAAGTGATGAAGGTCTGCGAAACCTTGAAAACATCACACAAGAAAAGCTGGAACAAGTTTTTCATGAAGAAACGGAAATCTTCCGGCAAGTCGACCGCAGCGATGAACCGGACATTCTCGACGCCATTCCGTCAAAAAGCCGAATCTATGCTGCCGCATGGTTTGCCGGTCAAGACTTAGTCAACTTGGCCAGCCAAGCCACACTTTACCGTCACGCCAAAATCCTGCGCGAATACGGCATTGACATCATGGAACCGCGCAACATCGAGCAATTCCCGGTGAAAGTTCAGATCGTCGACCTAAAGCCCTTATCAATGCCAGATTGGTACACCTTGGAAGATGAAAAACCACGATTAAAAGCAGTAGGGGAGTGATTCCACCCCATAGGCTCCAATCCGGGGCTTATGGGGTGCAATTCCGCACCATTTAACTGTTAATCAAAAAGGAGTTTTTATGTTTACAAAGATTCAAGCTTATGCAGTATTTCTTCTGGCTTTGATGCTGTCCTTCATCGTTCAGCAAGCTCTAGCAGCTGCTCGCTACTTCCGGGAAGTGTGCTTGTCCTTTAAAGCCAAACTGGCTTTATTGTTCGCGCCTCTAGCGGTCATTCCTTCAATCGCTTCGGCTGCTGTTCCCGCGTCGGTAACCACCGCAATCACTGACGCGGTAGCAGACGTCGGCACTGTTGGCGGTCTCGTGATCGGTGTTGTAGTGATCGTGTTTGCCTTCGCCATGATGCGCAAACCTATGAACGCTTAATAGCTTTCATATCTTCGTCCCCGCTTCGGCGGGGATTTGTTTTAAAGGGGTTTGTTCGTGGGATATAAATATTTGAATCAATGCTTCGAGACTAAACAAGAGTTTCTTGATTATGTCGCTCAAGGTTGTTTTGCTCAAAATGGTGGAAGCGGTGCTTTATCAAGTTACATGATCACTTGTTCGTCAAATTCAGACAATATAACCATACAACCAGTTTTGATCTCAAACGGCACAATGCCAGCGCCTTACACTTTTACGCCTCAAATAATCTCTTGTACTTTTCAATCCCCCAAAATTTTTTCTAATACTGATGTAGTTGAACTGTCTTGGCTCGTGGTTGGCGTTTGGGTTGTTGCCTGGGGAATTAGAAAAATCACCGACGCTTTTAAAACATCATGATTTACGACTTCGATAATTTAGCTATTTTTCTCAGCATATTGGGTGCCGCATGGATAATCCTTTCTCGGTAATTTACTTATTCCTGGCTCTTTTTATCTCAGGTCTTTGCGCACAAAACGCGCACTCATACCAGAATCTAGCCATTGCAGCCGGTGAACCTGATTTCTTTAGGAATCCTGTCACAAATTTCACCTCAGCGCGCTTTTCTGCAAACGATCCCATTTATGACCCGGCAACCCGCACAGTCACCACAACTCGGCCTTACAACGTAACCGGCCTGGATGGTAAAACCTATCAAGCCAACATCACCAAAACCGCGGCCGCTGACATTCCAAAAGTCGGCGCTGCGCTGTCAAAGTTTGCGCAAAGAGTGGGACCGCTCTCTATGGCGCTTGCTACTGTAGACTTGATTTGCTCTTTATCGAGTATCTGTAATCAGTCTGGAAATTGGATGCTTACACAATCCGCAGACGATCAAGTTAGTCAATTAATGGGCGGTTGGGTAGCTAATTATGACTCTTCACCCATTGCCTGTTCTTCCGATAAGGATATGAAGGCTTGTGCCAGCTCTGTTTGGGGTAATTCTTTTGATCTCGGCAGCTTTTCTTATACTGTTTTTCCTGACCGCATAGAATCTGCTATTTCACTGAA
This sequence comes from Nitrosomonas sp., assembly GCF_040240425.1. Classification (GTDB taxonomy): domain Bacteria; phylum Pseudomonadota; class Gammaproteobacteria; order Burkholderiales; family Nitrosomonadaceae; genus Nitrosomonas. The sequence goes on along the minus strand of NZ_QPHG01000063.1, from coordinate 5,235 downwards.
GAGTAAAACCACTGGAACTACTCTCGGCGAAGGCAAGCTTCGTAAATTAATTAGCAATTTCCAGCCTGCGCCTCCTGCAGAACCTACCGCTTCCGATTGGACAGCCGCAGAAAATAAGCTTTCATCTCCTGCCGGTGCCGACCGCCTAGCCGCTGAACTTGAACCGCTGCCAATAAAAGCACCGTCTGTTTTTTCACCGATATCCGTGCCGCTTGGAACTGCAACAACGACCAATAAAGACGCGCTTGGCAATGCCACGGGCACGCAACAAACGACACGCCGCATGGAAATCGAAGATGCTGCAACAGAAGCCGAACCGTACCGCGTCACGGTCAAAGAAACTGAAACTGTCACCAATTACGACCTGAACAACAGCCCAATATCTTCAACTGAAACCGTCAAGCAGTCCGACACACCAACTGAACCGCCGCCACCCGAAGATATCGAGATCGATTTTGATGAATCCGTTGACCGCGACCTGCAAACGTTCGAGGTACCTGGTCTGTTCTCATATACACCCTTCGGCGGTGCCGGTTCATGTCCTTCGGATGTGACTGAAAATACCAAGTTCGGCAATGTCACCATGAGTTATGCGCCGGTTTGCCGTGTTGCCGAAGGCGTACGGCCTTTCGTCATTCTCCTGGCCATTATTTCAGCCTTCTTCATCGTATCCGGATCTCGCCAATCATGAAAACTATCCTCGTACCCTTAGCGCAATTCCTTGATACCTACCTTGGCTCATTTGCCCGTAATGTGCTCTCCAGCCTTGGTATTGGTGTAATCAGCTATGCTGGCATTAAAACCGTATTTGATGAGCTGGTTGCCCTGGCTCAAGCGCAATTCTCCAACATTGCGACTGATGCGCTGGCCGTCGTGCAGCTGGCCGGAGTAGGGGAAGCCATTGGAATTATCGTCGGCGCCATCACGTTCAAGCTGACCATGACAACAATGTCCAGCCTGGGAATCCTGCCATCATGACCATCAAACTACTAACCGCTGTACCTGGTGGCGGCAAAACCTCTTACGCCGTTTGGCACATCATCAAGAAAGCAGCGGAAGAGGGCAGAACCGTCTACACCATCGGAATCCCTAAGCTTACGGTTCCGACCATTGAAATCAGTTACGAATATCTAAAAACCTGGTACGAACAAGATATCGTTGATGGTTTGCCGGTTCTCCGGAATATCGATCACGGTTCCTTGATCGTCGTCGATGAAGTGCAAAAAATGTGGCCGTCTCTCGGTAGCCAAGCATCCAAGGACATTACCGAGCTATCGGAACACCGGCATTACGGCCTGGATTTCTTCATCATGACGCAATCGCCATCATTGGTGCACAAGAAAGTCCTGGCGCTCGTCAATCCACATTTACACATCGTTCCGCGCTGGTCTGGCCGCATGCTGTACGAGTGGCCGGAATACCGGGTAAACACAGCCGCCAGCTCCGCCCGGCGCGTTGCTGTTTCTTCTCCGTACAAACTGCCGAAGGAATCCTTTGATCTTTATCACTCCGCAACACAGCACATCGTCCACAAACCGCGCCTTCCTCGCGCCGTTTACTTTTTTGCGCTCTCGATCCTGTTCACGGTTGCGATAGGCGCTTATGCCTTCGATAGAATCGTTTCCAAGGGCACGTTAAATACAGATTTTATTCAAGCTGAAGCAAGCACGGCAGAAACACCGGCCACTGCAAAACCTGAGCCGCCTCCAGATCCACCGCAGCAAGTCATAAAAATCGAACCGGCTCAGAAAACCTTCAATTCAATTCAGTTACTCACTGATTCTATTGATTGGTCTCTAGTTAAGTCTTGTATTAAAAACAGAGATAAATGTATTTGCTACGGCCAAAGCGCTGAGCGCTTGGTGATTGATAAAACATCCTGCGAAATGGCCATCGATTACGGCTGGCCAGGCAAAAAAGCATGACGCGCAAAACTGAGCGAGCGCGAGGACGACGATGACGCAGGAAGAGGAGGAAGGAGTAAAGCGAGGTTTGCGCGGATATCGTTAGCTGTTTGGATTCATGACAAGAAAAATATTTAGGGGGTTTATGTGATTACTATCAAGCATCATAAAGAAGGTGAAATTGCCGACTATCGGGCTTTCCCGTTATCCGCTCGCGGCTTATCACATGCTATTTACTGGCTGCGTGAATTTCGCTCTGATTCCGATCCATACTTACTGCTCAATCACGAGCCTAAATCATGGATTGAGATTGATGGAATCCGGATTCCGGATTCTGTGCTTTTTCAGCTATCGAAAGAACAGCACTGTGGCCATTTCTTGAAGCGATTCATCCAGGATCACGCAAAACCGGTCACACAGTCGCAGTATAAAAAGTAGGGGATCGATTTGTTTTTTGATTTTATTTAATTTTTGTTGCAGCCCGGGCATAATGCCCAAGGCTGCGGATAGGGTCGCTCCCGAAAAGAAAGTAATTCCTGCTTTCCTTCCGCAGTTCACACATCAGGAGTCGGAAAGGGAAACCGTAAAATGCATATTATTCAGAAGTTCACCAAGGATTCACTTCACAAAATCGATTCTTTACCGGTCGATTCAAATAACCCTTACTTATCTAATTCTTTGTTTCTGAAATTAGATGAAGTCTCAATTCAGCAGGTATCTGACACTGTTTTTATCGTTCGTTGTTATGAAAATGGACAGAATTACCCTGATCCGCACTATGTCACGATGACGATTGTCATTGATTCAGATAGTTACTTTGTTTTTGCTTATCTTTGTCAGAATGGACTTTCACCGCTGGCCAAGCACAATCGGCAGATTCACGCTTTCTTCAAGAAAATGGGCTTAAAACCTGTGTACGTCAGGGGCAAGCACATTCACGTCATGGATAAGTAAGATCCCGTTTCTTGCTTTGCCAATCACTTACAAGGGTCGCGCCGCCGACCGGCGCGAAGGGTATGCCCCGTAAGGGGCATGCTGCCCGATCCCTGGTACGGATTAACTTGCTCCTGACTTCCTCATATTGCTAAACAAAAGAATTTTGTTGATTACTATTTCGACCTTTCACAATATATTGTGTTTTTCTCTTGATATTTTGAATATATACACCATATATGGATTTCGATTAATTACAATGAAGGAGCTATAAATGACTGTGTATTGTGTTTCTTATGATTTAAACAAACAAGGGCAAAATTACCATGCTTTATATGAGGAATTGAAGAAATTACCATGGGCTCATCCATTAGATTCTACTTGGCTAATAGCAACATCTGAAAGCGCGCAACAACTTTCAGATAGATTGCGGAAGCATTTAGATAATAATGATTTTATTTTGGTGATAGAAGTCACGAATTATGCTGGATGGTTAAATAAAGATATCTGGGACTGGATTCGAAATAATATTTGACCGTATTACTTGCATTATTTCGTCTATATTGAGCGTCGTACGAGAGTCACGCCGCCGATCGGCGCGAAGGGGTTGCCCCGTAAGGGGCATGCTGCTCGATCCCAGTTTTAGTTATTTTTGTGCCAATTGTGGATTATTATCATCCTGACATCCCTCTGTCGAGTAGGTTGTGAGAATAGGATTGTGGCCCTTCCATTTTTCTAACAAGTACTCTGCAAAGCCATGGAGTGGCGTGATTTTGCAAATGGATGCTAGCTGCTCACCAACACTTGTCAGCAAAACATCACCGATCGAAAGCTCGTTATTTTCTTCTTTACTCATTTCCAGATCAATTTGTTGGTTGTGGTACACAACACGTATTTTTTTTGGAAGCTCGAGCAGTAAATAGCCATCTTTAAATTCGCATTTAATTAAACCAATGCTCTCCAAATGCAAAAGTTCATCGAATCTGATTCCGTTGTTTGTATATATTTCCGATTTGATATCAAATATTAAAGGTGTAGGCCGGTAGTCGTTACCGCTTATATCTGTAGTAAACCTGCAAAGCTTCGTAAATAGCTCAGCCTCTTTTTTATCTAGATCACTGAGTTGATTGACTGTTCTTTTAGAAAAAGAACCTGGAATATTGGCTTCTCCTGCTAATACGCGTGACCAAAGTTCTTGCATTTCTTTATCCGAGACAATGCGCGCTTTATCAAAAAAATTCGTTATCCAATCATCATCCATTCTTTCTGCGTCCGCATTTTCAGAAAGTAAGGTAACCGCCTGGTTAGTTATGTCTTCGATATTTTTTTGCTTTTTTGTTTCTTCATTCATGAAGCGTTCTAGTGTGCGTTGTTGCAGCTCTCTAATCTGTACATCTGAATTAGCTTTGATAATAGCCACTTCTGCATCTGCTTTAGCTTTGGTAATGGCCGCTTCTGCTTCTGCCTGTGCTAGAAGTTTTATTTGATTTGGCTTATGCACACCTTCTATAGCTCTGGCGATTTTTTTGATGAGTGTATCTGCAGGCTTGGAGATACCGACTAGGTCTCTTACTGAGAAATTGCTGTTTTCTTCTGGCATATTACTTACACTTGAACAGGATTCTTAAATTACTTCAATCTTATCAGTAAATTATTCTTAGTTAAACCACTTCGATCTACTGGTTTATATTTTTTCTTATCTGCCGCTAAACCTTCTGCTGACTTTATCTAGGAGGTTGCTTTTATGCGTTTTGATTATTTGTTCTTGCGTTATTACGGACGATATGCTTGGAGAAGGTTAGCTTTTGATCTTTGCTTGATTGTGATTATTTTGAGCTTTTCTTTTTATTTTTTTGATAAAAGCGCGATGCTAGGATTTTTCACTAATAAGGTAAAGACTGAAGTATTAAAACTGAAAAGCGTGAATAGGTCTTATGCTTTTGATAAGTTAGAAGTTTCACCCCCTGAGGTTGTTCCACCAAGAATTCCCAAGTCTTGTTTTTCTAGCGATACTCGTGGTTGCTTTTGCTACGATCAACATACTATTGTAATTAAGGATTTTCCTGTAGATCGATGTAGGGAAATTATTAATGGCTTTTCTCGTTTTTAGGTACGTAATGACTGATTTTTCCCAGCTGCGAAATTTTTACTGGCATATCCGATACACACGTAACAAGGTGACTAAGCGCCGTTATTATCGGTATGTTCTAAAGGAAAAAAAACGCCTGATTAAATCAGGCGTTGATGCAGAGTATTTGAGATTATTTTGCCGATCTCTTAGGGAACCGCTGAACAAATCCCGAGGTTTGTTGAGATAATAGATTTATTAACGACCTTCTAAATACGCCATGCCACACCAAACGAGTTTTGCCGATCTTGATTACAGTCACAAGAAACG
>NZ_QPHG01000062.1:0-10640 GCF_040240425.1 Nitrosomonas sp. | reverse complement strand
AATCCGGCTACAAAACACCACTGAAAAATGAATTGCCGGGAATTCGTGTTCAAAAAAATGGCAGGATTACCGGGAAATCTGGAAATCACTAATTGTTCAGCGCTTCCTTAGTGGTGAATCTCGCGAAATCGCCAAAAGCTACGCTGCATTCGCCAAAGAGATCCGTCACCACCCGCAATGGTTAAGAGCGCCCGTGGCTCTGTTATCGGGTGGCGAAACCACAGTCACAATTAAAGGTAATGGCCGCGGCGGCCGCAATGCCGAGTTTTTGCTATCGCTATTGATAGAGCTTGCAGGCACTGAAGCGATTTACGCCCTTGCCTGCGATACGGATGGATTGGATGGCAGTGAAAACAATGCCGGTGCGCTCATCACACCGGATTCATTCCATCGCGCGGAAAAACTTGGCTTGAATGCTACAGCGTATCTGGCCAATAACGATGCCTATACGTTTTTTCAGCTATTAAACGATTTAGTGATCACAGGTCCAACTTTCACCAATGTGAATGATTACCGTGCCATTCTCATTCTTTGATTGAACATGTGTGATTCAGAGAATTCGCTGCTCGATTGCGATCCACTTGTATTGATGACAATACCAGTCCTTGCTGGAACCATCTTGTGATGACATATTCATAGAATTGCTGATTTCCCGGTACCTCAAAATTCAGCGCTAATTTCTTACCACGCTCGGTTAGCAGCACATGCCCCAAGTCCAGATAATTATCAGCATCCCGTTGGAATCCTATTTTCGTTGGCTTACCGTTATAAAATAAACGTGTATGTTTACCGTAGCCTTTCTTAATAAAGCCATCGTTCTCAAACACAACCAGATCAATTTCTTCAAGGCGCTTAAGTGTCGACCGGGTAATTCCTTGCTTCGTATAAATCTCATTTTCCACATCAAAAATAAGTGGCAGTAAATCACCCTGAATCCATACAAATTGACAAAGTGCCTTAAAAATCAAGCCATCTTCCGCGCTTAAATCCGATTGTTCAGACAAATCATCTTGCAAATGAATTTTTTCTGAATGCGCTACTTTGGAAACAACAAATTGAACAAATATTGTCCATAAATTACCCATTCTCATACCGGAGTTATCACCCTGACTTCTTTTTCTTTATTTCTTATCAGTAACCTGAGATTCCGTTACAGACGACTCTTGCTTGTCATCCTCTTTGATTTCTTTTATATGCTCATCCATTTTATTGGTGGATTTTGAAGTATCTTTCAATTTTCGCGCTTTAATCTCTTTGTTGATCTCCGCCAGAAATCCAATATTGTCTTTAAGTTGCTTGTCACTTCTGTACCAGGAAAAACATGTCACTGCACCCATAATGATCAATATCACGCTCAGCACATCAATACCATCAAGGAAGATAAACGCGACCCCGGTCGAAATAGCAAACGCACCCAATAGTGCTGTCAACAACCACATTTTTGAGCCCGCGCCCGAACTCTTTCTTCGTTTATCCCATGCATCCAGATTGTCGCGCGTAGTAATCAGTTCTTCGTCTGTCCATTTCTTCATACTCATGACTGCAAATTCTCCTTTAAAAATCCTTCAATATTTCCTTAATTACAAATGCACAACCAGAAAAAGGCTAATAAGGATTTATTATATTTCTTTCTGACAATAAAAAAGGCACCAATCGGTGCCTTTTTTATGAGACTAAAACTTTCTTAGAAGTTGTGACGCATACCAATGCTATAGGTATTGCTATCTCTGAATACAGCATTTCTATCATCAACCATTGCACGTTGATAACCGCCGAAGAGGCTAGAACGTTTGCTGAGATTGTGGATTGCGCCAACGGTAAAGCTGCTTACTTCACGGCGTGATGCACCACCAGCCAATCCATGAGCATTTGTCATACCGCCTTGAGCGATAAAGCTGGTATTACCCCAGTCATATTGACCGCCTGCAAACCAGATGTTACCGTCACCACCCCAATTCATCGCTGAATTGCACTGTCCACGCGAATCAGGTGAGCCTGTTGCTGGGTTACCTAACATACCGGCATTAGTACAAGTAGCTGCACCTACGGCATTGTTAATATTTTCATACTGGCCATTCAACTTAAAGTTTTGGAAACTCCATGATGCACCACCACGCCAGATATGCTCGTTGTTAACCAAAGGAGCATAACCTGCATTACCTGTTCTTTGGCGAGTACTGATGTTATCGCGAGAGTAACCTCCAAATACAGCTAAATTATGACCTTGAAATTGAGCTTCGTATTTACCTGCAACTTGGAAGTCCCATTCACCATCTTCACCACCTGAATTTGACTGACTTCCAGCAAAGCTACCCGATGGAGCGATAACATTTGCAGGATCTAATCTGTTAGAGTCGCCTGGCATTAATATACCCGAGAAGCTAAAACCTTCGACTTTTGGTGAATCATAGCGAGCTGCGCTATTTACGAAGCCATTTGCTCCTGATCCCAGACCATTTGCTGATGCCGACATAGTACCGCCGCTACCTGATGCTTGGAGGGTTGTATATGCAAATGGATCAATGGTCATACCACCAGCAAAATCTTTAAATGGTGATTGAACACGACCAAATTTTACTTCACCCCAATTGTCATTGGCCAATCCAACCCAACGTTCACGCGCAATACCTAGAGCACCACTGCCTGTACTAAAACCATACTCAACATGCGCCTTTGCTTTTAAGCCAGCACCTAAATTCTCAGTAACGTGCATACCCCATCTGGAACGACCTGTATCGTCACCGATATGAGCCTGGCTACTTTGACCTTCTTTGTTCACTGTTGCATATTCAGCTTGCACACTACCAAACAGTGTTACGTTTGTTCCTTGTGCTGATGCAACCATCGGAGCTGCAAGTGCACCGGCTACTGCCAACGAAATAAGTTTCTTCTTCATACCGAAGTTCTCCTTTAATGTTAAAACGACTGGGGCCGTCTTATTTTGTCTCACTACATTCCGGTGGAATGCACCCCGCTTGTTCGGACCTCCCCAATCGGGAGGTTTGATTTGATTGTGCCCCAATACAGAAACATACTGCAAGAAAAACAAACAAATCTTGCACATTAAGCAACAAATATGTTGTTCTCATACAACATATTTGTTGTTTTTCTGATGATAAATTTAATTTTACATCTTTAAAAAATTCGTTCAGAATTTCTTAAACTTACTGATATTGAAGCAATATAAATTAATTTCCTTCTCTTTCAATGAAGCATATTTATACTGTTTTTCACGTTTTGAATCAGGAAATTTCAGCTATCATCCGCTACATTCATTACCTCATAACTTAAGTAGGGCACCACCTTTGCAAGGTACGACTTATGCGTAAATCCTATTTGTTTTTTTTTGCAATACTGAATCTAATCGCCGCTTTTCCAATTAAAGCCGAAACGTGGGTACTCCCACCCTCCGATATTGATGTTTTTGGTCAAATACGAACTACACATGCAAGCAGCGCGGAAACACTACTCGATATCGCACGCCGATACGATATTGGTCAAATAGAGATTCTACTGGCCAATCCCAATGTAGATCGATGGTTACCCCAGGATGGCGCAGAGGTCATTCTGCCTAGCCGCTATATTATTCCTCACGGCGACCGCAAGGGATTACTACTCAACTTACCTGAAATGAGAATTTATTATTTCCCGGAACCTAAAAAAGGCGAAAAGCCGATGATTATTACACACCCCGTCGGTATAGGCAGAATGGACTGGATAACCCCCTTGGGAACAACAAAAATAGTAGAGAAAAAGAAAGATCCCACTTGGATACCACCAAAATCTCTCCAAATGGACAGAATTGCCAATGGAGAACAACCCTATCCCAGTATTGTTCCGCCAGGCCCCACCAACCCCTTAGGCCGGCATGCTATGCGTCTTGGTATTAGCAGCGGCAGTTATCTGATACACGGCACGATCAAGCCATTTGGTGTCGGCATGCGCGTTTCCGCAGGATGTGTTCGCATGTATCCGGAAGACATAGAAGCACTCTTTGATAAAGTCCCGGTCGGTACATCAGTACAAATAGTGAATCAACCCATTAAACTTGGCTGGTTATTGGACTCGCTTTTCATTGAACTTCACCCGCCATTAGAAGAAGACGAGGAAAAATACACCAACTATAAACACATGGTAGTCACAGCCATCAATGATTTTCTCGCATTAAAAAGCAGCAAAAGAACCATACCCGCAGATTTTGAAATCGATCAAGAAGCTCTAAAACAAGCGATCATGGAAAAAAGTGGAATGCCTGTACTGATCTCTCGCACTACCGCACAAGCACAATTACACACGCAAAATAACCATTAGCATCAAACAACGGAATGTAAGCTGTGAAACGATACACATAAAAAAACCCCTCATGCGAGGGGTTTTTTTATGAATGCAAATCCAAATTTTTATTTGGTATTACATTACTTATTACTTATGCATTGCTTTTTTGAACATGCGATCGATTTTGGATTCTGTATCCATTGAACGTCTGTTTGCTTCGTCCGCAATACGCAGCGCATCATTTGCTTTGGCGTTAGCTGCATCTGCTGCTGCTTTCGCTGCAGCTGCATCAGCTTTAACAGCCGCAATATCAGCATTCACTTTATTTTGCAGCTCTTCCAATTGACCTGTCGTTGCACATCCTGTCAACCCAATAAAAGCGCCTGCAATTGCTGCCAGTGTTAACATACGAACTGGATGCTGGATTTTTCCTTTCATTCCGATCTCCTCAGTTGTTTATTCTATTCAATACGCACAAACATCCACTATTTCTAATAGTTAATGACATTTTAGATATTTTAATATCATTAACGCACCGGAATCTTATCCGATTTTTCCCGCAAAATAAATGCATTTTATGACAAATTTACCACGCACCGGATCAAAAGAATCACAAACAGAATCATAAGTAATTAATAGGAATAACTATTTCCAAATATTCCTCAATTCAATTAATTAACAACAAAGAGCGAAGACCTGCATAAATAGTCATTCTAACGCTAACGAATATTCACCCACACACCAGGTCTGATCCACTTGCCGAGCTGATCGATTTGCTCATTCGTCAGCGCAATGCAGCCATTCGTCCAATTATACTGATGGTGAATTTCTCGATCTCCCCTGCCAATCCCATGTATGCCGATATGGCCGCCCAGCGGTGTATTCTGAGGTGGTGTCTTACCCATACTTTTTGCCGCCAAGATTGATAGCCAGGTATCTTCATCAATCCTATTTTCCTCCAGTGCGCGTTTTGCAGTATCAAGATTAGGATAATTAAGGCCAAAAAAACGATAATAACGACTCTTTTCATTGACCCAGCCAATCTTGAATCTACCCAGCGGGGTTTTATCGTCTTTTGTCATTTTTGACCATGTAGTACCGAAACGTCCAATCGCTACATTTTTAAATACCGCCTGAACAGTATTTCCCTGCATCACAGACAAAGTGTGCTCAGTGGTATCCACATCGATCCACACGTTATTATCCGCACGCGCAGAATTGTGCATAACGCACAAGCCAGCCAATCCAATCAACACAATTATCGAATATTGAATAAAAAAATTTCGCTTGATCACTTTTTGACTATCAATAATAAGGATGATTAATTATGTCATAATTTCACTCTCCGGAAATTCCCATTAAGCGCCCATGTGCCTTGCTATTCCTGCTTGTGTCGAACAATTGACTGCTGCAAATCATGCCATCGTAAACCTCAGCGGCGTGCGCAAAGAAATTTCACTGGCATTGGTTGAAGATATTGTTCCTGGAGATTACGTCATCGTACATGTTGGTTTTGCGCTACAAAAGCTCGATCCGCTGGAAGCGGAGCGCACATTGGCAATGTTCGCCGAAATATCGGCGCTCGATAACAATCTTTCATAATGAAATATATCGATGAATTTCGCGCAGGCGCTCTGGCACGGCAAATCGCTGCAAAAATCGCATCGGAAGCCGACCCCAGACGCGATTACCACTTCATGGAATTTTGCGGTGGCCATACCCATGCCATTTCGCGCTTCGGCATAATCGATCTGCTGCCTGACAATGTGCATATGATTCATGGCCCGGGTTGTCCGGTATGCGTTTTACCTATCGGCCGCGTAGAGAATGCGATTCAATTGGCACAAATGCCGGGATTGATACTCTGCAGTTACGGAGATATGCTGCGCATACCAGCCACCAACGGGATGAGTTTGTTGAAAGCGAAAGCGCAAGGTGCGGATATCCGCATGGTTTACAGCAGTGCGGATGCTATAAAAATCGCCCAGGAAAATCCGCAACGGCAGGTGGTTTTCTTTGCTATCGGCTTTGAAACCACGACACCGCCCACAGCTGTTGCAATCCAGCAAGCGCAGACACTGGGTTTGAATAACTTCACGGTATTCTGCAATCACGTCCTGACCCCTTCCGCCATCTCCCATATTTTGCAATCGCCGGAAGTCCGTCAGTTTGGTCTGGTTCCGCTGGATGGTTTTATTGGACCGGCGCATGTTTCCGTCATCATTGGCAGCCAACCGTACGAATATTTCGCCGAAGAATTTCAGAAACCGGTCGTGATAGCCGGCTTTGAGCCACTCGATGTCATGCAGGCCATCCTCATGCTGATACGCCAAATCAATACAGGCCGGGCTAAAGTTGAAAATGAATTTACCCGTGCGGTTTCTCTTGAAGGCAATCGCAAAGCGCAATCGCTTGTCGCCGAAGTGTTCGAATTACGCCGTACATTTGAGTGGCGCGGCTTGGGGTGGGTGCCTTACAGCGCGCTTAAAATCAAATCAAGCTATGCTGACTTTGACGCCGAACAGCGTTTCCGGATTTCAACAATATCAATTGCCGATAACAAGGCCTGCGAGTGCGGCGCTATTTTGCGCGGCGTTAAACGGCCGCAGGATTGCAAAATTTTTGGCACTGTTTGTACACCCGAAAACCCGGTCGGTTCCTGTATGGTTTCCTCTGAAGGCGCATGTGCCGCTCATTACAGCTATGGCCGTTTCCGTGAAAATAATCATGTTGCAGCGCAGGAAAATTAATGCCCGCCACAGGTAAAGTTAAACCGGGTTATACCCGTGCACTCGACCTGAAGCATGGCTGCATCGAAATGAGCCATGGCAGCGGCGGACGGGCGATGGCGCAATTAATCCAGCAATTGTTCATTACAGCATTTGATAACGAATTCTTGCGCCAGATGAATGATCAGGCTTGCTTCCAGAGCATTAATGGCCGCATGGTGATGTCTACCGACAGCCATGTCGTGACTCCTCTATTTTTTCCCGGTGGAGATATCGGCAGTTTGGCAGTGCACGGCACCATCAATGACATTGCCATGTCTGGCGCCAAGCCTTGCTACCTGGCTGCCAGTTTTATTCTGGAAGAAGGTTTCCCGTTATCCGATCTGAAACGCATCGTGGATTCCATGGCTAAAGCGGCACACGCTGCACAAGTGCCGATTATCACCGGTGACACCAAAGTGGTGGAAAAAGGCAACGGCGATGGCGTATTCATCACCACGACGGGCATTGGCATGGTGCCGGAAGGGATTCATATTTCCGGTGACAATGCCCGGCCCGGCGATAAGATATTGGTATCCGGTACACTCGGCGATCATGGCATCGCCATCATGGCGTTGCGTGAAAACCTGTCTTTCCAAACCAGTATCGAATCGGACACCGCGGCCTTGCATGATCTGGTAGCGGCCATGATTGCAATCACGCCCGGCATCCACGTATTGCGTGACCCTACACGAGGCGGCGTAGCCACTACCCTTAACGAAATTGCCCAGCAATCGTCGGTAGGCATGATGATCTATGAAGACCGGCTGCCGATCCAGGAGCAAGTCCAAGCCGCTTGTGAGTTCATCGGTCTGGACCCGTTGTACATTGCCAATGAAGGCAAGCTGATTGCGATCTGCGCTGCGGAAGATGCCGAAAAGCTATTGCATGTGATGCATGCCCACCCATTGGGCAGGCATGCCAGCATCATCGGTGAAGTCATCGAAGACGCGCACTGCTTTGTGCAAATGCAAACCCGGTTTGGTGGCAAACGCGTCGTTGATTGGTTAAGCGGCGAGCAACTGCCACGGATCTGCTAATTTCCGTCAATTGAAAATTCTGTTTCTCACACACAGCTTCAATTGTCTGTCGCAACGTCTGTTTGTTGAATTAACGCATTGCGGACATGATATATCCATCGAGTTTGATATCAACGACGCGATGAGCTGCGAAGCCGTCGCACTTTTCCAGCCAGATCTGATTATCGCGCCTTATCTAAAACGCGCTATCCCGGAAACCATCTGGCGCAAACATACTTGTTTTATCGTGCACCCGGGAATCATCGGAGACCGCGGCCCTGCCGCCCTCGATTGGGCAATCATGCTGGATCGGCAGGAATGGGGCGTAACCGTATTGCAAGCCAATGCGGAAATGGATGCGGGCGATATCTGGGCTGCGGAAGTTTTTCCGATGCGGCAGGCTCGCAAAAGTAGCCTGTACCGCCACGAAGTTGTTGAAGCAGCAACCCGCGCTGTACTCGCAGCAATAACGCGTTTTCAGTCCGGCGCTTATAAACCGGTTCCGCTGGATTATTCACGCGTTGATGTCTATGGCCGCTTGCATACGCCCGTCCGGCAAGCTGACCGCCTCATTGATTGGCAACTAGACAACACGCGCACCATTGTAAGGAAAATCCATGCCGCCGATGGATTCCCCGGTGTTTTGGATACGTTGTTGGGTGAATCCTATTATTTGTATGATGCATACAGCGAAGAGAATCTGACTGGCACACCCGGAGCAATTATCGCCAAGCGTCACAACGCCATCTGCCGCGCTACCCTGGATGGCGCGGTCTGGATCGGTCATTTGAAACATAAAAAAGATGCTGAGCCCACTTTCAAACTGGCCGCCACGATTGCTTTAAAAGATTATCTTAACGCTGTGCCGGAAATATCTCTTGATCCTTTCACTGCAAAATCTAGCAATACTTACCGGGATATCTGGTTCGAACGAAAAAAAGATGTCGGCTATCTGCATTTTGATTTTTATAACGGTGCCATGGATGCCGGGCAGTGTGAGCGTTTGCGTAACACTTACTTGCAAGCCGCAGCAAGCGACGTTCGTGTGATCGTGTTGATGGGCGGACCCGATTTCTGGAGCAATGGCATACATCTCAATCATATCGAAAATGCCGATAGTCCCGCCGGCGAGTCCTGGCGCAACATTAATGCCATGAATGATCTGGTGCAGTCGATCATCACCACTGAGCGGCAGCTCACGATCGCAGCGCTGCAAGGCAATGCCGGTGCCGGTGGCGTGTTTCTATCGCTGGCTGCCGATTACATTTTTGCGCGCGCCAGTGTCATACTCAATCCGCATTATAAAAGCATGGGAAATCTTTACGGCTCGGAATATTGGACTTATTTGCTACCACGCCGGGTCGATGCATCGTGTGTACGCGCATTGACACAAAATCGTTTGCCGGTCAGCGCACAGAAAGCCCGGGATATCGGATTGATCGATGATTGCTTTGCTTTAAACCCGGATGACTTTAAGAAGGAAATAGTTCGTATTGCTGAAGCGCTTGCTGCAAATCCCGAGTTCGCTTCACTCTTACAACAAAAAACACAGCAGCGGCAATTGGATGAACAGCTAAAACCGTTACAAAATTACCGCACTGAAGAACTCCGGCACATGGAACTTAATTTTTACGGCTTTGACCCCAGTTATCATGTGGCACGTTATCATTTCGTGCACAAGATCCCGTATGGCTGGACACCACGTTATCTCGCACGGCATCGCCGCCTCTCAGTGCAGTCCGATTCAAAAATTCAAATATGATTTCTTAACGTTGACTTGTCTTGGTATCCAGCCTATGTGAATCGACCAGATCGGGATCAAATTCCGGCGGTTTTTCCGCCGGTGGAATCACTCCAGGGCATTGTTTGATGACTGCCCATTGCTGTATCGCATCATATTCACTCTTTAACTGCGCATATTCAGCTTCTTGTTCTTTAGTCCCGCCGAGTGCAAATAACGCTGCCCAGGAAAGCGATAAATCGGCACCCAGTATCCATTTATCCTTGGCCGGTGTTTTATCATCCGGCTTACCCGTCAATTGACTGACTCTAGTTTGAATTCGCTCAATCTCTGCCAGTAATTCGTTGCAATTGTAGGTTTGAAATTGCGCTGGCGAGATATAAGGTGCTTGATGATTTCCCGATGAAGCCACGCAACCGGATAGTGTAATCGCAACAATAAAAAAAACAGCAGCAATTAATCTCTTCATAACAACCACTTCCCTCGCAAGTTATTACATCGAATCTGACTTGTACGCATCTATTGCCATGAATTGTACACCGATATTCGCTCTGGTAAGCTCGCATTATGGAATTGAGTACGACAACGAATGTGTTATTGATTTGGGTCTTAGGAAGTTAAGCACTTACTAAAGTGTGCTAACTTTCTGAGATGAATGCCAAAAACAGATACTATTTTCGTTCTCGAATCAGAGAAGCAAAGTTCAGGCAACTTACTCGATGTTTTTCGATGGATTTTACTGCTACTGACACAACCCAATTGACCGGCATTTCTATCCGATCCGTCAATACCATTTATCTTAAAATACGACAGCGAATTGCCCAGAATTGCGAACTT
>NZ_QPHG01000061.1:0-10866 GCF_040240425.1 Nitrosomonas sp. | reverse complement strand
GCATGAAGGTGCATGTTGGGGCCGATGTGGATTGCGGGGCGGTGCACACGGTTGAGATTACCGCAGCCCATGAAGCTGACATCAACATTCTCCCTAAGCTGCTGCGGGCGGAAGACGAGATTATTTTTGGCGATGCGGGCTACGCCAGCGACGAATACAAACGGGGATCGCGGCAATTGGGAATACGCTGGTGCGTACAAGACAAACGCAAGCCCGGACAGAATCTCTCGGAGAGTCAGAAGAAGCGTAACCGGAAGCACTCCTCGATCCGGGCGCGGGTAGAACATGTATTCCGAGTGATCAATCGGCAGTTTGGATTCACTCGGGCCCGCTACCGTGAGCTGATGAAGAATGCCGTTCAGGTGAACATGTTGATGGACCTGGCCAACCTATACCTGCTGCGCAGGCAGTTGATGACCGCTTGAGGGAAAAGTCCGTCCATCATACCCCGGCGGCGGATGATGACGCCCAAACAGGGGAAATCCGGCTACAAAACACCACTGAAAAATGAATTGCCGGGAATTCGTGTTCAAAAAACTGGCAGGATTACCGGAAAATCTGAAAATCACTAATTGTTCAGCGCTTCCCTAAGATACTTGAGCATAGTGCGCTTCACAATCGGCGCAAGACATAATGCTATAATCGCTCCGATTTAATACTTCATACGGAAATGCCAGTACCTCATCTCTCTACTGCTCTGCGCGGCCCTATCCTTGATCTTGAAAGCCGTATTATCAATGCCATGCCTACCATTGAGCATTGGCTCAGGAACAAGTGGCGCGAACATGCCGTCCCTTTTTATTGCTCGGTCGACTTGCGCAATAGCGGTTTCAAATTGGCGCCCGTAGATACCAACTTGTTTCCCGGCGGTTTTAATAACCTGAATCCGGAATTCATCCCGCTATGTGTGCAGGCGATGATGAGCGCGATTGAAAAAATATGCCCGGATACGCATAGCGTGCTGCTGATTCCGGAAAACCACACGCGCAATACCTTCTACTTGCAGAATATCGCAACCTTGCAGAACATCATTCAGCGCGCCGGTTTGAATGTGCGCTTGGGCACCTTGCTGCCCGAAGTGACCGAAGCCACCCGGATTGATTTGCCGGATGGGCAGTTCATCACGCTGGAACCCATTATCCGTAAAAACAACAAACTCGGCGTCCATAATTTCGATCCCTGTGCGGTGCTTCTGAATAACGATTTATCTAACGGTGTTCCGGATATTTTGCAGAACTTGCAGCAAACGGTCATTCCACCCTTGCATGCCGGCTGGGCGACACGGCGCAAATCGGAGCACTTCGCCGCATATGACCGCGTGGCACAGGAATTCGCCGATTTGATCGGTATCGATCCGTGGTTGATCAATCCGCGTTTTACTTCGTGCGGCGAGATCAATTTCCTGGAAAAACAAGGCGTGGAATGCGTTGCAGCCGCGATTGACCGGATTCTCTCGGTAATCAGGAAAAAATATCAACATTATGGCGTGAAAGAAGATCCTTTCGTCATCGTGAAGGCCGATTCCGGCACGTATGGCATGGGCATCATGACGGTCAAGAGCGGCGAGGAAATCCATAGCCTCAACCGCAAGCAACGTAACAAGATGGCCGTGGTAAAAGAAGGCTTGCAAGTTTCCCACGTGCTGGTGCAGGAAGGCGTCTACACCTTTGAAACAATCAACCAAGCGGTAGCCGAACCGGTCGTGTACATGATCGACCGCTACGTCGTCGGCGGTTTTTACCGTGTCCATACCGGACGCGGCATCGACGAAAACCTGAATGCACCGGGCATGCATTTCGTCCCGCTGGCGTTTGAAACCACCTGTCTGGAAGCCAGCGCCACGCAACCGAATGTCATCCCGAACCGTTTTTATGCCTATGGTGTCGTTGCACGGCTCGCGCTGCTAGCGGCCGCATTGGAATTGGAACAAACCGATCCGCATGCGCAAGCGCCACGGTCTGCCTAGATGCCATCATGAAACTTGCCTTTGTCATCGACCAGCTGGATTCAATTAAAACCGCTAAAGATTCCAGTTTTGCGATGATGCGCGAGGCCATTGCCCGGAATCATCAGATTTACGTACTCTACCAGCACGATATCGTATTGACCGGCAACACCGTCACCGGTTTCTGCCGTTCCCTGACCTCCACGGATACGCCCGGACGGGACGGTCATTGGTACAACACGAGCGACAACGCGCCTACGCCGCTCAATCAATTCGACGCCGTACTGATGCGCAAGGACCCGCCTTTCGATCTGGAATATGTTTACAGCACGTATCTGCTGGAATTGGCGCAAACGCAAGGCGCGTTCGTCATCAATAGTCCGCGCGCCATCCGCGATCACAACGAGAAACTGGCCATCGCACAATTTCCGCAATGGATCGCCCCCACGCTGGTAACCAGTCAAGCGCATTTAATCCGGGAATTTCTCGCACAGCACCAGGACATCATCCTGAAACCGCTCGACGGCATGGGCGGCGCCAGCGTATTCCGCGTGCACAGCGCGGATCACAATATCAGCGTGATTCTTGAAACGTTAACGCACTATGGAACGCGAACCATCATGGCGCAACGATTCATTCCCGAGATTGCGCAAGGAGACAAGCGCATTCTGCTCATCGGCGGCAAGCCTGTACCCTATGCGCTGGCGCGCATCCCAAAACCGGGAGAATCGCGCGGCAATCTGGCCGCCGGTGGTACCGGAAAAGCGCAACCGTTATCCACACGCGACCAGGCTATTGCAGAATCGCTCGGACCTGAATTGGCTAATCGCGGTTTAATACTGGTGGGATTGGATGTGATCGGCGATTACCTGACCGAAGTCAATGTAACCAGCCCGACGGGGATGCAGGAAATTACCCAGCAAACGGGATTTAACGTAGCGGGAATGATGCTGGATGCAATTGAAGCGAGCATCCAGAAGAAACATTAATCAAACAGTAAATTACCGCCGAAAACCGCACTGCAACACAAAATACTGCGGATTGTATTGGGCCAGTGGCTGATACAGTTTCTGCAACTCTTCCTCGGGTCCGTGGATTTCCAAACGGACGATCTCAGCCATCTCGAGCGCTCGTTGCAGCAGATCACCCACATTGTTCAAATGTGCCAGCAACCCTTCGGCATCTTCATATCCTTCACGGCAATACGCTTCGCTGCCATTGAAGCTGAAACCGTAATAAAGGCATTTCGGCTCAACACTGGATCTGGCAACAAACTGCTCACAAAGCTGTTTGAACTGGTCGATTTGACCCTCGGCAATCTTGAAATAGGGTGCTATCGAACAACATCGATCGTGTGTAGACATGGATTTAGGTGATTTGAAACAGAGGAGGTTTTATGATGATTGGAATCACGAAAAAACCGGATTCACCATTAACAAGCCCGGAACAGACACAACTTGCATTGTGATCCGTTCCGGGCTGATCGTAAGCTGGAAGCTTGTTATTACAAACTTAGTGAACCGTTGCAGCTTGTTTTTCTTCGCAAATCAGATTGCTGCAATAGGTTTCGTGGATACCATCCAGGAAGCCCCATAGCGCATCGCACGCTTCCTTGGTTGCGGCCAGCACTTCGGCTTGTTTTTCCGGCGTGTCGGCGAAGCGCTCAATAATGGCCCATTCGGCTTGAGAATGATAAATATCGGCTTTTTGGTGTACCGAGAAGAATTCATAGTCTTCAGGGTTTTTCATGCCATAGAATTTAGCCAGACCGTCGATTTTCACGGCGGCGATGTCAGGCACTTGCGATTCGAATGCGTGCAGCGCTGCCAATCCCGCATAGAATGGGCGATTCAAGCAAATGTCGCGGAAGGTGTCGACCAGATTCTCGGTGGTTGGTAATGCGGTTGCATTCGCCAGGATCTTATCGTTCGCGCCCAACGCAAAAGCAAAATTTTTCCATAACGCGGGATGATTTTTCTCGCCGTGTTCTTCGTCGATCAGGTTGCGCAGCACTTCCTGACGTACGCTGATGTCGCCGCTGTTGCTTTCGGAATGGATGTGCGGGGTGTTGAAGTGCACCGCGCTTAAATAGGTTGGCTCGGCCAGAACATTATAAAAATATTGTTCGGCATAATGGCGCAACTGTTCCTTGGTCAGTTTGCCTTCTGTCCAAGCGATATAAAATGGATGTTTCAGCAGATGTTTCTCGCTGATAATGGCACTGATTTTTTGTTTCAGAATGGTATTGGTGGTCATGATCACTCCTTTTAAACCGTGATGGATAAAGATGCCGCATATCATCGCTAAATAACACCGGCAAGTCAAATTTAGCTGGCTTGAGCCGGGTTCAGATGGCTGGCCAAATACCGGCTGGCAGCAATCATATTGCGTAATGCCGGTTTCACTTCTTCCCAGTTGCGCGTTTTTAACCCGCAATCTGGATTCACCCACAGGCGCTGGGCGGGTATGCGTTGCGCTGCTTTTTCCATCAAGCCGATGATCGAATCGACGGAAGGTATATTGGGCGAATGAATATCATACACGCCCGGGCCGATTTCGTTCGGATACTGAAACCGATCGAAAGCATCGAGCAGTTCCATATCCGAGCGCGATGTTTCAATCGTAATCACATCGGCGTCCATGCGCGCGATGGCTTCCATGATGTCGTTGAATTCCGAATAGCACATATGCGTATGAATTTGCGTTTCGTCTTTTACGCCGTTGGCGGTAATGCGAAAAGCGCGAATCGCCCAGTCGAGATAACTATTCCATTGCGATTTTCTCAGCGGCAACCCTTCCCGCAACGCCGCTTCGTCGATCTGAATCATACGGATACCGGCTTGTTCCAGCGCCAGTACTTCGTCGCGTATCGCCAGCGCCAGTTGCAGGCAGGTTTCCGGCCGCGGTTGATCGTCTCGCACGAAGGACCAATTCAGCATCGTCACCGGTCCTGTCAACATACCTTTCATCGGCTTACCGGTCAGCGATTGCGCGTATTGAATCCATTCCGTGGTAATTGCTTTGACATGCGCAACATCGCCATAAATCACCGGCGGTTTGACACACCGCGACCCGTACGACTGCACCCAGCCAAACTGGGTAAAGGCGTAGCCCTCCAACTGTTCGCCGAAATATTCCACCATGTCGTTACGCTCGGGCTCGCCGTGCACCAGCACGTCTAATCCCAGCGTTTCCTGCTCGCGCACGCAATAGCCAATTTCCTGCTGCATTGCCTGACGATAGGCCGATTCTGGCAATCTGCCCTCGCGATAATCGCGGCGCGTTTGTCTGATCTGCTGCGTTTGCGGAAAAGACCCAATGGTCGTGGTCGGAAAAGGCGGCAACTGAAATCGTTTTTGTTGCACGATCGCGCGTTGACGATACGGCGATTGCCGGGTACCCATCACATCATTAATTTCCAGCACACGCGCTTTAACCGCCGCTTTATGCACGCGCTTGGACTGTTTGCGGCTGGTTATCGCCGCGTTATTTTCCCGCAGAATATCCGCAACACTGCCCCGGCCATGATTCAAAGCCTTTGCCAATAGGCCGACTTCATCCAATTTCTGCACCGCAAAAGCCAGCCACGAGCGGATATCCCGGTCGAGTTTCTGTTCGCTCTCCAGATCAACCGGCGCATGCAGCAGCGAGCAAGACGGCGCGAGCCACAACCGGTCTTGCAAGCGCGCGTGCACCGGCTCGAGCCAATCCAGCGTGGCGGTTAAATCGGTTTTCCAAACATTGCGCCCGTTGACGACGCCTAAGGAGAGGATTTTATGCACCGGCAGCCAATCGATCACTTTGGCGATTTCATCGTGCGCTGAGACCGCATCCAGATGCAATCCGGCGACCGGCAATTCGCACGCCAATTGCAGATTGTCTTGCAGTTGCCCGAAGTAAGTGGTTAACAGCAACTTGACCGGTGCAGCCTGCAATTGATAATACGTTTTGCGCAGCGCGTGCTTCCATGCTTGGTCAAGCTCCATGACCAGCACCGGTTCGTCGACTTGCACCCATTGAACACCGGCGTCTTTAAGTTCATGCAGCAATTGCGCGTAAACATCTAACAAATCGTCCAGCAAATCCAGCTTATCGCCACCATCCTTGGCTTTTCCCAGCCACAAATAAGTGACCGGCCCCAAAATGACGGGCTTGACTCGCGAGTGAATCTGTTGCGCTTGCCGGATCTGCTCAAGCAAACGGCTGGCATGCAATGAAAAACCTGTGTTTGCATCAAATTCCGGCACGATGTAATGGTAGTTAGTATCGAACCACTTGGTCATTTCACCGGCATTCACGCAAGCGCAATCATTATCATCGCTGACCGAACGGCCGCGCGCCACGCGAAAATAATTGTCCAGCGCCCCACCCGGTAATGCGCTGACACGCGCGGGAATATTTCCCAGCAGGAAACTCGTATCCAACACATGGTCGTACAATGAAAAATCACCCGCCGGAATCCAATCAAGCCTGGATTGATCCTGCCAATGCTGCGTTTGAAGATGCGTTGCGATTTCCAGCAAGGCTTGTTCGGCGATATCGCCTTTCCAGTATTTCTCCAAAGCAAATTTCAGCTCACGGTTTCTGCCGATGCGCGGAAATCCAAGATTGTGTGTCGTTACCATAAATCACCACTCCAAGATTAATCAAAGTGGCGCTATTGTATGAAGGTTGAGTAATGAATAATAATGATCAATTTTCACATTCCAATTAGGTTACTTTATAAATGATCGAACACAGCCACCTGAAAATCATTCAAGCGCTGCACACCAACGGCACGCTGACCAAAGCCGCCAATGCGCTCTGCCTCAGTCAACCCGCGCTATCACACCAAATTGGTTATCTGGAAAAGAAACTCGGAGTCAAGTTGTGGGAACGCGAAGGCCGCAGCCTGCGCCTGACGCAGGCCGGCCTGTTGCTATTGGAAACCGCCCAGCAAGTACTGCCGGTTCTGGCGCAGGCAGAGAAAACGCTGACAGCTTACGGCGAAGGCCGCCAAGGCATCTTGCGTATCGGCGTGGAATGCTACCCCTGCTTTGAATGGCTCACCGGCATGATCGGCCAGTACATGCAGCAAATGCCCGGCATCGACGTCGACATCGTGCAGAAATTTCAATTCTCGGGATTGGAAGGTCTGCTCAACCAACATATCGATGTTTTGATCACGCCCGATTGGGTCAAAAAAGAAAAAATCGATTATGAAATTCTGGCGGAATATCAACTGGTGCTGCTGGTATCCGCTGACCATCCGCTGGCAGATACCCCATTCATAACGCCGGAGCTTTTGTGCAAGGAAACCTTGTTAACCTTCCCGGTACCGCTGGAACGCTTGGATATCTTGACGCATTTCCTGACACCCGCACACCTCGAACCAGAAAAATTGAAACAAATTGAATCCCTGGAAATCATGCTGCAAATGACCGCTCTCAACCGCGGCGTGTGCGTCCTGCCGGAATGGCTCGCCGACATCAAGAACAAGGATTTGAACCTCAAAAAAATTCAAATCGGCGATCAAGGACTGTTTCAGAAATTGTATTTGGCGATGCGAGAAGTGGATAAAGCGATTCCGTATATACGGGAGTTTATTGCGGTAGGCCAGCAAACAGCCAGAAGCTCGCCCATTTAAACTTTGAAAAAAGATCTCGGTTAAGAAAATTTCATCAAGAAAACCTGACTTGTTTATCACCAGCAGTGCCATCCATCAGCGAATACCAAAATACAGGTGGCACTGGAGTTGAGAAGTGTCGGTAAGCAATAAAATCAAGAGCTATTAAGCCAGATTGTGCTGCTGGAGACTCAAGAAGCACCTTTCCAAACTCCAATTCACAAATCATTTGCATTTGTTCCCGATATTCGCCTGCAGTAGCTGGCAATTGAATTGGTGCTTCGGTCACACCGGATTCAGAATGTGCAGACTGGAAGTAAAGATGTTGATATAAATCTTTCTCGGGATGCCAAGTATACATACCCCTGGATACTGATCGCGGACATTCTGAGCTAACACTTCATACATTTCGTCCATACCCAAAATAACGCTCCAACCAGCTAAAGTTGCCAACATCCAGGATGTTTCCGTCATGCGCTCAGTTGCTTGTCCCCCAAGCCAACCGCCCTCTTCCACCAAATCATCCAAGGAATCTGTAGCGATAGGTACAAATTTCTTTGCTTTCAAGGCGTAATCTACATTGCGAAACAGCTTCTTCAACCATTCCTTAGCTGTTTCTGTTCGATTTAATCCAAACAGTGCTATCAATGCCAGATTGATGTCTTGACTATGCCGATCAAGGCAGGGAGAATTGCTAACTCCGTTATTTTGTAGCCATGATTCCAAAGCATTTATCACTGCATTGGCATTTTCTTCCCAGAAAGTATTTTCTTTATCCGTTTTTTCGCTTCCTCCAGAGATTGCAGAAAACATTTGAAATAGTGCAATGCTTGCCAGAATGCCAATCTGCTCAAATGCGATCAACGAAGATTCCACACCATTTGAAGCATAGCGAGTTACACTATTTTCCACGAAACAATAAGGTTGAATTCTTGCGAAATATTGAGTTGTAAAACGATAGTAACTCCACCACATCATACTGAAAGTTCTCACATACTCCTCTTGCTTGCTCTTTTCACCCTCAAGTTGAATACGATGCCACGACCACAACATAGCACGTTCCACCGCAAAGAGACCTTGGCGGGTGTCGCCATCATCGCGCAGTGTCCAATAAGCAAACATTTGAGCTGATAGATTAACGATTCGCAAAGCTTTCAACAAAGCTTTGCCCGTCTTAGGTTTACCGGTCAATTGCCCTTTTTCATTCAAGTCCAAGACACGCATAAACAAACGATGCAAATCTTGCCGGTCATACTCGCTATCACCGGATAATGCCAGTGCCCGTCGCAAATCGCGACGATCTTCGTCAAGAAAAATATGCTCATCCAGGAGATGCGTCTCGATCAGCGCAGCAATAGTATCCGCTCCCCAAAATTCGATACATGCTCTATCCTGGTTATCGCTGACAAATCCGCTCCAACTGGCTTGCACGGTTTGCTTCCTCTCTCCGTTAGTTGCAACTACAATGCGAATGCTGCGGTCATGATCTTGCGGTTCGAGGTGAGACTTTAAATAAACATCAAAAATCTCGTTGATACTTTGCCGCACAGATTGATTGCCACCATCCCATTCGGTACGGCCGATATCTCCTTGCTTGACTACAACAAGCATCAATTCATCTAAACCAGATTCAGAATTTCTACCCCTGACTGCAACATCGACACCGTATTGTCGATTGCCTATTTGTGGACGGGCGACAGGTACATATCCCATCTTCACCAATAGATCAGGCAACAATCAATCCAATTCATCACGTTCTTTGAGTGAGCGCAAATACTCAGCAATAACTAGCTTCATTGATCTCCTCGTTTAGCAGATCTAAAGCCCAGATTTTTAATTTGATTATTGAGGGGATCAACAACGTATTGTGCTGGCAATGAGATAGAACAAGAATACGAACCAAGGCGATTGATATCACTGATTTTTCCTTGAAAAATTGAAAAACAACCTGTACCAGCTTTTAACGAAATTGTTGTACAAAGTTGCCGCAATATTGATTTCTCATTTGCTTTATCAATTGCCTCTTATTGTTTTCTAGCTTTCCTCAATGCGATAGCATGTCTTATGCATGTAGGAATTGGTGGACGAAATTCGTGTCGGACAGGCAATTGCTGAATTGCTTCACTGTAAGCAAGCAGATCTGTCTGCACCTTTTTTAATAATTGTTTTTCCTCGGGAGAAGCGTCATTCAATTTTTCCTGAATAGCTTCCAACGTGGATTGAGGATAATTTCGCCCCACTTCTTCAACCAATAATGTATAGACAAGATTAAAGGTTCTTTGTTGAGCATCTAGGGCATTCAGTAATGAAAATATTAACGAAAGCAATGCTTCCTCATGAGACACCCAACCCAACAAACGCCGCGCGAGATATTTAAAATCATCAGCAGTCAAAGTATCGAGAATATTCTTAGCAAAAACAGGCTGCCTCGCTTCATGAACCCACAAATGACCAATTAGGTCACAAAAGGCAGCACCCAAAATTCGCTCATCAGAAATCAACCAGCGGGTAATCAACTCATGCAACAAGGGCTTGCCGACTAATTCCCTTATGCTATGGGCAAAACATGAACCCAATTTTTCATCCAAATTCCTATTGTTGTAGTGTTTAACCACCCAAGTAGTCAAGCTGTTATATACCAGCTCATCGTGAGTATTGGTTTCAATCAATTGCGACAGAACATGATCAAAATCATTTGTTCGATCCGCATCCGCGCCGGTCAAGGCATCTAAAATTTCTGCAAAACTTGGATGATCTTTCGCCACTTTGAAATTCATAGAAGCAAAATCGCTCAATACATTCAATGCGCTTTGGTTGTTTGCCCGGGCATGCTTCAAAAGCTCGATGACTAATTCGGGTTGTGAAACAGCGGCGTTAGCGAGAGCCCGCCAGGCCTGGAAGCTCACGTTGAAATCTGAATGCTGCCCCATGACCTTTAAAACTTGCTGCACCCGAGTTTTTAATTCCGATTCTCTTTCCCAATAATCTTTCAAGCATCCCAATGTCCACAAAGCAGCAGCCAGTAGATCAGTACATTCAGATGCAGTATCACGTAAAGCAAGCTCAATGGCGTCACAGTGGTAACTTGCTTGTGCCATACCGATTAAAGCCGAACCATACAAACCGGCATTCTCAGTTGATATTTGATTTTGAACAAAAGTGTATAGCTCTCTAGCAAGAAGAGAATCATTCGACAAATAATTAGGGTCTTAGGAAGTTAAGCACTTACTAAAGTGT
The DNA here is from genome assembly GCF_040240425.1 of Nitrosomonas sp. Lineage (GTDB taxonomy): Bacteria > Pseudomonadota > Gammaproteobacteria > Burkholderiales > Nitrosomonadaceae > Nitrosomonas. The sequence goes on along the minus strand of NZ_QPHG01000061.1, from coordinate 79 downwards.
GCTAACTTTCTGAGATGAATGCCAAAAACAGATACTATTTTCGTTCTCGAATCAGAGAAGCAAAGTTCAGGCAACTTAT
>NZ_QPHG01000060.1:0-11055 GCF_040240425.1 Nitrosomonas sp. | reverse complement strand
ACGGCTGACGTGGAAGTGTTCTGCCAAATGCGTTACCTTCCACAGCCGGGTTTGATAAAGCCGCCAGATTTCCTGACGATCCAATAATGTTAAGCGAGTGCGTTTGTGTATGTTCATCTGCAGTATTCTCCTGAATACTGTAAACAACGCTAGGAATTCTTACAATTAAACACAAACTACTTATCCGGATAAATTGCTGATAAGGAATAGAACCTCACAACGCTTCGTAACGGATCTCCACCACCTCCAGCTCTTCCAATCCACCTGGCGTATGCAACTTCACTACATCGCCTTCATGCGCCTTGAGTAGCGCTTTGGCGAGCGGGGAAATCCAGCTGATGCGGCCGCGCCCGGGATCGGCTTCGTCCATGCCGACGATGCTGTAGGTGTTTTCCTCGCCTTGGCTATTGCAAATGGTCACGGTAGCGCCGAAAAACACTTGATCGCATTCGCCGCGTTGCGCGGGGTCGACCACCTCGGCGTTATCCAGGCGCTTGGATAAAAACCGCAAGCGCCGGTCGATCTCGCGCAGACGCCTTTTGCCGTAGATATAATCGCCATTTTCCGAGCGGTCGCCGTTGGAAGCCGCCCAGGTAATCGTTTTAACCAATTCCGGCCGTTCCACTTTCCACAACTGATCGAACTCATCCTTCAACCGCTGATGGCCACCCGGCGTGATATAGTTCTTAACCCCTTGCGGCAATTGCGGGGTACTGTCGGGTTCGTCGTCGTCGTCGCTATCTTTGGTAAATGCCTTGCTCATACATGCCAATCATCAGTAAAAATTATCAGGTTGTTACGATAGCGGTCTTCGGCGATCAATTCAATCCTCCGCACTATGGAATGGCGCATTTTAAAAGGTTGCCGGTTAAGAAACCTTGTGACCGGAAGGGTATCTAACGGGCATATTTTGTTCAGGAGGCCAATATCATGACTATTAACCGGCGTCAATTTCTGAGCATGACCGGCGCAACGGCGTTAGCGGCCGTATGCTCACCTCACGCACTGGCAACCTTGCCAAAGTCAGCACAACAAGCGCCGCAAAGCGCAGCGGCCACGTTAAAAGCCATGCACGATTTCGCACGGCATAAAAACCGCTTGCTCGGCTACCCGATCAACATGACGGCTCTGCCGGAAGAATTTCTTGCCTGGCGCAACGAACTCGCCGCCGCGGGCTTTAACCGGTTTGCGTTCAACAACGTCGGCAATCCATACGACCATAGCCACATCCCGTTCAATGGCCATGCATTCGAACGTGAATTGATCGGCCGCTTCGGCGCACGTTACGGTTTTCCGGACGGTAACATCTGGGGATTTCTCAGCAACAGCGGTACTGACAGCAACATGCACGGGCTGTATATGGGACGGACCATTTTGCAGAACCGCACCGGTGTACTGCCGAAAGTCTATTTCACTGCCGAAGCGCACTATTCGATCCAGATTCTGCGCGACCTGCTGCAACTCGAATCGGTCATCGTCGGCACGGCGCCCGATGGCGGCATGGACGTTGCCGATCTGGAACGGCAGCTGAATGCCAATCGTAACCATCCCGCATTGGTCGTCGCTACCATTGGCACTACCTTCAAAGGCGCGATCGATCCAGTCGATGCGATCCAGGAGAAGTTGAAAAACCGCACCGCGTATGTGCATCTGGATGCCGCACTGTTCGGCGGTTTTCTGCCGCACACACCGTTTGCCGGCGACTTAATGCAGCAAGCGCCGGATCCGCTCAACGGAAAAATGCGGCAACGCTACGATTCCATCGCCGTTTCCTGTCACAAGTTTTTCGGCTTTCCTTCGCCTGCGGGGCTGTTCATCACCACCCGCAGCAATTTTGAAGCATTCCGGGAACTGTTCAGCGGCATTCACGATCCGGAATATATCAAGCAAGTGCCCGGCACGATCACTTGCTCGCGCGATGCCGTGAAACCGGCCGAGTTTTACTTCTTCAGCTCGGACACCGCATTCGCGCAGCAAACCGCCGATGCAAAAGCGATACTGGATAACGCTGCTTATTTGCTGAAGGAAATGCGCAGCCACTACAGCCATTTGCAGCCGGTGCGCATTAACGACCGCTCGAATATTATTTATTTCAGAACGCCGGACGAATCGGTGGTCGACCGTTACTCACTGGCAACAATGCGGTTGCGTGACAATCACGGCAAGCTGGTGCCACATGCGCACATCGTGGTAATGCCGCACGCCAGCAAGGATGTGCTGGATCAATTCCTGAGCGATCTGAAATAAACCTGATGGCCGCATCAATGCGGTACCGTGCGGGAAAACACGTTGATCACCACCACGCCCGCCACGATCATCGTCAAACCGATGATTGCGGGCGTATCCAGCGATTGCCCCAGAAAAAGCCAGCCGCTCAGGGCGATCAATACGATGCCAACGCCCGACCAGATCGCGTACGCCACGCCGACCGGAATGGTTTTCAGCGTCAACGACAGCAAATAAAAAGCCAGCAAATAACCGATGACAACGATCAGCGATGGCCACAAACGGGTAAACCCTTCAGCGGCTTTGAGGAATGATGTCGCGATCACTTCGCTGACGATAGCGACGGCAAGAAAAATCCACTGCTGCATGGGTATCACTCCTTGTATTGGGATGGTCACAAGCACCGGTTTCAGCCGGATGCATTGAAATAGCTTCGCTATGTTACCAAAACACGATGGAGTAAACGCAAACCGCAGCATAAACGCTGCATGATGAAGATAAACGTGACAGCTGAACACTGTCAGCTCGATGGTTCATAAAAAAACCGGCGCTGCGTTTTACCGCAGCGCCGGTTCTTCTAAAACGATTTACAGCAATCCTACGATCAAGCGATTAAACTGCGGCCGCTTGTTTACGACGGTAGCCAGCAAAACCGATCAGACCAAGACCAGCCAGCAACATCGCATAGGTTTCAGGTTCTGGAACGGGAACCAGATTAGCAGCAACGTCCGGTCCGACGATTCCCATCGTTCCTGCGTAGGTCAAAACATCTCCTCCAGCAAAACGAACGGATGCAGTGATCACAGTTCCAGCAAGTTCTGCAACGATTGCACCGTAATCGCCGTTACTGGCGACATCCGGATCCCAGGAAAATGTGAATACATTCAGTGGATCGAAACCGGTGAAATCAAAACCGAATACCGTTGCGCCCACCGCGCCAAATAATGACGATGTGCCATTGGCTTCCGGATCATAGGCAAAAGTTCCGCCACCCGAACCGCCGAATACCAACGACTCGCCCAGTATGCAACTCCCGCCATCCAAGCAATGCGTTCCGGACAGATCGAACGTCAATTTCTCGATTTGACCACTGGTGCCGTCAAAAGCAGCGGTATTGATGCTGAAAGAACCTAACGGGCCAGGATTGGTTACGGTGATTGAGCCAGCCGGCGATGCATAGCTGACGCCGCTCAATAACACGGAAAACCCGAGCACGGCGGCAACTTGCGTAGCGCTTTTCATGAATTTCATTATTTTTCTCCTCAAATTAGAAATAACTAGACTGATACTTTATCAACACATGTTCGTTTAACTGCACGTTCGCTTTTTAATCGCTCACAGCAGTAAACTGCCAAATGTCGTCAACGAGCCCTTCTCGCAAAAGATTCCTCTTCTCTGTAGGAATTTCCTTTCCAATTTTATCTTTTTTTTTATTTTTTTAGTGCCAATTTTGTACTAATTTCAGGTACCCCCAATCGCATCGGTAACCTGATTGAATGGTTTATTTTGGAAAAAATGCTCGATATTCCCGGCCAGTTGATCGAGCAGCCGCTGCCGCGATTCCCGGCTGGCCCAGGCGATGTGTGGCGTGACGATCAGGTTCGGCGGCAATGTGCGCAGGATCGCATTATCTTGGCCGGGCGGTTCGCCTTGGATCACGTCGATAGCCGCACCGGCGATCTGTCCGCTGGATAAACTCTGCAACAAATCGGCCTCGTTCACCAGCCCGCCGCGTGCGGTGTTGATCAGATACGCCGTCGGCTTCATCAATGCAAATTCGCGTTGACTCATCAAGTGCTGCGTTTCCGCCGACAACGGGCAATGCAGCGTGACGAAATCCGCCTGCCGCAGCACGCCATCAAATGCGGTTCTACCAGCGCGCGGCGGCTTGCCTTTGTGATCCGCGATCAGCACCTGCATGCCGAATGCCTGCCCGACCTGCGCCACCGCGTGCCCAAGTTCGCCGTGGCCGATGATGCCGAGCGTTTTACCGGACAATTCGATGACCGGAAAATCAAGCGGGCAGAAAAATTGGCTTTGCTGCCAGCCGCCGCGCTTGACCAGCGCCTGATAATCAGAAAAATGCCGCGCCAGATTCAGCATCAGCATGAACACATGCTCCACCACCGACGGCGTGGCGTAGCCGCGCACGTTGCACACCGGCACGCCATATTCGGCAGCCGCCGCCAGGTCGACGTTGTTGTACCCGGTCGCCGCCACGCAAATCAGCTTGAGTTGTTTTGCCGTTGCAATCGCCGCGCGGCCGATGAACACCTTATTGCTGACGATCACCTCAGCGTCGCGGATGCGTTCCGCCACTTCCGCCTCGGAAGAATCGTGATAAAACTGCCACGGCGCAATCGCCCGCTCCAGCGTGGCGCAGTCCATATCGCCGCGGGTGACGGAACCGAAATCCAGAAAAATAGCGCGCATATCTTGCTCCTGATCATGATGGAAAATCATACCACAGGCGGTCCTTGGCGTTTCCCGGCGCGATCACGTAGAATCGGGCGGGGCAAAATAAATAAGAAAGCTCTGAAAAAGGTAGCGAGCACAGTAGTTTTTCAGAGCTTCCTAAGAATAAACCGGAGACTGCATGGCGCTAGCCTGGAACGAAATCAAAGACCGCGCGCTGGCGTTTTCCCGCGACTGGGCCAAAGCGGAATCGGAAGACGCCGACGCCAAACCGTTCTGGATCGACTTTTTCAACGTGTTCGGCATCAATCAGCGGCGCATCGGCAGTTTCGAGCAAAAAGTCAAAAAACTTGGCGACCGCGACGGCTACATCGACTGGCTGTGGAAAGGCAACCTGCTGATCGAGCACAAATCGCGCGGCAAAGATCTGGATCGCGCCTACCAGCAGGCCATCGATTATTTCCCCGGACTGAAGGAACATGAACTGCCGCGTTTCGTGCTGGTCAGCGACTTTGCGCGCTTCCGCCTGTACGACATGATCGAAGGCACGTACAGCGAATTCCTGCTGAAAGAACTGTACAAAAACGTCAAACTGTTCTGGTTCATCGCCGGATACCAGCCGCAGAAAATCTCACCGCAAAGCCCGGTCAACGCCAAGGCGGTGCAGCGCATGGCACGGCTGCACGACCGCCTGAAACAGATCGGCTACACCGGCCACGCGCTCGAAGTCTATCTGGTGCGCCTACTGTTTTGCCTGTTCGCCGAGGACACCGGCATTTTCGAGCGCACCCAGTTCACCGAATTCATCGAGCAGCAAACGCGCGAAGACGGCAGCGATCTCGCGCCGCAACTGGCACAACTGTTCGACGTGCTCAACACGCCGGAAACCGCGCGGCTGAAAAACCTCGACGACACGCTGAGCCGGTTTCCGTACATCAACGGCAAACTGTTCGAGGAACGCCTGCCGTTCGCCAGCTTCGACCGCGACATGCGCGCCGCGCTGCTGTATTGCTGCGCCATCGACTGGAGCGGTATTTCCCCGGCGATTTTCGGCTCGCTGTTCCAAAACATCATGGACGAAACGCCGAACGCGCGGCGCAACCTCGGCGCGCACTACACCACCGAGGAAAACATCCTGAAACTGATCGGCCCGCTGTTCCTCGACGAACTGCGCGCTGAGTTCGATAAAATCCGCCACACCGTCAAAAGCCGCACGCAAAACCTGCAAGCGTTCCACGCCAGGCTCGCCGGACTGAAATTTCTCGACCCGGCATGCGGCTGCGGCAATTTCCTGGTGATCGCGTACCGCGAACTGCGCAAGCTGGAACTGGAAGTGCTGCGCGAATTGCACCACAGCGGCCAGCAAGCGCTCGACATCGCCACCATCATTCAGGTCGACGTCGATCAGTTCCACGGCATCGAAATCGAGGAATTCCCGGTACAAATCGCGCAAGTCGCGCTATGGCTGACCGACCACCAAATGAACGCGCTGGTGTCGGAAGAATTCGGCCAGTATTTCATCCGCCTGCCGTTGAAAAAATCCGCGCACATCGTGCACGGCAACGCGCTGCGGCTCGATTGGAACAGCGTCATCGCGACGGAAGAATGCGATGTTGTGATGGGTAATCCGCCGTTTATTGGCGCAAAATTCTTGAATGACGCACAGCGCACCGATGTCGCGACGATTTTTCACGACACCAAAAACGCGGGTTTGCTCGATTACGTCACCTGCTGGTACCGTAAGGCTACCGGCTACATCGCCACCCACCCGGCAATCCGGGTCGCGTTCGTCTCGACCAACTCGATCACGCAAGGCGAACAGGTCGGCGTACTGTGGCCGGATTTATTGCGCCACGGTGTGCATCTACATTTCGCCCACCGCACCTTTCAATGGAGCAGCGAAGCCAGCGGCAAAGCCGCAGTGCATTGCGTCATCATCGGTTTTGGTTTGCAAGAAGCGGCGCAGAAAACCATTTTTGAATATGAAAACATTCAGGGCGAAGCGCATGCCATAGCGGCCAGAAACATCAATCCGTATTTGGTGGATGCACCCAACATCATCGCAGAAGGTCGAATGCAACCACTTTCAGCTTCACGTCCACTGGCAAATGGCAGCATTCCCGCTGATGGCGGTCATTTGATTCTTGAACCTGCTGACAAAGATACATTAATAGCCTCGGAACCTATTGCAGAAAAATGGCTTCGCCCGTATTTAGGCGCGGAAGGCTTCATTCACAATCAATATCGTTACTGCCTATGGTTATTAAATTGTCCGCCAAATGAACTACGCTTAATGCCAGCAGTATTACAGCGTGTTGAAGCTGTGCGCGAATTTCGATTAAAAAGCTCCAAAGCAGCTACGCGTGATAAAGCTGCAACCCCAACTCGATTTACCGAAAACCGGCAACCGGTGGATGGTATTTATCTGGCCTTGCCACGTACTTCATCGGAGAATCGATCTTATATCCCGATTGGCTTCTTATCTTCTGAAGTGATTGCTGCAAACGATCTGCAAATTGTTCCTGATGCCGGTTTGTATGAGTTTGGCATTCTAACCAGTGTCATGCACATGGCTTGGATGAAAATCACATCGGGCCGATTGGAAAGTCGTTACCGATACTCTGCGAAATATACATACAACACTTTCCCCTGGCCGGAACCCACCGATACCCAACGCAAAACCATCGAAACCGCCGCACAGGCCGTGCTCGATGCCCGCGCGCAATTTCCAAGTTCCACTCTGGCTGACTTGTACGACCCGCTGGCGATGCCGCCGGAACTGGTGCGCGCGCATCAGACACTCGACCGCGCCGTCGACGCCGCCTACGGCAAAAAATCGTTCGCCTCCGAAGCCGAGCGCGTGGCGTTTTTGTTCGAGCGCTACCAAACAATCACCAGCCTGCTGCCCGCCGCCACAACCCGGAAACCCGGCAAAAAAGTAGCAAAACAACCCGATTGACCCGCTTCCCTGATGGCGAAACCCGCTGCGAGCATCACGGTGCGTTACTACACGCATTTTCTGCATACCGCCGGTCATTGAAAACGGTCACCCGGTCGATCCTGATGTTTCAATTGCAAGCAGCGACATCCAGCCTTTTAGTGTTTGTTTACCGGCATTGATAACCGGTAAACTGAGCTGGCGATAAGCAGCCGTTATTTTTCCGAAGGATCTGTAATAAATCCGATGCGTGTCATGCCAGCCTTGGCCGCAATGCTCATAATCCGTGCGACGTGCTCATAATGCGCCAGTTTGTCCGCGCGGATATATAGCTCGGTATTTGGGGCCTGAGCAACTGTTTCGCCAAAGCGAGGCGCCAATTGCTCCAATGCCACCGGCTCACCATTCCAAAAAAAACTTCCCTCCGCCCGGATAGCCAACTCAACGTGCTCAGGCTGGGTGATATTGGGCGAGCTCTCGGCCTTTGGTAAATCAATTTTGACGGAATGTGTCAGCAACGGTGCTGTAATAATAAAAATGATCAGCAATACCAGCATGACATCGACCAATGGCACCACATTGATTTCCGCCATCGGCGCTTGGCGGCTGCTGCCTTGCATACTACCGAACGCCATTATTGCCGCCTCCTTTCATAGGCCACATCAAGCGTTTCTGCAACAGCGGGGGAGGAGGAGGATCGCACCGGAGAGTTTGTTTCATCGCCATCTCCGACTGTAATCAGAATAAAAAGATCATGCGCAAAGGCTTCCAGACGCGCCAGCCAAATCCGATTCCGGCGCACAAAGGCGTTATAAGCAAGTACCGCGGGGATAGCCACCGCCAATCCCAGCGCTGTCATGATCAATGCTTCTCCGACAGGGCCAGCTACTTTATCCAATGTGCCCTGCCCCGAAAGCCCGATCTGAATCAAGGCATGATAGATTCCCCAAACTGTGCCAAACAAACCGATATAAGGCGCTGCCGAACCTGCTGTTGCAATCAGCGTTAACCCATTCTCTACCCGGGTAGCTTCCTGATCGATGCCATTACGCAAAGTACGCGTCAGGAATTCACTCGTGCCGCCTGCTGCCGCTAATTTATGCGAACCGTGAATTTTGGAATCAGCGGCGGCATCGATTCCCAGCTTGGCAATTGCTGCAAAAGCATTATTGGGGACATTATCCGGGGCGGTTTTTTTAAACTCGATACTGACCGCCTGGAGAGAATCAAAACTCCAGAAATGTTTAATAAATGCTTCGGCGCGGCGCTTGGCCATATAGTTGGCGATACTTTTTGTGATAATCAGATACCAACTCGCTATTGAGAGTAATACCAGTAGCGCCAGCACGCTGATACCCACTTCATCAATTTGCGCAAGAAAGTTAGAAAAACCTAGTCCTGTTTCCATTTATTCGTTTCCCTGTAATACAAAATTAAAAGGTTGTAAGGCAACAGCACGAACCGGCTGGCCATTGCGCAGCGATGGATTGCATTGCCAGCTTTTCACCGCAGCTAACGCCGCTTCATCAAGCCGCCTATAGCCACTGCTATTGATGATACTGATTGTGTCGACGCGCCCGTTTTCATCCAGCTCCACACGCAGTTCCACCTTGCCCTCCTCACCCATGCGGCGGGAAATAGCGGGATAGACAGGCGCCGTCAATTTTGAGCAGGAAACGGATAATTCCGCAGATAGCGCAACCGGGCCTGTTTGCATTGGTGCAGGCGGCGCAGCCACGGGGTCAGCGGCTTTAGTTTGTGCTTCCGCCGGAGGCGCCGGTGACGGCTCGACAGTCGCATCCTGCTTGGGCGTTACCGGTGATTTCGCGGCAAGACGCTCTTGTTTTGGCTTGACTACTGCGGGTTTCTTCACAGGCTGAGGCTTGGCGGGCGGAGGCTCCGTCACGCTGACCGGGGGTGGCAATGTGATGAGATCGGCAAATAATGCCACCATTTGCTCAGGCGGTGGCGTCAGGCGCTGACTCCACAAAAAATAAAACAGGCCCGCATGTAATATCAGTACACACAACAATCCCGGTAAGGTAATAGCGCGTTGCTGCGATCCCAGATAGCCAATATTGTTTCGCGATAATGATTGCATTGCGAAATTGAAATACCGAAAGATTAAAGACCGGCTTGAGCCGCGAATACGCTAAATTCACCTAACGTAACAATATTGGGGCCAAATTCACCGCCGGTTGCGAAGATATGATTGTCTTTTATACCGACACAAGCGTTGTTTCGATAACAGCGCGCGTAATATCCAAGCGCTACGAATGATGCCGTTGTGTGTGGAAACAAAGCAGGATAATTGGATTCCGCCCAATTAAACAATTTATCCGCTAGCGCGGTATCGGTATTCGGTTGCAGTACACGTCCCGCCACGGCTTGTTGAAAATCCGCTAATGGCAAGCCGTTATTGAACATGATCCACAACGAATCAGAAGGTACAGGATGAGACTCGGTGACCAACTGTAATTCAACCATGTAAGCACCCGCGGGGGCATTCGAAGCACCCCGGTCTGACTCAATAATCCAGTCGAGATGCGTGTGTAAGGAACCATTGGCACGCACTTCACCAACAATCAGTGAGGTTGCGCTGCTTACGCCGTGCCGGTTAAATACTGTAAATCCTTCGACAGTTTTAGGAATACAGAATACCTGCCCGCAATCTTGATTAGGCTGTATATCCAAACCGCCAGCCAAGCGGATTTGTATTCCTTCCGGCGCTAATGTCCATTGACGCTTATCGGTGCTCCAATAACTCAAGTGTCCGCTGGCGCGGTAACGCACCCTGTCCCCGGCCGTCATATCGCCAGCAATGCTTTCGAAGCCGGGGCTATCAATCGCGGTACGGTCGGGAAAAATGCTGAACTCCGATACATAAATCGGCGTGCCGGTCAGTTGATCAATCGGCATCTGCCCGGCCGGTAATCCGAGGGTTTCCGGCTTCACCAGGCTGCACCCTTTTTCAGGGTTACAAAAGCTGGCTTGTACACGTCCTTCGAGAACTTTAACCTCGATGTGCTGATGCAATTCACCAGCACTCAGTATCAGCGGATGCGATAAATACGCTCCCAGCAAGATGCTAGAGATTACACGGCGTGAATTAGAACCCAGTGCAGGAAGAGAATTTTTGATTACGTTTCTAAATAGATTAGGCATATCTCAGTGTCAGTAAAGTTGATTAATTTTGAGTTCAGCGCGATTGAACATGGCTAGGGAAACGCTAATTAATTCGGCGGACGAGATGAAGCACAAGGCGCACGGAACACAGCAACCAAAACATATCAATAAGATAGGCGAGGATGCGAGTACCGCGCAACGAAGTGATTCGCTCGTATAGCCAATTAATCAGCATTTCCCTAGGGAAGCGCTGAACAATTAGTGATTTCCAGATTTCCCGGTAATCCTGCCATTTTTTTGAACACGAATTCCCGGCAATTCATTTTTCAGTGGTGTTTTGTAGCCGGATT
>NZ_QPHG01000005.1:0-136733 GCF_040240425.1 Nitrosomonas sp. | reverse complement strand
TACTTTCTACCTGCACTTGAAAGAAACCGAATTTCGTTTTAATCATCGCCGTGATAATCTCTATCATGAAATTCTTAAATTGTTACGTTTAAACCCGCTTTAACTTCCTAAGACCCTTGATTTTATAGACCAGATGGACAAAACCAATAAATCCAAACAGATTTAAGAGTAGTCTGTTTCTTTGATATACCGAGAGTAAGGAATTTCACAAACCCTGATTACCGGAAGCGTGCTTGACAATCATTGACCTGAGTTATTCACGCTCACTGCTGGTAACGCATGTATGAATCACTTTAAATGCAAAAAACAAAAAAGCCACAGAGAAAATCTTATCTCCGTGGCTTCTGAAATTTGTTTCTAATTACACTGCGCTACGGCGGCGTGCTGAGAAACCGATCAAACCAAGACCAGCCAGTAACATTGCATAGGTTTCTGGTTCTGGAACAGCCATGATGTATTCATAACCAAAAGTTGCTGATTGACCGTTAGCAATCGCGCCCAAATCATATGCCAGGTTAATTGAACTGTCTGCAAAACCATAATTACCAATTGCTTGAGCTGCAGATAACATTGCAGCAGGATCAACTGGGCTGCAGCAGCTGAATGGATCGATATAACCAGCAATGTTAAATGCCGATGCACTGGTTGTGTTAGCCAGGGTTAACGACCATCCATCCAAGCTGGTAGCTCTTACAGCAGATGCATTTCCTAGCCCCAGAATTTCGTTTGTTGTACCAAATCCGAAGCCAGCTGGAACACCTTGATCAGCATCGATACCAACACCCCATTGCACGCCGGTTGCATCAGCACCGGTGTTGTTGGTCAATTGAATTTGAACAGCTACGTGACCACTTGCTGGAACACTGACTGTCTCAACCAGACTCCAGCCGCCACCGCCACCGCCAAGATTGGTAACAACGGAAATGCTACCACCTGCACCAAAAGCAGTCGTTGCTAATGGATTGTTACCGGCCACTGAATCAGCAACAGCAACAGATCCGCCGTTGGCATTGAGCGACCAGTTGGATGCGTATGTGCCCAGATTAACAAATTCTCTGCCGTTGAAGCTTAAGCCGAGTGCGCCAGCAGGTGAGAAATAACCTGCATCGTCAATCGTTGCGGAAGTAGTGCCGAAACCGCTGATTAAGGTTGGAGCAGCTTGCGCTGCAGAAACAAACGAACCGCACAAAGCGATTGCTACAACTTGTGCCAGGCAATTTTTTCTCAATTCGAATTTCATAATTAACTCCTTAAATTTATCGGTGCAACATAAAATAGTTGTTAGAATCTTCGCTCTTCACAACCAACTAAAATCTCAAACCACCCATTAATCAATTAAACTTTGTATGTTTCAATGCAAAATTTATTTAACGATTACAGCGTGTTCCATTATAGGTTTGATTTTTTTTAAGTACATAGAACATCTTTCCCTTTTTATTAGTACATGTGTACTGCAATTGTCACGCCGTAATATTCACTATTTCGCGCTGCTTTGAATTTGTGCAGAACTCAATTTTGTTTTAGTTAACGCCGTGATAATCTTCGTTATGCGAAGCAACAACAATCCACTTCCGATGATTTATAACTATCACCGCCAATGACCACACTAGAAGAACAGACTACTGCATCGACCGGCAAATGTGACACACATGACGAACCGATCAAGATTGTCAAAACCGGCAACGGCAGCATTACATTACTGGGAACCGCGCATGTTTCAAAAGCCAGCGCGGATAAGGTTCAAGAGTTGATCGCCACCGGACAATACGATGCCGTGGCGGTTGAGTTATGCCCAAGCCGGCATAAAGCCATCGTGAATCCCGACGCGATGGCTAAAATGGATTTATTCCAAGTGATCAAAAACGGTCAAGCGAGCATGGTCGCGGCCAGCCTCGCATTAGGCGCATTCCAGCAGCGCATGGCGGAGCAATTCGGAATTGAACCGGGGGCGGAGATGCGGGTTGCCATCAAGGATGCGCAAGCAGCGCAATTACCGGTGTTGCTGATTGACCGCGAAATCGGCACGACCATGAAACGGATTTATCACAGCGTGCCATGGTGGAAACGCATCAACATATTTGCCGGTTTGATTGCCAGCGTTATCAGTCAGGAGAAATTCAGCGCGGCGGAAATCGAAAAACTGAAAGAAGGTGATGTATTGGAAAGTTCTTTTTCGCAATTCGCGGAAGATGAAAAAGATTTGTTCCGTCCGCTGATCAGTGAACGGGATGAATACATGGCCGCGCGGCTCATCAAAGAATGCCGGGAGAACAATTACCAGCACATTTTAGCCGTGGTCGGCGCCGGGCACTTGAATGGCATGGCAAGGCAATTCGAAGAGCATCCTATGGATAATCCGGACGAGCGCATTGCACAACTGGACAACATCCCGCCACCATCGCCGTGGCTCAAGCTCATCCCCTGGTTGATTGTTGTATTCATCTTGGCGGGCTTCGTCATCGGCTTTATGCAAAGCCCGGATATCGGCATCAGCATGGTCATGGATTGGGTGCTGATAACCGGTGGATTGTCCGCAGTGGGGACAGCCATCGCTTTTGCGCATCCGTTATCCATTCTGAGCGCTTTCCTGGCGGCTCCCTTCACAACGCTGCATCCTGCCATCGGCGCCGGAATGGTCGTAGCGGCTGTTGAAGCCTATTTGCGCAAGCCCAAGGTCAGTGATTTTAACCGGCTCAGAACCGACACAACCAGCTTAAAAGGCTGGTGGAATAATCAAGTCACTCGAATTTTATTGATTTTCATTTTTTCGTCACTGGGTGCCGCGATCGGCACTTATGTAGCCGGATTCCGGATTTTCGAGCAACTGAGCAGCAGTTAAATCACGAGTATCGTAACCATGTTCGGCTTCTTCGAGCGCTTGATCGACCCGTACCCGCCGGAGCACCCCGCCGAACCGCCGCAGGGGCTGTATCAATTCTGCCGCCACTATATTCGCGGCATTGAGCGTTATCTGGTATTACTGGCGTTGCTGACCACGCTTTTGGCCATCAGTGAGGCGATGCTCTACAGCTTGGTCGGTCAAATGGTCGATTGGCTGGCAGCGCATAAAACAGAATACTTCTTTGAGAGCGAATGGCCGACGCTGCTGGCCATGTCGATCTTCATTCTGATATGGATTCCGTTATTGGTGTTGTCGCACGCTTTAGTGATTAACCAGTTGCTAATGGGCAATTTCCCGATGCGCGTGCGCTGGTTATCGCATCGTTACCTGCTTAACCAAAGCTACGCATTTTTTCAACATGAATTCAGCGGACGGATTGCCGCCAAAGTCATGCAGACCGCCCTGTCGGTGCGCGAAACCGTGCTAAAACTGCTCGATGTCATTTTGTTCGTCATCATTTATCTAGCCACAACCCTACTGTTAGTAGTTAACGCCGATCCTTATCTGTGTTTGCCGATCTTGACCTGGTTGATTTTATACATCGGCATACTGCTGTATTTTGTGCCGCGTTTAAAACGTATATCCACTTTACAAGCCGATGCGCGCGCGTTGATGACAGGACGCATCGCCGACAGCTACACCAATATTCTGACACTTAAACTATTTTCCCAGAGCGAGCGGGAATCCGCCTACGCGCAAGCCGGGATGGAAGAATTCATGGCCACGGTTTATCCGCAAATGCGCTTGGCAACCGGTCTGAATTTCAGCGTCTGGACCATCAATATGCTGATGGTATTCGCAACCGGCGCGCTGGGGCTCGCAATCTGGCTGCAAGGCGGTATCGGTCCTGGCGCGATCGCGATTGTCATGAGCTTGGCGATCCGGATGACGGGCATGTCGCATTGGATCATGTGGGAAGTCAATGCGTTGTTTGAAAATATGGGCACCGTACAAGACGGCATCAACACCATTTCCAAACCGCAGCGTGTCACGGATGTGCCGGATGCCAATGAACTCACCGTAGTGCAAGGCGCGATCGATTTTAATCACGTCGTTTTTTCGTACCACCCGGAACAACCCGAATCGCTGCGTATTTTATCCGGTCTCAGTTTGCATATCGCCGCTGGCGAGAAAGTCGGCATCGTCGGCCGTTCGGGCGCGGGCAAATCGACCTTCGTCAATCTGTTGCTGCGTTTTTACGATACCCAGCAAGGCAACATCACCATCGACGGGCAGGATATCCGCACCGTCACACAGGATAGCTTGCGCGCCAACATCGCCATGGTAACGCAGGATACTTCGCTGCTGCATCGCTCGGTACGCGACAACATTCTATTCGGCAGACCGGATGCCAGCGACGCGCAAATGATCGCAGCCGCCAAACAAGCGCAAGCGCATGAATTCATCCTGGGATTGCGCGACATCAAAGGCCGTACCGGTTATGACGCGCACGTCGGCGAACGCGGCGTGACGCTCTCCGGCGGGCAACGGCAACGCATCGCCATCGCCCGCGTGCTGCTCAAAAACGCACCCATCCTGGTGCTGGATGAAGCCACATCGGCGCTGGATTCCGAAGTCGAAGCCGGTATCCAGCAAAGCCTGTATCAATTGATGGAAGGTAAAACCGTCATCGCCATCGCGCACCGCTTGTCGACCATCGCAGCAATGGACCGGCTCATCGTTTTCGATAAGGGTCAGATTGTCGAACAAGGCAGTCACGCCAGACTCATCGCCAACAATCAGCTCTACGCGCAACTGTGGAATCATCAATCGGGCGGTTTTCTAGGATTGCTGGAGAACGAACGCACATGACACCGGCACAGTCACTTCCGTAGCGCCAAACTAACGCATAATTTCCCGTTTATTCCAAGTTGTTAGGAAGGAATATCAGGACTACAATCGTGACATTCCATGCTTTTGCGCGCAAACAATTTCTTATCAAAGCACCCTGCACGTTCATGATCGCGACTTCAAATCAACAAGTAACGCGTTTAACTTGGATTCGGCTGCTGCTTTCTCTCTTATTTTCAGCTACGACTGCGGTCATGGCACAAAATATGCCGTTGAAACAAGATATTTCCGACGCTTCGCTTGCCGAATTGATGAGTACCAAAATATCGACTGTTTCACGCAAGCCGCAAACCTTGAGCGACACGCCTGCAGCGGTTTTTGTCATTTCCCAGGAAGATATCCGCCGCGCCAGCGCCAATAGCATCCCCGAGCTGCTGCGCATGGCGCCCGGTTTATCCGTGGCGCGCATCGATGCAAACAAATGGTCGGTGACCTCTCGCGGATACAGCGGCCGGTTTGCCGACGACTTGCTGGTAATGATCGATGGCCGTACGGTCTATTCTCCGTTGTTTGCCGGAACATTCTGGGAAACACTGGATCTGCCGCTGGAAGATATCGAACGTATCGAAGTCATCCGCGGACCGGGCGGGGCCAACGACAGCTGGCGCATGGGAACGGCCGGTTTTCGCGCCGATTGGGATATCAACGACAGCAACGCCGTGACTTTTCAAGGCCAGTAGTATTACGGCGGCAAAGCGGGGCAAAATACTGCTTTCATCAATCCTGCGGAACCCGAGTCAGCCATTACGCGCGCGGAAGACGCCAATTTGGCCGGTGGACATGCGTTGGTGCGCTGGCAGCGCACCACGAGCGAACGTTCGAATACCGCACTGCAAGTGTATTATGATCGCACGCATCGCAACGAGCTATCTTTCCGGGAAACCCGCCAGACCGTCGATATAGATTTTCAACATCGCTTCCCGTTGGTAGTCCCTTTTATTCCAGTGCAACCGGATATCGTCTGGGGTGGCGGTTATCGCTGGACCGTCGATCACTTGGGGGCAGGATTGCCGATTTCCTTCGACCCTATCAGGCGCGGCTTGCAAACCGGCAATGTCTTCGCGCAAGCCGACGTGCCGCTGGTAGAAGACCGGTTAAAACTGACGGCTGGGATTAAATTTCTCGATCACACCTGCACACACGGAAATTTCTTACCCAATGCCCGCTTGCTGTGGACACCCGATGCTAAACAGTCTTTCTGGTCTTCTGCAACCCGCTCGATACGCTTGCCATCCCGCTTTGAACGCGACGGCAATCAGTTGATCCGGGACGGCGCGGAATTTATCCGCCTCATCAGCAATCCGCATCTGCTGGCCGAGACCCTGTGGGGATTCGAAACCGGTTACCGGCGTCAGATCACATCCGATCTGTCGGTCGATATTGCGGGATTTTTCAACGACTATGATCATTCCTCCAGTGAATCGGAAGTAGCACCGGCAACGATTCAGATAATGGATCAGCGCCACACGCACATTTTCGGTTTTGAGGTTTACGGTCAATTGAATGCATTTGATCGGTTGCGTTTCATGCCGAGCTATAGCCACTTGCAAGTGAGAAACCGGGTACCGCTGGGCCAGGAAGTTGAATCGGGCGGAGATCCCAAGCATCAATTCACCCTGCGCACGCAACTGGACTTGGTCAAGAACGTTGAACTGGATGCTTTTTTCCGTCACATCGATAAATTACCGGGGCTGAGGGTGGCCAGTTATCAGGCGCTGGATTTGCGATTGGCATGGAAACCCAGATCGAACATGGAATTGTCCGTGATTGGACAAAACTTACTGCAATCACACCATCAGGAATTCGCGCCTGAGTTGATCCCGACGATGCCGGTGCAAATTCAGCGCGGTGTTTTTGGCCGATTTACTTTGCGCTTCTAACAATATCGCACGATGACAGCATTGCTTACGTTATTCATTCATCACTTTTGCAGGATATTCGTATCCAGAACACCTTATGCAAAATTTGGGATGATATTCTATATCGCAAGCATCGGCTTCGCAGCGGATGTGCAGGCGGATGAAGCGGCTGAATATATGCTGAAAGCCGCTTTTTTGTATAACTTCGCGATCTTCACCACCTGGCCTGACCGCACCACGGATAATTTTAACCTTTGTATTTACGGAAAAGATCCTTTCAGTCAGGATCTCGACTCATTAATGCGGAAAAAGCATATCAATGACCGCAAAGTGATCATCCATAGAATCAATACCATTGACCGCCTCAGTCAATGCCAGCTGGTATTTATTTCCCGCGCCGCGATCGGCGATTTAGCGGACATCATCGATGACCTGAAGGATAAGCCGGTTCTAACCGTTGCGGATAGCCCCGGTGTAAGCCAGCAAAGCGTTGTACTCAACATGAATGTCAAAGATGACAAGATCACATTCGAAGCCAATCTGACAATGGCCAGAAAAGCAGGATTGAGCTTAAGTTCTCAATTGCTGCGCCTCGCCACCAAAATACAGCGGTAACAAAAGCCACAATCCATCCATCATTTCATCGATTACAAAAGCAATGGGTTCTTGCCGATTTGTTTTATCAATGAAAGTTTTTAAACGAATACTTCAAATAGAATAAGATAAATCCTACTTTTCTTCTTTTTGATTTTAAGTTTCGCATGCTTTAATCCCAGAATTTAAGAATTTAACCAGCTGATCGTGTGCACATCACAGAAACAATCTTCTTTCAGCAAAAATTGCCGCGTAGGAAGAGACTTACTCTTTTGTTTGTTCTGCATACAATCGCTACCGATTCTCGCCACGACGAATCTGGAGCAAATGAGCTTGGGAGAATTGATGAATATCAACATCATCGGCGCTTCCAAATACGAGCAGAAGCAACAGCAAGCGGCAGCGGCTGTCAGCATTATCACGCGCAAGGATATCCGCACCTATGGCTGGCGCACGCTGAATCAAGCTTTGGCGAGCCTGCCGGGCATTCATCCCACGTATGATTATCAATATGAATATTTGGGTTCGCGCGGTTTTGGATTACCGGGGGATTTCAATACGCGCGTGCTGATCACCGTCAATGGCAACCGCATCAACGATGCCACATACGACCAAGGACCGACAGGACGGGATTTTCCACTCGACATCGATCTGATTGAGCGCATCGAATTCATTCCCGGTCCCGGTAGTGCAGTGTACGGCCAGAATGCCATGCTCGGCGTGGTCAATATCGTGACCCGCAAAGGCGCCGACATCAAAGGCGCCGAGCTGTCAGCTTCGTACCAAACCGCCGAAATCATGCCGCAAGAGCGCGTCACACTGGGCAAACAATTCGATAACGGTACCGATGCGCTCATCTCATTTTCCGGTTTGCAATCGCGCGGCGCGGATCGTTTCTTTGAATTCGGCGATGCTGGTGTCTCCGGTATCGCGCACCGCCTGGATGACGAAAATGTTAAGCAGATGTTCGCGCGCGCCTCGCATGGCCCGCTATCGTTCGATTTTATCTACGGCAACCGGCACAAGGGCGATCCAACCGGCATGTTCTTTTCCGATCCCCTGGTAGCGGGCCAGTTCCAGCGCGACCAGCGCCTCAATACACAAATTCAATATAACGACAATTTTGCCAATAACACCTTAAACGTACTTGGACGAGCGTTTCTCGGCCAATACCGCTATGATAATCCGATGATTTACGGCGGTGACAGAACCTTATCCACCGGCCCCAGCGATTGGCATGGCGTTGAATTGCGCTTGCTGTCGACGGCGCTTACCGATCATAAGCTAATGGCGGGCTTCGAGTACCAAAACAACACCAGCATCAAACAAACTTTCCAGAATTTCAGTTCTCCGGACGAAAATGTAACCATCAAAAGCGCCGTAATGCGCATCGGTGTGTATCTCCAGGACGAGTGGCGTATCACTGACACGTTGTCCGCCACCGTTGGCTTGCGTTACGACCATAACCACTGGATCGGTAGCCGCCTGAGTCCGCGCGGCGCGTTGATCTGGCAGGCCACGCCCAAAGCCACATTCAAAGCGCTTTATGGCCGCGCGCACCGTTCACCGAATTCATACGAACGTGATTATGGCGACAATATCTCACAGGTCGCGAACCCCGGACTGCACAGTGAATCCGTCGATACCGCCGAATTGGTCGCGGATTATCTCGCTCAGCCTACCCTGAACCTGCGCGCGAACGTCTACGCCTGGGATATATACAACCTCATTGCGCTCGGTATCGATCCGCTCAGCGGATTGTCCCAGTATCAGCAGAATTCCAAAAAGGTGGTCGCTAGGGGCGCGGAACTGTCGCTCGATAAAACATGGGATTGGGGTGCACGTTTGCGCGGCAGCTTCGGCATCCAAAATGCAGAGCAGCAAAATTCCCATCTGCCCAATTCCCCCTATTATCTCGGCAAACTCAATTTTTCCCTGCCCATCCCACTGATTACCGGATTGCGGGCCGGTTCTGAATTGCAATACTACGGCAAACGCAAAACGCTCGATGGCTCCAATACCGACAGCTACGTGCTTGCCAATCTCAACTTAGTCACGAATGTTCCGCAAGTAAAAGGATTGGAAGCCTCGCTCAGTATTTATAACTTGTTTAACGAAAACTATTTGCACCCGGCTGCGGATACCAATTGGCAGAATACATTCTGGCAGCCCGGACGGACGATTCGCTTCAGGCTGGATTATCGCTTTTAAGTGCACATCGATATGTTATTTGAACAGCTTTACAAGCAAAAAACACCCGCAGCAATGCTTTATAGCAAGGCATTGCTGCTATCCCTGCTTTTCACTCAAGCGATACCTGGCTATGCCGCCAAGGATCTAGAGCAGATGAACATAGAAGAATTAATGAATATCCGTGTCGTGGGCGCTGCAAAATATGAGCAGAAGCAACAACAAGCCGCTGCCGCCGTCAGTGTGATTACACGCAAGGATATCCGCACCTATGGTTGGCGCACACTGAATCAGGCATTGGCGAGCTTGCCCGGCATTCATACCACATACGATTATCAATATGAATACCTGGGTACACGAGGCTTTAGTCAGCCCGGAGACTTCAATTCTCGTGTACTGATTACAATTAATGGCAATCGCATCAATGACGCGACCTACGATCAAGGCCCTACGGGACGGGATTTCCCGCTCGACATCGACTTAATTGAGCGGATTGAATTTATTCCCTGGTCTGGCAGCACGATCTACGGTTTGAATGCCATGCTCGGCGTGGTTAATATCATTACCCGCAAAGGCGCGGACGTAAAAGGCGCTGAACTTTCGGCATCGTATCAGACGGCAGAAATCATGCCGCAGGAACGTGTCACCTTGGGCAAACAATTCGAAAATGGCGCTGATGCTCTCATTTCTTTCTCCGGTCTGCAATCCAGGGGCGCGAACCGTTTCTTTGAATTCGGCGATTCCGGTATTTCCGGTGTGGCACATCACATGGACGGAGAAAACGTCAAGCAAATGTTCGCTCGTGGTTCGTATGGCCCGCTTTCATTTGACTTCATTTACGGCAATCGAAAGAAAGAAGATCCAACCGGTGCCTATCTATCCGATCCGCTGTTACTGGGTCAGTTTCAGCGAGATCGCCGCCTCAATGCACAAATTCAATATAACGATAATTTCGCCAACGATACGTTGAACGTGCTCGGACGAGTGTTCCTGGGTCAGTACCGCTATGAGAACCCAGCGATTTACGGCGGCGAGAGAACCCTATCAACCGGCCCGAGCGATTGGCACGGCGCCGAATTACGCTTGCTTTCAACAGCGATTACCGATCATAAGTTAATGTTCGGCGTTGAATATCAAAATAACACTGACATCAAGCAAACATTCCAGAATTTCGACAATCCCGTTCAGAATGTCGCGCTCCACAACTCTGTTCTGCGGATAGGCGCTTATATTCAGGATGAATGGCGCATCAACGACGCTTTGTCTGTCACCGCGGGGCTACGTTATGATCACAACAAGTGGATTGACAGCGTCTTCAGCCCTCGTGGCGGATTGATCTGGCAAGCGAGCCCCAAGGTTACATTCAAGGCGTTGTACAGCCGCTCGCATCGCGCACCCAATTCGTTTGAGCGTAACTACAGCGATGGCACTTACCAAGTTGCCAATCCAGGATTACAGAGCGAAATGACGGATACCGCGGAGATTGTGGCGGATTATCTGCCACTGCCCAGCATGAATTTGCGTGCTACCGTTTATCAATGGGATATGCATAATATCATCGCAGCCGGTGTCGATCCGATCAGCGGGCTTTCGCAATATCAACAAACGGGGAAAAGTGTCTTAGCCAAAGGTACTGAGCTATCTCTCGACAAAACATGGGATTTCGGTGGCAGGCTGCGCGCGAGCTATGGCCTCCAGAATGCCGAGCAACACAATTCCCATTTGGTCAACTCACCGTATCATTTAGGGAAAATTAATATTTCCATTCCGATACCGCTGATCACGGGCTTACACGCCGGATACGAATTGCAATACTACGGCAAGCGCAAAACACTCGACGGCACCCATACCGACAGCTATGTGCTCGCCAATCTCAATTTGGTCACCAACGTCCCGCAAGTGAAAGGATTGGAGGCTTCGCTCAGCATTTATAACTTGTTCAATGAAAACTATCTGCATCCGGCGGCAGATAACAATTGGCAGAATACTTTCTGGCAGCCCGGACGTACCGTGCGGTTCAGAATGGACTATCGTTTCTAAGCACGCCGATATGACATTTCCGCTTAAGATGCTCCGCCAGCAAGCACAACGCATAGTCAAGATTATGGCTATGATCGGCTGCATTGCGTTATCAGTGCACTCGCCCGTGACACGCGCCGAGCAACCGTCAGAATACCGTTTAAAAGTAGCTTTCCTTTATAATTTCATCGCTTATACTGAATGGCCGGAGCAGCAAAGCCTCAATTTGAATTTTTGCATTTATGGGGATGATCCATTTGGTGAACATCTACAACATTTACGCGGCAAAAAAACCAGCGAGCAAGTGATCGTGATTCAACACAAGAACACTATCGAAGATCTCTCCGCGTGTCAGATTGTTTTTATTTCCCGGTCGGTTATTCACGATCTGGGCACCATCCTCAATCAATTGAACGAGAAGCCGATATTAACCATCAGTGACAGCCCAAATGCCAGCCTGCAAGGTGTTGTGATCAACATGTCTATCAAAGAGGGTAAAGTAACATTTGAAGCCAATATCGCACGCGCGAAAAGAAATGGCTTAAAACTCAGCTCTCAATTACTACGTTTCGCCAGTGAGGTATATCAATAATGAAGAGTTCATCATCGGCCACCGTAACATTACGCGCCAAATTGCAGCAAATCAGTTTTGCCACACAAGGCACCGCCATGCTGCTGGTTGCAACATTGGTAATTTTGAGCAGCTTCTTCATCAGCTTTTTCTCGTTATTACAGACCAGTCAGTCGACAGCGAAATTACTGGCGGAAAATGCAGTAGCCACCTTGATGTTCCAGGATAAGACGACTGCCGAAACGCTGTTACACTCCCTCAACAACACCCCGGAAGTAAAGGCTGCGGTTATCTATAATGAAGAAAAAAAACAATTTGTGCAGTACTCGGTTGAGAACAAATCGCTCCCGGAATCCTTGCCGGCATTGACCGAAAACTATACGTCGGATATTCATTCATTAACCATCACCCAGCCCATTTACTTCAATGACCAGCTTTTAGGCGGTCTTTATCTGGAAATTACCCTGGCTCCGCTGTATTGGCAGATTCTTTGGTATGTTGTCATTACCCTCGCCGCAGCGATCATCGCTTTATTCGTCGCCAACCTGATGCTACAGCGATTTAACCGTTCCGTGCTCGACCCGCTCAACGAGCTTTCTTCCGTGATGGTGCATGTCACCACCAAGGCGGATTACACCACACGGCTGAAACCGGGTGCGATTACCGAATTGAATACGCTATCTAAGGGATTCAATAACATGCTGGAGATGATCCAAGAACGCGATGCCAAGCTGGCAAACCATCTCGATCACCTCGAAGACGAAGTCACGAAAAGAACCGCCGAACTGGTACTGGCGAAAGAATCCGCTGAAGCCGCGAGTAAAGCCAAAAGTGAATTTCTGGCCACGATGAGCCACGAAATCCGTACGCCGATGAACGGCATTCTGGGTATGACTGAGCTGTTACTGGATACACACTTGGACAAGGATCAGCGCCGTTTTGCAGATACCGTCCAAAGCTCAGGGCAACATCTTTTGGGCATCATTAACGACATTCTTGATTTCTCCAAAATCGAGTCGGATCACATGGAATTGGAAATCATCGATTTTGATTTGGTCAAGATGATTGAAGACACATTGGCTATGTTCGCGCAGCCCGCAGATAAAAAAGGCCTGGAGCTGGCGGCACAGTTTACCCCGCCCAATATCGCCTTCATGGTGCGCGGAGACTCATTCCGGTTACGTCAGATCATCGCCAATCTGCTTAATAATGCCATCAAATTCACTTCAGAGGGCGAAGTAGTTATCCGCACCACGCTGACCAATGAATCGGGGACACGATCAAATATCAGCATATGCGTGGAAGATACCGGAATAGGCATTCCTGCAGAGTATCATGACAAAATTTTCCAGCATTTCTCTCAAGCCGATGGTTCTACAACGCGCCAATATGGCGGAACCGGACTCGGATTAACGATCTGTAAACGATTATTGGAACTGATGGACGGGAGCATCCATGTCGAAAGCTTGCCGGGGCAAGGTTCCAAATTCTGGATACATGTGCCGCTGGAAAAATCGCAGCTGGAATACAACCATTCCTCCAATATGGCCGATTTAATTGGCATCAGAGCATTGGTTGTCGATGACAATCAAACTAACCGGGAGATTCTTAAAATACAGTTGCAGAACTGGCAAATTAACGTTGTGTGCGCCAATGGGGCCGAGCAAGCGCTCATGTTCATGAACAAGGCGCTGGAAAACAACGAGCCCTTTCATTTAGCCATTTTGGACATGCACATGCCCAAAATGAACGGCTTGCAATTGGCCGATAAAATTTATGCGCACCCCGTCATGCGTAAAACGCGCATGATGATGCTCACTTCAACTCATAGTGATGCAAGCCAGCTGGAAAGACAAAGCATCGGAATTCTGCGTTGCGTCAATAAGCCAATCCGCCAGAAGGAGTTATTTGAAATTATCCGCGACGTAATGAGCCGCGATCTCGCCAAATCGGCCACAGAGGCTGTTATTGAGCAAGCTCCACCGGTTCAGCTTACAACCGGAATAAAGGGCAGGATCCTGGTCGCTGAAGACAATCCGGTCAATCAAGAAGTGGCTAAAGCGATGTTGAACAGACTTGGCATGGAGACAACCATTGCGAGCGATGGAAAGCAAGCGGTAGAACTGGTTTACAACAATCCGTACGATATCATCCTCATGGATTGTCAAATGCCGGTGATGGATGGCTTTGAAGCAACCTCGGAAATTCGCAAGCAATACGGCAATATCCCCATCATTGCACTGACGGCAAATGCAACCGAAGATGATCGCACCCATTGCTTAAATGCCGGAATGAACGACTTTCTTTCCAAACCCTACTCAATCGATCAATTGCAGCAAAAAATCACGGATTGGTTATCTAAAGAAAAAAGTAACCCATTGAATGCTGTAAAATTAGAAGCTATTGATATGAAACATGATGCTAACATTATGCCTGTACTCAATCCAACACGGCTGAATCAAATCCGGGAACTTGATTCATCGGGTGGAGATAGCTTACTGAACAAAATTCTGCAAGCTTTTCTCGAATCCGCTGAAAGCAATATCCGCCAGCTTGAACAAGCTCTCTTGAATTGTGATGCTGATAGTCTGCGCCAAACGGCCCATGCGTTAAAATCCAGTTCGGGCAATATTGGCGCCGAAGACTTATCCGCCATCTTCAAGCAACTGGAAGCGGATGGCCGGTCAGGAGAACTCGCTCATGCGCAAACGCTACAGCAACACATGCAGCAACAATACCAAAGCGTAATTACCGAGATTAAAAAAATACTCAATCCATCGTGACAACAGAATCTTTCAGAATCCTACTGGCCGATGATGATGCAACGGTCAGATTACTGATGCAGGCCGCTTTAGAAAAAGCAGGCTTCAATGTCACCGTGGCATGCGACGGCGTGGAAGCGGTTCGCTTGTTTGAAGCAGGGCCTGCGGATATGGTCATGCTGGATGTTGAAATGCCGGGTATGGACGGTTATGCAGTTTGTTCGTATTTACGGAAGAAAGCAGGCGACGAATTACCCATCATGATGGTCACCGGAATGGATGATATGCAATCAATCAACCGTTCCTTTGAAGCCGGCGCGACCGATTTTATCGCCAAACCCATCAACTGGAATCTAATCGCCTATCGCATTTTGTATTTGCGGCGCGGTTATCTAAACATGCTCGCGCTCAAAGTTGCCAATGCACGCAGTACAGCAATTTTCAGCGCCATCCCCGATACCATGTTCATCTTGAACGATAAAGGCAAGATCATCGACATCTGCAGCCACCCGGATAACACACCTTGGTTGACTTCCGGTGCGGAAAACACGTTAGGCCAAAGCCTACCGGAACAAATTGTCAGCCTTTATCTGGATGCGGTTAATCGTGCACGCAGCCACGGCACGGTGGAGCTTTTCGAGTACCCGCTCAAACTGGCCAACGGCAAAACCAGATACTATGAAAACCGTATCGTGATTATAGATCCTAAGGAAACACTGTGCCTGGTGCGCGATATCACGGAACGCAAAGACTCCGAAAACAAAATATTTCATCTCGCTTATTTCGATAATCTGACCGGATTGCCCAATCGTCAATCGTTCATGGAGCGCTTGGAAGGAGAAATCAAACGCGCCCAATTTACGGGTAACAAATTAGCGGTACTGTTTCTCGATTTGGATGGATTCAAAAGTATCAATGACACCATGGGGCACAATACCGGCGACACCATTCTACAGTGGGCGGCCGAACGGTTACAAAGCAGCACGCGCCCTTCCGACTTTGTTTCCCGCAATAATGCCGAACAGCCGGAAGTTAAACTCGCCCGCCTCGGGGGTGATGAATTTACGGTTGTCATTCCCAATCTTCCGCGCACCGAAGATGCACTGATTTTGGCGCACCGCATCCGCGAAGCCATGCGCCGCCCTTTTCAGCTTGAGAGCCGCGATGTCGTGTTAACCGCCAGCATCGGAATTGCTTTGTATCCGGACGATGGCGCAGACGCGGAAACTTTACTCAAGCATGCGGATACAGCGATGTATCACGCCAAGAATGAGGGCAGGGATAATTGTCAGTTCTACAACGTCGACTTGACCTTTCAAGCCGAGAAACGCATGCATCTGGAAAATGATTTACGCAATGCATTACAACAGAATGAATTTTATCTTGTCTACCAGCCGCAACTGGATG
The DNA here is from genome assembly GCF_040240425.1 of Nitrosomonas sp. Classification (GTDB taxonomy): domain Bacteria; phylum Pseudomonadota; class Gammaproteobacteria; order Burkholderiales; family Nitrosomonadaceae; genus Nitrosomonas. The sequence continues at coordinate 120,578 of NZ_QPHG01000005.1, read as the reverse complement.
TAACGGAAGAAAACTTCCAGTCGGTGGAAGCGCTGATCCGCTGGCAACATCCTAAACAAGGGCTTATTTCGCCGCTTGACTTTATTCCGCTGGCGGAAGAAAACGGCTTGATCATTCCGATCGGTGACTGGGTGCTACGAACCGCCTGCACCGAAGCCGCGCAATGGTATCAACGCGGACGGCCGTTACAGGTTGCAGTCAACCTATCGCCGCTGCAAATCAAGAATCCCGATTTCGTTAAAAATGTGCTCGATATCCTGGCGGAAACCGGTTTTCCGCCAGATAAGCTGGTATTGGAAATTACCGAGGGCGCCTTGATGGAGCATAGCGAGAATACCTTGGCGACACTGCTTGCGTTGCGTGAACATCATATCCAAATCGCCTTGGATGATTTCGGTACCGGTTATTCGTCGATGAATTATTTAAAGCGCTTACCCATTAATAACATCAAAGTGGAACAGAGCTTTGTGCGCGGCTTGCTAGATAAAAAAGAAAATCTCGCGATTGTCCGGGCGATTATTTCGTTATCGAAAAATCTTGGCTTTTCCGTTACCGCCGAAGGTATCGAGTCACTGAATCAGGCGCAGGTCTTGAAATATTTCGGCTGTGAAACTTTGCAAGGCTACTATTTCAGCAAGCCGATCACGATGCAAGAAATGCTCGCGCTTACCGATAAGCAGTGGCACATTGAGCCACTCAGACCGAATGGAGTCAATCATGAAAGTAGCTGACATTAATCAATTAAATATCAGCTCTTCACTGCCCAGTCCCAAAGGCGTAGCGCTCGCCCTGCTGGAAGCCTGCCGGCAAGAGGATGTCACCATCAGTGAAATTACCAAACTGATCCAGACCGATCCGGCACTCTCAGGCCGTCTGATTCAACGCGCCAATGCCACCAAACAAACCACACGTGCGGTTTCATCGATCTCGGATGCAGTGTCGCGTGTCGGTTTGACCGCAGTCAAGCAACTGGCCATGGGTTTCTCCTTGATCGACCAATATCAGAAAGGCTCCAGCCAAGGGTTTGACTACCAGGAATTCTGGTCGCACTCGTTGTTGATGGCGATCGCCATGCAAGAATTGGGCAAAGTAACCCGAGTGACAGCACCTGATGAATTATTTGCCTGCGGTCTGATGATGCGTATCGGTTGCTTGGCATTGGCTTCAATCTACCCGGACAAGTATTCTGAAATACTGCTGCAACAATCGCCTGACATTACATTGAGTCAATTGGAACAACAGTATCTGCAAACCGACCATAACGAATTGACGGCAGCCATGTTGATCAATTTCGGCTTTCCCACGATTTTTGTCGAATCCATTTACTATCATGAAACCCCGGACGAATCAGGTTTTTCCGAAGGCTCCCGCCCGTACCAGATTGTGCATCTGCTGTATTTGGCAAAACAAATCGCGGATTTCGCTGTAACCGGAGAATCCACACGGAACCAGCATATCTCCGCACTGATACTGCTGGGCGGAAAAATTGGCCTGGACACCGAAACATTCGGTGCTTTTATCGACCAGATCGTTCAAGAATGGCACGCTTGGGGAACGATATTAAAGATTCCAGTCATGGACTTTCCTCTGCCATTCCACAAGATGATGAACGCTTCGGCGCCACGCCCGGAAAACGCAACTAATGCCGCTGCATTGCGTATCCTATTAGTCGAAGATGATCCCACCAGTCTTATTCTCACTAAAGAATTGCTCGCCAATGTACTCGGCCACACCGTGTTCACCAGCGGTGACGGTCAACAAGCGTTAGCGCTAGCAATGGAAGTCTTACCGCATATCGTTATCACCGATTGGATGATGCCAGTCATGAACGGACTGGAACTGACTCGATCCCTACGCGCGACCGAGTGGGGGCAAAATTTATACGTCATCATGCTGACCAGCATCGAAGATGAAGAAGAAGTCATTAAGGCATTCGACGCCGGTGTGGATGATTACGTTACCAAGCCTATTAACATCCGCGCTTTCCGGGCCCGGTTGCGGGCAGCCTGGCACTACCGGCAACTGCAGGAATCCTGGGAGCGGGACCGCGAACAACTCAAGCGTTTTGCCGCTGAACTGGCGGTTACCAACCGCAAACTGGAGTACTTTGCCTTAACCGACATGCTCACGGAGTTACCGAACCGGCGCTCCGGCATGGAAGCGCTGGCGGAAACCTGGAGTGTCGCCAACCGGTCTGGGCAATTGATGGCTGTGATGCTCCTCGACATTGATTATTTCAAAGCAATCAACGACAACTACGGCCATGCGGTGGGTGATAAAGTATTGAAAGAAATATCCACGATCATCCGCAAAACCGCCCGTAAAGGCGATACTTTTTGCCGCATGGGCGGTGAAGAGTTTTTGGTCGTATGCCAGCTCGGAAATTCGGATGCCAAATCGGTTATTCAGTTCGCCGAAAGACTGCGCCAGCAAATCAGTCAGCAACAAATCAATATCGGTGAAATTCATATCCAAGTCACGATCAGTATTGGTGTTGCGTTAAAAGAATCCGGCATGAAAAGCGAAGACCATTTGGTCAATGCAGCCGATAAAGCGCTCTATGCCGCCAAAAACGCAGGAAGAAATCGGGTTTTTCTGACATTTAAAAACAGACTCCTGGCAGCACCGTCGGTCATCGCAAAACCTCCGATCAAAACTTAGTCCGCAAAAACTCTTCTTTTTTGGAAAAACAAACCTGAACTTGCTGTAATTAAGGTTTTGAAGAATTCTCTGACACAGTATCATGGCAACTTCTGACAGATATCGTTTTTAACAAAGACAAATGCCGTACGATCGCACTCACCGGAAATTAATGACTTTTGGTTTCGATGCTTAATCCGGCAAAACTATTCCATCCAAAGCTATTCATCGTCCTTGCCCTCTGCTGGCTGGCCAACACCGCATCGGCCGAAAGCAAATCAATCACCGAAAAGCAACCGGCAAGCAATCCTTTTCTCGATCTGAGCATCGAAGAATTGATGAAAGTCGAAGTGACTTCTGCATCGCGGCATTCGCAGAAACTATCCGAAGTCCCATCCGCCATTTTCGTCATCACTCAAGACGACATCCGCCGCTCGGGCGCAACCAGTATCCCGGAAGCCTTACGCATGGCACCCGGAGTCGAAGTCGCACGCATCGGCACGGACAAATGGGCCATTAGCATACGCGGCTTCAATGGACGATTTGCCGACAAGCTGCAAGTCATGATGGATGGCCGCAGTGTCTACAATCCGCTGTTCGCCGGGGTGCAATGGGAACAGCAAGATACGCTGATGGAAGACATCGAACGCATCGAAGTCATCCGCGGCCCTAACGCGGCAGTCTGGGGTGCCAACGCTGTCAACGGAGTGATCAATATCATCACCAAAAAAGCTGCCGATACGCAGGGAGCATTATTCTCCGGTGGCGGCGGCAGCTTTGAGCGCGGCTTTGCGGGCGCACGCTACGGCGGAAAAATCAACGACGACACGCACTACCGTTTTTATGTCAAGGGATTCACCCGCGACCACATGAAAACAGTCACCGGAGAGAATGCCAACGATGCTTGGCATCAAGCCAGAGGAGGCTTCCGGCTGGATCATGCGCGCGGCATCGATCTGTTTACCGTGCAAGGTGATATTTTTTACAACGCCTTTGGCGACCGGCTGGATAAATCGCAATTGAGCGCGCCAATCATCCAGGCAGAAACGGCCAGAGGACATAATGAAGGCGGCAATATCCGCCTGCGCTGGGACCGGAAGTTCTCGGAAAAATCGGCCATCATGCTGCAAACATATTACGATCGTGTCGATTACCGCTTGTTAACCAGCTCGATTTTTAGCGCCGAAAGTTTCGACATTGATTTGCAACATCGTTTCCCGCTTTTTGACAAACACGATGTAACGTGGGGGGCGAACTACCGTCTTTATCACAACAAAGTATCCGACACCGAGTTGATTTCCTTCAGTCCGCGTGAGCAAACCAATCATCTTGCCAGTGCTTACATTCGCGATGAAATCACGCTATTGCCCGAACGCTTACGGCTCAATCTGGGCTCACGCTTTGATCACAACGATTTCACCGGCATGGAAATCCAGCCTAATGCACGTTTAATGTGGACACCGGATAACCAAAACTCGATCTGGATGGCCGTTTCTCGCGCAGTACGGACACCTTCCCGAGCGGAAAACGATATTCAGCTCAACACCCGGACACTCGGTGCAATTCCCGGCTTATCAGCGCTGCTCCCGTTTCCGGTTTTGGCACAACTCAATGGTGCTTCAAACTTCAATGCGGAAAAGCTAATCGCCTACGAAATAGGTTACCGGCATCAGTTTTCACCTCAGGCTTCCATCGATATTTCCGCTTTCTACAATGATTATAGCCAGTTACGCGACCTATCTATTGGATTGCCGCTGTTTCACGCAAGCTTCCCGCCTCATTTGATACTACCGGTCGGACTGACCAACAAAGCTTCGGGGCATACACATGGGGTGGAAACATCGATTGAATGGAAACCGCATGACAAATGGCGTCTGCAAAGCAGCTACAGTTACCTGAATATGCATATTCACTCCGATTCGCCACTAAGACGAATCGACCCAACAACCGGCAGCGCCGACAAAGTCAGTCCGCAACATCAGGTATCCATCCGCTCGAATTACGATTTATCGGAAAAATTGCAGTTCAATCTTTGGCTGCGTTATGTCAGCAGCGTGGATTTTTACCGGATTCCCGGCTACGTCAACATGGACGCCAAACTGGCGCATCGCCCACTCAAGAATGTCGAGCTATTTGTTGTCGGGCAAAACTTGTTCAGCCAGAATCACCGGGAATTCGTCGGAGATTTTATTCCTTCGCTGCCGGTTACCATACCGCGCGGCGTTTATGCCGGAGCGGAATGGCGGTTTTAGCGATGAATACCGGACAAACAATCCATCAGCTCGCTGGAATGCAAACCGAACCTGCGGTCTGGGAGCTGACTCTAATGCGTAAACAGCTGTTGCAGCTCACTGTTCTCTGCTTCCTGGGGTGTTTTGTAGAACTTGCACCGGCAAGCGGTAAGCTTGCCGAAGATCAATTTCTGAATTTAAGCATCGAAGAGTTGATAAACGTCAAAGTCACCACGGTATCACGGCGTCCGCAAAAACTGACGGAAGTGGCATCCGCTGTCTTTGTGATTACTCAGGATGATATTCGCCGCTCCGGCGCCACCAGCATTCCGGATGCCTTAAGAATGGCGCCTGGCGTACAAGTAGAGCGTATCGATACGAATAAATGGGCTGTCAGTGTGCGCGGTTTTAACGGCCGCTTCGCCAATAAACTGCAAGTCCTAATGGATGGGCGCAGCGTCTACTCCCCTTTATTTTCAGGCACATTGTGGGAGCATCAGGATACGTTGATGGAAGATATCGAACGTATCGAAGTGATTCGCGGGCCTGCCGCTGCGGTATGGGGCGCGAATGCGGTAAATGGCGTGATTAACATCATCACCAAGAAAGCCGCCGACACCCAGGGAACACTTCTCAGCGCGGGCGGTGGAAGTTTTGAACACGCCTTCGCCGGTGCGCGTTATGGCGGGAAAATTAATGAAGACACACCGTTCCGTGTTTATGCTAAAGGCTTCACGCGAGACAATACGGCATCGCTATCCGGAGAAAACAATCGCGACCAATGGCATTCGTCCAGGGGAGGATTCCGCGTAGACCATAACCGCGGGATTGATCAGTTCACCCTGCAAGGCGATGTTTTCTTTAATTCCAACGGCGATAGAATCAATAAAGCGGTACTCGATTTGCCAACCATTCCGGTCAACGGTTACCGTGGCTATGAAGAGGGTGGAAATATCCGTTTCCGTTGGGACCGGACAATGTCCGATCGCTCTTCCATCATGTTTCAAACCTACTATGACCGTATCCGCCAGAAGATATTGCCGGTTGTTGATTATGATGCTGAAAGCTTTGATCTTGATTTTCAGCACCGTTTTTCCTGGCTCGACCGGCATGACTTAACCTGGGGTGCGAATTACCGGCTTTATCACAATACGTTCTTCGATACCGACATCATTAATTTTAATCCGCGCACGCGCACCAATCAGCTCTTCAGCGGTTTTATTCGCGACGAAATCTCGCTAATACCGGATTACTTGCGGTTTTCAATCGGCACGCGTTTGGATCACAATGATTTTAGCGGATTGGAGGTACAGCCCAATGCACGTCTCATGTGGACTCCCGATGCTGATAACTCGCTCTGGATGGCGGTTTCACGCGCAGTTCGCACCCCTTCGCGCGCTGAACACGACATTCGTATCAATTCGGCGCAAATACGTGATTTTCCGGGATTGTCGATATTACCTTTCCCGCTATTGGCAGTAATCCAGGGCTCACACGGTTTTAATTCCGAAAAACTCATCGCTTATGAATTAGGCTATCGTCATCAATTCTCTCCGCGCGCGTCCGTCGATATTGCCGGATTTGTTAACGATTATAGCCAGCTGCGCGATGCCAGTTTTGGCGCATTGTCGCTGAGTACGGGAATGCCCATTCAACTGTTGTTGCCGGTCATGGGCAATAATAAAGCATCCGCATTAACTTACGGATTTGAGATTTCCGCCGACTGGAAACCAACCGACAAATGGCGCTTGCAAGGAAATTACAGTTTTCTGCACATGGATATCTCCGCGAGTTCCCTGACTAGAAAGTTTGATCCCATTACCAGCGGGGCTGACAAAGTCAATCCTCAACATCAAGTGTCGCTCCGTTCAAACTACGATTTTTCGGATAAATTGGAGGCTAATCTCTGGTTGCGCTACATCAGTGATATTTCGTATTACAACATCCCCGGCTATGTCACGATGGATGCCAAAATAACGTATAAACCGGTCAAAAACCTTGAGTTGTTCGTTGTCGGACAAAATCTGTTTAGTCAGAATCATCGAGAGTTCGTGGCTGATTTCCTGCCTTCATCACCGGCCTTCATTCCGCGAGGAATCTATGGCGGGGCACAGTGGCGCTTCTAATCAGAATAATGAATATGCCCACACTTAACCAGCTCATCAGACGCTCAGGCACAATCGTGAAACGATGTGTCTACGGCTTCATTTTGGCCCTGGGGTTAGGTTACGGTCTGCCGGTTACACACTCAATCGCCCAGGCGGGCGGCATCACTGAATATCAAGTCAAAGCGGCTTTTATCTATAACTTTGTCGCATTCACGCAATGGCCGGACACTACCGGACAAACCATCCATCTTTGTGTTTACGGCGAAGATTATTTTGGCAGTGAAATCGATAAATTACAGAGCAAACCATTGGATAAGCGCACTATCAAAATAGTGCGCATCAACAATCCGGAAAAATTGGCGGGTTGCCAAGTGGTATTTTTCTCCAAATCGGTCGGCAGTTCGCTATCAAACTTATTAAGCAACTTACCGGCGCAGCCTATCCTCACCTTAGCCGACAGCCCTGATGCCATAGCGCAAGGCGTGATCATCAGCATGAATCTGATCAATGAGAAAATTGTATTTGAAATTAATCTGGAAATTGCACGCAAGTCCGGATTGGATATCAGTTCAAAATTACTACAACTTGCTGTCAAAGTGTATCAATAGCCCCGGCATTCGATTGCCGGAGTCCTTCCTAAACGTCACTGCGATTATCCCTGTACAAAAATTCCTGCCTTTTGTAAGAAATAATCCTTTTTTATCAGCCAACTCCTGCCATTGCGCTGATCCATAGCATGCGAAAATTTCACCCGAATATTGATCGAGTTGTGAAGCCGTCGCAGTCATTCCAAGCGGTTGCGCTGCCACATCCGATCTAACGTGTGTTGAAACTTGTTCAGTTCAACCCTGAAAACCTTTGTAGTACCCACATCAGTGCAAAGAGACCGTTGTAGATGAAAACATCCCTATGAAGATATTTTGTCCATTTACTCAATTGCATCGCATTCACCGGCCACCAAAGCAGCAGCATCGTAAAACCTTGACGCTGCGGCTTGCAAGCTTGTTTCTGCTTGGATACCTTGCGAATCCGGCGATGGCGGAGAACCAATCGATCAATAATCAGTTTCTGAACCTGAGCATTGAAGAACTGATGAACGTCAAGGTAACCACGGTCTCGAGAAATCCGCAACGGCTTACCCAAGTGGCATCCGCAGTTTTTGTCATCACCCAGGACGACATCCGCCGCTCCGGCGCAACGAGTATTCCGGATGCGCTGCGTATGGCGCCCGGTGTGCAAGTCGAGCGCGTTGGTACCGATAAATGGGCCATCAGCGTACGCGGTTTTAATGGCCTTTATGCCAACAAGCTGCAAGTGCTAATGGACGGCCGCAGTGTCTATTCACCGATTTTCTCCGGCGTATTATGGGAGCAGCAAGACACGCTGATGGAGGATATCGAACGCATCGAAGTGATCCGCGGGCCTGCCGCCACATCGTGGGGATCCAACGCAGTCAACGGCGTCATCAATATTATCACCAAGAAAGCCGCCGATACCTAGGGCGCGCTCTTTACCGCCGGCGGCGGAAGTTTCGAGAACGGTTTTGCAGGCGCCCGCTATGGCGGCATGATCAATGAAGACACACCTTTCCGTGTCTATGCCAAAGGATTCACCCGAGGCCAGACTCAAGCGCTTTCCGGGGAAAGCGCCAACGATCAATGGCATTCGGCCAGGGGTGGATTCCGCATCGACCATAACCGTGGCATCGACCAATTTACCTTGCAAAGCGATTTCTTTTCCAATTTTGATGGCAGCACGCTGGATAAAAGCGCTTCCAATCTATCGACCAACCGCTCCGGTGACATGCGCGGACATAACGAAGGCGGCAATATCCGTTTTCGCTGGGACCGGACGTTCTCCGAGCAATCCGCTTTTATGTTGCAAGCCTACTACGACCGCAGCCGGTCGCAATTATTGCCGATCGGGAAATTCGATGCCGAAAGCTTCGATGTGGATATGCAATACCGGTTCCCTCTGTTCGAGCAGCATAATCTGACGTGGGGCGCCAATTACCGGCTATATCACAACAAAGTTCCCGATACCAATCTACTCACGCTTTCTCCACGCGAACAAACGAATCATTTAATCGGCACGTTTATCCGCGATGACATCACGCTGATACCGGATCGCTTGTTGTTTACAGTAGGCAGCCGGTTTGAGCATAACGATTTTACCGGTATGGAGATACAACCCAATGCGCGCCTGATGTGGACACCCAATACGGAGAATTCGATCTGGATGGCAGTATCCCGCGCCGTCAGGACGCCTTCTCGCGCTGAAAATGACGCCATCATCAATATCACGCCACAATTACAAAGCTCTATCGGATCACCCCTGTTGCCGTTTCCTATCAGCGCATTATTAAACGGTAGCAGTGGCTTCAATTCCGAGAAATTGATCGCGTATGAATTGGGATACCGCCATCAGTTTTCGCCCCAGGCTTCCATCGACATGACAGGTTTTATCAACGACTACAGTCAAATGCGGGATTCAGCTCTGGGCGCTTTATCACTGAGCACCGGATCCCCGAGGCAGCTTATTTTCCCTTTCACGATCAGCAACCAGGGATCCGCGCTCACCTATGGTTTTGAGACATCGGTTGATTGGAAACCCAAAGATAACTGGCGTTTGCAAAGCAGCTATAGTTTTCTCCATATCGACTTCTCCTCAAAAAATTTCCTGACGAAATCCGATCCTACCGGTGGAGGTGCAGAGAAAGTAACGCCGCAACATCAATTGTCGGTTCGTTCCAACTACGACTTTTCCGAACGGCTGCAATTCAATCTTTGGCTGCGCTATATCAGTAATATCGGGTTTTATCATATCCCCGGCTACGTCACGATGGATGCCAAGCTGGCATACAAGCCGGCAAAAAATATCGAGCTATTCGTGGTTGGACAAAATCTATTCAGTCAAAACCATAGAGAGACGGTATCCGAGTTCACGCCCATTGTTCCTGTGTTCATTCCACGGGGTGTTTATGCTGGCGTGCAGTGGCGCTTCTAGCGAGAATGTGAGCATGCACTTTTTGCATTGGCTATTGCGACTGCCGGATAGCCGCGTGACGCGCGGCATCCGGGCCTGCCTATTCGCTTTATTTCTCGGTTATGGCTTGCCTGCCGCGCACTCGCCAGTCTACGCGGGCGGCGTTTTGGAATACCAAGTTAAGGCTGCTTTCATTTACAACTTTATCGCATTCACGCAATGGCCCGGCACCACCGGCCCTACGATCAATCTGTGTGTATATGGGGAAGATTACTTTGGCAGCGAAATCGACAAATTGCAAAGCAAACCGGTCGACAAGCGGCTTATCAAGGTCGTGCGTACCACCGTCCCGGAAAAATTGGCGGATTGCCAGGTCATTATCTTCTCCAAATCGGTGAGCGGCAGCCTGTCGAGCTTACTGAGCAATTTACCCAACCAACCTATCCTGACCTTGGCCGACAGCCCCAATGCCATATCCCACGGGATAATGATCAATATGAGTCTGGTCAATGAAAAAATCATATTCGAGATTAATTTAGGAATTGTCCGCAAATCGGGATTGGATATCAGTTCAAAACTGCTTCAGCTGGCAACCAAAGTGCACCAGTAAGCACTATCTGACTTGCAATGCTCAGAAATGCTCGCTTTTTCCCGGTCAAATCCTTCTTTAGATCGAATACTTGAAATGTACAATATTTCTTATCCTTTCCATTGATGATCAAGAAGAAAGTCCATCACGGATACTTATCCATACCATCCAGTTAACCGGAGATTTAACTATGAAACGGCTCATTCTATCGGCTTGCACATTTATTATGATCGCTCACATTCAGCTTGCTTTCGCCACCCTATCCAGCGACACGGAAAAATTGCTCAATTGGGCTGAAAAGACCTTCCCGCAGTTCTTCCCTAATCCTCAAGTCACGCAAAATATCGAACCGTGGCTATTCCGCTATTATCCGGAGACTGGCGTTTATGCGGGTGTCAATAAAAGTGACAATACTGCTTATGTGCTTGGCGGGCCTTGGGGAAACAATCCGGCAGTGGTCGATACACTCGCTAACCTGATCACCCAGATCGACAGTTCCGGCGGCAGCAGCGGCATCGCAGGTTGTGATACAACTGATGCGCTTTCCGGCGTATCTTATAGTCAAAGCGGCACTGTCGTGACAGTGACAACGAACGGTCAATGCGTCACCGCACCGGATATCTCTAAAACCAATCTCTGCCAAGTGCCTCAGCAAACAGCGGCGAGCGGTGTTTCCTTGCTCGGCAGCAATACTATAACCGAATCCCGCATCGAAGGTTTGTCGACCAGTATTCCGGGATTGCCCAATCCGTTTCAAGCCATTGTAGATGCCGCGGCCAATGTTAAACACTGCACGATGAATGCACCGGCTGCTACTGCCAATCTGGTTGTGAATTCCGATCTATGTCTCGATATTACAGCGCCCATCAGCGAAACACTGGCGGATCTGCCAATCACAGGCATCGTAGTTTCTCCGCCGGTGAAATATTACACAAAAGGAACCTATACCAGTCAAACGGTCAGCGATTGCTTTGCTACCGACGCCACTACCATCAGCGACGCTTTCACAGGAGAAGTTTGGGTGAAACAAAGCGACAGTTTCGTCAAGATTCAATAACAAGCACGGATTAAGGCTGGCACGAAACCATCCGCGCGAATCATCTCAAGGTTGTGAGCTCGTTAAGTGCAGCTGACAAACGAACAAAACGAGGTTCTCCAGGCGACAATTCATTGGCCGCCTGGAGGCTATGGCGTGCTTCTTCAATCAGCTCCGGAGCCGGGCCTTTTTTCTGCATATAGGTAATGATCACATACGCCAGATTGAGTAGCACGCGTATGTTTGCCGGCATCGCACTATAGGCATCGCGCATCGCACTTAGCGCTTCTTCGTACTGCCCTTTACTGATCAGCAATACCCCACGATTCATGATCAGCATGGCTTCTTGCCGTGAAGTTTCAATCAATTGGCTGCCTTCTTCGCCCATACCAGCTTGGTCAAATATTTCTGCAACATCGCGCAGTAAAGTAGCGCTTTCAGGATTATTCTTGATTTCACTTTGCAGTAACTGAATGGCTTTCTCTTTATCGCCGGTCGTCAAGAGCAATCGGGCAATTTCCAAAGCTCCGTCAGAATCCGGATGTATGCTGTCATTGCTGATCGATTGACCCAGCTCATCGGCGATCTGTTTCGCCTTTTCGGTATTTCCACTTTGATGATGAATTAATCCTTCAACCGCCAATGCTTTCGTGCGCACTTCGTCCGCTGCAAAATTTTTATTGAGCTGCCCCAGTACTTTCAGTGCTTGTTCGGCGTTTTTATTGGCACTGCATGCTTTGGCAAGACCTAGATAGGCATCCGCCGTTCGCAACACGGAATTCTCTCCAAGCGACACACTCTTGCGAAATGCACGTTCGGCATCTTCCAGCTTACCGAGTTTCATCGCAACCTGACCGAAGTTTTTCTGCCGTGTCACTGAATTCGGCGATAACTTCACTGTACGCTCAAGAACATTCCCGGCTTCTTCCAGATCACCCATCACTTGCAACGTATGCGCCAGCAGATCTTGCGCTTCAAGATAAGCCGGATTCGCTTCTGTGGTTTCTTCCAGCAAATGCTTGGCCGCATCCAAATCATTTTTCTTCAGCAATATTTTGGCCAACGCCGCTTTGGCCCAGGGAAGATCGCGTACAGCCAGAATATCTTCCAGCACTTGTTTGGCACGGTCATACTCACCGCTAACCAGCAACAAATCACACTTAGTGCGAAGCAAGTCAGCCGCATGAGCCTTATCCGAAGCCAGACGCTGATCGCACAAATACATGGCTTTAGAATAATCTTGCTGTTTAATGGCCTTGTATATTTCCGCAAACGCCTCTTTTTTTGTCCAAATTTTGGCTAACCGTGAACGCAAGCTCGCTTCCGTGACCGGTTTCAGCAAATAGGCATCCGGCTGATATTCCGCAGTCCCGGTAACCGCTTCCATGGTTTTTTCCGCAGTGATCATGAGCCAAAGGCAAGAAGGCCCGACAAGCGATTGATACTTTGCTTCTTCAAGCACTTGCTGACCATTCTTTCCGGAACCCAAAATAAGATCGCAGAGCACAATATCAAATGGCACCTTTTTCAACCAGGCGATCGCTTCATTGCCATTGGTTGCCATATGTATCTTCTTCATTTCAGCGCCGCAACTACTGAGCATATCGCGCAGAATACTGCGCATCTCCATGTAATCATCGACGATCAATACATTTTTCCCTGAAAAATTTAACTCAGTGGCAGGTATTGAGATGTCTAGCGGATTAATATGCATGATTCAAAAATTAGGATGAATGATTGTTACGGCAGATGTAGTACGAAACAAGCGCCTTGCAGTGAGCCGCCGTTCTCCAGGCAAAGAGCGCCTTGAGCGCCTTGAGCGCCTTGATTACGATGCATTCTTGCCACCATGGCGGAAAAATAAAGCCCCAAACCGGTATTACCGCCATGGAAATCGACGCTCTGCATGACATTACCGTTTCCTTCCAGTAACTCAGGCGGATAGCCATCACCATCATCTTCAACACGCAACATTAATCCACCATCATGCTCTTCGGCACTGATCAAGATATGATCATGCGTATGGCGCATGGCATTATTTAGCGCATTACCGATGACACCGCTGATGAGATCCTCATCAAAATACCAGTACAGTCCGGGATCTACCCGGATTTCCAGGTGGATGTGGCGAAATTTGAGCAACTGCGCATATTGCGCTACGGTCGTATGCAAAAAGTCATCCAGGCAAACGGACTGCGGATCAAAGGGATATATTTTTTGACCCAGCTTATAGAGTGTCAGTAATTGAATCAGGCGGTTATTGATGCGTTTCGCTTCATGATTCATTTGCACCAGTTCGGTATGCGTGGAAAGCTCGGCCGCTTCAGCCGATGTCAGCACCTTATCCAGACCGCAAATGAGCATGCTGACCGAGTTTTTCATGTCATGCACGGAAGAAACCAGAAAGTTTGCCATATTGAACACAACCGGGGTGTTGGTTGTATTCGTCTGCTTCTTATTCGATATTCCTATCATATGATTCCCCGCATAGCATGCGTTTTCAATTCGTTATCAATGGGGAATCTAACGGCAAATCACTTTAAACCTGTAGTGTTGAAGCACAATCAGCAAGTTAGGGATAGTTTCCCAGGGAAATGCTGATTCATTGATTGCACGAGCGAATCACTTCGTTGCATTAATCAACGCTTTCCTAGAATCACATGGCACTTTCTTAAGTTCTGCAATATTTCAATGCCCCCCTGAATCACAGCGTCAGGTTGGGGGTGATTCAGCTCCGCGGCAATTTGTTGCAGCGCCATCCGTCCCGGCACAGGATCATCGCCGGAAAGCAATTGCAGCAACCGCGCAGTGACTGGGTTGATTTCGATAAAACGCACGTCAAAACCAGTGTCGCGATAAACAATCAGATGCGTTGGTTTGTCATCGGCTTCCTTGGGTTGAAAAGCCGGACCGATTCTATGCACGGGGAAGCGGTAGCTCAATGGCCAAGCTAACGGTGAAATAACAGGGACTCCCTCCAACAGATCGCCATCAACATCCATTTTCGTTGCGTCAATTTTTTCGTCCAGCAACGAAAGTGCTAACTCGATCCACTCATAATGCGCCAGCTCGAGCAGAAAAAGCGGATCATCCGGTTGCGGCTTGCGTTCATGCTCCAGATATTTCAAGAACTCGCGCGGCATTTCCGGGAACAGCGGCGTATGCGATAGGTGATGGGCGAAATAATCCCGGATCATGGTATGCCAGCGCGCATCCGGCGTGATTTGCCGCAATACCGGAAACGTGTTGGCGATAAAACCCTCCACGTTGTTATAAAACAATTCGCGGTAGATTTTCATGCGCCGGTCTTCGATCCCCTCCGGGCAAGAATTTCTCTCCGGATCGCGGATATGCGCTGCAAAAGCATATTGCTGCCGCACAAAATCGGGACGATCAGCCGTGTTGTACGTGCTCACCGGTTTGATCCTGCCATTTGGATTGCAGTGTGCGAATGACTTCCACTTCTTGCAGCAGCTCCGCCAGTGGCGGCAAATTAAAATCGCGTTCCAACAAGGTCGGAATAACGCCAAAATGCTGATATGTTTTTTCGAGTAATTGCCAGACCGGATCGACGACATCCGCGCCATGCGTATCCACAATCAGATCCTCGGCTTCCTGGTAGTGTCCAGCAACATGAACATAGCGAATGCGCGATGCGGGTAGCTGTTGCAGGAATGTTTCGGCATCGTAACGATGGTTGATGCTGTTCACATAAATATTATTCACATCCAGCAGCAAGTCGCAATCCGCCTCGTGCAGCACGGCGTTGAGGAAATCAATCTCTTTCATCTCCTGACCAGACGCCGCATAGTAGGAAACATTCTCCATTGCGATACGCTGCTCCAGGATATCCTGCACCCGCCGGATGCGCTCCGCCACATAGTGCACCGCGTCTGCGGTAAAGGGAATCGGCAGCAAATCGTACAGATGTCCGTCGTCGCTGCAATAACTCAGATGTTCACTGTAATAGCGGATTTGATGCTCGTGCAAAAACCGCTTCAGCCGTTGCAGAAAAGCTTCGTCCAACGGTGACGGCCCTCCGATCGAAAGCGATAGTCCATGACAAATAAAAGGAAATTTCTCGGTCAGCTCACGAAACTGTTTTCCGTACCGTCCGCCGACACCGATCCAGTTTTCCGGAGCAACTTCCCAGAAATTCACCGGCTGCGCGGTTTGATCCGCCAGCGCACCGAGCAGTGAACGCCGCAGACCCAAACCAGTACCATGAACTGGATAACACAGACCGTTCATGGTTTTCACGGATTACTTCTTATTCGCTCCACACTTACCTTCACCGCATTTACCTTCTTGCTCGGCTTTCTTACCGCCGCATTTACCTTCCATATTTTGTTTCATTTCTTTTTTACCGCCACACTTACCTTCACCGCACTTGCCTTCCATATCTTGCTTGGTTTCCTTGCCACCGTCTTGCGCCGGTTTATTCGCACCGCTGGCATCAGCCAATTGCATGTAGCCGCCTGATAATTCATTCATCGCAAATGGGTTGGCAACAGTGTCAGCCGACAGATTGCTAGCCGCCAAGCTGGTGACTAATGCGGTGCTTAATGCCAGTGAAATGGGTTTCATTGATTTTTTCGACATTGATTATTTTCTCCATAAAAATTGATCGTAACTGCAAACGCCAATGATAACGCCAAATCGGCGCGAAGTCGCTCGTTTCTCCCGCTCAGTCTGAACGGCGCTCGCCATGCATAACACCACTAGCCGCCAATACCGGCTAAAAACCAGCACATCCCATTTTTACGCGGCCAGCATCAATCTGGCCTATCTTACTTTTGTTGCCTGCGCCTCTCTGATAAACTCAGCGCTTCGAAAAATATTATAAAAATATGCCAGTTAACTAAGGAGCTCCGAATGTTTGACAAACCCAACCAGCTTGTTTTTTACATCAATGCCGCAATCTTTGTCTTTGGTGTATTGGTTGCACTGCTGACGAAATTCATCGTGATTGCACTGATCGTTGCAGTCTGCGCCGCGTTGCTGATTTACGAGCAAATCAGACAGAACAAACACGCGTTTTCCATCGCGGATTTAAGAAAAATACTGACGGTGCACGATACTTGCGGGAAAAAAGCGACATTGACGCAAACACAAATGACCACCGCATGTCATGTTGATAATTCAGAATACTGGTTTAAAAATATCCGCTCGATCGGCAGCATCAGCAATTTCCGCATCAATAACACCGATCCAGCCGAACTACGAAAAGAAAACGACAGCTATCAAGTCTGCATGAAATTCCCGCCGGAATTAAAAGTCATCAACGGTTCCGATTTAACCCTGACATATCAATGCGAAGGCGCTTTCACCCAGAACGAAGGCATACTCTCCCATGTCGTCGACGATGACACGAAACGATTACGCCTGATCGTTGAATTACCCGAAGGACGCGCTATTTCAACCGCCCGTTTTTTCAGCATCCATAACGGCAAAGAAGAAGCGTTGCTACCACCCGTAATCACCGGGCAAACCATTGAAGCGGATATCAAAAACCCGAAACGGGGAGTGGAATACTGTCTGCAGTGGAGTTGGGAAGAAGAAGGCTTGATCAAAAAAGTAAGCTGCATGTTCTAAGCGGCCATCAAACCGTCATCCAGCCCGTTTACAGTAACAGGATTGAATCAGCAGAACGATTACTTGAATTTCCAGCCGGGCAGATCGGATTTCTCAATCCAGTCTGCCCAGCTTCTCACCACCGCCTTGATCGCTCAAACATCGCAAACCATTGAATCTTCTTAAAGCACTCGCTGCGGTCAGCAGCATGACTTTCATATCGCGCATACTCGGTTTTGTACGCGATATCATCATCGCGCGGATTTTTGGCGCGGGTATGGAAACAGATGCTTTCTTTGTCGCATTCCGTATTCCGAATCTGTTGCGGCGGATGTTTGCCGAGGGTGCGTTTTCTCAGGCGTTTGTGCCGATTCTCGCCGAGTACAAGAACAACCGCACCATTGAAGAAACCCGCGGACTGATCGATCACATCACGATGCTGCTAGGCACCATACTATTTTTCATTTCGCTGGCCGGTATTTTTGCGGCGCCGCTGATCATTTATGTCAGCGCGCCCGGTTTTTCCGCCGATCCGGATAAATTCCAGCTCACCGTTCAGCTGCTGCAAATCACCTTCCCGTATATTTTATTTATCTCGTTGGTAGCACTGGCCGGGGGGATTCTCAACACTTACGGCAAATTCAATGTACCCGCCGTTACTCCGGCGCTGCTGAATATCGCATTTATCGGTTGCGCATTATGGTTGACGCCGCTTATCGATCCGCCGGTTCTAGCACTAGCCTGGGCGGTTTTTATCGGTGGCATTTTGCAGCTGGCGTTTCAAATACCCTATCTGTTGCGGCTCAAACTCATGCCGCGCATCCGCTTCAAAAATCCCGACACCGGTGCGTGGCGCGTGATCAAACTGATGGGCCCAGCCATTTTCGGTGTCTCGGTTAGCCAGCTCAGCCTGTTGATCAATACGATTTTTGCCTCGCTGCTGGTCACCGGTAGCGTCTCCTGGCTGTATTACGCCGACCGGCTGATGGAATTTCCCGCCGGTCTGCTCGGCGTCGCGCTCGGCACCATCCTGCTGCCATCGCTAGCAAAGCATTACAGCAATAACAGCAACGATGAATACTCCCGCCTGCTCGATTGGGGTCTGCGCATGACCATGCTGCTAACGCTCCCGGCCGCGCTAGCGCTCGCCTTGCTATCAGTGCCGCTGATCACCACACTGTTTCACCACGGCGCATTCACCGAACACGACGTATGGATGACGCGCGAAGCGCTGGTCGCATACAGCGTCGGCTTGCTCGGCATCATCCTGGTAAAAGTGCTCGCCCCCGGATTCTACGCCCGCCAGAACATCAAAACACCGGTTAAAATCGCCATCATCACGCTGCTCGCCACGCAAGTGATGAACCTCGCCTTCATCGGCTCACTCCAGCATGCCGGACTAGCGCTAGCTATCGGCTTGGGGGCTTGCTTGAATGCCGGACTGCTGTTTTACCAATTGCGCAGCCAGAAAATCTACCAACCGCAACCCGGCTGGCTGGTTTTCTTCGTCAAAATACTGCTGGCGCTGGCGGTCATGGGCATCGTGCTGTGGTTCACTGCCGGCAATGACGCAACCTGGCTGACCGGTTCGGCATTGTCCCGCGCCACACAACTCAGCGGCGTGGTATTGGCCGGCGCCGCCAGCTATTTCACCGCGCTCTGGCTGCTGGGATTCCGCCTGAAAGACTTTACGAATCGGCAAACGATGTAATACCTATTGCCGGTATGCACTGGTGGTAAATTTTCTTAGCGATTAAAACAGAGAGAATCTGCATGAGCCTGAACGAGGCGGATACCCGCTACCACCTGATTGATCCCATCCTACGTGAACCGTGAGCGTATTACGCTCGAAACCATCCTGACCCCGGCTCCGGTCGAACCCAGTGGTACCAAAGGCCGCCGCCGCAAGGGTCCGGGACGCACCGACTATTTGCTGTGCGTGCAGATTGGCGAGATGCCAAAATCCTTACCGGTCGCCGTACTCGAAGCTAAGAAGGAAAGCGAAGACCCGCTGAAGGGTATGAGCAGGCCAAAGGATATGCCAAGAACCAAGAAGATTGCGAGCGCTTCGACGTCAAATATGTTTTCTCGACCAATGGTAACTTATATGGCGAATTCGATTTTTTCACCAACTTACAAAGCGGCCCTTTTGCGTTTATCGACTTCCCGTCGCATCCCGATCTGACCACCCGCTATGCGAGGGATACCGGTATAAACATGGCCCGGCCCGAGGCTGCGATACTGTTCCAGGCCGACAGCCTTGCTTGGGCGCAAAGCCGCTATTACCAAGATGCCGCGATCCGCGCCGCTTTTGAGAAAATTCTTATCGATCAACAAGCGGGATTTGCGCCGCGCGTACTCCTGACACTGGCTACTGGCGCAGGTAAAACCATTATCGCCACTAACCTGCTGTGGCGCATGAGCCAGGCTGGACAGCTACCCAAACCGGCGTTGTTCCTGTGTGATCGCGACGAATTGCGCGAGCAGGCTTATACCAAACTCAAAGCTGCTTTCGGCGACAACGCTCGCATCGTCCACACGGAAAAAGGCAGCAATGCCGCGCAGAATGCTCGTATTCATATTGCTACTTACCAGACGCTCGGGCTGGATGATGACGAAGGTTTTGCCAGTTTCCTGTCCGAGCACTACGGCAAAGATGCCTTCAGCGTCATCATCATCGACGAATGCCATCGCTCGGCTTGGGGCAAATGGTCAGAAGTACTCAAACGTAACCCGAGTGCTATTCACATTGGTCTCACGGCCACCCCTCGGCAGCTGCATGAATCGAAAAATGCTAGCTCGGAAGATCAAGAAATTACTGCCAACAATCGCAAATATTTTGGCGAACCGGTTTATGAATACACGCTCATTCAAGCGCAGGAAGACGGTTATCTGGCCGCCTGCGAGATCGTCAAACGCAAGGCCAGTATCGACAGTGTCACCTTCACCAAGGAAGAAATCCTCCAGGCAGGCGTGAAGGACATCAAAACCGGCAAACTGCTCACTACCGAGGACCTCACCAAGAACGAATACACCGGCAAGGATTTCGACGACGAACTGTTCATCGAACTACGCACACCCAAGATGTGCGCAGACCTGTTCAAACTGCTGTGCGAAAACGGCGGGCCGGAACAAAAAGTCATCATCTTCTGCACGCGCGAAATTCACGCCGATCGCGTGGCCCAGCACATGAACAATCTCTACGTTCACTGGTGCAGGAAAAACGGGCACACGCCCAAGGATCACTACGCCTTCAAATGCATGGGCGGCGCCAATAACGGTTCGGACATGATCGAACCGATGCGCGGCTCCGGCGAGCGCGCTTTCGTCGCCTGCACCGTTGACCTGTTGGAAGCCGGTGTGGATATCGAGCGGCTGAACGCTGTGGTGTTTTTCCGCTACCTGCAATCGCCGATCAAGTTCTACCAGATGGTCGGGCGCGGCACCCGCATTCACGAAGAAACGCAAAAGTACAAATTCTGGCTTTATGACTACACCGATGTCACCAGCCTGTTCGGTACCGACTTCATCACCAAGCCGCCGCGTCCGGGCGGTGACGATGGTAATGATGGCGAGTCTCCGCGTGTAGCCGAAATACGCGGACAGTACGTCGTCGTCAATCCGCAAGGGCGCTTTATCCTGGTACAACGCGACGGGCGCGACACACCGATTCCGGTGGACGAATACCGGCGCGAAGTCATCCAACGTGTGGTGTCTGAGGCGCACAACTTCGACGACTTCCGCGCGCTATGGATCGAAGCGCAAAAACGCCGCCAACTGATTGACCACCTGCTGGGCGACAACTTCAGCCCGGAAGTGATCCGAGAAATCGACCAGATGACCGATTTCGATTTGTACGACTTCCTTGGGCACCATAGCTACCACACCCGAGCGCTCAAACGCGGCGAACGCGGCGAGTTGTTCATTCAAGGCAACCAACCGTGGTTCAAAGGCATGGACACCAAGGCTGCCATCGTGCTCAAGGGCCTGGGCCATCAGTTTGCGGCGGGCGGCACCGATGCACTGGAGACGAAAGCGCTATGGGAAGTACCGGAGATCAAGCTGGCGGGTGGATTGGATGCATTGCGGCCATTGGGTAAACCGACGGACGTGATGCGCGAAGCCAAGGGGAGGTTGTTTGGGGTATGAGTCAGTTACAGGCAACCCTTAGCGAAGTCGTCGAATTTGTTCGCGGCGTGACATTCGATAGAGGCCAACAGCTCGCTGTGCCTACGTCAACAAGCATTGCTGTTCTGCGAGCCGGAAACATTCAAGATTCACTGAATACGACCACAGATCTCATTTTTGTACCCAGTAACATTGTTTCTCCAACACAGATACTCCGTAAGGGAGATATCGCCATCTGTCTCTCTTCAGGGAGTCCACAGGTCGTTGGTAAGACAGCGCCGCTTGAATCGGAATGGTCTGGAACGATTGGAGGCTTCTGCGGGATTGTTCGGTCGAAAAACATCGACCCCACATACTTATCTTTTTGGTTGCGAGGACCGCAGTACCTGAAGTGGCGCGACGAACAAGCTCGCGGCGCAAACATTCAGAACTTGCGTTTCTCCGAGCTTGCCAAGCTGACAATTCGCCTTCCAGAGCGATTGGAGCAACGCCGCATCGCCGCCCGCCTCAAAGCCCAACTAGCCGAAGTGGAAACCACGCGCCAAGCAGTGCAAGCACAATGGACAGAGTTTCAGTTACTCAAGAGCAAAGCTTTTCAATCTCTCTTTGACAACATTGCAGACTGGCGACCAATCGGTAGTGTTGCCAGATTGCAGTCCGGTTACGCATTCAAGAGTGAAACCTTCAAACCCTCGGGCATTCGACTGCTGCGTAACGCCAACATCCTTCCTGGCAAGGTGTATTGGGACAATTCGGTACACATCAGTGAAGAAGATGCCCAGAAATTTCCTTCGTATGAGTTGGCTACGGGCGATGTCCTGATCAGTTTGGATCGTCCGATCATTTCGAGCGGCATCAAGGTGGCGCGAGTGAGTGAAACCGACTTACCAGCACTCCTGCTACAACGTGTCGGGCGGTTTTTGTTGGATAAAAGCCGGTGCGACGCCGACTACTTGTACGCTTATTTGCAGACTGATCGCTTCATTACAGAGATATCCGGTCACGACCAAAGTCTGGGCGTACCGCACATTTCGCCTACACAAGTTGAAGCAGTAGAAATCCCACTACCCGACTTACCAACTCAACGGAGAATTGCTAAACGCTTGGTTGAAATTACTGATACTTGGACGATGGCGACGAAAGCGCTACAACGGCAATTGGAAGATCTCACTGTGTTACCACAGCACTTGCTCGCCCAGGCTTTCGAGAATTAGAGATGATACGATCCAAGAAAACCGGCAAAACTCCTAAAGCTATTGCCTCCTCCCAGTCGCTATCGAGCTTCGTTAAGAGCATCTGTGACGTGATGCGCCGCTCCAACTGCGCCAGCGCGTTGCAATACGTGCCGGAGCTGACGTGGATTTTGTTTTTGCGCATTCTGGATGCGCAGGAAGCGCGCGATCAGGAAGAAGCAGAAGCCGTCGGCGCGAACTTCACACCGGCGCTGCGCAGCCCTTACCGCTGGCAAGACTGGGCTGCGCCGCCGCCCAAGAATGAGGCGGACAAATCTGGTCACCCCAAGACACCGGAAGGCCAGCCTTTTGGCTGGAAGCGGCAGGAATTGTTCGCTGCCGGTGACGGCAAGCTATTCGACTTCATCAATAAGGAGCTGTTGCCGCACTTGCACAGCTTGGACATCGACACCCGCACCGGCCTGCCTAACCCTGCGGCCAGCCGCAAGCAGCGCATCATGGGCCGCACGATGACAGCGGTGGAAAAAGTGCGCGTGGATTCTGAGGCCAATCTGCGCGACATTCTCGACAAGGTGCACCAGATCAATATCGATCACGTGGACGATCAGCACTTCTTCACCTTGTCGCAGGTCTACGAAGATTTGTTGCTGAAAATGGGCGAGAAGAATTCCGATGGCGGCCAGTTTTTCACCCCGCGCGAGGTGATCCGCGCGATGGTGCATACCGTGAATCCTTCTCTGGGCCAAACCGTGTACGACCCTTGCTGCGGCACCGGCGGCTTTCTCGCCATCGCCTACGAACACATCGCACGCAAACTCGGCAACCAAGCGCGCAGCACCGACCTCGATACACTCAAGCACGACACCTTTTTCGGCCGCGAAAAAGAAAATCTGGTATTCCCGATTGCACTGGCGAACCTAGTGCTGCACGGTATCGACCAGCCCAATTTGTGGCACGGCAATTCTTTGACGCGCCGCGCCACCTACGCGGCGTTGTTTGATCAAGCGCCTAAGACCTTTGACGTAATCCTCACCAACCCGCCCTTTGGCGGCAAGGAAGGCAAGGACGCGCAGAAAAACTTCGCCTACGAAACCAGCGCTACTCAGGTGCTGTTTGTACAGGACATCCTCGGCGAGCTGGCACCGCACAGGGCACCTGCGCGATCGTGCTGGACGAGGGCTTGCTGTTCCGCACCAACGAAAGTGCCTTCGTAGAGACAAAACGTAAGCTGGTAGACGAATGCGACCTGTGGGCCATTGTGAGTTTGCCAGGTGGCGTATTCTCGACCGCAGGCGCGGACGTTAAAACCAATTTGCTGTTTTTCACCAAGGGCAAGAAAACCCCGCTGACGTTGGCGCATTTTGGCTTTGCGCCTGATGGCGCAGTGCTGTCCGATGCGCAATTACCCGCCATTCTCACCGCCGACTGGCAAGCGGATGAGATCAACACTGGCAAGCCCTTTCCCAGCTATGCACGCATGCTGCAACTGCGCGGCAAGCCGGAAGGCGAAAGCCGTTATTCGTGGACGGTCGATTTCGCCGCCCGCCGCGCCCAGGCGCGTGAGAACATGCAACCCTTGCTGGACGAAGCAGCCAATTTCAAGGCCGAGGTGGTGGACCTCAAGGAGCGGCTGAAACGCCTAAAAAAGGACAAAGCTGCCAGTGACGCGATTGCAGCGCTTGAGGTGCAGATTCGCGAGAAAGACAGAGCGGCACGAGATCTGGAAACCCAAGCCGCCACCATTGATGCAGCAGTGTTCGATCTGAAAGCGGTTAATCCGAACACAGTAACCAAGGTGGATGAACGTACACCAGCGCAAATTATCGAGAGTATTCAGGAGCAAGGACGGATTGTTATGGACGCGCTGGCACGATTGAACGTGTTGATGGCGGAAAAAATTTGAGCCGCACGCTTTGATTGACGCCAGCAAACATCCAAACTGCTTGTAATCCCCCTTTGATTGGTTTAACGTCTCGATTGGTAATCGATTAACCCGCTGAACGCGGCAGCAAGGGCGAAACGCTATGTTCAATTTAGGTTCCATGCTCAATCTGGGCTCGACCGACCCGGTCATCGGACGGGCGCACACCATCGTGTCCTGCTCGGCTGCGGAGCTTTTCCAGTATATTGGCGCGGGCCTATTCGATAACTATCCTAAGTGGTCTCCGGAAGTGAAAGAGCTGGAGCAAATCACGCCCGGTCCCGTCCGGCTCGGAACGGAAGGGCGACAGGTGCGGGTTGATCAGGGGCGGCGCTCGGAATCGAAGTTTAAAATTTCTGCTTTTGAGCCGGGTCAGCGCATCACGCTGGTCGGCGTATCCGACCCTTTCCGCTGCACTTATGAATTACAGGAAATCAGTCCGGCGCAATCCACCAAATTGACATTTTCTTTTGAGTTGCTGGAAATTCTGGCGATTATGCGTCCTTTTGAAGGATTGGTGCGGGTTGCCATCAAAGACGGTGCGGGCAGAACAGTACAAAACATCAAGCGCTTGGTTGAGGCGAAGCAATCATGAAAATTCCCGCTCGTCCGCAACCGCTTTGGCTGATGATCTTCACTGCAATCGCTTAATGTCCAAGGAGAACTGATGACACAACATACCTCTTCCAATATTCAAATGCCGCGCGTCGATGATCGTCCGGTATGGGATGTGGTGTTCGCGGTTTATGGTTATCCGGCGTTATTGCTGGCGCACCGGCTCAAAGTTTTCGCTTTGCTGGAGGATAATCCGCGCACTTTGACGGAGATTTGCGATGCGCTCAACATCAAGCCACGTCCCGCAGAAGCGATCCTGACGGTCGCTACCGCGCTGGGCTTTTTGTCGCTACAGCAGGAGCGTTATGCGCTCACTGCGGTGGCGGAAGAATATTTGTTGCAGAAAAGCCCCAATTACTTCGGTTTTCTCTGGGATCTGATGATCGACAATTATCAGGTATGTTCCTTCACGAGCCTGGAAAAATCCATTCTGACCGACTCACCGCAAACTTACGGTGGCGGCGATATTTATCAATCGCACGAAGAACAAGTCGAGCTGTTGCATCGCTTCACCAGCGGCATGCATAGCATGAGCATGGCTTCCGCGCTGGTTTGGCCGGGGGTTTTGGATTTCTCCCGGCACCGGATGATGCTGGATATCGGCGGCAGCTCCGGCGCGCATTCGATCGGCGCGGCTTTGCGATTACCTAATCTGCAAGCGATTGTTCTGGATTTTCCACAGGTATGCGAAGTAGCCGAGGGATACATCGTTGAATACAACTTGCAAGAGCGCATTAAAACCTGCGGCGTTAATATCTGGAGCGATCATTGGCCATCCGCCGATCTGCATTTCTTTTCCAACATGTATCACGATTGGCCGCCGGAAAAATGTCATTTTCTGACCGCAAAAAGTTTCAGGTACTTGGAATCCGGCGGACGTATCGTGATTCATGAAATGCTGTGCAACGACGATAAAACCGGCCCATTCGCACCGGCGGCGTTCGGCATGATGATGATGGGCTGGACAGAAGGAAAGCAATACTCTGGTTTGGAACTCTCAACCATGCTGAAAGAAATCGGCTTTGAGGACATCCAAATCCATAAAGCTTCTGGTTATTACAGTATCGTAACCGGGCGAAAGCCTTAATTTCCGGTCATTGCGCTATCCGTCTGCGCAGCTAGGCTTTTCGCTAGGTTTATCAGTGATTCCGAATCTTCGAGCCCGTCGAGAAAGCGCTGAGGGATACCAGCCAGTCCCACCTGAGCACCAACGAGCGCACCGGTGAGAATCGCACGCGCTTGATTCTGGCCTCCGCCATTGACGGCATGTAGCACGGCGGACTCAAAATCATCCCGGAAACGAGCGGCAAGATAATACGCTGCGGGCAGTTGATGATAAATCGCGCACGGCATGCCATAGACGATCGACACCTTCCACGCCGGTTCGATGCGGATATCTGCGTCCACTGCCGCTTGAGCCATATAGG
Organism: Nitrosomonas sp.; assembly: GCF_040240425.1. Taxonomy (GTDB): domain Bacteria; phylum Pseudomonadota; class Gammaproteobacteria; order Burkholderiales; family Nitrosomonadaceae; genus Nitrosomonas. The sequence continues at coordinate 94,131 of NZ_QPHG01000005.1, read as the reverse complement.
ACGGTGTCAGCAATGCATCCGGTGATGCAAAACGCCCGGCACGTGGCGGATCGGGTTCGCCCGGACGCGGCGGTTGCAAACCGTCGAAGGTGACAGCATGAAAGGGCAGTTTCCCGGTTTTCACCAGTTGCATCAATTTTCCCGACAACGCCGTATCCAACGCATGCCCTTGCATCAGCATGCTCAGCACGGCCGCGTAGGCAACAGTCATTGAAATTACCGTATCGTCGATCTGGGTCAGGTGAGTATTGTTTGCGACTGTGGCAGCCAGTTCGGTTGGCTGGAAAGCATAGCGGACAGCAAGCGCCAGTGTGCGCTCAATCGCTTCGGTGGTATCCGCATGCCCGCCCGTTTTCCCCCATGGCAACTTTTGTTCTACCCGGCAGCGCCAAGCATGACGAATCGATTGACTGGTATAGCCGCCCGGCCCAGCCATCGGAGTGCCATCAAGCAATGGAAAAAGTAGTTCGTCCAGCCGACGGCAAAAATCGGCTTCGTCGTATCGGCCGTTTTCAACGAGAGAACGCAACATGTGCGTGAGAATGATGCCTGATTGGGAGAGCTGACCGGCCTTGCATCCGCTATGGTAGCGCCCCGGTTTGGGATCGGTATAGGTGGTGATCCATTCCCCGTAATCACGCCGCAGTTCGGTGAGATCATAGTACCAATGAGGGCCGAGCGCCAAAGCATCACCGATAAAAGCACCCATAATGGCACCTGCGGCGCGTTCCTGGGTAGTCGTATGCGACATGAAACCTCCTTGACCGGTCAAACGCTACGGCAACACTTCTTATGCTGCTGAAATCATGGATAACTGCGGCGCTTCCGTTTGTTACAGGTGCATTCCAGCTCTGTGCTAGCCGCAAAGAGCTTCAAAGCGGCGATTTATTCCAGCGATATCCCCGAAGAAGACCGGGCTTTATCATTTTTAATTAGCGCATACGCTGAATGATTATGAATCGATTCAAAATTCTCCGACTCAACCACATAGGCATCGATTCGTTCATCGCGATTCAACACTTCGGCGATATCCCTGACGATGTCTTCGACAAATTTGGGATTGTCGTACGCTTTCTCGGTCACGTATTTTTCGTCCGGCCGTTTCAGCAAGCCATAGAGTTCGCACGACGCATTCGTCTCGGCAATCCGGATAACATCCTCAATCCACACAAAACTGTTGGTGCGCACGGAAATCGTCACATGTGAGCGCTGATTATGCGCGCCGTAATCGGATATTTTCTTCGAGCACGGACAAAGGCTGGTGACCGGAATGATGACTTTCATAGTGAACAGGTATTCACCATCTTTAATCTCACCAATAAAGGTCACTTCGTAATCCAACAAACTTTTGACCTGAGAAACCGGAGCGGATTTATTGATGAAATACGGAAAGGACATTTCGATATGACCCGAGTCCGTTTCCAGTTTCTGAATCATTTCCCGCAAGATGGTCTGGAACGATTCAACGGAAATCTCCCGTTCATGGCTGTTGAGGATCTCGACAAAGCGGGACATGTGCGTGCCTTTGAAGTTATGCGGCAAATTCACGTACATGTTAAAAACCGCGATGGTATGTTGCACGCCATCACTTTTATCCGCCACAACCACGGGATGACGTATGGCTTTAATCCCTACCCGGTCGATCGCAATGCGCCGGGTATCGGGCGAGCTTTGCACATCGGCAATCGGCAAATCTATCTGTTTATTCATGTCTCTCTCCTGTGCGATGAGGAATTTATTCCTGGCAACATCGAATCAAATATTCAGCCGATCCCAGAAACGTTACGCAGGCAAAATTGCTCGCACTGATTTAATAATACCGTCTTTATCCAACCCGCAATCCGCCAGCATTTGCGCATGATCGCCTTGGTCGATAAAAACATCCGGCAAACCCAGTTGCAGCACCTTGACATTGATCCGCTGACTGTTGAGCGATTCTGTTACAGCACTTCCAGCGCCGCCCAAAACCGTATTCTCTTCCACAGTCACCAGCACATCGTGACTGGCTGCCAAAGATGCCACCAAATCATCATCCAAGGGCTTGATAAAACGCATATTAACGACTGTCGCATTCAACTCTTCCGCTGCATTCAAACACGGTGTCAGCATGCTGCCAAACGCCAGTAACGCAATCTTTTCCCCTTGGCGGCGGATTTCCCCCCGGCCTATGGGCAACGCCTGCATGTCCTTTTGAATCTTCACACCCGGCCCGGTTCCCCGCGGGTAACGCACCGCCGATGGCGTATCCAGTTTAAAAGCAGTATACAGCATCTGCCGACACTCATTTTCATCCGCCGGCGCCATGACGGTCATATTCGGAATACAACGCAGATAAGACAAATCAAAGCTGCCCGCATGCGTTGGCCCATCCGCGCCCACCAGACCAGCCCGGTCAATGGCAAATACCACCGGCAGATTCTGGATGGCGACATCATGAATCAGCTGATCATAAGCGCGCTGCAAAAAAGTCGAATAAATCGCCACTACCGGTTTTAAGCCGTCGCATGCCGCACCCGCAGCAAAGGTGACGGCGTGTTGCTCGGCGATACCAACATCAAAATAACGTTCGGGATATTCCTCTGAAAAACGCACCAATCCCGAGCCTTCGCGCATCGCCGGAGTAACACCGATCAAGCGGGAATCCTGCGCTGCCATATCGCACAACCAATCACCGAATATCTGCGTATAGGCCGGTTTTCCAGCCGACTTAGCAACAATGCCTTTTTTCGGATCGAATTTTCCAACGCCGTGGTACAGAATCGGATCTTCTTCGGCTACTTTGTAACCGGCGCCTTTGCGAGTCACCACGTGCAGAAATTGCGGGCCGTCCAGTTGTTTGATGTTGTTCAGCGTGGTAATCAAGACATCCAGATCGTGACCGTCGATCGGGCCGATATAATTAAATCCGAATTCTTCGAATAAAGTACCCGGCGTCACCATGCCTTTGACATGCTCTTCGGCGCGTTTGGCCAGCTCCAGCACCGGCGGTACTACCCCTAATACCTTTTCTCCGGCGCGCCGTGCCGTGGCATAGAAACGTCCGGACATCAGCTTGGCCAGATAATTGTTCAATGCACCGACCGGCCGCGATATCGACATATCGTTGTCATTCAGGATAACCAGCAAATTCGCGTCCATCACACCGGCATTGTTCAATGCTTCAAATGCCATCCCGGCGCTCATGGCGCCATCGCCGATGATCGCGATCGCGCGCCGTCCGGTATGATTCAAACGCGCGGCAACCGCCATGCCCAGCGCGGCGCTGATCGAAGTGCTGGAATGCGCGGTACCGAAGGCATCGAATTCACTCTCGTCACGACGCGGAAACCCAGCAATCCCGCCGTGCATGCGCAGCTTGCTCATCCCATCGCGCCGCCCCGTCAGAATCTTGTGTGCGTAAGTCTGATGCCCCACATCCCAAACCAGCTGATCGTGCGGCGTATTAAAGACATAGTGCAACGCAACGGTTAATTCAACCGTACCCAGATTGGAGGACAAATGCCCGCCGGTTTTTGCTACCGATTCGACAAGAAAGTCACGGAGCTCCTTGGCAAACTGCGGCAATTTCTTCTGCTCCAGTTCGCGTAACTGGGATGGCGAGTTAATGGTATCTAACAGTGGATACATTCAAGACCTGAAAATAAAAAAGAAAGAAGAAAAACTTAGAATTTACGTTTAATTATAAAATCGGTTACCTGACGCAATCTTGCCGACGCTTCACCAAAACCATCCAGCGCTTGATCGGCGTCGTGCTGCAATTTTTCCGCCAGCTCACGCGCCTGACTGATACCCAGAATGCTGACATAAGTCGGTTTATTGTTTTCCGCGTCCTTACCGGCGGTTTTGCCCAATGTGGCGGTCGTCGCCTCGGCATCCAGCAAGTCGTCGACTACCTGGAACGCCAAGCCGACACACTTGGCAAAATGATCCAGCTTGCTTAGTTGTTCATCACCCAAACGGCTGCTGCAACGCGCGCCCAGCATCACCGCCGCGCGAATTAACGCGCCGGTTTTATGGATATGCATGAATTCCAGCTCCGGCAGGCTTAGCATTTTGCCGACACTATCCAAATCAAACGCCTGTCCGCCCGCCATGCCGCGCGAACCCGAAGCCAGTGCTAATTGCGTAATCATTTCCAGTTGCGCTTGTGGTGTATCCGCCAAACGCTTTTCCGCCAACAGTTCAAAAGCCAACGTTTGCAAACTATCGCCCGTCAACAGCGCGGTTGCTTCGTCAAATTCAATATGACAGGTCGGTTTACCGCGCCGCAACACATCATCGTCCATACACGGCAGGTCGTCATGCACCAACGAATAGGCATGAATCAATTCCACCGCCGCTGCCGCGACCGTTACGCGCTCTACATCCGCTGCTGCAAGTTCACCTGCCGCAAATGACAACAGCGGGCGGACTCGTTTGCCGCCACCCAGCACGGAGTAACGCATGGCTTTATGCAATCGCACCGGAACACAATCGCTTGCGGGCAGTCTCGCATCCAGAAACGTTTCAATCCGTGCCTGACAACCGCTTGCCCAATTCTGAAAATCAACGCTCATCGCTATCGGATCTAGTGAAGTTTTTTAACATACCGGCTTCCAGCACGCGCACCTGCTGTTGCGCGCCTTGCAGTTTATTTTGACAATATTGCAACAACTCCGCTCCCCGCTGATAGGCTGCCAGAGAAGCTTCCAGTGACATTTGCCCCGCTTCCATGGCCGTCACGATTTTCTCCAATTCAGCCGACGCCGCTTCAAAGCTCTCCGGTTGCTGTGGCGTAGCCTGTTTAGATGATTTGGTCATAAGACGTCCAAGCCAGCAAGAAACTCATATGAAGAATAATAAGTAGTTTTATTACAAAAAAACAGACAAAAATAACGCAATTAGCAGTATCAGGTCAATGCAAATTTAGAAATGACGATCATCATACCTTCTTGAAGTCGGGAACCAGGACTCAAGAAGCCGCTCAAATCACCGGTTACCCGTGATTGCAGTTATCTCAGGAAAACTGATCGCTGTTTCCCGATGACTTGTTTGCAATGTCAGGTCAGTCGCGCGCGGCGATCATATTGATACATGCATATTACTATGGCAAGATACGGGCCTTGGATGGCATTATCGAAACCGGTAAGCATATGTGATGAAATAAAAATGACTGCTTGCCCATTTTGATCGCCACACCCGCTTATTTCAGCAATATTCTTGGTAGCGGTTCGCAGTATAAGAACCTATTCTATTTTTTCTAACGCACATTAATTGAGAATATCGTGAACGAAAGCCTTGATCAAATCGCCTTATATTTTGAAACCGTGCCGCTATGGCCCTTTGTCTTATTTGGCCTACTAGGGGTAGTCGCCATCATGGTGGATATCGTTAACCGCAAGCGCCGCGCTATGGCCATCGAAAATTTCCGCTATACCATCGAAATTGAATTGGCCGATATGTACCCGCAGCACAAACGCTGGCCACCTAACATCAATCATTATCTGACATCCCGGTTGCCGGAAATGTATCAAAATTTTGAAGTGCTGCGCGTTTTCATCCGGCAGGATCATTTACTGAAATACAACACGGATTGGAACAATTTCCGCGACTTCTGCCGCACGCTTACCGATGAAAAGATTGCCGCAGCTGAGCAAAATACTGCCAACGAGCCAGATCCCAAGGCCACTTTTCACCAACTGATATCAAATTTACTGAAACATACTGAAAAGTAGGAATTTCCGGCGTTGCCGGTTAGAGCAGCAAATCGGCATAAATTTATAATTCTTTTTCACGGCACTATCATTAAAACGACATCGTTCACCTGCCATGACTCCACACGATAAGCCGGCCAATCCCAGAGTAACGGTGCGTCCGGTCATGTCTTATCGTGACATGGGCAAGTTTATCGAAGTGCCTTGGCATGTTTACGCGAACGATCCGATGTGGGTGCCGCCGCTCCGGCTGGAACGGCGTTTTCATTTTTCCCGCTTCAATCCCTATTTCAAGCATGGCGAATGGCAAGCCTGGGTCGCCTTTCAAAACGGCCAGCCGGTTGGGCGCATCAGCGCGCAAATCGATGCTTTGCATCAGGAACGTTACGGCGCCGACAGCGGTCACTTCGGCCTGCTGGAATGCATCGACGATGCGGAAGTATTCGCTGCACTGCTGCTGCACGCGGAAGCCTGGCTCGCTTCACGGGAAATCCGCCGGGTCAGCGGCCCGTTTAACCTGTCGATCAACCAGGAATGCGGCATCCTGGTTGATGGATTCGATACGCCGCCGGTGGTCATGATGCCGCATTCGCCGCGCTGGTATAGCCGCTTACTCGCAGCACAAGGATATCTTCCGCAAAAGGATTTATTGGCTTACAAAGTCAAAGTCGATTTTGAAATACCGCGCGTCATGCAAACCGTGATTAACCGGTTCTCGCCGCAAATTAAATTGCGCACATTGCAACGCGATCGATTCGATCAGGAGATGGAGACGCTGCGCGACATCTTTAACGATGCCTGGTCGAAAAACTGGGGGTTTATCCCGTTCACGCAGGAAGAATTCGCCGAACTCGGCAGCAGCTTGCGTCTGTTATTGCCGGATGACTATATTCAAATCGCCGAAGTCAACGGAGAACCGGCGGCATTCATGGTCGCACTGCCCAACCTCAACGAAGTGTTGATCGAACTCAACGGCAGCCTGTTTCCATTCGGCTGGCTGAAACTAATCAATAAAGTCCGCAACCACCAGATCCACACTGGACGCATTCCACTGATGGGGGTGCGAAAAAAATATCACAATACACCGATCGGTTTGGCGCTGGCTTGCCTGGTCATCGATGCGCCCCGTCAAGTCGGCATGAAGCGGGGTGTTAAGGAAGTTGAGATGTCCTGGATATTGGAAGATAACATGGCGATGCGCGGCATCCTCGACCGCATTGGCAGCGAACAATACAAACGCTACCGTATTTATGGAAAAACACTATGAGCGCTGAATCCCGTCCGGCAACGCAGCAATTCGCCGCGGTGGTTCTGGCTGCTGACCGCACCAGCAAAGACCCCATTACGCAGCATACCGGCGCGGCCTGCAAGGCTTTCGCACCAGTGGACGGCGTACCGATGATTATTCGCGTTTTGGATACATTGAAGGCTTGCGATCTGATCTCCACGGTCATCTTGTGCGGGCCTCCCGAATCGCTGCACGATCGCTGCCCGGAATTAAAGCAGCGCATCGCTTCCGGACAAGTAATCTGGCTACCGAATTTGGATTCTCCCAGCCGTAGCGCAGATCGCGGCCTCAACCACATACCGCTCGATACACCAGTATTATTGACCACGGCCGATCATGCCTTACTCACACCCGGCATTGTGCGCAGTTTTTTACAGAATACCCTGACCATGCAGTGTGATGCCGCGGTAGGCGCTGTCAGCGGGCAGTCCATCGCCGATGCATTCCCCGGTTGCAAGCGCACCATTATCCGTTTGCGCGACGGCGGATTCCGCGGTTGCAATCTGTATGCATTCAACCCGCAAGGGCGCGCACTGGTGGGGTTCTGGCAGCAAGCCGAAGATTTGCGTAAACGCCCGTGGCGGTTGATCGGACAGGTATTGGGATTCAAAGCGGTATTGTTGTATGTCTTTGGACTGCTCACATCGCAACAGGCTTTAGCCGCGGTATCGGAAAAATCCGGAGTCAACATTCAGCTGGTTATGCTTGACGATCCCCGCGCCGGTATCGATGTCGACAAGGTTGAAGATTTAATGCTGGCGGAAACGATCCTCAGCAGGAAAACCAGTTCCGAATGCAGCACTGATCCATCTTGAGCAATCTTCACGGTATACCCGATGATGTTCGCCTTTTTATCAGTAAATAACTGATCAAACCGATGTATGAAATTAATTGAACGGTATATCGCGCGCGAAATATCACTGCCTTTCACGGTAGTTATCCTCATTTTGGTCGGTCTGTTCGCCAGTTTCATCAGCGCCCGGCTATTGGCAGGCGCCGTAACGGAAACCTTGGGTGTCTCCGCACTGCTCAAGCTGGTCTTCTTAAAAACGCTGATCGCACTGGAAGTATTAATCCCCATCGCACTCTATATTTCGGTCATCATCGGTCTCGGCAGGCTCAGCAGAGATCAGGAACTCAACATCATCCGCACGATGGGAATCAGCGGCACGCGCATTGTGCTCACTGTATTAACGGTAGCGATACCGGTTGGCCTCATCAGCGGCATGCTGTCATCGTATGTGCGCCCTTGGGCCTATGCTGAGAGCTATATACTCGATGCACAGGCGGAGGCGGAACTCAACACCAATCGTTTCCAAGCCGGGCGTTTCTATGGCAGTGAAAAAACCGGCCGGGTTGTGTATGTGCGCAGCAAAAACGACGCCGACAAGGAAATGCAGAATATTTTTCACTACATCAAGAAAAAAGAAGGCAGCGAAATTGTCATTGCCAAGCAGGCCCGTCAGATTCAACCGGCAACCAAGGAAGAAAGACCGCACATTCTGTTATCCGACGGTGTGGTGTACGAGTTGAGTAAAACAGCCAGTATCGACGATGTCATACAGTTCGAGAAGATGACTTATTTCATCGACAACGACTATGTGCTGAATTATCGGCGCAAAGCAGCCACTACCCGGACCTTATGGGAATCGGATCAGCCGCGTGACATCGCGGAACTGCAATGGCGCCTTTCCCGTCCACTCTCGGCGATTCTGATGGCTTTGATCGCGGTGACATTTATCCGTATCTCGCCGCGCCAGGATAAAACCGAGCGAACCTACCTCGCCGCCGCACTGGTTTTCGCCGCTTATTACAATCTGAGCGGATTGGCCAGAAGCTGGGTTGAACAAGGCGTGGTCGGCAGCATACCGGGCGTCTGGTGGCTGGATCTGCTGATGCTGACAGGACTCGGTATATACGCATTGTTATCAAACAAAAAACGTCTCTTCGCACGCACGCAATGATTATTTATCGCTACATTGCATACCAGGTGCTGATCGGCTTCGTGATGTCCACCGCCATCCTGCTGCCATTATTCAGTTTCTTTGACTTATTGGATCAACTGGATGACGTGGGTAGAGGAACTTACCGCGCCAAGGACGCATTCCTCTACACAGCCATGATATTACCGCGCCGATTTATTCAGATCGCACCTTTTATTGCTTCTCTCGGCACGGTGGTTGCGTTGGGAAAACTGGCGGTCAATTCGGAATTGATCGCGATGCGGATCGCCGGCGTTTCTCCGTTGCAAATCAGCTTCGCGCCGTTGAGCGTTGGTATTGCGCTACTGCTGATTGTCGCCATCTTGGAACAATTTGTCGCGCCGCAACTGCAACAAAAAGCAATCACCAATCGCGCCATCGCGCTGGAACAAAGCGCGGAATTAGGCAAGAACCTGGGAATCTGGACGCGCAATGAGCATAACATTCTGCGCATCGGCATGATCGTGCACAACAAGCGCGCGGCCGATATCGAAATCCTGCATCTGAGCGCGGCAGATCTCCTGCTCACGCATACCACTGCTGAATATGCCGACATTGTGGAAGATCAGGTATGGGAACTCAGCAATGCGGTAATCAGAACATTCCATGACGACGGACGGATCTCGGTAAGTCATGCCAGCTCGATCCGCTGGCCTTCCTTCGTCAATCCGGAGGATATTGCAACATTGACCAAGCCGCCGGAAAGCTTGTCACCGCTGGAATTGGTACGGCATGTGGAATTTCTCCGCAGCACCGGCCAGGAAGCCGACTCCTACGCCCTGGCGCTGTGGCGCAAAGCGGGCGGCGCAATAATGACGGTCGCCATGCTGTTGCTATCGGTTCCGCTGGTATTCGGGTCGATCCGCTCCGGGCTGAGCAATAAGCTCATTCTCGCCGCGCTGATCGGTCTTGCGGTTTACTTGCTCGATCAAATTATTGCCAATGCCGGTCTGATCCTGCGCTTAAACCCGGCGCTGGTCGCACTGGCGCCCGGATTGATGCTGATCGCCCTGGCCGCTCTCTGGTTACGCCGGACTTCTTAACAGTAGTGTATTAACTGCTGTTATTGTTCCCGCAAAACATCTAAAATCGCATAGTTTGGCGTAACGTGTTGCACTTGAATAATCCTAATTCTCCATCACACATGTCGACTGCAACTTATATCTATTTTTTCGGTGAAAATGAAATAACCATCTGGGGATTGACCGGACGCGAGCGTTTGCGGCGCATGTTGCAAACGCATAAGGACATCATACTGACCGATGACGTTGAAAAAATTCCCGTTACCGCTACCACCCTATTCCTGAATTCCAATTTTCTATTCGATGCCCGGGTGCTCGGCGCATTGCTCGGCATGGACAAGAAAATCGCTTTGTATAGCGATGAAGGCTGCCCCGCAGCGATCCGCACCGACGGCAATTATGCACCGCAACTGTTGCGCAATCTCAATAACAACAAGGACCAGAACTATAAATTCGCGCTGCTGACGATCCCGCGCGTTGGATTAAAAGATCTGCAAATCGATTACCAGCAGAATCTGAAAAAGAAAGATCCGCCGTACATTTTGCCGGTCAGCGAAGCCAACCGCCCGTTACTGGAACAAGAACTGTTTTCCGGATCGTACAAAGGCGTCACCGATCTGGTCACCAAATGGGTCTGGCCGGTTCCGGCATTCTGGGTCACGCATTATTGCGTGCGCCAAGGTTGGCAACCCAATCACGTCACGTATCTCAGCGTTGTATTCGCCGTGCTGGCGGGACTTGCCTTCTGGGCCGGATTCTTCGGCATCGGATTATTGATGGGCTGGTTCATGACTTTTCTCGACACAGTGGACGGAAAACTGGCGCGCGTCACGGTCACGTCAAGCCGCTTCGGCGATGTCATGGATCACGGCTTGGATATCATCCATCCGCCGCTGTGGTACCTGGCCTGGGGGTTGGGCTTGGAAGGCACGGCAACACCGCTGACCGGATTAAGTATCCTGATGTTCTTGATGTTCCTGGGGTATATCGGCGGGCGTTTGTGCGAAGGCGCATTCCAGTACTGGCTGGCGCACTTTGATATGTTCATCTGGCGCAAAATGGATTCTTTTAACCGGCTGATCACAGCCCGGCGCAATCCGAATTTATTGCTGCTCACGTGCGGATGGCTCAATGGCCACCCGGACACCGGATTGCTGCTGGTGGTGCTGTGGCACGTGATCTCAACGGGAATTCTGCTCTGGCGCTTGGCGGATGGCTGGAAAACCAAGCAGAAGGAAGGATCGTTGCGATCCTGGTTGCAGGATATCGATCCGGCGCGTGATCGCGAACAATGGGCGGTGAAAATTTTCACGCGAGCCCCGATCGATCTTAGAAAACCGTTTCCGCTTTCGTAAGCACCACATTTCATAACAATACCTGATGACGTTGCAAGCACGGATTGACCGTCTGAGAAGCGGAACAGCCAAAACCGGTTGTTTGCTCAACCCCATGGGCGGTCAGATACGTAAGCGCAAAACGGCGATCCGGCAAGCGTTGGACGACATACCCGGCATGCTGGTGTGCGAAGCCAATGATGAGATCACTTTCAAAAGTGCGGTTGATCAATTGCTCCAAGCGGATATCGACTTACTGGTGATCGCCGCCGGTGACGGCACCACGCATGCAATCTTCGGCCATTTATTCGCAGCACGCGCCCCCGCTGACTGGCCGCTCATCACGATCATACCGGGCGGTACCACGAACATGACGCCGCTGGACCTGGGCGTGCGCGGCAAGCCCGAACAAATCATCCGGCGCTTGCATGCCTATTTGCGCAAACCCTCCGCTCCGAAACTAGTGCAACGCTCGGTGTTACGTATCGAACAGGCTGGCATGAATCCGATTTACGGTATGTTCTTCGCCGTCGGACTGGTCGCGCGCGGCGTAAAATTCTCACGCAGCCCGGTGAAGCAAATCGGCATTACCGGCGGCATTTTCACCGCGATGATCATGTTGCGCTCGCTGATCGGCATGCTCGCCAACATGATTCTGGGCCGCCAGCAAAGCGAATGGGCGCCGGTTAACATGACCCTGACGGAAGCCAGCGGACGAATTCACCAGGGCACTTATCTGTTTGCATTGGTCAGCGCGTTGGATTGCCTGTTATTGAACATCCGCCCGTACTGGGGGACAGAACCGGCACCGTTGCATGTGACATTGGTCGATCAGCAACATAAGCGTCTGTGGCGCTCGGTATGGCCGATATTGTCGGGTGGCGGCGCGGTGCTACAGGAAAAAGACGGCTACTACAGCCACAATACTGGTTCCTTAACTGTGCACATGGACGACGAATATATTGTCGACGGTGAATTGTACCGGTCGGCCAATCCACAAACGCCAATCACCATCACCGCCACCGATCCCGTGACATTTCTCGTGCTATAGCTATAGGATATTGCCATGACTAACCCCTTACTCGAAGCCATTGCGCAACTGCCTGCCGAATTGATCGATGAAGTCGCGGCGGAAAGCAAAAAGGCTGTTTCCGCCGATTTCGTCCCTTTGGTGGATGCGCTCATCATGCGCTTTGGCGAATCGCTGGATGCCGTGATTCTGTATGGCTCCTGCTTGCACTCCGCCGTAAGCCTGGAAGAAGGCATCGTCGACCTGTATGTCGTCGTCGACAGCTATCACAAAGCGTACCCCGAGCGCTATTTGGCCACCCTTAATGCCTGGCTGGCGCCAAATGTGTTTTATCTGGAAGTACCGCATCAGGAAAAAACGTTGCGCGCCAAATACGCCGTCATTTCCACCGCCGATTTTGCGCGCGGCGCGCAGTTCTGGTTTCATTCCTATATCTGGGCGCGTTTTGCGCAACCGTCACGGCTGCTATATGCGCGCGACGACACGGTACGGCAACGTATTTATGCCGCATTGGCGCATTCCGTCATTACCTTTTTAAAATCCGGCGTACCCGCGCTTGAAGCCGACACTTTGGATGTCGAAGAAATCTGGACCCGTTGCCTGATCCTCACCTACGCCGCTGAATTGCGCGCCGAAAACCAATCGCGCGCGCGTCATCTGGCACAAGCCAACCGGGATGCGTTTACCCGCCTGACAGACGCCGCTAGTCCGCTATTGACAGAAATCCTGGAAAAACAGGGAAACGGGCAATATCGCTGCCTGACCCGTCCGGCCAGTCAACGGCAAGCGTTGTTGCGCTGGCGGCTGCGCCGCTGGCAGGGTAGAGTCCTGTCGATTCTGCGCTTGGCCAAAGCTACGCTGACCTTCAGCAATAGCGTCGACTACGCCGCTTGGAAAATCGAGCGGCATACCGGTGTGCGCGTGGAAGTCACACCAATGCTGCGCCGCCACCCTATCTTGTGGGGCTTGAAAGTAGCCCGGCAATTATTGCGGCGCGGCGTATTACGCTGATGAACATCATTACCATTGTTGATTAACATTCACTTTCATTGGAGACACGCATGAATCATGTCATTCGTTTACTTAGCCTATCGGTATTGTTGATGCTGACGGCTTGCACCACGATGTATCTCGAAGGCCTGGAAAAGGTCGGCATTCCCAAACGCGACGTGATGGTCTATCGCGTTGAGAAAGCGCGCGACACGCAACAAGAAACCAAGGAACAATTCAAATCCGCCCTGGAACAATTCACCGCCGCGACGAATTTCCAAGGCGGCGATCTGGAAGCCACCTACAAAAAACTGAACGACGCGTATGAAGCCAGCGCCGGCAAGGCGGAAGAAGTCAAAAGCCGCATCGCCGACATCGAAAGTGTCTCGGAAGCGCTATTCACCGAGTGGAAGCAGGAAATCACACAGTACAGCAATGCATCGCTGCGGCAAAACAGCCAGAAAAAACTCGACGCCACCCAGGTGCATTACCGTCAGCTGATCGCCGCGATGAAACAGGCGGAAGCCAAGATTGAACCGATTCTCACCGTGTTTCACGACCAAGTCATGTACCTCAAACACAATCTGAATGCGCGCGCCATCGCTTCGCTCAAGGGCGAATTGGGCAACATCAAATCCGACGTGTCGGCGCTGGTTTCCTCCATGGAGAAATCGATTAACGAGGCCAATGCGTTCATCAGCACGATGGAGAACAAATGATGCCGGTCCTGCGCTATAGGATTGATTCATGGCGCTAAAACCGACCATTTATAAATTCAAAATCGCGCTGACCGACCTCAACCGCCAGTATTACGATACGCTCAACCTGACCATCGCCCAGCATCCGTCCGAAACGCTGGAACGGATGATGGCGCGCATGCTCGCGTTCTGCCTCAATGCGCAGGAATCGCTAACGTTCACCAAAGGACTCAGCAGCGCCGAAGAACCCGACCTCTGGGTGCACACCCCGGACGGCCGGATTGCGTTATGGATCGACGTCGGCGAACCCGCTCCCGAGCGCATCAAAAAAGCCACCCGGATCGCGCAAACCGTCAAAGTGTATAGCTTCAATTCCAAATCGAACATCTGGTGGATGCAGGAACAAGCAAAATTCAACGAACTGACCGCAACCATTTTCCAGTTTCAATCGCCGGACATTCAGGCCTTGGCCAAGTTGGTACAACGAACGATGGACATCTCCGTCACCATTAGCGAACAATCGGCTTATGTGGCGGCGGAAGCAGGGGAGTGTGAGGTGAACTGGACGGTGTTACAAACGGCCGGTTGATCCGGCCAAACTGTATGTGAAGAACACTTAGTCTAATGCGGTAAGGTCTCGAGATACGCCTTGAGCACCAGCGCATGGCTATGTTCCGTATCCTTCGCACCGTAAACCAGTGTAACCGGACCACGGCGCAGATGATCGACGAGTTGTCCGACCGCTGCCGGATTTTGATCCAATTCCTGACAGTAACGCTCCCTGAATTCATCCCATTTCAACGGATCATGACCAAACCACTTACGCAGCGGTGTACTGGGCGCTATCTCCTTGAACCACCAATCAATCCGCGCTGCATCCTTGGAAACCCCGCGTGGCCATAGCCGATCCACCAAAATCCGGAATCCGTCATCCGGCCCGGGTGGTTCGTATGCACGTTTCAGCAGAATTACCATTGGCTTGTTCAGTTCGCACAAACCGTCTCTTCAATCTTCCGGAAAATCGAGCTCGCCGAGAAACCGAACCAATCGATCGATTCCTCGTGATGTGCGCCGATCACTTTGCCAGTAGCTTCTTTATCCGGGTACATCAGCATCGTGATCGAGCGTGCTTTGTTCCGCGTGCAATCGAATTCGTACAGGGTTTTTACCGCATGATGCCCGCCCTTTTGTTTTTCTTCGTAGCTGGATAGCACCCAGACTTTTCTGAATTGGCCGTCCTTCCGCACGGTGTCCGGATCGAAGTAATGCGTTTCACCGGGTTTCCCGGCAATATCCACGCCAGTCCATTGGGCTTGCGCGGGTAGCATAGTCAGCAGTAAAACAAGTACCAGTACACATTTTTTCATGATTAATCGCTATAATTGGTTGGTGCAATTTAATTTTCTTTCCCCCAGAATCCCCACGCCGCAGGTCACTCCAACCGGGGTTTCTTCTTTGTTGCAGAAAGCAATAAATGCCGGTCATTTTGCCACTAAATAGTTTCCACTGTGGGTGTTTTCAACTATTCTTAGCATCCAGTCAGCCTCGTCATGGCAGCAATGAAAATTTATTTTGTGCGGACATTTTGCATCGTTTGACTGACTGCAAGAATTTCTTGCGTGCATTAAATCCGCCGGGTACTGGAAGTCTACCGCGTTATGAATAGCATTAATCTGGAGTTAAATATAATGGAAGAATTGAATCAAGCCTGGGTCATGTTGAAGCTTGGCGGGATCATTATCGTACCGCTGGCTTTGCTGGCGATTGTCGCGCTGGCGATCATGTTTGAGAAAGCATTTATCTATTGGCGCTATGCGCGTCTTTCCAGCGATTTGCTAAACCTGGTGGAAACGTACGGCTTCAAATGGAACGATCTGGAAAAAATTCTTTCCGGGCTGGATAGCCGTCACTATTACAAGCGTTTCTTCGAAGTGGTGATTTCCAACCGGCATCAACCGGCTTGGTGGACGGAATCGCGCGCCGCCGATGAAGCGCAGATCATCGAGGAAGCGCTGGCGCGCCGCCTCTGGGCGCTGGAAACCATCGTCACCGCCGCGCCGCTGCTGGGATTGGTCGGTACCGTGGTGGGTATGATGCGCGCCTTCCAGGTGATCGGCAGCGAAGGCGTGGTGAATCCCACGGCGGTTACCGGCGGCGTTGCGGAAGCGCTGATTGCGACCGTGGTCGGTCTGGCGATTGCGCTGGTGGCGTTGTTTGGTTTCAATTATTTTTCCCGCTTGCAATCGCTGACGATGGATGAAATGGAACGCCTGGGTACGCGGCTGATCGATAACATCCGTCTGGATCAACAGGGCACTAGCGATGAAGCTCCGTAAATCGCGCACGGTTCCGAAAGGCAGGATCGAGATCATCCCGATGATCGACGTGATGTTTTTCTTGCTGGCGACATTCATGCTGGCTTCGTTATCGATGCAAAATCTCGATTCATTGCAGGTGGATCTGCCCGAAGGGCAAGCGGAAAAGCTCAGCGCGGAAAAACCGGTTACATTGACACTAACCAAGGACAGCAAAATCTATATCAATCAGACAGCCGTCACACTGGAAACACTGGCCAACACGCTCAAACCGTTACTGGCGGACTCCAAACAAAAATTGATCGTATCGGCGGATAACGATGCGCCGCAGGGCATGGTCGTGCAAGCCATGCTGCGCGCCCGCGCCGCCGGTGCCCAGCATTTTCTGATTGCAGTGAAACATAAATAACGTAAAAAAGCATGGCCAGCTCCCGATCGAGAGAAATTCGCCTATGGTGGCCGTTGCCACTGGCTGCGCTCGTCTGGGTGCTGATTATCTGGGGCTTGGGATTTTTTCTGTCCATGCCGGAGGTGGAAATTGACACACCGCCACCCATCGCCGCTAGCTTTATCGACCTGAGCGAAGACGAGAACGCCACCAGTTCGATGCCGGCTTCCGCACCCAACCCGCCCCCGCCGGAACTGGAAAAACCCAAAATTGAAGAACCCAAGCCCGCGCCCAAATCGCCGCCGCTGCCTGCTCAGGCAAGGCCACAAACCAAGCCCAAGGCAGCCGAAAAACCTGTAAAACCGAAAGCGCCCATTCCGGCGAAAGAAGTCGCAAAAACCAAAGCGCCGCCGCAACCGCCCGCCGATGCGCCATCGGATCTTTCCGAATATATCAATCAATCCAAAGCGCGCCGCCGCGCGGAAGGACTTTTCGATACGCCGGATTCCGCTCCCGCCGCCACTACCAAGCAACTGTCTGCGGATGAAATACGCATGGCCAATATCCGGCGCAATCTGCAAAACCCCGGCACCAGCGGCATATTCCAGATTATCCGTATCGGCCCGCGCACCGCCGAATTCTCATTTCGCGCCTGGACCACGGGGCAAAGCAATCCGCGCCTGCAAACGGTTCACGTCGAAGCCGGGTCGGATGGTAATGTCGAGCTCGCCATTATTCGCCGCATGATTCAATTGATCCGCGAACATTACAAGGAAGATTTCAACTGGGAATCGCACCGCCTGCACCGTGTCGTCGTGTTATCCGCTCGCGAAAAAGATACTGCGGGACTGGAAGAATTTCTGATGCGCGAGTTCTTTATTAATCCTGTACGGTAAGCCTGCCGGACTTAAGAAACACTCCAATACGTCGTAACAATAAAATATGAGAAAGCTTCCGCGCTTTCTATTTTTATTAACTCGGAATTAAACATTAAACTCAGATAGATAAATATTATTTACCTATCCGCCAGCCTTCTTAGAATGATAAGCAATAGTACAATCGAAGTGTCCGTTAATGACTTACAACTGGGAATGTTTGTCAGTGATCTTGATCGCCCTTGGCTTGAAACACCCTATCTGATTCAAGGCATCCTGATCCAGTCCCAGCATGACATTGACGAGCTTAAGCGCTATTGCATACATGTTTACGTGGATATGGATAGGAGCGAGCCATTCATTGCGCAACAACACGCACCACATGCCGCTGCACCGCCGGATTCTTCTCTGCAGCAATCTCCAGGACTGCACCGCCCCATGCCTCACACCGATTCTCGCATTTCATCCAGTGCATCGAGCTGGCACCACCCGCCTGCCTCAGCGCAAGAAACCGAATCGCTGGATGTGCTGCGGCGCGTTCAAACCTATGCGGATATTTGCACGGCGGAGCAGGAGATTCCTGCCGCCGAAAAAGCTTATAACATCGCGTCTGCTTTATTCAACGATATCAACTTCAACCTTGAACACGAAATTAAGATCGATATGCAGAAGGCTCATGAGGTTGTCGACACATTGTGTGAAAGCGTTATCCGTAATCCCGATGCAGCGATTTTACTGGCGCAGCTTAAGACCACCGGGAAAGCGCTTTACGACAACGCCATCAAAACTTCGGTGCACTTACTGGCCTTCGGACGGCATCTCGGCCTTCCGCGCAAGGAATTGTCAATATTGGGTTTGGGCGGATTGCTGATGGATATCGGCAAATTACGTTTACCCAAAGCGATTCAAGCCAAAAGAAACATGTCGCTCACGCCGGATGAACGCAAGCTGATGAAACGGCACATCGCCTATGGAGAAGAGATAGCTTCTCAGCTCAGTAACGCGCCGGAAGAAGTCATTAAAATTATTCTTCAGCACCATGAACGCGAAAACGGCAATGGCTACCCTTTCGGTTTATACGCCAATCAATTGCATGCTTATTCGCGCATGGCGGCTATCGTCGATTGCTATGAAGAGATCATCTGGGGAGAGTCCGGCATGCCGGGCATGAAACCATTCCAGGCGCTGAAGGAACTCAAGGAAAATGCGCATAACGGTCTCAATTATACTTTGGTGGAACAATTTGCCCAGTGCGTCGGCATGTTCCCGGTAGGCAGCCTGGTTGAGCTCAATACGGGCGAGATCGCCATCGTGCTCACACATAATCGCACACAACGCTTTCTTCCTTGCATCATGATCATCTGCGATGCCGGGAAGAAACCCTACAGCACCCCGTTGACCCTGGACTTAAGAACCGCTGGCGCAAACCCGAACGGTATCCAGTATGCCATCGTCAATGATTTACCCCAGGGCGCTTACGGAATCGATCCCCAGAAATATTACTTATAAGCCGCTGCACATACTGACACCGTGAATTTATGACTGTACTTGTTTATCAGGATTTCTTGCAACAGGCTTCCCGCAAATTGAACACTGCGCACCCGGCCGGTCTGCGCAGTGCCGTGCTGATCGTCAACTTTGAGCGGCTGGCGGAATTGGATGGCGCACTTGGATTTACCGTCGTCGACGACATTCTGCAACAAATCGCCGGTCAGCTCAGAAACGCTTTGGGTCCCGAAGATCTGGTCGGAATAACCGGACGCTATCAATTGTGTTGTTTGCTGGCCGATTTGCTCACCGATGCGCATGCCATGCTGGCCGCGCATAAAATTATCCGGATTTTGGCGCAGCCTTTTGCATTTGGTAGAAGAAACATCATCCTTGCTCCGCGCATTGGCGTGGCATTACTGAATGAAAACAACCACACACTCGATCAATTGATGAGTAACGCCAGCGCGGCAGTACGGCAGGCAAAACTGGAACAAAACCCGATCAAGCTTTTTCTTAACGAACGGGAAGATCCATTGCTTTTCCAGATTGATCTCTGGTCCGACCTGGGAAACGCCATCGAAACCGGCGGATTGCATTTGGGCTATCAACCGCAAATCGAGATCGCCAGCGGCAAGATCAAGGCAACCGAGGCGTTGCTGCGCTGGCATCATCCCAATCATGGGCCAATTCGAACGGATAAACTGATCCAGATCGCGGAAGGAACCGCGCTCATGCCCAAACTCACCCTGTGGGTTTTCCACACCGCTTTAAGAGAATGCGCCGAGTATCGCAAGGCCGGATTACATGCCGGGATTTCGATTAACTTTTCCGCCGACGATCTGCGCGACCCGGAACTCACGGAACTGGTCGCGCAAGGTTTAGCTTTGTGGAATGTACCGGCTGGCGATATCACCGTTGAACTGACCGAAACAGCGGTAATGGCCAATCATGCGGGCACACTGGATACTTTGTATCAGCTTAAGAAAATGGGCTTAAAACTCGCCATGGATGATTTTGGAACGGGATATTCATCGATGGCGCGCATGCTGGATTTGCCTTTGGATGAAGTGAAAATCGACATGATATTTGTCCGGCATATGGCAACCCGCCATAAGCATGAGCGTATCGTCGATTCCATGATCACTCTCGCGCACCGGCTGAATCTGTCAGTGGTTGCCGAAGGCGTGGAAGATCTTGCGACTTACCAGCGCCTACGGACATTAGGATGTGACGTCATCCAAGGCTACCTCATCGGCAAAGCCATGCCGTTGCCCGAGCTTATCGAAGCTGTTAATAATCAATCCTTCGATTTTTTGCGGACTTCGCCGGACACGGCAACCGAAAGCTGAACTGCGTTCTGCCGGATTAATCAATCCCCGGAATCTGGAATTCATCCCGGTCAGCAGGCAGGCTTGCATGATTGAAAAATTCCTCGCTTAATTTTGACACCGGCACATCCCGGCATTCCAGGTTGGCGACCAATTGCCCGCTCTTCTCCACCGCAACACCGTCTTTCGCACCCCATCCCTTGCCAATTGCGCTATACACAATGTAGTGATGCTGTCCGTTGATAAAACGCAGATAACCGCCGCCACCGCCTGCGAACATCAACGTTCGTGCTTGCACATACGACGCGGCCGGAGCAGCTTTCGTCAAATCGGGAAACACCAGCTCCGGCGCGCTTTTCAATCCGAAACGGTATTGCAGATAGCCTTTACTGGCGGAAAAATCGTTCGATGCGCATACCGAAACCATTTTCTTTCCGAATGAACACGAAAATATGATTTGCTCATCCGCTTGGCAATGCGATTCCCCGGCCCATACGGGCTCGGCGATCAGACCGAGCAATCCGCCGATTAACGCAACCGTTTTCAAGCCAATAACGCGTAGTATTGTTTGAAATGGTTAATCCTGTCATCCAGCCCCAGCGTTCCGCCATTCACCTTCTTGGTGATTCTGGTCACCACGTCATCGCTCGCACCTTGATCGGCCAGATCATTGAGCGCTCTGGTACTCCAGAACCACGCCGCGGATAACAGCGGATATTTGGTTTTGACCCAATCCGGATTGGCGGTCACATCGTCGCCGATCGTCTTGGCAAACGCGCTGTAATTGTCCTTACCGGTCAATTGAATATAACCTCGGCCACGGTATTTATAGCCTTCTTTGCTGGCTTCGTCGCCGTTTCCCATACGGTTGGCATACACGCGCGAGGCGATTTTCTCCGGTTGGCGGGCATAACTATCCGCCAGATCGCCAGGAAAGTATTTTGAAAATACTTTCCTCAACCCATCGGCGGAATAATTCAGGTTTTCTTCCAAGGCTTTGAACTCTGCGCTTTCGTGTGCGCATTGTGCGAGAAAATGCGCCAGACGCAAGGGTGAATCGATGCCAAACTTGGCGGCGCAATCCGGAATTTGGGCCAGCACGG
Source organism: Nitrosomonas sp. (assembly GCF_040240425.1). GTDB lineage: Bacteria > Pseudomonadota > Gammaproteobacteria > Burkholderiales > Nitrosomonadaceae > Nitrosomonas. Next base: position 72,594 of record NZ_QPHG01000005.1, on the reverse strand, counting down.
CATCGGGAACATGGGTTTTCAGTTTATCCAGGGGTAACATTTTCGCTCTCCCAAATGTTTAACAGTGAAATGACTGGTCGGCATACAATGAACTTGATTGCTTCCGCATTATAATCACAATTTTATAACCGCAGCTTGTTATGCCCACGATTAAACCGCTCCCCGAATTATTGATTAACCAAATTGCCGCTGGTGAAGTGGTCGAACGCCCTGCGTCGGCGCTCAAGGAAATGCTGGAAAACAGTATTGATGCCGGCGCCAAAAAAATCACCGTGCAATTACAGCAAGGCGGGGTGAAGCAAATTCGCGTCACGGATGACGGCAGCGGCATCGCCAAAGACGAATTATTGCTGGCGCTGACGCGCCACAGCACCAGCAAGATCAGCACATTGGAAGACCTGCACCGGATCACCAGCCTGGGTTTTCGCGGCGAAGCACTCGCTAGTATCGCGGCCGTTTCCCGGTTGACCTTGACCAGCCGTCAAGCCGGTCAAAGCCATGCGTGGCAGATCGGCATTGAAGGCAAAGCGGTTTCGCAACCCGAACCCGCCTCGCTGGCCAGTGGAACGATGCTGGATGTCAACGATATGTACTTCAACATTCCCGCCCGGCGCAAATTCCTGAAATCAGAAGCCACCGAGTTCGCGCACTGCGACGAAACCTTCAAACGCCTGGCGCTATCGCAAGCCGGGATTGAATTCGTGCTGCAACATAACGGTAAAGTGCGCCGCCTGTTACGCGCCACGAGTTCCACGCAACGGATCGCGGCGATTCTGGGCGAGGAATTCGGACAAACAGCGGCGCCGGTAGACGAACAATCCGCTGACATGCGCTTGCATGGCCTGGTGGCATTACCGGCTTATGCGCGATCTTCTCGCGACGCGCAGTATTTTTTCGTCAACAACCGCTTTGTCAGCGATAAACTGATTTCGCACGCGCTGCGCGAAGCCTATCGCGATGTATTGCATCTGGACAAACACCCGGCTTTTGCGTTGTTTCTGGAAATCGACCCGAAAAGCGTCGATGTCAATGTGCATCCCACCAAAACCGAAGTCCGCTTCCGTGAAGCGCGCGCGCTGCATCAATTCATTTTTCATGCGATCAACAAAGCGCTCGCCACTCCCAGCAGAACCATGAATACCGCTGAACCGGAACAACCAACCCGGTCATTCCCTGCCTACCCCAAGACCGGTCAGGCACAATCCGCACCAGTGTCGCAACCCGGCAGTTTTTACGGCACCTTGTTTGGCGTGGAGCCGCGCGTATACCCGGCAACACCGGCCAATACTTTCGCTGCACAAACTGCAAAACCCGATCAAGCCGTTTCAGTGCACGAAAAGCTGGACGACCATCCGCTTGGTTTCGCATTGGGACAACTGCATGGTGTCTATATCCTGGCGCAGAATGCGCGCGGCTTGGTGGTTGTCGACATGCACGCGGCACACGAACGGATTATGTACGAACAACTCAAACAAGCGCTCGATCAGCACGAAATCGCGATGCAACCGCTGCTGATCCCAGTCGTTCTTCACGCCGATAGTCTGGAGGTTGCTGTGGTTGAAGAAAATCACAGCACGCTGGAACAACTGGGGTTTGATATCGCGATCCTGTCACCCGTCACGCTAACCGTACGCGCGGTTCCGGCCTCGCTCAAGGACGCCGACATCGCCCAGCTCGCGCGCGACATTCTGCGTGAAATCCGCGAATACGGCGCCAGTCAGATCCTCACCGCGCATCGCAATGAAATCCTCGCCACAATGGCTTGCCACGGCGCTGTCCGCGCCAACCGCAGATTGACCCTCGAGGAAATGAACGCCTTGCTGCGCGATATGGAGACTACCGAGCGCTCCGGTCAATGCAATCACGGCAGGCCGACATGGTTTGAAACCAGTCTGGCCGAACTGGATAAATTGTTCATGCGCGGGAAATAACGATTTTTGAGAGTTAATCGCTTTACGGTACAGATCATTAACATTAAGCTACCATCAATGGTCAGAAAGCAGTTCTTTTTCTTGATACCGGAAATTGAAAAAAGGGGAAATAACATGAGTGCAGGTCGCGGGGATTCCTTTGCGGAAATGAAAGAATGGGCAAAAGTTAACGTGCTATGGATCGCCGCTCATGTTATCAACTTATCGTTTGGCATATTTATCTATATCTTTAAAATACTGGATGGCGAAAGCGGCATTCCCATTCTTCCCGTCGTCATTTCCATGTGCATCATCTTTGTGCATATCTTCACTTATCCGATTGAAGCGTTACCGGCAGAAGGATCGACGCAAGATGAAAGAAAAAGAATCGAAGACATCAGATCCCGGCAACGCAATAAGTGGATGATCTTTGCGTATAGTTTCATGTTGATATCGCTGTTGCTGACTTTTTATCCCTTCATCAATCCGCTGTTCAGTTTTGTGGAAAAAACATCCAGTCATTCTGACGGAACCGTGCAACAGGAATCCACCGGACAAGAGAAGACAAAACCCGATGCAGGACGATACCTCAAAACACTGCGTGAACGGCCGATCGCTGTATTTGTCGGCTGCTCTTTGGATCCGAAAGCGAAAACCTTGCTTTGCGCAGAGCCGGAAGCTAAACCCGAAGTTAAAAATGAATCAGGCTCCCAACCCTTGCCCAAAGCCGAAAATGCAGGTAAAACGCAAAATCCGGGAGGCGGAACTGCCGGCAAAGCATGGGTCATCAACATCGGCGGACATATCGAACAGTGCACTAAAGACAGCGACCCAAACTTTGGCAAGTCGGTCACTTGCCAAGTGAAGGATGGCCTGCTCATTCCGCTCTATTTCATCATCTTGGCTTTGATGGGCGGCAGTATCAGTCTCACCCGGCGGTTACCTGAATTGCAAAAGCAAGCAGGCGCGGAGCACATCGCCACGGAACAACAACCCAAATTAACGCAATACGAATTCCGCGAGCACCTGATCTTTCAGATGGTGCAATACATTTCAGCGCCACTGCTGGCTATCCTGGCGTATTATCTGATCGAACCGGGTAATATCACCAATTCGGTCGTGTTGGCTTTCACTGCCGGATTCGCATCGGAAACAATTCTGCTGATGGTGCGGTCGATCGCCAACAAAATCACCCCAGGAAGCGGCGAAGCACTACAATATGGCGCGATTGCCGGTGTCGTCACCATTCAAGACGCAGCCGGGAAGAAAGCGGAAGTATTCCTGACTGAATTACCGCAAATTCATTCGATTACCGACGAGCAAGGATTTTATGTACTGAGTAACGTGCCGGTCGGCGAGCACAGCATCAGCGTCAAATCGATCGACAATGAAGCAATCCTGAAAAAAGACACGGTAAAAATCGAACGCGCGCAAGCCATCGTGAAAAAGAACTTGGCTATTGCCGTCGATGATGGAGGACAAAAATAACGGAATATTAGGTTCCATTATTTTCACCCGGAGCAATTCCGCCCGGATAACAAAAAACAACAATAAGGTTTTATGAGAAAAGTATTCTTTGGTTTAACCCTGATGTTCGTCAGTACCAGCACAATGGCCGAATGGACCCGCATCAGCGAAAGCGACCGCAAAGGCGGTTCAGTTCTGTATGCCGATCCAACCTCGCTCCGCAAAGCAGCGGGCCGGGCCAAAATGGCGGTTCTGTTCGATTACCAAACGTTGCAAAAAGCCGCCGGTGCGGAATTTCTATCGGAAAAAATCCGGCGCGAATACAACTGCCAGGAAAAACAAATCCGCACCTTGGCCTACTCACTTTTCAGCTTGAACATGGAACACGGCGACCTGGTGCGCTCATACAACCAGCCGCAGAAATGGGAAATGGTGAAACCGGATAGTCTGGAGGAAGTGGAATGGAAAGTGGCGTGTAGTGAGTAAAACTCATCAACCGGCCATCGGGTAGTCAAAAGCTGATAGGGTCGTGCTATCCGTAGGCCCACTTTAACACATGTTCACCCATACAATTGCCGTTTCAAGCCGCAACGATCCAAAATGATCGCACTAATTTCCTCGATGGAAATGCGTGTGGTATCGAGATACGGAATATCGTAGCGGCTAAACAACGACTCCTGCCATTGAATTTCCCGCTGGCATTGCACCAGTGAGGCGTATTGGCTGTCCGGGCGGCGTTCCTGGCGAATGAAGTGCAGTTGCGCCGGGGTCAGCGTAAGGCCGAACAGTTTGTGTTTGACCGGTTCGAGCACCGCCGGAAGCTGTTGCACGTCCATGTCGTCCGGCGTCAGCGGATAGTTCGCCGCGGCGATGCCGTATTGCAGCCCCAAATACAGGCAGGTCGGCGTTTTGCCAGAGCGCGAAACGCCGGTGAGAATGATGTCGGCATCGGTGAAATGCTTCGGATTGACGCCATCGTCGTGCGCCATCACGTAATTGATCGCGGCGATACGTTTGAAATACGACAAATGATGCTGCAAGCCGTGCGAACGCCCGGCCATGCGCGCAAACGGCTGATGCAATTCCTCTTCGATGGAGCGGATAAAGGTTTCAAAGAAATCAAATATGCGGCAGTTCGCTTGTTTGATGATCTCCAGAATTTCCGGTTTTAGCAAAGTACTGAACACCAAAGGCCGATGCCCGTCGCGCTCGGCAGCATGATTAATCTGCGCTAACACGGCTTGGGCATTATCCATGTCATCCAAAAAAGGTACGTTGATCGTCTCCCACTCGATACCGTCAAATTGCGTCAGTAAACTATGTCCGAGCGTTTCCGCAGTGATGCCGGTACGGTCGGACAAGTAGAAAACGGTGCGCTTTTGCTTCGTCATCGCTTGCTCAGCTTAGCCAGATCCAGCCAGGTCTGCATCACCGAATCGGGATTCAAGGATAGGCTGCCGATGCCTTGCTCATATAACCAAGCGGCGAAATCCGGGTAATCCGACGGCCCTTGCCCGCAAATGCCGATGTATTTGCCTTGCTTGCGGCATGCGTCAATGGCCATTGCCAGCAATTTCTTCACCGCCGGGTTGCGTTCGTCGAACACATGCGCGACCAGACTGGAGTCACGGTCAACGCCAAGCGCGAGTTGCGTCATATCGTTGGAGCCAATCGAAAAACCGTCGAAATACTGCAAGAATTCTTCCGCCAGCAGCGCATTGGATGGAATCTCGCACATCATGATCACGCGCAAACCGTTTTTGCCGCGCTCCAGCCCGTGCGAAGCAAGCAACGCAATCACTTGCTCCGCTTCTTCCAAGGTGCGGCAGAACGGAATCATGATCTCGACGTTGGTCAATCCCATGTCGTCACGCACCTTGTGCAGCGCGCGGCATTCCAGCGCAAAACAATCGCGGAACGCGGGCGCGAGATAACGCGATGCGCCACGAAAGCCGATCATCGGATTCTCTTCGTGCGGCTCGTAGCGGTCGCCCGCGAGCAAATTGGCGTACTCGTTGGATTTGAAATCGGAGGTGCGCACGATGACTGCATGCGGATAAAACGCCGCCGCCAGCGTAGCGATGCCTTCGGTCAATTTGTCCACATAGAAACTGATGGGGTTCTGATAACCGGCGATGCGGCTAGCGATTTCCCGTTTCAAATCATCGGGCAGCTGATCGAATTCCAGCAACGCCTTGGGATGGATGCCGATCATGTTGTTGATGATGAATTCCAGCCGGGCCAGCCCCACGCCTCGATTCGGCATGCGCGAAAACGAAAAAGCGTGCAACGGATTGCCGATGTTCATCATGATTTTCAGCGGCAAGTCCGGCAATTTTCCGGCATCCGCAGTGGTATGTTCAAAGGCCAGTAAGCCGTCATAAACATAACCGCTATCACCTTCCGCGCAGGAAACCGTAACTGCTGCGCCTTCCTTGATTTGCACCGTGGCATCGCCGCAGCCGACCACGGCGGGAATGCCCATTTCGCGCGCGATAATCGCCGCGTGGCAAGTCCGTCCGCCGCGATTGGTGACGATCGCCGACGCGCGTTTCATGATCGGTTCCCAATCCGGGTCGGTCATGTCGGTCACCAAGACATCGCCGGGCTGAATTTGATGCATCTGATCAATCTTCGTGATCAGGCGCGCCGTTCCCTGGCCGATCTTGCTGCCAATCGCGCGCCCTTCGGCCAGCACGGCCCCTTGGCCGGTCAGCTTAAAGCGTTCCAGCACCAATGAGGAGCGGCTTTCCACCGTTTCCGGCCGCGCCTGCACAATGTACAGTTGCCCATCCTGCCCGTCCAAGGCCCATTCGATATCCATCGGACGGCCATAATGCTGTTCGATGATCACCGCCTGACGCGCCAGCGCTTCGACTTGCTCATCCGATAGCGAAAAACGCATGCGCCGCGCGGTTTCGACATCGCGCGTCAACGTCAATGCATCGCCACCGCTTTTTTTATCCGCGTACACCATCTCGATGGCTTTAGTGCCCAGCCGCCGCGACAAAATGGCGGGATTACCGGCCGCCAACCCGCGCTTATAGACATAGAACTCGTCCGGATTGACGATGCCCTGCACGATGGTTTCACCCAATCCATACGCCGCCGTGATAAAAATCGCTTCACGGAAACCGGATTCGGTATCCAGTGTAAACATCACACCGCTGGCGCCGAGGTCGCTGCGCACCATTTTCTGAATTCCGGCAGACAGATACACTTTGTCGTGCGGGAATCGCTGGTGCACGCGGTATGCAATCGCCCGGTCGTTATACAACGAAGCAAATACCACCTTGATGGCCGCGATGATTTGATCCAGACCATGCACATTCAGCAACGTTTCCTGCTGTCCGGCAAACGATGCGTCGGCCAGATCCTCGGCAGTCGCCGACGAACGCACCGCGAACGACACATTTTCGCCGCTATTGGCGGCCAATTTTTCATAAGCTTGCGATACCGCTTGCAACAATGCTTCCGGCAGCGCGGCATCGAGCACCCAGCCGCGTATCGCTTTACCGGCAGCGGACAACGCTTGCGTGTCGTCGACATTCAAGCCGTTCAACAACTGATTGATGCGATCCGCTAGCCCATTGACATTCAAAAATTCCCGGTATGCCTCGGTGGTGGTAGCAAAACCCGCCGGTACATTAACACCGGCCTGCGCCAGATGACTGATCATCTCCCCCAGCGAAGCATTTTTACCACCGACCAGAGCAACATCGTGCATCGTTAATTGATCAAACCAGGCGATATATTGGATCATTGGAAAACTCCTATGTGAGCAAGGCTGGAATAAGCTTCCGTTTTACTATAGTTGACTTGATTGGATATAAATTTGCAGAGCGATTATTTTTATGGATTGGCAAGTATCAGGCTTCGTTGATCGACAACCCTTCATTCCTGTCTTTCAGAACAACGCTGGTATTCAGAGAACTAGCGGTTTTAGGCCAACGCGCACCACGCAATCTGTCTTTGCTCAACCACATCAGACACACTGCGTCGGATTGATTTCCACCAAGAATTTGATAGGCATCGTCATCTTCACCGGCATAGAAACCCACATGACCTTTTCCGCTCGCCAGCGATTCACGCCAGAACACCATGATAGCGCCCAAACGAGGATTGGTAGAGACGCCGAATTTTTCCCACTGACGCGCACCCAGTGGATTTCCCGGCAATACTTCCTGCTGCAGGGTGGTACCGACACAGTGCGCCACGAATAACCCGCACCACGGCACATCGTCACCGGCATAACTGATATCGAGATTCTTGGCCCAATCCATAATGTCAGGATTGTTCTTGTTGCCGAGCACTTCCTTCGTGCCCATTAAATGCTTTGCTTCTTCAAACCAAGGGAGTAATGGGGTGTTCGCTGGAATAGCCGACGGCGTGCCGGAAAAAAGCGCTGCGGAAGTTTCCGGACCCACGATACCATCCACTTCAAGACCCTGGCGCTGCTGAAATTGCATCACTGCGGCGATGGTATTGCGTCCCCAAATACCGTCGATTTCACCCGGATCAAAACCTTTATTTTTCAGCGCTTGTTGAATTTGTTTGACTGCACTGCTTGCCATCATCCCTCCCGGAATTTCTATGAATTGAATACATAGCCCAGGGTGGAATTATGCAGTATTTCTCTCTACAGCTTCCACTTCTTACGTTTCTCGATCAGGTCGGACAAATGATCGAGCAGCTCATCCTCTTTGTAAGGTTTGCCAAGAAATACGTCAACGCCCAGGTCCTTGGCAATTTTCCGGTGTTTTTCCGCAGTGCGCGACGAAATGATGATCACCGGCATATGCGCCGTTGCGGGATTGTCGCGCACTTTCTTGATCAACTCAAAACCGTTCATTTTCGGCATTTCCAAATCGATCAACATGACGTCCGGAATAGATTCCTGAAGAATGTCGATTGCTTCCGCGCCATTCTTCGCGATCAGCACATCGCAACCTTCGCGCTCCAACAGGCGGCAGGTGACTTTGCGCACAGTCAGCGAATCGTCCACCACCATGACAGCGGGTGGCGCGGCGGTTTTCTTTTTCTTCGCCGGAGTCAGTGCGGTAACCGGCGTACTGAGCACTTGTTGCACGTCGCTGCGCTGCATCAGTTTCACCGGATTCAGGATCAGAATCACTTCGCCGTCACCGGTAATGGTCGCACCTTCCACGCCGGGCGCTTGCGCCAGTTGCGCGCCGATATTCTTTGCGACCACTTCGTTGCTGCCGAGCAATTCGTCGACATGTACCGCCAGATGCTGGGTGCCGCTATGCAGGAACAAGACCTGACTGTGTTTGGCGGTTTCCGGCACAATGCCGGATTCGCCCAGCAAATGCGATAGATGTGCAAACGGATAGGTTTTCCCATTGAGGGTAACACAATGATCCTGGTAGATTTTCTGCAACGTTTCCGCATCGAATTCACATTGCTGCTCGACAATAAAAGCGGGAATCGCATAGGTTTGCTTGCCGGTGCGAACCATCAACGTTTGCGCAACCGATAAGGTCAGTGGCAGGTTAATCGTGAAAACCGTTCCCTGATTGGGCGTGGATTCCACACTGATGCGCCCGCCCAGCATGGTAATCTCATTCTTCACAATATCCAGGCCAATGCCGCGCCCCGCTATTCCCGTCACCGAATCGGTAGTCGACAAGCCGGGCATGAAAATCAGCGACATCACCTTGTCATCGCCAAGCACCGCATCGTTGCGAATCAGCCCCAGCCGCTGCGCTTCCTTGCGGATGCGCGGCAGATTCAGGCCGCGACCATCGTCGCTCAACGTGATGGTCACTTCGTTACCTTCCTGACGCAGCCGGATTTCGACTTGTCCAGTTTCGGATTTGCCGAGTCGCTGTCTCTCCTCCGGTTCTTCGATACCGTGGGCGATGGCGTTACGCAGCAGATGTTCCAGCGGCGGGTTGATTTTCTCCAGTACATTGCGGTCAATTTCAACGTCGGCACCGTGAATCTCCAGGCTGGCCTTTTTGCCCAAATCCTCGGCCACTTGCCGGGCGATACGGTAATAGCGTTCGGCATAGTTACTGAACGGGATGGTACGGATTTGCAGCAACGATTGCTGCAACTGCCGGTTCATCACCGCTTGCTGCGCAACCGCTTCCTCAGCGGCAATCTGCGTGGTCCGCAAGCTTTTTTGCACACTGATGATGTCATCGACGCTCTCGGCCATCAGCCGGGTCAATTCCTGGAAGCGCGAGAAACGATCAAACTCGAGCGGATCAAATGCCGGTTCGCTTTCCTGTTGATGGGCAAGATGCGATTGCATTTGCGTTTCCGCCTGGATTTCCACTTCGCGCAACTGATCGTGCAAGCGATGTGTGCTTTCCGTCAAATCCTGCAAGGATTGTTTGAAATTGTTCAGCTGCGCCTCGATTTTTGAGCGCAGAATGCTGGCTTCTCCGGCATCGTTGACGAGACGGTCAATCAGCTCGGAATTGATACGCAGCAACGTTTTGGATTGCAGCAACCCGGTGGTTTCGGCGGGCGGTTGCGCCATTTCGGCGATCGCCACGGCTGCGGCAGTCAGTGCATCGCTTGCTTGAATGACAGTACTTTCATCGCGCTGGAGCTGTTCGATCTCGCCGCTGATCGCGTCAAATTCGCTTTCCAGCTGATCCAGCGCGGCATCGGAAATATTGCGCGCGCGGAAAGCCGTTTCCACATGGCTTTCCATCGCATGAATCAACTCACCCAGTTGCATGGCGCCCGCCATGCGCGCGCTGCCTTTCAGGGTATGCAGCAAACGCAACAATGCATGATGAATATCCTCGTCTTGCGGCAACATGCGCCACGCACGCAGTTTTGCGCCCATGCGCGGAATGATGTCGTGCGTTTCTTCCAGAAATACCGCAAGCAATTCCGGATTGATCCGATCTGCCGGTGCGGCAGTGGGCGGTAGCTGTTCCGGCTGAACTGATTGAACCGGTTCGTCCGGAACCGGGGGTACTGGAATGGTTTTGGCACGCGTTAGCAGTTCTTGTGCCGCTCGCATTATTGCGTCCGCATCAACCTCGGCTACGCCGTGTTCGCGCAGATCGTCACACCATCCGCCATACGCCTGGCAAGCCTGGTCAACCAAGTCGAGCAGCGGATCGGAAGCGGATCTTTTTTCACTTAACCAAAGATTCAGCACTTGCTCCAGATTCCAGGCCACTTCACTCAAATCATCGAGCCTGACCATGCGGCCGCTGCCTTTCAACGTGTGAAATCCGCGCCGCGCACTCGCCAGTGCTTCTTGATCGGTTGGATTAATGCGGCATTTGCGTACATCACCGGCGATACCCGCCAGCACTTCATCCGCTTCTTCCAGGAATATGCCGAGCAGCTCGGGATCGATAGCGTCACTCACCGCCGCAGCGGATGCGGTATCCGCATTTAGCGCAGCCGTTCGCAATGGCGGGGTTGCGTGGGTTGCATTAGCGGCGATCTGGAACAGCTTGATGGCTTCCTCGACAATCTGCTCGCTATCAGGTTGCCCGCTGCGCAATGCTTCGATATAGAAACCCAAGCTGCTCAATCCATCGACGAGCAGAATTTGCTCGGTTTCGACAATCTCGTAGCCTGGCTTCGATAGTTTTTCAACCAGACCGTGGCAATGATGCAGCAGCGTATGCGCACGCTCCAGATCCAGCATAACCAAGGTACCGGAGACCTGCTTGAACAAATCCGGCAGCAGCGGCAATTCCGAACGCTGAGCGGGTTCAAAAAAGAATTTATCCAGAATGCTTTCGATGTGCGCCAGATTCGTCAGAATTTCCTGCGCCACCTGCGCCAATAATTCTTTTTCCTGTGTTTTACCATCCAGCACTTTGAATGTCGGTGCCGGTGGCAGTTCGCCGATCTGGATATCACCCGTCGTAATGCCGTGCAGACGGGAATCAATCACGTCGATCTGGTACGGCAGATCGTCAGGTAGCTTATAAAAATCGTCAATAATGCTCTCAACCAGCAGTAGTGCCGTGGCCATCTCCATCGCCAGCTCTTCACTCGTTTCCTGCGGATGATTGTGCAAGTACGTCACCGTATCGCCAATGGCGTCGATTAATTTCACCAGCGGCGCACACTCCGTTTGCCGCGCTTGATGGCTGAGCCAGTCAACGTATTCCAATAATGTAACCAGGCTTTCCTGATGCCCGGCACAGAACTCGCGCCAGATATCGTTCGCCTGCATCAACGTATCGCGCAACCTGTCCAATATGGGACGCAGCGTCTCCGCTTCTTCAAACGTCGGCGTATCCTGGTCCTTGGTTTGACCGGGCCAAGTGTAACTGTGCTTGATCGCATTGATGCGCGCGCTGTCCGATTCGCTGTGCGCGATGTGGTACAGCAATTCGCGCATTAACATGGACGTGTTACCGGTCGTACCCGCCGCCAAATGGCGGATGGTTTGCTCAATCTTTCCGCATAGACGGCGAACCGGCAAATCGATTTGGCTGCTATCCAGTTGCAGCAAATCTTCCAGAAAACCGGCCGTCACCCACCAGAATGCACGCGCATCGGTAGTTCCCGGAAACGCCTCGATTTTATCCGCCACGGCGGCCATTTGCCGCAAGCCGTCCTGATTCGATGGATCGCGCAGCCACTTCAGCAAACCGGCTTGATACTCGGCGCCCAATTGCTTGGCCAGAATCTTAGCGGCAGCCGCGTCAATAGCGGCGGCTTCGGCTTTTAATGCTGGTGCGGCCGCTAAACGGGGGAAAAACAAATCGCTTTCGGGCGCGTTTTCAAAACCGTACACCTGCATCAAACCGCGATACGCCGGGAACAGCCGCAACGGATTTTCTTCCGCTCCATCGATCAATTCATTCAAGTAAAACAGCAGCGCCTTGGTGGATTGCCTCAGCGCATCGAATACCGGCGCACTGGGTTCAATTTTCTTAGTGATCAGCGCCTCGACCAGTTGCTCCATTTTTCCGGTGACGATGGTAATGCTGGTCAATCCCAGCATCTCGAGCAAACCGTCAAGCTGATGAATATAACCGCGGCAATCCTTGATGAGATCGGTCTTGCCGGGATGCTGGCTGTACACTTCCAGATTCTGGTCGATCAATGCAAAGACTTGGTCAATCCCGTCCTTGATCCCGATAATCGAAGCAATATTCAGTTTGGCTTGCGCGCTCATATTTTTGTACCATCAATCGATAGAGAAACCGGCACTGGCATCACACCTTGAAGTTCGATACCGATGCTTTCAGTTCGGACGCGAATCCTGCGATCTGTTTTATCGATCCCGTGGTTTTCAGCGTTCCTTGTGTCGTCTGCCGGGTAATATGAAGAATTTCTTCCATATTGGCAACCACCTTATGCGCCGCGCGTGTCTGCGTATTGGTCACGTCAAAAATATGCGTGACCAGCTGCGCCAGTTGCTTGGATACTTGCTCGATTTCTTCCAGCGCCCGGCCCGCCGCGTCGGAGCGTTTCGCGCCTTTCGCCACGCCGAGCGTGCTGCGCTCCATCGCCGCAATGGCATCCTGCGTGTCGCCCTGAATGGTGATGATCAATTCGCTGATCTGCTTGCTTGCTTCCGCCGACCGTTCCGCTAGACGCTGCACTTCTTGTGCAATCACGGTAAATCCGTGCCCGGCTTCACCAGCGGCAGTGGCCTGCAGCGCTGCGTTCAGAGCCAACACGTTGGTTTGATCGGTGATGTCGGTGATCAACGCGACAATCTCGCCGATTTCCTGCGAGCTTTCGCCGAGGCGCTTAATCCGTTTCGAGGTATCTTGGATATGCGTGCGGATTTCGTTCATTCCGGCGATCGACTCACGCACCGCCAGCGTGCCTTTCTCCGCCGCGGCCAATGATTGTTTCGCGACTTTGGCGGATTCCGTGGCCATGTCCGATATGTCACTGATCGATTCCGTCATGCCGACCACCGCCAGAGTGGTTTGTTCGATTCTATCCGTTTGCTGCTGCGCCGCAGTTAACAAACCGGACGAAACTTGCTGCGCCTGATGGGATGCTTTCACCACCAATGCGCCCGCCTGATTGACCTGCTCCACCAGTGTGTGCAATTCCTCGATGGTACTGTTGATGGCGTCGGCAATCGCACCGGTCATATGGTTGGTGATGTCGGTACGCACCGTCAGATCGCCGTCAGCGATTTTTTTCATGTCATCCAACAGTGTCACAATCGCTTTTTGCGCTTTCTCGACTTCATTGCGGTTGGCCAGATCCTGATGATAGGCATTGCGGCGCACCGACCGGATTAACAAGACCAGTGCCAGCACGGCACAGGCGACCAGGATCATTGTCAGCGTATTCAGCAGCAACGCGGAATGACTGTTTTGCTGCTGTATTTCATCGTCGAGCGTTGCGGCTTGTTCCTGCATCGCAGCATGGCTGTTCACAATCTCGTCGATTGCGGATTCCATCGTCAGCGCGACAGGAATTTCTTTGCGGATAATATGTAAATGCTCGTCAAATTTTCTCAATTGCGCATACGCATGCGATAACAGATCCTGGATCACCTCGTGCTTGCTGGAAATTGCGCCAAGACCATGATTGCCTTGACTCAGGGTTTGGATCATCGCGGCAACTTGCGCATGATCCTGCGCCAGTTGCGCAGTGATTTCCGCCAGTGGCGATTCGAGCGGCAGCAGCGTCTTCACATTTTTGGCCACGGTGCGCGCGTGTATTTTGATCGTTTCCACGGTACGTATTTCTTGGGACAGATTTCCGGCTTCCGTCATGCGATTGATCAGCTCGTCCATGCGTCTCGCTAACTGGCTGTGTGCAATATTGGCCGCCTTGATGCTGTTGTTGAGCCGTATGAGAGGTTCCTGCTGATTCAGAATCAAATCGATCCTTTGATCTTCCAGTTGCCAGTTTCTGAAATAAGTGTGCAAGCCCGGCGCTAATGAATCATCCGCAACCGCCACGGTTGTGCCGCGATACGAACCGCCTTGCAATAACAGGGTAATGTCATGATTGAATTGCTGCCGGCTGTCGCGCAACCGGGTAAAGGCTGCTGCTTCGCCGAACAGCGCCTGTTGTAAGGCATTGGCGATATGCGCGTGCTGAATTTGCAACTGCGCGGCCAGCTCCGGCTGGATCGCATTCTGTCTGGCTTGGCGCACGCTGATTGTTAGCGTCATCAACAACAGCACGGTGAAAAACATCACGACACCACCCAGCACCCAGCTGTTGTTTACCAGCGCAGCATCCTTGGGAATATTTTTCTTTGCGGGCGCCGCAAGCACCGGCAACTTCTTACCTAACGCAACCAAACCGGTTGGCAATCCGAATTTAGAAAAATTGTCTTCCATTGTGTTCTCCAGCTTGAAGTCAGACTTTCTGAATGTCCGTTCTTTCAAAAACAAACGGCATCAGACAGGGGAAATACCGGACGACAGCTTAACTGCTGGAGTGCGTAATCAAAGACAGGATAAGACCTGGAAAACAATGTTTTTTATGAATCTATAGAATTTTATATCAACAAATTCAATTGATTGCAGGGCAGAACCAGAACATCCTGCTCGCGGTGTTTGAAGTCAGCGGAGAACTTACAGTGATTCAGGTATAACGAATAGCGAAGCCGTAGAATTCCAGACATGAACAACTTCTGAAGCGCTGCGAAATCAGCGCATCTAGTCTTCGTTACCCAAGAAACAATTTATACGCAGGATTCTTGGTTTCGTCCCAATAGCGATAACCCAACTGGTCAAGAAAAGCCCTGAAGCTGGATTTCTCTTCCGGCGGCACTTGGATGCCGATCAGCACGCGGCCATAGTCGGCGCCGTGATTACGGTAGTGAAACAGGCTGATATTCCAATTATGACTCAGGTTATTCAGGAAATTCATCAATGCGCCGGGACGATCGGGAAATTCGAAGCGGTAGATGATTTCATCCTTAACCGCTTGCGCACGTCCGCCGACCAAATGGCGCACATGCAGCTTGGCCATTTCGTTGTTGCTCATGTCTTCCGTAGCCAGACCGCTCTGTTTTAACTCTTTGATCAATTGCTGCGTTTCTTCCTGATTGCGCACCGATACGCCGACAAACACATGCGCGACTTTCGGATCGGCATAGCGGTAATTGAATTCAGTAATGCTCTTAGTGCCGAGTAAATTGCAGAATTTCTTGAAACTGCCGGGGTGCTCGGGAATCGCCACCGACATCACCGCCTCGCGCTGCTCGCCGATTTCCGCGCGTTCGGAAATGTGACGCAAGCGATCGAAATTCATATTGGCACCGGACGCGATCGCGACCAGCGTTTTATGCAGGATTTTCTCGCGCGCGACATACGCTTTGATACCGGCAATCGACAGCGCGCCGGAAGGTTCCAGAATCGTACGCGTATCTTCAAATACATCCTTGACTGCCGCGCAAATGGCGTCGGTATCGACCAGAATCACTTCGTCGACCAGTTCGCGGCACAAGCGGAAGGTTTCCTTACCGACATGCCGCACCGCCACGCCATCGGCAAACAAACCCACTTGCGCCAGTTTGACCCGGCGGCCGCTTTGCAGCGAGCGATACATCGCATCGGCATCGACCGGTTCGACTCCGATAATTTTAATTTTCGGGTACAACCGCTTCACATACGCAGCAATCCCGGCGATCAAACCGCCGCCGCCGATCGGCACAAAAATGGCATGAATCGGCCCGGTATGCTGGCGCAGAATTTCCATGCCGACGGTCCCTTGCCCGGCGATCACATCCGGATCATCGTACGGATGCACAAACGTGGCCTGTTCCTCCTCAGCCAGCTGTATCGCATGCTCATACGCATCGTTATACGAATCACCATGCAAAGTGACCGTGGCTCCATGCCCCATGACAGCATTCACCTTGATTTGCGGCGTGGTCACCGGCATCACAATGGTGGCGGAACAATTGAGCCGCTTGGCAGCCAGCGCCACGCCTTGCGCATGATTACCGGCGGAAGCGGCAATCACACCGCGATTGCGCACCGCGGGCGCTAACTTGATCATTTTGTTATATGCACCGCGCAACTTGAAAGAAAAAACCTGCTGCAAATCCTCCCGTTTCAACAACACCTGATTATGAATGCGCCCGGATAAATTGGCAGCAAGCTCCAATGGACTCTCGATCGCCACATCGTAAACCTGTGCGGTTAGTATTCTTTCAAGGTAATTGTTTTTCATGGTGGGAGGTGAGTAAATTCGGGCAAGCTATTAAGCTGGGACTGTTTGAGGGATTTTAGCATGATCAGAAGTGGCATGAGTTTCTTGCTGTGCTGCGCATCAATAAAAATTAAGGAGATATCATCGCATTCCACTGATCAATATGTTTTTGACGTAATATATATTGTTGCATGTCATTTCAAGCTGTCATTTTATTTAATTAGACATTTATCATGCACGTATTTATCGACACAAATATTCTCCTCAACTTCTTTCATTTTTCGAAGGACGAATTGGATGCTCTGAACAATGTTTTTGCATCCCATGAGCATGGTGCTGCTAAGGTTCATTTGACGGAACAAGTATGTGATGAATTTCGACGAAACAGAGAGAACAAAATCAAAGATGCACTGAAACGCTTCAAGGAAGTCAAATATGCCGCTCAACTGCCTTCATTTATGAAAGACTATGAAGAATACAACTCGATTAAGAGGCTTAGTGCCGAGCTACAGCAACTTGCAAAATTAATTATCGAAAAAGCTGATGCGGACATAACTGCACGACAATTACTTGCGGATAAACTTATTGAAGATATCTTCGATAGATCAGAAATCTTGAAAACAACGCAGAGTGTATATGCCACTGCGAGCATGAGAATGGCAATTGGCAATCCGCCTGGAAAAAACAATTCTATAGGTGATGCCATCAACTGGACGGTGCTTTTAGAGGCTGTTCCAAATAAAGAAGACCTACATGTAATTAGTGAAGACGGCGATTACTACTCAAGCATCAATGAAGATGCAATTCATCCATTTTTGAAAGATGAGTGGAAAAAGAAAAAATGCTCATCGTTGTTTGTGTACCGTACGCTTTCAGCGTTTATGAAACAGCACTTCGATGGAGTCGCATTCTCTTTCGACAAAACAAAGGATACCCTCATCGACGATCTAAGTTCATGTGGTTCTTTTGCAATGACGCACCAACTTATTGGCAAGCTCGAATCGTATGCATACTTCTCTCTCAAGGAAGTGGAACGAATTCTTGCGGCAGCCCTGGAAAACAATCAGTTTGGCTGGATTGTCACCGACTGTGATGTATCAGATTTCCTGAATAGGATTGCTATTCCTAGATTAACGAATATCACAGATCAGGAACAACAGGAAATTCTTAAGAAAGTTATCGAAGAGCAAGAGGAGCGAGCAAAACAAAATTCCAAAAACTAAATCCATTTCTTGGTAGGAAAAGATGTGAAATAGCCTAGATAATGCGATTATCATAAATTCAACAAATCCTTCCCCCAAACCTCCAATTCATCCAATATTTGCCTAGCACTTTCATCAGTCTTGTATGTCTCACGCAATACCGCAATCTGCGCAGAAAATTCAGCAAAAGTAATACTCTCGCCACTACCTTGTGTCAGACGCTGCGCACGCATTTGCTTCCATCGTTCTCTCTCATCCGGCGTCAAGGTTTCCGGCCAATTACGCGAGCGGTAGCGGAACAGCAGTTCGGGCAAGCGCTGGTCATGAAAATCGAAGCGCATTTTGGCCAGTTGTTTTGGTGAAGCGCGCCGGATCTGGGCTAATGACGCAGCATCGGCGTTATCCAGAAAGCCGTCATACAATGCCACATCCACATCGCCGGAAGGCTCGAACGCATGGCTGGTGTACGCAGCGGCCACACGCTGAAAAAAATCCGGTTGCGCACATAGTGCTTGCCAATGCCGGTGACATGCATCCAAATCAAGCGCGATGCGCTCGGCAGCTTCTTGATCCAACGTATTGCGTGGCGCCAGTGCCGGGCATTTGTTGATTTTTATCGATTTGACTGGCAGCCGCTGCATGCCTTCCGGCAAATCATCGTTGCGGGTAAACAGCAATTGACTCAGTTCGTCTGCGTCAAGCGATAAAAACATGTCCGGATCGTGGCGCAAGTCATACACCAGTACGCTGTTGTTGTTTCCCGGTTCGGTGATGAGCGGCATGACCAGCGAGGTGCAGCCGGTTTTAGCCGGGTACATACGCGTGGTATGCAACACCGGGTTGTGTGTGATCAGATCAAGCTGTGCTGCCGCCTTGCGCTTATCGCGCAATTGCAGCAACCAGTCGTACAGGCGCGGTTGCTGCGTGCGCAGCAGACGTGCCAAGGCAACGGTGGCGCGCACATCGGACAATGCATCGTGCGCGGATTCGTGCACGATGCCGTTGGCAGCCACCAAATGCTCCAGCTTGAAACTCGGCTGACCTTCTTCGTGTTGCGGCCAGACGATGCCATTTGGGCGCAGCGCATACGTCATGCGCACCAGATCAATGATGTCCCAGCGCGAATTGCCTTGCTGCCATTCGCGCGCATACGGATCGTAAAAATTGCGATACAGCGTAAAACGCGTGACTTCATCGTCGAACCGCAGCGAGTTATAGCCGACACCGCAGGTGCCGGGTTGCGCAAACTGCGCGTGAATGCGCGCAATGAATTCGGGTTCCAACAGTCCACGTTCGTCGGCAAGCTGCGGCGTAATTCCGGTGAGCAGGCAAGCTTCCGGATGCGGCAGGTAATCGCGCGCCGGTTTGCAATAAATTACCAAGGGCTCACCGATTTCGTTCAGCGCTTCATCAGTGCGCACGCCAGCAAACTGCGCGGGCCGGTCGCGCCTGGGATCGGCGCCGAAAGTTTCATAGTCATGCCAGTAGAATGTGGTAGCCATGGGTGTGGGTGGATTTAGATAATGGTGCCGGTAAAAAACTGGTTTGTTGCGCAATTATAGTGGTATCTTACGCAAAAATTTTCAAACCCAATCACAAGGATGACACAACATGGCGACAAAACTCATCAGTTCTGGCTCTACATTTGAGAAGGAAATCGGCTATTCACGCGCTGTGGTCGCGGATAACTGGATTCTGGTATCCGGCACAACCGGTTTCGATTACAGCAAGATGACCATTTCCGATGATTTACTGGAGCAAGCAGAGCAATGCTTCAAAAATATCGAAGCAGCATTGCAGCAAGCGGGTTCAAGCATGAAAGAAGTGGTGCGCGTTACATATGTATTTCCCGAGGCGGAGGATTTCGAAAAATGCTGGCCTGTGATGCGCAAGTACCTGGGTGATGTCAGACCATCCGCCATGATGCTGACTGCGGGGCTATCCGATCCACGCATGAAAATCGAAATTCAGGTAACGGCGTATCGCAGCACCGGAGCTTAATAATATTTGTATTTCTTGATCGGGAAAAATAAAAGGAGCGCTCGAATGAACGGGCGCTCCTTTTTTACGGCTTATATTTGTACCACCGTACTTTGATTATCAATCCATACCAAATCCGGATGGGTTTGCTGGCGCACCGGATTGCGGTGCAAACGGTGAAGCATTACCCGTTGACGAAGAACGCGAAGAAGGTGAAGCTGCGCCCGAGGAAGATTGCGGCGCAAAAGGGGAATTTGACGGTGAAGCTCCCGGTGCCGTGTTCGGCTTGGATTGATTGGAAGCCGGTGTCGATGAGCTGCCGCCCTCACCGGGTTTATAAGTAAATTTCCAATCCCGGTAAGTCAATGCTTCTGAAAATTTAGCATATTGCTCGGGAAACTTATCTTTCTTAATGGGTTTCTTTTCCGACAGGCTGTATACGCCGGTGATTCTCTTAGTGAGATTGGAACCTATACCAGGACTGCTGCTAGGTGTCGCGCTATTCGATGCCTGATTTGGCGTTGCGTTACCGGATGTCTGGCCAGTATTGGGCACCAGACTATTGCCCGAGAGCTGGTTACTGCCCGATGCTGGGTTACCGCCCGGCACTGCATTATTACCCGGCGTTGAATTCTGGCTGGCTGCCGGGCTGTTACCAGACACCGTATTACCACCGGGTGGAGATTCTTCAATGATGCCCCACTCCGTTGTATTGGTGATCGGGTCGATATAGATTTTACGCAAATGCCGCTTAGTAGCCGCTGCACGTTTATCCTCAATCAACTCCTCCAAAGTTTCGGGAAATTGTTTAGTACCGGTGTTGTAGTAGGACATAATCGCTTTGCGAAATTGTTCGCCCACGTGAAGCAATTCGGCCTCTTTCTCACGCTGCGCTTTTACCTGCCACACCTGACCTACCCCTGCCATGACAATCCCCGCCAGAGTGACTCCGAACAAGGCCCAAAGATAAACAAAACCGCTTTCCCGCCGTGACATATCATGTGCACCGCAAGAATTCGAGCAAACCCCGGTCATTTACCATTCTTGATAGTACGAGCCATCCAGGGCTCTTCCCGAGTAGCCGCTATAAACATCATAGACGCCCGATTCCGTCTCGTTCTTGGGAGGAACCTCGATCCAGGTTTTATCACTTTCGGTAAAGGGATCTTTCGGCACGCTGCGCATATAGCGTTTGTCGACCAGCTCGGTCAGGTCAATGGGATATTTACCAAAGTCCGAATAGAACTGATCGATGGCGTTACGCATGATACCCAAGTCCTGCCGCAACACGGCTTCTTTGGCTTTATCGATAGAATTAAAATACTTCGGCGCGACAATACTCAACAACGTCGCGATAATCGCCATAACCACCAGCAGTTCGATTAAGGTAAATCCTCTGGATTTCCGGGTTCCGGATAAGTTGATCATCACCACTCCCGGTAAGGAATGCCGTTCAGGCCGATGGCTTCCGAACGTGAATAAACGTCATAAACATCGTCGCCTTCTTTGGGACTATCCCATGGGCTTTCATAACTGCGTTTCCCCCAGGTATCCGCAGCCGGAGTCGCGGAAACACCGGCGACATCCAGTTCGACAAACAGCGGATCAGGGGGCAAGCGGCGCAGGAAATAAATAATCTTCTTATCCGGACTCTTGATATCCGGCACGCCCATGAATAATTCCTCCAGCCGGGGTGGGTAACCCGATTCATCGGCTTTTTTGGTGATACGCCCCTCATCCGAAGCCTGCTTGTAGGCATCGATGGCTGTTCGTATCTGGCGCAATGCAACGCGCAACTCCTGCTCCTTCTCGCGTTTCA
Source organism: Nitrosomonas sp. (assembly GCF_040240425.1). Taxonomy (GTDB): domain Bacteria; phylum Pseudomonadota; class Gammaproteobacteria; order Burkholderiales; family Nitrosomonadaceae; genus Nitrosomonas. The sequence continues at coordinate 51,112 of NZ_QPHG01000005.1, read as the reverse complement.
CCATCAGTTCCCGCAGTGGCAATGCGGCTGTCGCTAAAATAGCCATGATCGCCACCACGATCATTAATTCAATCAGCGTAAATCCTCTGTGCTTCACGAAAACTCTGGATACAGCCATAAGCCGATTATTTGATATTGACACTGACTGGCGGCGGCGGCGTCACTTCGACCGCTTGACCATTTTCCATATCTTCCGCGTTTACATTCTGGATATTGATTTCTGTTGTACCCGGGTTTGCTGCGATCACCTTGAAGCGAAGCTGCGCCGCCAGACCGGAAGGCTGATCCTTGCCTAATTTGATCACGCGTGTACCTGACTTATCCCCACCATCCAGCGCTTCCAGCGAACTCGCTTCATAATTCAACACCAAGTCGGAATTAACCGTCGCTTTTGCGCCAACCAGCCGCACACTGACAGAAAATTCCTTACCCAGACCCACATTGGTTGGTGATTGCAGAGTAAGCGAAGGCACTCCGGATGCGGAAGCTGCAACACTGGCAAATGGATTCGGCGGTGGTTCTTGACCTTCGGCTGGCGGAGAAAAAGCATCCTGAAGCGCAGCCGCAACACCGCGCCCCGACCCAGCCGGTGCGATGGATAGAGATTGCGCCGCCGTTTTCTTGATGGCAACGGGCAATTTACCCGCTTCACTGGCGGTGCCGAAATGGTATTCGCTTTCCAAGTTCATCGGTTTTGGAATATTACGCACAATACGCGGTGTAATTAACAATACAATTTCAGTTTTTGTGCGGCCTATTGTTTGACTGGATGTTAATCTATCAAGCCCGGGAATATTTAATAACCCCGCGAGCCCCGTAACTGCTTTTGTTTCCCTGTTATCAATAAGCCCCGCTAATACTTGTGTCTCTCCATCTTTCACCGTTAGGATTGTTTCAGCACTCCGGTTCCCAACGATTGGAGCTCTAGGTGCGCTTGATGTGCCACCTGCAGATGGACCAGTTTCAAATCCACTAATATTGCTGACTTCAAGCGTTACTTTCATTGTCACATCATCGTTCAAACCAATACGGGGCTCAACATCCAGCTTGATGCCAATTTCGATAAAAGTCGGTGTTGACGTAACAATGGAATTAATACCTGGCTGAACATTAGCTGTAAACACAGGTTGTTTTGTACCTATATGGATCTTAGCTTTCTCACGATTACTAACCCGGATTCTGGGATTCGCAAGTATCTCTGTATTTGAAAGGCTTTGCTTGAAATCAATAGTCGCTTGACTGTTCATGCCAAAGCTCTTCAGTCCATCAAATCCAAATTGATTGAGCAAAATCCCACCTGGCCCCACTGTGGCCGCTGTGGTCGCTGTGGCCGCTGTGGCACCAAAACCGCTAAATGTCATTTGGTTAGGAATTTTAGGCCCCAACAGAAAATCATTATTGCGTGCAATCTCGAGAATAGCCACATCCAACACAACTTCCGGTTCCGCTAAATCATTTAGCGACACCAACCGTTCTGTAAGGCGAACAGCTTCTAAAGTATCGCGCATGATAAATAAATTAAGCTGCTCATTGACATAGATATCTTTCGCCTTGACGATTCCCCGGATCATTGCAACCATCTGCTTCACATCGGTATGCGCAACTTGAAAACTACGCACAACCAGCTCCTGATAATCTTTCAGTTTTGCCGGCGTATTCGGATAAATCAAGAGTGAATTACTGTTTAGAACCTTATAAGCTAACTGATTAGTCGTCAGTATTAATTTGAGAATATCTTCGACGGTATTATTCCGAACAAAAATAGAGAGTTTCGTTTCTTGCCGGATATCCTTATCGAAAACGAAATTGATACCGGCAGTACGAGACATTAGCTCAAACACTGTTTTCAGGTCAGTGTCTTTAAATTCCATAGACAACGCTTTCTTGAAAGCGGACTCAAGCATCAGATCGGACACTTCTGGCCGCGTCATTCGGGAATTAATTTCCGAGATCAATTGACGGGCATGCGATTGTTGCGGGTTCTCCTGTAATATCGACCGGATAATTATTTCCGCTTTGCCAACTTCATTGCGTGCCAATAATTCTTTTGCTTCATTAACAGAAGCAATATGACGACGCTCTAAGCGAACGGATTCCAAACCTTCCTTCGCTCGCTCATGAAATGGGAACATATTCAAGACACGCTGATAACCCATCTCAGCTTGGTTTATATCACCCGAAAAACGCAGACTATCTGCATCAGATAGAAATTTACTAATCACTTCTTCACGCGCACGTATCAGCACTGTACGAACCTCTTTATTCTCAGGTTCTTCGCGTAACGCTTGCTCCAATTTTGCAAGTCCGTTCTCAAATTGACCGGCGGCAATTAGCTTTTGCCCTTCATCAAATGCAATATTTCTGGTTCCGAATGTTCTGTTATTGATTGCGCACCCTGCAGTAGCGGCAAGCAAAATAATGAGGATATAGATTCTCCAGCTTTTCATCGGAACGTTCCTGCGATTTTATTGTTAATAGTGAGCGTCTGTTTTATATTGAGCGGTAGATAAGTGACGGCAATTGTACTGTCATTGATGGAATCCAACCGGTATTTGTCATTAATTTTTCCACCGATCTTGGTAACGAAATTTTCTCCCGATTGCGACAGAAAAACCCAAGTTTCGTCGTCCGTAACAGCCTTGCCGCTATATTTGAACTGTAGCGGCGGTGCTGTGGGTGCGGGAGGAGGCGTGGCCTTTTTTATTTGCTCAGCCAGCGCGGCTTGCTGCTCGAAGCTGACTGGCGGTTGTTTAGGTGCCCATGTCGTGGATACAAACAATTCTCCCGCCAATGGATTGAATTTCCGCTGTCCAAGTTTACCGACATCCAACAGCTCCGCGCTGCTTTCTTGATTTTTTGCCCGGTCTCTGCCCGTGCTTGCTGTCTTTACCGGTTGCACGGTTTCTACGATATCCGTCGATGTTTCTTCCTCCTCAACCAGCACCACAGCGATTAATGTGGCCAGCAATGCGCCGCCTATCATCAATTTCCGCTTTCTCTCAGCTTGATCCATTGCGCTTATTTGTTCAAGTAAAGGTTAATTTCAAGGCGGACTTCAAGCTTGTCGGAAGTTATATTTTCACGTTTAAGCGCAATCGCGGAAATAGCCATGGCAGGAACTTTGACCAACGCTTCCGCCATAAACGCACGAATTTGCGGATAGCGGCCTTTTACCGGCAATATCATCTCGTAGCGAGCCAAACGCGCGTCACTCTCATTCATCAGACGATATTCACTACTGCTCAGATCAACGCCATGCTTTTTAGCCAATTGCACCAATTCACGAATCCAGAAAGGCGATGAGTCGATAGGCGGGAAGTAATCATAAAATACTTGCAACGCCTGATCACTACTCAATTTCTTCCCGCCCTCCATTTCTCCCGGCGACTGCTTCGCAAATTCTTGCAGTTGCAGTGTTTCAGCGCGTTCCTTCAGCTTTTGCAGATCGGAATCTTGCGGCAAAACCGCCGAAAAGAAATAAATACCGGCAACCACAATCAGGCCCAAACCGATCTTTCCAATCGTGCCGAGGCGGCCTGCCTGCCAGCGCAGTTGCAGCATCAATCGGTCTAGTTGTGCTTGGATTGTTCCGGTCTTCAAGAAACTTGCATCCATGCAGCAGTCAGGAGAAAAATAATGGGCCGGTGCGGATTATCTTGTTTAACTTTGTAGTTTAACAAATGCACATTTTCAAAAATCAGCTCACGCTCAAGTGCTTCGACAAAATCGAGCAGTTCAGACATACTCTTCGCTTCACCGCTGAGACGCAGTGTCCGGCTGGCGACATTCGGCTGCAAGGATAATAAGGCGATTTCTTCCGTTGCCGCATGTTCGATGGCGTCGAATAAAGTCTCCCAAGGCAAATTGATCTGATCCAGTATTGCATTGGCTTGCGTGATTTCCTTACGGATTTCCTGGCTGAATTCTTTTATCCGCGAGGTTGATCGTGTGCGCGGCGCAGCTTTCTGCTGCTGTTGTTTTTCCAGCCGCTCGACCCGGTTGGTCCAGTGATTCACTTCTTCAGTCACTTGGCGGAATTGCAGCAGCACACCGGCAAGCACGAGTAATCCGATCAGCAGAATGGAAAAATCGATATGCGGAACGGATTGACCACGATCCGGGAACCTAAGTCTCAAGCGTGGCATCGATTTACCCCGTCATCATCAACCGGCCCGGATGGGTAATGCGGCAATGCCGGTATTTTCTCAACCGGCATCGGCACAATGCACCATCCGCACTGTTCCGGCAGCTTCAAATCCGCATGTTCCGGCGCAAACACATGAACCCATTCAACCGCTTCCTTACTTCCGGTCAAGATGGCTTCTTGATCCAATGCCGCGAGCAATTCAGCCGCGGCATTGTGCAAAATGCGCTGATTACGGATACTGTGCCAGCTTCCGTTGATCAGTACAGCCAAGCAAATGCGTCCGGCTTCGATGACCGCAAAATAGGTTTTATTGCCATCGAGCAATTTTTGCCAGCGATCATAAACAGAGGCAAAATAAGGTTCGATCTCTTTAAGTGTGCAGCGGCACCGCGACGCCATCTCTTCCAGCTGCACCATCAAATCGCGCGGAATCGCGGCGCACACCGCACCGCTCAGCGGCGTCCATTCGCTCACACTCAGCGCCCACGCATCAACCCGTTCCGCATACACCTCGCGCATGCGGAACGTGGCATAGGCATTTACCTCTTCCGGCGTTGCGATTTCAGCTTGCGGCAATAGGGCGACGTAACGTACAAAATGATTGGATACCGTAACGCTCAATTCCGCTCCAGGCTCATCAATCAAGTGTTTTTCCAATTGCTGCAAAGCTGCCTGCCAAACCGGGGCATCCTGCGCAGGCTCGCACCACACGGTAACCTTGGCTGCCTGTACCGGTTTGAAACCGCGCGTTGAACGCACCAGATCAATTCGTCCGGGCGCCAGGAAGACCTGCACCTGATTACGCCACAATGGTGACACGATTGGCCTCCTCTAAACTGGTTAATCCTTGCTTGACCATATCCAAAGCGGCCTCCCGCAGGAATCGAGTGCCATTGTTCCTGGCCGCTTCTTTGATGCGACGTATCGGCTCCTGCGCTACGATCAGCTCACGAATCTCATCGTTCAGAATCAAAATCTCGGCAATTGCATTTCTTCCCCGGTAACCGCTGCCACGGCATTGACCGCAACCGCGTCCGCTGCGAAACTTGAATTGATCCGCTTCGTCGATGGGAATTCCGGATTCTTCGATCAACTTATCATCCGGACGCTCATCAACAGAGCAGTGCGGACATAACAAACGCACTAAGCGCTGCGCGGCAATTCCATTCAGCGCAGACACGAAACTGTAAGGATCCACACCCATATGCGAAAACCGGCCGATGACATCAAATACGTTATTGGCGTGTACTGTGGTAAAAACCAAGTGACCGGTCAGCGCCGCCTGGATGGCAATCTGCGCCGTTTCCGAGTCGCGAATTTCTCCCACCATGATTTTATCGGGATCATGCCGCAGGATTGAACGCAATCCGCGCGCAAACGTCAGTCCTTTTTTCTCATTCACCGGGATTTGCAGCACCCCGGGAAGCTGATACTCGATCGGATCTTCGATGGTAATAATTTTATCGCTGCCTTTATTCACTTCGGAAATTGCGGCGTAGAGCGATGTCGTTTTACCACTTCCGGTTGGTCCGGTAACCAGCAGCATGCCATACGGCTCCGAACTCAGACGGCGGATACTGGCAATCGCCGCCTGATTAAAACCCAATTGGTTTAACGTCAATCCTTCAATATGATCGGACAACGCTTGCCGGTCGAGAATACGCAAGACGGCATCCTCGCCGAAAATGCTCGGCATGATGGAAACGCGAAAATCGATTTCCCGTCCCTGGATGGAAACTTTAAAACGGCCATCCTGCGGCACGCGGCGTTCGGCAATATCCAGTTCGGACATCACTTTAATCCGGGAAATGACTTGCTCGGCCAAATCCGCGCCCTGGATCACGCCGATCGAGCTCAGTACGCCATCAATGCGGTATTTTATCGACAGTGCACCTGCCGTCATTTCCAAATGAATATCGCTGGCCTGCGATTTATGTGCGTCATACAAGGTGGAATGCACCAAGCGCACCACCTGGCTGGTACCTTCGTTAATGCTTTTTAACGATAAATCCTCAACACCGCTTTGTGTTTTATCCAGCTCTGTGGAAGGCAGCACTTGATCCATGGCACGCATGGTTTTTTCCTGCTGAGCAAAAAAAGCACTTAAATCAGCAGGATGCACCAAATACCACTCAGCGGCGACAGCAAAGCGTTCTTCCGCCCATGCCCGTAATTTAGTTGAAAATGGATTACTGACTGCCAGCAGATAGTCTTGTTCGCGGCGAAATAAAACACATTCATGCATCATGGCTTCGGCAAACGAGAGCACATCAAAAGTGGGACTGAGTGCGTGAATCGTTTTCATGTCCAATACCGGCATATGTAGAAGCTGGCCGAGCTGCTGCATGAGCTCATCGGGCGTATAACCGCCTTTTTCTTCCAGAACCTGAATGACGGACACATTCTGCTCGAGCGCTTTTTGCTGCGCATCGGCCAGATAATTTATCTCCATCAACGGCTTGTTTACGGATTGCACCTGCGCCTCAATCAATTGATACTTCCCGCCAATTCAAATATGGGCATATACATGAGAATAATAATCCCGCCAATTACAATGCCGATAACCGCCATCAACAATGGCTCTATCAATTTGGTTGTCCATTCGACCCAACGCGCAATTTCCTCATCGTGAAAATTACCGATCCGTTCCATCATATCGCCCATTAAACCCGTTCTCTCGCCCACGCGGAGCATGCGATTGCCCACTGCCGTTGTCAGTCCTTCCAATTCCATTGCACTGGAAATCGTTCTGCCTTCGCGGATATGCTTGGCCGCGGCTGCCACTTTGGGGCGGAAATGCGCTTGCAATAATCCGCTGACCATTTCCAGCGCTTGCGTGATGGGAATGCCACCACGCAGCAGCATACCCAATGTCTTGTAGAAGCGCGCCAGCTGATACACTCGCATGCGCTCGCCGATCGCCGGAATGCGCCACAGCAACTGCATGACACTGGCACGAAAGGTTGGACGGCTTACTGTGTAGCCTGCCGCAATCAGCAGCGCCAATGCTGCAACGGCCAATTCCCAGCCGCGTTCATGAACGAATTGGCCCCATTTAATCAGCAATAACGATAACCAGGGTAAATCGCTGCCCATATCATCATAAATAGCGCTGAATTTAGGCACCACAAAAACCATCAGAAAAATCGACACCAGAAAACCGATCACCAATAACAGCACGGGATAAATTGACGCGCCAACCAGTTTTTTGCGCACAAACTCCATCTGTGTCTGGTAAGTGATAAAACGGGTCAGCGCTTCCGCAAGATCACCGGTACGTTCGCTGGCGCGGACCGTGGCGATATAGAGCGGCGGAAATGCTTGCGGAAATTCTTGCAACGCTTGTGAGAATGTCACTCCCTCATACAATCGATCCAGGATATTCTGGATAATTTTGCGATTACTACTATCCTGTTCTTTCTCGAGCAGCGTTTCGATGCTTTCAACCAGACTTAAGCCGGCAATCTGCAATGACAGTAATTCCTGGCTGAAATGAACCAGCGGAAAATGGCTCTTCGCTTTCAGCGAAAAACCCGAGAAGCTGCGCCGTATGCTTAAAACCATACCGCCTTGTTCAACAACCTGACGGCGAGCTTCCTCTTCGCTGTTCGCTTCCAGCTCAAGATGCACGGTACCTTGTCCGGACATCACGGCCTTCACTTCATAACGCATGCGCGGAATTTACCAGTTGGTAATATCAGCCGCCTCGCCCTCACCGCCAGGCTGCCCGTCCTTGCCGTACGAGAGTAAATCAAACTCGGCGCGTTCACCCGGATATTTGTATACATAAGGGCGGCCCCAGGGATCGGCTGGCGGCAGCTTGGATAAGTAAGGCCCTTGCCAGCGCGCCTCATTATTGGGGCGCGTAACCAGCGCGGTCAAGCCTTGTTCCGTGCCCGGATAGCTACCCACATCCAGACGGTATTGATGCAACGATTTTTCCAGTGCATCGATTTGCGCTTGCGCCATTTTTATTTCCGATTTGCCGACCTGCGAAAAGTACTTAGGCCCGACATAGGCAGCCAGCAAACCGATGATAACCATGACCACGAGTAATTCAAGCAGTGTAAAACCGCGTACTGCTTTTGCCTTTTGTTGCCCAACCAATTGCACCATATTTATCCTCTAACAAAAAATACTGATCCCTAGTGGATTAGCCTATCAATTCAATTTCGAATCTTGTATGGTAAGTTGCCCGTATGACAGGGTCAAGACGGAATATCACACACATACTGCGGAATTCCGGCAATTCAGCAGCATTAGCGCCGGAGAATCGCCCACCACCGGCCGATATTGAGTAATGCCATGAGCGAAGCGGATACATAAGTCCACGCAGCGGCACGCAAAATTCTGCGCGCATGCGGTTCGTCGCCTTGAATGAGATACTTGCCTTGCTCCAGCATCGGTAGCGCCCGCGCGAAGCTGGCATGTAATTCCATCGGTAGCGTCACCATATGCACGATCACTGCACTACCCAACGTCAACAAGCCACCCGCGAGAAACAGAGCACCCGCTGCCGGTGCACGCAGGCCCACTGCAACAATCGGTGCGATCATCAAAATCACCGCGCCCAATTTTTCCGCCGGAGCGGCTATTTGCACCAAGCGTGTCCGCCATTTTAACGGCAAGTAGCCATCACGGTCCTGGATGGCGTGCCCGACTTCATGCGCCGCAACCGTAATCGCCGTGAGCGATTTGCCGTTAAATTTATCCGCGGTCAGCCGCACTACTTTTTCGATCGGATCATAGTGATCGCCCTGTTCCGTCACTTCGACCTTTACCGTCTGCAAATTGGCCCAATCGAGCAAAATACGCGCCAGCTCAGCACCGGTGCCCGGATAACGATCTTCAGGATGACTGTATTTTGCCAGGGTATGCTTAACCCAGTAAGACGGGCCCACTATGAGCACAGCGATAACGATGACAAGTATTAAATAAAGCATAGACTTGAGATATCAGTACGAATAATTGGTTCCACACAAGACTTGCCCGCCATTTCACACAAGTCCGGAAATATCTCTTGTTAATCAAGTATCAGGAGAATACTACTGAATTATACCGCTTGCTTCAAAGATAAACTCAGAAATAAAGTATCACATTAAGTTGCTGAGACTACCGGTAAATCAATTATTTCGATTTGCCGATCAGAACAATCAAATGACGTCATTTATTTGATCAATCGGATAAAACCTACCGCCCCTCCTCCTTTATTCAGCGTCAATCAATGGTTTTACGCCGGAACGAATAATCGATTCAGTCAATGTTGGAATACAAAGCTCGATAAACCGGTACGCATAGCTACGCAGATAATGATTACGTCGAACCGAAACAAAAGTGGTATTCATTTCAAACAGATATTCACTTTCAAGCTTGACTAATGTCTCATCTCTTCTGGGTGAAAATGCTACAGAAGCAATAATGCCTATACCCAATCCCAATTTCACGTAAGTTTTAATCACATCGGCATCCAAAGCGGACATGGCGATATCAGGTATCAATCCCGCTTTGGCAAATACCTGGTCGATGCGGGACCGCCCGGTCAAACCTTGGTGGTAAGTAATAATCGGAAACTCTGCAATGGCTTCCAGCGTAAGCGGCCGTAGCGATTGCAACGGGTGCCCCGCAGGGACAATGACGGCGTGCTGCCACGTATAGTACGGAAAGGATACGAGATCAACAGCATTTTCCAATGCTTCCGTCGCAATGCCGATATCGGCCTCGCCGTTGATGAGCATTGATAATATCTCCCCAGGTCTGGATTCATGAAGTATCAGCTGAACTTTGGGAAATATTTTCTTGAACTCCGTCACCACGGGCGGTAATGCATATTGCGCTTGCGTATGCGTCGTCGCGATAATTAATTGCCCTTGATCATAATTACTGAACTGCTCGGCCAGACGCTTGATATTCTTGGTGTCGAATAAAATACGCTCGACAATTTTCACCAATTCCTTGCCAGGTTCCGTCAGGCCAATCAGCCGCTTACCTTTACGAATAAAGAGTTCAATATTCAACTCGTCTTCGAGATCCTTGATATGCTTGCTCACACCGGATTGTGATGTAAATAAAGCATTGGCTACCTCGGTCAGATTATAATTCTGCCGGACTGTTTCATTAATAATTCGAAGTTGTTGGAAATTCATTTCCTATCTCTCAGCTATTTAATCATCAACATGCATGCGATTTTTGCGGCCAGCGGTTTCGTGTATTCCAGCCCATCACGATCAAATAATCGGACAAGCCGGAAAACCAGGAGAAACCTGCCGTTTGCCGCTATAACAAAAACTACCCGGGGGATTGGTTCACTTCGAGGCCAGACACTTACCTCGGCTCAAAAGCTGAATTAGGCACTCTCCGGCGATACCGCCTGCTATGGCCTTCAATGATTTATCCCGGGCATTGTACGACGCTATCCGGCCAGACAAAACACCAGATTCCATAACCGTTTTTTTAAACCAAGTTATCACAGAATATCCTCATACGATGGAGCCGTATTTATTCTGACAAAGGCACGGAATACAAATACAAAAGCATGCTTCAGCATGCACTTGTTTATTTCTGCACAACATATGAGATTTTCGGGTGCGATGGTCCCAAACCCATGACAAGACTCATATAACAGCAGGCGCCTGTGTGACCAGAACGCCTGCCGGGGAACTGCAGAAACAGCTGTATTACGGTGCAGGTGGTTCCACCAGTTGCAATGGCGCAGTGGAATTACCGAAACGTGTTCCATGGGCGCGGAATGCATCCAGCGTTGCATTACCGGTTTCAGGAAACTCGGCCGGATCGAGCACAGTGCCCGCTACGGTCGTGATTACCGCAGGGTCTTTTGCTTTATTGATGAATGCGTTCGCCAGCGCAAGTTGGTCGCCGGTCACGCTTTTGCGTAAGTTGACCGAAGCCTGGAAGAAATAATCGTACTGGCCTGTAATCGCCTGTTGCTTGTCGAAAGCAGTACCTGCCGGATTTGTTGCTCTTGCACCGTTAATGGCCACGAATCGCCATTTGCTTGTCACGGATGGCGCGTTTTCCAGCCCCAGAATACCGATTCCATAAGCGCCTTTATTGAATACATTGTCAAGCGCACCGGGCACGTTGCCTGAACTGGGTTCGGTACGCACGGCATATGCGGCAAAATTAACAATATCGCCAATACCGGCTTCGGCTCCTTGGTTCGCCGGAGAAACGGCGCCGTTAAACGCCGCTCCTCCCGGATTATTCAGGAAATACTGATTAGCGGCTGCCTTAGCACCAGAACCGGCATTGCGGTCAATCAGTATGACCGGTTTGTCCAGCGCTTCCAGACCCTGTACTTGAGTCCAATTCGTGATGGTACCTGAGAGAATACCGGCAATTTCGGCTTTACTCAGTCCATTATCCAGGCTGGCTGGGCGGTGACCGGCCAGCGTTGCTGCCACGAGGGCGTCGGCGAGATTGTTGGTTGCAGCAATCCCGTTCACCACGTTATAAAGCGGCGTTTGAACTAATTGAGCTAATTGGCCAGCAGTAAGCGCGCTGGCACCAGCAGGCAGATTCGAACCGGTAAATATTGCCAGCTCCAGATTTGCCAAGCCAACGGCCGGTCTTTGACCCGGTACAAAACTTGATAAATTGGTAATCTTGAAAGTTGGATTAGCGAGGCCGGTAGACGTTATATTGTTTTGAATCTGATAGTAATTGGTCAACGGTGGATTTGGTGTAACCAGCGGAGCGATTCCGTTGGCGAACACGCCACCGAGGGACCGATAAGCAACGATCCAGTTCTGACCGGCCAGACTGCCCACCGATACTGTGCCGGCTACTGCGCGGAACGATCTGCCCTTGGCGGGAGGAGCAGCCGTATCATCCGTGATGTATGATACCGAACCTGCGGTGAACAGCTTGGAGGCTATGGTTTCAAATACACCGTTTTGCTCTGCGCCACCACCAACATAGAGAACGTGTGTAGGCGGTATTGCGTTGATTTCATCCACACTGAGCGCGTAGGCCTGACTGGATAACACCATGCTGAGAGACGCGATAATATGTCCGAATTTCAGTTTCATTTTAATATTCCTTAAAAATGAGTTATGCATCGGGTGATTCTGCATTTTTCAGGCAAAATCACCCTCACACCGGCATCTACAGACGCCGATTTCTTTAATAAAACAGAGTAATGCGCTGCGAAGAAACTAAGACATGGATCCTGCGCGGCGGCGGATTGTCACGCCCATCAAACCAAGGCCAACTAATAGCATGGCCCAAGTATCCGCTTCCGGCACAGGAGAAATAGGTGAGATTGAGAGCAAGCCGTCGTTGGTCAGTGTTACGGTTCCCAGTAAATCTGTTGTTATTCTGGTCAGGCTGACTACCCCACCGCTCGGCGATTTCGTTATGTTAGCTTCATAGAAATTGAGGGTTTCACCCAGTGCCCCGGTGGTGTCAAATTTCGCTTTACCGCTCCAGTTACTACCGATGGAAATTTCATATGACGCAAAGTCGGTTGGGCCTTCTTTTAAATGCACCGTGGAAGGTTGGCCGCCAAAGCCGAAAACTGTCCCATCCCCGCCATTGCTTGCATTAATAAACGCATTGTAATTAACACTCCATTGGTTCAACTGGGCATTGGTTGTACCACTGCCGTTGGTGCCAATATCCACTCCGTTGGCTGCGGTGGTCAGATAACTTCTGAGATCGCCATCCACAACACTGGTATCACCGGCAGTTACAGCCCATCTGATATCAGAAAAGTGCGCCGCACCTACGCCAGCCAGAAAAGTATTCCAGTTGGTATCCAGCGCGAGATTAAAATTGAGGGGAGTAAACAATGGAATGGATGCAGAGTAGTCATCTCTACGGTTACCTGTATCCAGGGTAAAAGAATAACCGCTTACAGACTCGTAGGCGCTAAACAACAATGAACTGCTTCCACCGGCGCTTTGATCGCCATTGAAAGCCGCGAATGCAGGACCTGATACAGCCAGAGCTAACACTGCTCCTAGATACTTAGTTTTACGATCTCTCATTTAGACTCTCCTTGATTTCGATTAACAGAAAAAAACAGACTGCAGTGACCTTCGAGATAGCTCATCAATGTGAACCAGATATTCGCATTAGAAAAATGAGTAGACTCCATCCCTAAACCCTTGCAGCCACCTCATACAGTTTCCTGTGCTTGCAGTGTATTAACTATTAAAAGATTCCACAAAGAAGAAAAAATTGTTAAGTTATGAAGTTTATTCATATAAAAGACCGGCACGGCAAAAGCGGCGGCAAACGAGATGAAATGGGAAACACAGGGAACTCAGCAACCGGGATCTATCCGGCAATCCGCTCACGTCATCGATTAAGCAGGGCTCAGTAGAATCAAACGTATCCGAAGACTGCATCACCATGCGTGCATAAAGCCGCCATTATCATGGAACACAAGTCCGGAGGGCGATAAAATGATTACAGATCAGTTGGATACCGGTTTAAGTAATGCGGAAGCAGCCACCCTGCTAAAGCAGCACGGCGCAAACGAGATTAAACCCGTCAGGCAGCGCAACATCCTCGTGCAGTTTCTTGCTCATTTCTACAATCCGCTGGTATTGATACTGCTCGTCGCAGTGAGCATTTCAGCGTTGAATGGTGACGGAGTCAGCGCGCTCATTATCGGCGTCATCATCCTGATGAGCGTCACGCTGGACTTCATTCAAGAGTACCGTGCCGGTCAGGCGGCGACCAAACTGGCGGCGCAAGTCGCGGTAACCGCCACGGTACTGCGGGACGGGAAATTATCCGAGATTCCGGTGGCACAGTTAGTGCCGGGCGATATCATTTCCCTGTCGGCGGGCGATCTGATTCCAGCCGACGGTCAATTGCTCGACGCAAAAGATCTGTTTATCAATCAATCGCAGCTCACTGGTGAAGCCTATCCGGTTGAGAAACATGCCGACGCACCGGTCAGCGCCGATCCCTGGGACTTGGAAGCAAAAGCTGCGGTATTCATGGGCAGTACGGTGATCAGCGGCACAGCCCGGGCCAGAATCACCCGCACTGGGCAATCGACAGCGCTAGGGCAAATTGCCGACAGTCTCGAGAAAAAGCCGCCCCCCACTTCATTCGAACTCGGCATACGTCAGTTTGGCATGTTGATCATGCGCTTTACCTTCCTGCTAGTTCTGTTCACCTTGCTGGTCAATATCGTTTTGCATCGCCCTTTGCTCGAATCTTTCTTATTTGCAGTGGCATTGGCGGTAGGACTCACACCGGAATTATTGCCCATGGTGGTATCGGTCACACTCACGCGCGGAGCATTGCGCATGGCTGCATTGAACGTGATCGTCAAGCGGCCATCCGCGATTCAGGATATGGGGGCGATGGATATCCTCTGCACCGATAAAACCGGAACGCTGACCGAAGCGAAAATCCATCTGGAACATCACGTCAACGCATTGGGTCAAGGCTCCCAACGTGTATTGGAACTTGCCTATTTGAACAGTTATTTTGAAAGCGGACTCAAAAGCCCGCTCGACGATGCCATTCTGCTGCACCACGACGTTGCGGTCACCGGCTGGAAAAAAATTGACGAAGTTCCGTTTGATTTCGAGCGACGCCGCGTATCGGTGCTGGTAGAGCGTGAAGAAATCCGGATACTGGCAGTCAAAGGGGCTCCTGAAGACATCCTGAACCTTTGCACCCAGTATGAAGATGAAACCGGTGACATCGTTTCGCTGGATGAAACCGCACGGCAATCGATTACTCAACTGCTCGATCAATTCGGCAATGATGGTTTTCGCGTATTGGCTATCGCTTGGCGCGAAGTTGCAGCGGATCACCCCTATGCTGTCGTAAACGATGAAAGCGAATTGGTATTTGCCGGTCTCGCGGCTTTTCTCGATCCACCCAAAATCAGCGCCGGACCGGTTTTAGCCGCACTACAGGCCAGTGGTGTACAGGTCAAGATCTTAACCGGGGATAATGAACGGGTAACGCGCTATATTTGCAACCAGTTGAATTTGCCGGTTACCGGCGTGCTGACCGGAAATGAAATTGCCGCCATGCAGGATGATGCATTGCTCGCCCGCGTGGAAGAAGTGAATCTATTTTGCCGCGTCAATCCGGCGCAAAAGAATCGCGTGTTGCTGGCGCTCAAGGCACGCAAACATGTCGTCGGTTATCTGGGTGACGGCATCAACGATGCGCCTTCCTTGCATACGGCGGACATCGGCATTTCGGTGGACGGCGCGGTCGATGTAGCCAAGCAGGCAGCGTCCATGATCATGCTGGAACACGATTTGAAAGTGCTACATGCCGGTGTAATGGAAGGGCGCCGCACCTTCGGCAATGTGATGAAATACATCATGATGGCGACCAGCTCGAACTTCGGCAACATGTTCAGCATGGCCGCGTCAACACTCTTTTTGCCGTTCCTGCCGCTGCTGCCGTTGCAAATTCTGCTGAACAATTTATTGTACGATCTCTCCGAAATCACCTTGCCGATGGACAATGTCGATGAGGAAGATCTGGCGCAACCGAGCCAATGGGACATGAATTTTATCCGCAATTTCATGATGACCATCGGCCCGATCAGCTCGATATTCGACTTCGTTACCTTCTATCTGCTTATCAGCGTATTTGAGGCGGATGAAACCCTGTTCCGCACCGGATGGTTTGTGGAATCGATCGCCACGCAAGTACTGGTCATTTTCATCATCCGGACCCGGCGCAATCCTTTGCACAGCCACCCCAACCACTGGCTAACGACCACATCGCTCAGTATCGTCGCCATTGCCATGTTGCTCCCCATCAGCCCGATGGCTCATTACCTGGGCTTCACAGCACTGCCATTGACGTTTTTTGGATTGTTGGCTGTTTTGATCATCACTTATCTGCTGACAGTGGAATACTGTAAACAGTGGTTCTATAAACGTCTGAACAAATCCCGGAACAACCCGGCCGTGCCATAGGGTAGTTGATAGAATGCCTGCATCCGTCGTTCGTTTTCTCTGCAAAGACGGTGATTCTTTATAGCCATTAAAAAAGCACATTTTGTTTTAATTTCCACCGTGATAATCTCCACCTTATGTCACATCAAGCGATATTTATAGCCCAATCCGCATTAACCGCCGATTCAGTCGATTTCTTGCCTTTACATGTTCAGTAACCATCAGCCGGTTTCCTATCGTCATTATATTTTTCAGCTCACTGCAATCGCTGCTTTGTATTTTGTATTTGGCCATATCAGTTTTTTGATCTCTGTCTCACATTTCATTGTCACACCGGTTTTCTTTGTCGCGGAAGGTATTGCACTGGCTGCCGCCATCTTGCTTGGCCGCAAGGTCTGGCCAGGCATTTTCGTTGGACAGCTAGCACTCGCTTTAAGCAGCGGACTGGAGTTTCCACCTGCGCTGGCTATCTCCGCCATTAACAGCATTGAAGCCGTGATTGCGGCGGCTCTATTCAAGCGCTGGAAATTGAATCCAACGCTCACCAGAGTGCATGACCTCAGCCGTCTGGTCGCCATGATCTTTTTAGTGCTGCAACCCTTTAGCGCCACCTTCGGAACGGTGGCGCTGTCATTCTTTAATGTCATCCAGGAATCACAGAACTACTTCCAGGCTTGGGCCTATTGGTGGTTTGGCAACTGCTTGGGACAATTGCTGGTAACGCCGTTTCTGCTGATTTTGTTTTCTTCGCGCGGCCGCGGCATCCGGCAATCCATGCGCAATGCGCTCGTGCCGATCATCTTGATGCTGCCCGCCACATGGCTGGTTTTCGGCAACTCCACTTTCAGCGGCATTTCCCTCGCCTTGGTGATTTATGTTCCCTTGTTGTTATGGATTGCAATTAAAAGTGAATTAGCCGTCGTATCCCTGATATGCAGTGCAATCACGGTACTGGCGTTGTTTGAAACAGCGCGCAAATTCGGCCCTTTTGTTGTGGATGAGATTCCGCAAATCTTCGACATGAATATCTTCATTCTGGGGATTTCGCTCACGGCGCAATTTGTCAGCGTGCTATTCACCGAGCGTAACCAAGTGGAGATAGAGTTGCGGAGAAGTGAAGCCAGGCTTTACGCGATTATCGACAACTCCCCCATACCCAAGGCAATCAACGATGACCAGCAGAATATCACTTTCCTGAACAAAGCTTTCGTGCAGACATTTGGCTATACCTTGGACGATATTCCAACGTTAGCGGAGTGGTGGCCCAAGGCCTATCCGGACCCAGCGTACCGCCAGCGGGTAGAAACCACTTGGCGCCAGCATCTGGAAAAAGCCTCCAGGGAAAATACCGGCTTTGAACCGCTCGATGTCATTATTCACTGCAAGGATGGCTCCCTGCGCAGTGTTATTGCAACCGCTTCACCGCTTGAATCTGAAGATACGCTGGCCAAGAATCATTTGGTTACCTTAGTAGATATCACCTTGCGCAAGAATCTTGAAACTCAGCTCATCAAAAGCCATAAATTTCTCGAAGATTTATCCAATAATATTCCCGGCTTTATTTACCAGTTCCAGCTTTTTCCGGATGGGCGGAATTGCGTACCGTATGCCAGCAGAGGAATAACCGGGATCCTCGGTGTATCGCCGGAAAGCATTACCAAGGATGCGTCGGCCATTTTTTCCATCATTCATGCCGAGGACATCGAAACATTTAACCGGTCGATTCAGGAATCTGCCGCCACATTGACTGATTGGCACGCTGATTTCCGCGTCATGACCGCGCAAAATGAAGTCCGGTGGATACACGCACACTCAAAACCAGAGAAACAAGCAGACGGCAGTATTATCTGGAATGGCTACGCCAGCGATATCACCGAGTTGAAAAATATATCGCTGAAATTTGAAGCCTTACTGGAACTCGCCAGCGATGGTGTTCACATCCTCGATGAAGATGGCAATATCGTGGAATTCAGCCACGCCTTCGCCAAGATGCTGGGCTATTCCAACGAAGAAACCGCCCGGCTCAATGTCATGGATTGGGATGCCATGATTCCGAAAGATAAATTGATTGCGGCGGTACGTGAAGTTTCCAAAACGCCGCGCGTTTTTGAAACGCTGCACCGGCGTAAAGACGGCACGATCATGAATGTTGAAATCAACGCCAGCAGACTGGAAGTTTCGGGAAAAATACTGATTTACGCTTCGTCACGCGACATTACCGACCGCAAGCAGCACGAAAAAGAACTGGAATATCAACGCCTGCGTTTATCCAACATCATTGAAGGAACGCACATTGGCACCTGGGAATGGAACGTGCAAACCGGAGAAGTTATTTTCAATCAGCGCTGGGCCGAAATGCTTGGCTATTCCCTCGAGGAACTTGCTCCAACATCGATTGCAACCTGGCTGAAGTATGCGCACCCAGATGATTTGAAGCAATCCGAAGCGCTGCTTAACGATCACTTCACGGGAAAAATTCCTTTTTACGAATGCGAAGCACGCATGCGTCACCAAGCAGGACATTGGATTTGGGTGCTGGATCGCGGCAAAGTGTCCAGCTGGACCGCCGATGGCAAACCGCTCATGATGTTCGGCACTCATCAGGACATCACCGAACGAAAAGAGCGCGAAACCATGCTGATCGAAGCGCGCCAACAAGCGGAAGCCGCCAGTCACGCCAAAACCCGCTTCCTGGCGATGATGTCGCATGAGATCCGCACGCCGATGAATGCCGTGCTGGGCATGGCGTATTTATTAAGCAAAACCACACTGGACGCGCGCCAAAGCGGGTACCTGCGCAATATTGAAGGCTCCTCCAATATTTTATTGGGCGTTATCAATGACATTCTGGATTATTCCAAAATAGAAGCCAACAAAATTGAATTGGATCATATCGCTTTCGATTTGAATACAATTCTGGAAAACCTATCCGCCATTGCTTCAATCGCCGCGAAAGACAAAGCCATTGATGTGCTTTTTTATGTCGAACCTGATGTACCCCGCAGGTTTATCGGCGATCCGTTGAGACTCAGCCAGATTTTCGTAAACCTTACCAACAATGCGATCAAGTTTACCGATCGCGGCGAAGTCATTATCCGCATCGCCATCGCCCCAGCTGGTGATGCCGAAACCGCTACGCTGGTTTTCAGCATCACCGATAGCGGTATCGGCATGACTTCCGAGCAAATGGCGCACCTTTTCCAAGCGTTCAACCAAGCCGATTCATCCATTTCGCGGCGTTTCGGCGGCACGGGCCTGGGTTTGTCGATTTCATACCGACTGGCGCAGCTCATGGGGGGCAATATCATGGCCGAAAGCGAACATGGCCAGGGCAGCCGGTTTCATTGCACGGTCCAGTTACACTACAAAAATCTGCAGCGGGAACCTTGGGTGACCATTCCCGCTCACCTGCAATCACTCAAAGTCATGATCATTGACGATCGTGCAGTTACGCGCAGTGTCATCGCGGAAATTGTTCAATCCATGGGGTGGAGCGCAGTTGCTGTGGATAACAGCACGGCATCGCTTAGCATGTTCGCTGATCCCAGTCTGGTGCCGTTTGATTTGCTGCTATTGATGACGCGCCTAGCCGATACGAGTTATCGCGACACCATCCATGCGATAGAAGCCGCATTACCTGCTGCGCGCCGTCCCAAAATCATCGTGATCAGCAATAATATCGATCCCGCGTTCTCGAATCAGTTTG
The DNA here is from genome assembly GCF_040240425.1 of Nitrosomonas sp. GTDB lineage: Bacteria > Pseudomonadota > Gammaproteobacteria > Burkholderiales > Nitrosomonadaceae > Nitrosomonas. Next base: position 31,347 of record NZ_QPHG01000005.1, on the reverse strand, counting down.
AAGTCAATAGCACCATCAACGTGCTGATTAAACCTTTCACACCGCTGAACTTGCTGGACACCGTTGCCGCATTGTTTAGCGAAACCGAAAACCATCAAGCGCAGCAGCAAGCACTTTCAGGTCAGCAGCCATTCAGCGGCGCTCATATCCTGATCGTGGAAGACAATGAATTCAATCAATTGCTGATCACCGAATTGCTAACCAGCTGGGATATCAAGGTGAGTCTGGCACAAAATGGCGTGGAATGCCTGGATTTACTGAAAACAGCCGGATCTTCGTTCGATCTGATTTTTATGGACATCCAGATGCCGAAAATGGATGGATTGGAAGCAACCCGGCGTATTCGCCAGGACTTGCACTTGAACAGCATCCCGATTGTCGCTTTGACCGCCAATATCATGGAACACGATCAACAGGAGTTTCTAGCAGCGGGCATGAACGCTTACCTGCCCAAACCTTTCGACCCCAATCAGCTCAATCAAGTTTTGGATCAGTATTTACAACCCGGCGGGCAAAAAACGCCAACCTGATTGCAGCGTCCCTTAATTCTCATCCAGCAACGCTTCCACCAATTTTGCTTCTATCTCCAAATACTGCGTATTGCCGTTGCGCGCAGCGGATGGTTCCTGCCAAGCCGGGTTTTGGCGTAACGCGCTGGTCAGTTTGGTCCAGTTTGCGGGCAATTTCTCGCTGTCGGCTTTGTCCACCTGTAGCCTGTCCTGCGCGGCATGGCCGCGGTGCATCAATTTTCTCAGCAAATGCTTCTGACGCAGATACAAAACTTGCAGCGTGGTTTCGTCGGCGCACTGCCATTGCGTGCCTTTGACGGTCGCTTTGATCTCGTCGCCATAGCGTTTGAAGGTTGACCAGCCGGCGCCCGCGATTGCGCCTAACGCGCTGGCTGCACCCAGACTCATGCCGCCGACCATCAAATCAATTCCGGCACCCGCTGCAGCGCCTTTGGCCGCGGCGCTGCCGAGATCCAATCCGTATGCTTTGAGAATGCCGGGCGCAAAAATATCCAATTGCCATTGCCCGTTACTGACCGGGATTTTTTGGATGGCAACGTCTTTTTCCGAAAAATTGAAAATGGCTAATAGATCGTGCAAGCAGTGCTGCTCGGCCTTGCGGACAAAATCGTGCAACCGGTCTTCAACCAGCGAATGCGCAATCACATTATTCTGCGCGGACTTACTTTCACGATAACAAGCGACCGTAACAATCAATCCGGCAATCCGCTTGGCGCCCAACAAACACAGCTGGTTCCATAATTGGGCACGGTAATCGATCAGCTTCTGCAACCGATCGTAGTGAGATTCCACCAGGGTCTGCATCTTCTGATACAAGCGCTTTTCCGCTTCAAACGTAAACGCGACGGTATCGAATTCCAGCGTGGCGTGCATGTGGAAAGCCGCCAGATGCTCGCGCCATTTTGCCAGTTCCCGGTCATGCCCGGCGATAAAGTTAAAGACCGGAATAATCGGTTTACTGACCTGCGTCAGAATCTCCAATTCCAGCCGGTATTTTTCCAGGAAAGGCTCGCGCACATCGATGATGTAGAGCAGGATATCGCTGCGCAATACCTGGCGGATTACTTTCGCTTCCTGTTCCAGCGGGTCGTTGACCGTTACTTGCGCAATAAACTGCTCCAGAATCTGGGTAGGAGACAACGATTTTGCCTTGGCTTGCAGCTTCTTGATATGCGCAAACAAAGCCCTGGAATCCTCCAGACCGGGTGTGTCATACAACTTCAGAATCGCTTCATTGTCGGCGGATATCGCCGCTTGCTCGACATGCCGCGTGGTACCCGCGCCATCTTCAATCACACCAAATTCAGTGCTGCGCAACATGGTGCGGATCAGCGATGTCTTGCCGGTGTTGGTATGCCCGACGACGGCTATATTCAGCAATGAATCCGCCTGCGGATGCTGTGTGTTAGGGATGCTCATGATTTACCGGGTGATGACATGTTCTGCCGGAATGCCGCAGAGCTCCGCCAGGCGGAACCAGGCGAATTCGCGTGCGCTGGTCACCGGCGCCGATGGTTTGCTCAACAGGATCAGCCACGGCTTAGCGTTGCTGCCGTCGACCAACTCCTTGATCAATCGCTGCACGCCGCGATCGGGTAAACGGTGCGCCGCCACGCCCAGCAACAACGGACCGTTGAGATTTTTTATCAATGTCATGGCCTCGTCATGCGATTCCTGATCGACGATATTCAAGCGGCAGGCAACGGATTCCGGCCAGTGCGTGGCATCGTCCAGCTCAATGCCAAAGGCTTGCGCATTAGCCGGAATGGCAACATTCTCCGGCGGACGGACAACTTCCGCAGGTTTCATACCGGCCTGCGGATCGGCATCGATGACTTGCGCTTTCACTTCGCGCGCCATCAGACGCTGACGCAATTCAATGTAATAAGGCAAGTAAAGATCGAGCTTGAAACGGCTCTCACTCCACTGCTGCATGAACCAGGAAAAACCAAGCAGTAACAGGCGCGGAAAAATCCCGTACACCAGCAAGGCGCCTATCAAGAAAACCGCCCATGCGGTGCGTGTTTCCGCGTCTTGTTTGCCTGTCCCGATGCGGCTAGCAACCGTTTGCGGGTTATCCGGAATTTTTAATCCCATCGCTTCTAATGGCGTGCCAAGGATTTCCGTGAGTCTTGGCAACGTGCTATCCGGCAGCAATGTGGTGCCCCAGATGAAATTATATTGCCTGGCCAGCATGAGCAAGATCAACAACACCAGACCGGCGGTTAAATAGGTCAGCCAGAATTGATGCGTTAATACGCTGATACGCCATTTGCCCACAGTGCCGGTTAAACAACTTTCCCACCAGGCATGCGATGCCAGTGATGCAACTGTCGGATCTTTCTTGTACCGGTAAGGCAGCCAACTAGCCAATTGCGCCACGACACCGCTACTCAAGCTTTGCAGATTCAGCGCAATACCCGATAGCCACAATAATAGCGAAATCATGTTGAAGCCAAGCAGCACCGCGAGCAACCAATAAATATTCAGTGTGGAAGATTCGCTGACTGCCTGGCTGGCTGCCAATCCACCCAAAGTCAGCGCAGCAATCAAACAGATCCAGCGCGCCCGGGTAAACTGCTTGCGCGGTTGCTGCAATACCTCATCCAGCGCGTTATCGCGGGTCAAGTACTTGGCGCGAAGCGTCAGGCGATGAATAAATTCCGTATAGTTGAAGTCACCGGCCGCAGAGCCGGGCATATTTTTAATACCCTCGTACGATAGCTCACCGGCTTTGACGGACTCGATTTTGCGCAACTGTTCAATGCGCACCAAATCAGCGAAGGTATGTTTGTTTACAGACATGAAAGAATCAATTCCGGCAGAATGTCCACTCGGATTTCACAATGGGCGATAGCGTTATGTTTCACAGGTAACAAAAAAAGATTTATCCGGATTTTCAGCAGAATTTGCTACAAAACAAGCTAAAATCCGTTATCAGATCGTTCAAAAAATTATGCAGGGAAATTCCATGAAGCCGGTTGCAATATTCAGACATATACCCATCGAAGGGCCTGGCTATTTTGCCACATTTCTCGACAACAATCATATTCCGTGGCGCCTGATCAAAATCGACGCCGGAGAAAAACCACCTACCAGCATTGATGCATTCAGCGGTTTAGTGTTTATGGGCGGAACGATGAGCGTCAACGATGACTTACCGTGGATTGAGCAGGAATTGACATTAATCCGCCAGGCGATTGCTCAAGACGTTCCAGTTCTAGGCCACTGCCTGGGCGGTCAGCTCATGGCCAAAGCTTTGGGCGGTACGATCAGCGCCAATCCGGTCAAGGAAATGGGCTGGGGTGAAGTTACCGTGCCGGATAATGCAGTGGCGCGCGAATGGTTCGGCGATTTAACCGGTTTCAATTCGTTTCATTGGCACGGCGAAGCGTTCAGCATCCCGCAAGGCGCCACTTGCATTCTGTCCAGCCCTTACTGCGAAAATCAAGCATTTGCACTCGGCATGCACCTCGGTATGCAATGCCATGTCGAAATGACCGAACGCCTGGTGATCGACTGGTGCAGCGTCGGCGCGGAAGAACTCGCCAGTTTGAACGCACCATCGGTGCAAACGCTGGAAGAAATTGAAAAGGATCTACCGAAACGGGTGGCTGCGCTAAATGTAGTCGCTGAAAGACTGTACCGGAAATGGATTGTGCATCTGAAATAGCTACTATCTGATGATTTCAATCAATCCAACATATGCTCACCCAGCAGCAACTTCAAAAACTTTTCGCGCGTCACACTGGATGAATCGCGGTAAAGCTTGTATTTCGCATGCTGATCCGGTTGCTCCGGATTGATTTCGATGCCCCAGAGCGGCGCGGTTGTCGTTGGCAAATTGGAGTAGCGCACATCGACCAGTACATTCGGTTGTTCCGGGCGGATGGCGAGGTATCCAGACGAGAAGTGGCTGAAGCGCGCAATATCCTGCGCCAGCACGGATGCCGCCGGTAGCGTGTTCAGATCGCGTTCCAGCACAAATTTCTCAATTGATTCTCCCGGATAGATGCGCGGCTCGGAAAACAAACTGGCGCGGATGGCATTCACATAGAATTTGCCTTCAAATTCGTAAATAGAGCGCCATAAAACCAGATTAGCGAGTGTCGGTTTGACCAGCAGTTGTTCCGCACGATGCCCTCTTTCCGCGATCAATGTTTCCGCAATGGTTTCAGCGCGGTGCAATTGCATCCAACCGAACGATAAATAGACCGCCGCAAGCAGTAACCCAATCCGGGCCACAGCAAGGCTATATTTCCTGAAAGCAATCACTCCGGCGATCAGTAAGATCAATGTGAAAGCCGGATCCAATACTGAAATGATATTTAACGCCACACGCGCATCGCTCACCGGCCAAAGTAGATTGGTACCATAGCTGGTAAACGCATCCAGCACGCCACTCAAGCAATAACCGAGAAAGGCAAACAGATACAACCGCGCAAAAGTCAGGCGTTTGCGCAAAAATGGCCAGAGCAGTAGCGCGACAATCAGCGCGCCGAGCGGCACGAAAAACAGCGAGTGCGTGAAATGCCGGTGAAATTCGATATTCAGCAGCGGATCGTTCTCCGATTGAATCAGAATATCGACATCCGCCGCAATACCGGCAACAAAGCCTATACCGGTTGCGATGCGTGTTTCTTGCTGTTTCGCGCCTGACTGCGCCATCGTGGCGCCGAGGAGTCCTTGGGTTAATAAATCCATAGTGTCGTAACAATAGTAAATAAAAAATCTCTTCTGCAGAAGATACGTAGTATAAAAGAGGCGCGTGATTCTTTATGATTTTTCGCGCAAACACAGCGAAACATAAAATACTGCAAGGCAATGCAGTTGTGATATCTTGTTAAAGCGTTGAAACGAAGCTAATCAGACCTGTATTAATCGAATTAAAAGTCAATTCAATACTTGCGGCCCTATGCAATTGATACAATGGAAAAACTCTTAAAGACCGGATTCCTGATCCTGATCAGCCTCGCCATTTTTGCCGGGGCAGGTCTTTATGTTTTCCGCAATCCTTTGCTGGAAACCTTGATCGGCCAGCAATTGAATAAGCGAGGCTTACCGCTGCAATCCATTGCTGACTTGAATCTCTCTTTCAATGCTTTCCACTTGAATGGTTTGTCGGCAGGTAAAAATAAAGAATTGCGCTTGGACAACATGCTCGTAGCATGGAATGTTCCAGATCTGCTCGCCGGGAAGCCGATCTCGATTGAGATCAGCGGTTTGCACGTGACATTCGACTTGAACGCGGTGTACCCGCCGTTGAGTTCCACTACACCGATGACTGCCGCATCTGGAAAAAGTATCAACCTTCCCTGGCTGCCAAACTTTTCACTCAAGGATTCGGCAATTCATCTGCGCTCAACAGCAGGTGAAGCGACCATCGCGCTATCCGGCGGCATTGCGCAAAACCAGCCGGATGCACAGACGATGCACATGAGTGTAATCGTTTCCGGTTCACTTGCACAAAGCAAAAGCTTACTGACCGCGACACTGGATAGAAAGGGAAATATACAAGGTAAGTTCGCCGTTTCTGAAGGTATGCTGGGACTGCCCGAAGCGAATATCTCCAGTTTTTCAGGTGAAACGGCATTTTCGTTCGCAGCATTGCAGCTACAGCATATTCAAACCGAATTCACATTATCCGGCATCAAACTGCCAGGAAAAACAGTCATAAAACCCATATCCGATTCCGCTGATAAAAATCCGGTGACACCAGCGTTAGGAAATACAACCATCGATCGTATCACGCTGAAAGGTAATATCCGCGCGTCAGCACAATCATTGACAGGATCATTGGATCTCGAAGCCGACGGCGGTCAATATGCTGCGGAACCGCTCAAAATTCAGCAGCTCTCTGTTTCTCTGCCTGTGCAAATCACTTTCAATCGGGATAATTGGCAAGTTGCATTGCGCAATCCAGGGCAGATCACTTTTGGCAAGATTGACTCCGGCACGCCTGTGCATTTGTTGAATGCGTTCAAGTTTTCAATCCCGCAAGCCAATCTGGAACTGGAAAAGCATTTGCAGGGCTGGTCACTTTCACACGATATCGCTGTGACTCCTGGTAACCTGAACGTGCGTGTCAATCGTACGGAATCCCCCGCTATTGAGGCGCAGATTCATCCCGGAAAAATAACCTTGACCGGAAAACTCAGTGCGGGTAGCGACTACCAAGGGCGTTTTACCCTCAACGAGGCGGGCTTTACATTGCCGCAATCCGATCTGCAAATGAAGGATTTTTCCGCCACCGTACATTGGAATGATGCCGAGATGGGCACTGCGGCGGATTTCGCTATCGCCCGGCTGCAACACCTTGCGTCCGAACCGCTATTTGCTGCGCTGTCTATCACCGGCAGTATCCGCAATGAAGCGGCGGCTGGAGAACCAGCCGTGTATGCGCTGAACGTCACAGGCGGTGTGCCGGATTTGCGCTATTTAACAATCAGCGGCCGTCATGCACCCGCTAGTGGCGATGGCACGATACAAGCGGAAATTATTCCTATCCGTTTCTCACCGAAGGGTTTGCAGCCCAGCGTGCTCTCCCCCGCTCTTGCACAACTTGAGAATGTCAGCGGAAATCTCAACGCCAACGCTCAACTCAACTGGTCCAAGGAAGGTGTGCGGAACAGTCAGGCAGCATTTGAATTACGCAATTTATCGTTTGCCCGTGAAAATACAAAACTCAGCGATCTAAATATCAATCTTAACTTGGTGGATTTATTAACGCCCCGTACCCCGCCGCACCAGACAATCACCATTCGGCACATTGACGCCGGTGTTCCACTGGAAAATCTGCTAGTCTCCTATCATATCGAAGGCACCAGCCCGCCCCGCATCGCCATCGAAAAAGCGCAATTCTCCGTGCTGGAAGGTACAATAGCCGTCGTACCTACCGTCATCGACCCGGCCGCAGCGCGTTCTGACACGCTGATCCGCATCAGCAACATCGACCTGGAAACCCTCTTTAATGTCATTAAGGTTGATGGATTGACCGGAACCGGTCATCTGGACGGTCAGATCCCGCTGACGCTGGCGGAAAACCAAGTGACCATCACCAATGGCCACCTAGCCGCGCAAGCTCCGGGGATTCTGCGTTTCAAATCGGAAAAAGCCTCAAAACTGATGGCTTCCGCCGGTAAGGAAATGAATTTATTACTGCAAGCGGCACAGGATTTTCACTACACCGAACTGTCGTTGGATCTCGACAAATCGGTTACACACGATCTGGTAGCCAAACTGTCGTTGTTGGGGAATAATCCCAAGGTAAAAGACGGGCAGGCATTCCGCTTGAATATTAAGCTCGAAACGGATATCGATAAAATTCTGCAAACGATTAATCAAGGTTACAACTTATCGCATGAAATTCTGCGCGGCTCATTAAGGTTCCATTAAGTCCGCTCGCGCTAAATTGAAATCATGGAACACAGTATGCTAATTATCGGATTCCCAGTCAGAATAGAGTGCGGGAATCCATCAGAAAAGGAGTGCAATCATGCGTAAAATTGATCGAATAACCAACGCGACATTAGTCAAAGTCATCCTGATTCTATTCTGCCTGACGATCACTGCATGCGCGCCGACCGTTAAAGTGGAGACACCGCAAGAACCGATCACAATTAATCTCAATATCAAGCTGGATGCGGACATCCGGGTCAAGCTTGAAGAGCAAGCCAAAAAAGATATCGCGGCCAATCCTGGCATCTTCTGATATCAACGAGACGAGGAGAACACTATGCAGCGTATTGCACACATGACAGTTAAAAAACCTTTCGCAAAAATCGGCCAAGCCATGCTGTTGGCATTCATGCTTAACGCGATACCCGCCTGGGCTGATTCCATCGAGAATCTGCGCGCATCGGGCGCAGTCGGCGAAAGTTACGATGGCTATGTCGTCGCGCGCGAACCGGGCGCTCGCGGGGAAGCGGATGAAATCAACGCAAAACGCCGGTCGATTTACCAGGAAAAAGCCACCGCCCAGGGAATCGATATCGAACAAGTCGGGAAAGTTTATGCTGAAGAAATCATCCGCAAAGTTCCATCCGGAACTTGGATTCAACTGAATGGCCAATGGAAACAAAAATAGCAAGCCATGCAAATGGAAGACAGCTAAAACCGGCCAGCATCAGGCGCTGCGCAATCCGATCTAACAGTAATCCATCCGTTAATCCGCCATCAACTGATTGACCTCGGCATACCAGCTGCAATGACGATAAGGTTCGGCGTGCAATAATGTTTTGTAGTTATCCGGTAAATCGCGCGCAATCGCCCGGAATTCCTGTTTATCCTGCGCCGTAATGATAGTCGGACCCATAAATGGGGTTTTGTTGCGGCGCAAATTCAGGTTAAACACGGTCTGATGTGGTAAATCAAAAAATCGAACCATGTCCTTCAACACCGCCTCCCGTTTGAGATCAACGTCGACATCGATAAAAAACACGCGATCCTGCCACTGGTGATCCCGGATCAGCTGCATCGCCCGGTGTTCGATTTCCAGCCATTGCAACAAATAAAACTGAAAACGGCTGAGTGTGCCCGGGTAGTGCCGGAACAACGCTTCATGCCCGGTTAAAGCCCAACGGAACAAACGCTCGCCGGTATCACTGGTATATTCCGCAAATGGTAGATGCCATTGGCGTATCGCCTGCTCGCGCACATATTCGCTTTTCGCCACGAGCAATGGATTTCGTACCAAATGAATAAAACCGGGGTTGCGCAACAGCACCCCAGCGTGACGGTTAAAAGCTTTCAGGAAAGCATGATTCGATTCAAAATAAAACGGTTGCTGGCGGCCCGCGATAAAACGGCATTTACGTTCCAGCACCGGGATTAATGCACTATCGTTACCTTGCGTGTTCCATTCAATCGGTTTACCGAACAGCGTGGGATTACCCGGCGTAAAGTAAGGCTCGTGCGTGCTGTAACACTGCGTAATATTTTTTGTGAAGAAATCAGCAAGATAGCTGGTGCCCGAACGGCCACTGGCGAGGGCGAATAATACAAGCTGAGGGGAATTCATAGCCTTACAGGCAAACTATTCAGTAGCGCCATAAACACCATGTTGACTCTTAACTGTATCAGGCGAGAGCGTGATGAATTAGCTCTACTGCCTATTTCAGAAACTTATCCTTGATTATCTGCGCAACAATCAATCCAGCAATCAATGCAATTACAGAGTAAATAGTAATTTCTATTAAATCAGTCATCTGACAAGGTATCCCATCTCAATCAATGCAAACGCAAGCATTCTATATGAGATACATGCAGCCAATGGAAAAATATTCGCCGCACAGGATCCCGGGATTTAGAAATTCTTACCGCTGATTGACACAAGCTGAAATTATTCTCAAAATTGCGGCGCACGTTGACGGCTTAACATTTCACGACATGCAAAGAGCACCCTCTAGGGCATGAAGCGTATGCCATCGCATCGAGATTGGATGGTAAAATGCCATCAAGCTACGCTTATAACAATAAGCTTGCATCTGTCACAAAAACAGAAGTCGTTGATGTTGATCGCAACGGACTGGTTACTTTAATTTAAGATTAATTTTTATAGGCTTAATACAATATGAAGAAATTACTTTTTGTTGTTCTGATTTCCTTAGCGTTTACAAACAACCTGTACGCGAAAAGCAGCAAAGGCAGTAAAGGCAGCGTATCAAAAGCGCCAGTAAGCTCCAAACCAGCCGCACAACAAAAACAAGCGAATACGCCGAACCAACCTGCGCCAGCGCAAGCAGCCAACGCAAATGCACCAGCCGCAGCACCGAATGCACAGGCTCAAAACCCATCTCTTTTGCAATCCGCAATGCCCGCATTAGTCGGTGGCGCAGTGGGAAGCTATATCGGCAGCAAATTGGCCAGTGATGGCGAGGATGCAAAAGCAGCGGAAGAAAGCGCGGAAAAAAAGGACGAGCAATTTCTAAAATAATAAGCCATAGCTGTTCGGCTTAACTTCATATACCCTGCCAAACAAAGAGCGTTACCATTCCTAACAACAAAGAAAGGTAACGCTCGGACTAATGAACCCTGGTACAAAAAAAACAACCTGATGAGCTTGCCGGAAAATAATGGCAGCTCATTCAGGAATTTTTAGCGCCACTTGCCCAGAGTCACATATTCCATCGGTTTGCTAAAGCTAGATAACACCCTGTCCCAGCATGGCTTCAGCCACTTTGACAAAACCGGCGATATTGGCGCCATCGACATAGTTCACGCTGCCGTCGGCTTTGGTGCCGTATTTCAAACAGGATTTATGGATTGCTTGCATGATTTCTTTCAGGCGCGCATCCACTTCCTCGCGCGTCCAGGATATCCGCATGGCATTCTGGCTCATTTCCAGGCCTGATGTTGCGACACCACCGGCATTACTGGCTTTGCCCGGCGCATAGAGCACTTTGTTATGCAGGAAACACTCAACGGCTTCCGCAGTCGATGGCATGTTGGCGCCTTCGGCCACGCAAATCACGCCATTTTTGACCAGTGCCCGCGCATCTTCACCGTTCAATTCATTCTGTGTTGCGCAGGGCAATGCCACTTGGACGGGTACATGCCAGGGCTTCGCACCGGGTAGATACGTGACGTTGACCCGTTTGGCATATTCATCAAGACGAGCGTACAGGTGATTTTTAACCTCGGCCAGGATCGCCAGTTTTTCGGGAGTGAAGCCCGCTTCGTCGACGATCGTGCCGCTCGAATCGGACACGGTCACCACTTTGGCGCCCTGCGACATGGCTTTTTCCACGGCAAATTGCGCCACATTACCGGAACCGGAGACCGAAACGCGCATGCCTTCGAGAGAACGTCCTGCGTGCTTCAGTATTTCTTGCGCGAAATAAACCGTGCCGTAACCGGTCGCTTCCGGGCGTATCAATGACCCGCCAAAACTCAATCCTTTACCGGTAAATACACAATCCGCACGGTTGGATAATTTCTTCATCATGCCTGCCATGAAACCGACTTCCCGCCCTCCGACGCCGATATCGCCCGCAGGCACATCGGTATCCGAACCGATATGACGGAACAATTCGCTGATAAACGCTTGGCAGAAACGCATGATCTCGCCCGGGCTTTTACCTTTCGGATCGAAATCGGAACCACCCTTGCCCCCGCCCATCGGTAATGTGGTCAACGCATTCTTGAAAGTCTGCTCAAACGCCAGGAATTTAAGAATCGACAAATTAACCGAGGGATGAAACCGGATGCCGCCTTTATAAGGCCCGATGGAAGAACTGTGCTGTATGCGATAACCGCGATTGACCCGGACCTCGCCGTGATCATCCACCCAGGATACCCGAAATATAATCACCCGTTCCGGCTCGACCAAACGATCCAGCAAGCCGTGTTCGGCATAACGAGGATGCTCCAATATAAACGGCCACAAACTTTCGATCACTTCAGTGACCGCCTGCATATATTCTGGTTGGTTCGGATTGCGCCCCGCCACATCGGCGCTGAACTCTTGAAGACTTTTATATTTCATTTTATTTCCCCGGTAAGTGAAAGGTTATCAGCAAATGGCCCAATTTTGCCAAATTAATGTACAAGCTGCACTGTATTTTTATTAAAAAAGGGGTTTTTATACAAGAAACCTCTGCATGGCCCAAAGCGGATGGTTGCCGATAGGAATCTGGAATGGTAGTTTAGGCGGCAAACCAGTTTCAGTGTCCGGCTGGCGATGGTCATATTCAAATTGTGTGTAAACCGGCAAATACAAGCGCGCAATAGCACGATGAGAGGAGAATATCATGCCTATATCAGTAGTATGCAAAATCCGCACAAACTTAAAACCAAACCTGCAAATGAATAAAACCTAATCGTGCTTATCTGCCTGACTTTCTTTATAACATCGCCGATTCATGCGGCAGGAAAAGCGAGCGAACAAAAGCTGGATGAGGTCGCCGGACGCGCTTCGCATGTCATGCCGTTCGATCTGGAGAAAACCACGCATATTTTTTCCAAGACTGACACGGGCGGTATTCTGCAGATAATTACGAAGAACAAATCCGATAGCGGACAAATCAGCCTGATACGGGTACATTTGTCCGGAATTACCCAGGAATTTCAGCAAGGTGATTATTCGAATCCAGAAAAAATTCATGTCGCTGGCACACCTGGATTGGCGGAATTAAAATCACCACCCGCGATAGGGGATGACAGGACATGAGCAATCCGATCAAGTTATGTTCAATTCGCTAGCAGCCATTTGTTTGGGAGCATCTCTCGGCGCTGCGCTGGTTGCTGGGCATGTCGCTCAACGCGCTATTTCCCGCCATACCGCCCGGCACACTGGTAGCGAATCTGATCGGCGGTTACCTGATCGGTGTCGCGCTGGCCGTTTTTGCCCATCACCCCGGCTTAGCACCCGAGTGGCGCCTGTTCGTCATCACCGGTTTCTTGGGCGGATTGACCACATTTTCCACGTTCTCCGCCGAAGTCACGACGCTGATTCAAGAAGGGCGCATGCTGTGGGCTTTGGGTGCGATCAGCGCGCATGTGATCGGTTCTTTGGTAATGACGATGCTTGGACTAGCAACCGTTTCCACGTTCAAGACCCTTTGATTTTAGGGAGAGAGCTATGAGAGGCTATCAGCTGACTTTTTTCACTCAACAAGACCGCCAGCACAACCACCAGCCGCTCGGAGAATGGCTGCTGCAAGCTGCTATGAAACTGGGCATCGGTGGTGCAACGCTGATCGCCGCTAGCGAAGGCTTCGGACATGACCGCAAACTGCACGCCGCGCATTTCTTTGAACTGGCTGATCAACCGATCGAGGTGACGATGGCCGTCAGCGAACAGCAGGCAGAACTCATGTTCGAGCATCTGAGGCAGGAAAGCGTAAAAGTGTTTTACGTCAAAACACCGATAGAATTCGGTATGACCGGAAAATTGTGATGCTGCAAAGATAAATTGCTGGGTAACATCGAAACAAAGGATTTGCCCGATATCGGCAAAGACCTCAGGAAATATAGGGCCCAAGAAATCGTACACCATTGAAATGAATTAGATGTGAAGGAGCATCAGCCACCCACACTTCTGTTTCCCAAGCAATTTCACTAAGGTAGCGGCTCATTATGGAACGGTTCGGGAAAGCGGTCACATAGACCAGCCCGGCATTGGAGTCCGCAAAGAGTTGGGCGAGTTCGGCGTGGCGCTTGCCATCGACCGGACCGTGACTGGTGACGGACTCCACTAGCAGTAGCCAGTTTTTCTCGGTGAAGTGCAGAACCACATCAGGCATCTTCCCGTGCGACTCTACCTCCACGCCCAGCTTGGCCAGCAACACGGCGTCGAAGTAACCCCACTTGTCGCCGGTGTCACCGGCATAGACCAGCACGCTACTTGGTGCAAAGCGGGGCGCGAAATCCTCAATGATGGCCCGGATCAGTTCGCTGTGTTCGCCGGGGCTGAGAGTGATTTCCTTCCCCGGGGCAATCTCAACCGGGACGCGGTTCTGTTCGCGCTCCATCGCGTACATGGCAACCAGCGTTTCACGCTCGGCCAGATAGGCGGTGAGATTGTCGTGCCACTTGGTCGTGCCGAAGCTGCGCAGCAACTTGAGCGCGGCGGGTTCGATCTGATAGACCGCCTTCGGGCTGTTTACCGGGCGGTCTGGCATATCAGGGTTGTAGAGGACTAGGCCAGCATCGCAGAACTGGTGCATTGTCTGACGTCGGAATGTCTCGCGAGTATTCGGCGCGTACTCCCTGTCGTAGTGCTTCCGTACCCAATCCATGGTCGGCGTAATGCCAACAAGCGGGTTTTCTGCCTGTGACCACGGCTTTCCCGGTGTGAGGTTTAGCAGAGCCAGCAGAGATAGGGCGGATCGCTCGTTTTGCTGCGCTCGGGGTAAGCCTAAAGACATGATGATCTGGTGGGCGGCCTCGATGTACTCGTTCTTCTTGTCGTTCAAGTAGTCAGCTTCCCTAGTTGTTCATCCATCATTTCCTGCGTGATTTCGCTGTGCTGCTTGGCCCACTTGCCCAGCTCGATCAGCGCCTCACGGCTCGGGTATTTCATTAGCTTGAGGTCGGTTGCATTGACCTGCGTATGGCCATTGAAGCGGCGAAAGCTCTCGTCAACTGCGGTCGTATTCAAAAAAACGGCCAAGCCCCTTGCCAGCAACTCAGGTAAGCCACGCTTGTTCATGTGAAAGAGGTTGATGTGATTCTCGAATCCCAATACGGTATGGTCGCCGAATGCCGAAGGTTCGACCACGCTTGCCACCACACGCCGCTTCTCTTCCTTCGATGAGAAGCGGCGCACTGCGCAGTAGAAGCCATTGGGATAAAGCCACTTTTCGGTCGCCTCGTTGCGCAGGATCGCGTTCGGCTTCTTCAAGCCCGGCACCGGCCACATCGTCCCGTTGATGCTTAGGTGGCCAGGATAAACCAAGGGCACGGCGCCCTTTTCGGGCATGTCCCGCAGATGCTCTTTCAAGCGGAAGTCCACCACGGGGCCGGTCGATACTTTGATGCCCAGATCAGCCAGCGAGTAGCGCACAGCGGGGGATAGCTCGATGGCGCTTTTCTCGGTCGTGGTGGGTACATGGATAAATCGCTCAGGGTCGCCCGGAAACACGATCCGATCGAACGAGTGTTCGTGTGTGGCAAGATCGGTGAAGCTGTCGTCGGTCGAAGTGGTGATTGTCACCGGCCCTTGCTGACCGCCTCGCTCAATGCGAATGATGACATTCTCTTGCAGCACTTTGTCATCCTTGAAAGCCTTGGTGCGTGACTTGAAGAGGTGCATATGGCGGATGGCTGTTCGTTCAAAGATGAAGTCACGGAACGGGCGGTAGTATGGCCCATTGCAGAAACTACGCGGAATAATTGCCACGATCTGGCCGCCCGGTGCTGCTTGTGCCACGGCCAGCGCAACAAAAGCCGAATACAGATTCACCGTCTCAATGCCAACAGAGCGCAAGGCTAGCCGGTAAGCTGAGTTGCTGCTGATCTTTTTGTAGGGCGGATTAAGAATCGCGTGAGTGTAATAAATAGGTGCCTCGGAAAATAAGCTGTTAGATAGTGACTCAGTAGCTGCATAGATAAAATCATGACTCCGGATATTTACTTCAAAATTGCTGAAATCCTTGTACTTCTCGAAAGATTGAAACAAAAAATCATGCAACGCTCTATCAATTTCAAATGCGTTAAGTTCAACACTTTTGAAATGAAGCCCGCCCGCTCTCCACCTCTCAATAAAAGCTACAGATAGCGAACCAATACCGGCACCCGCATCAAGAAGACGGCAAATCCCATTGGCAGCAGGAAATAAGCTAGCCATAAATTTTGCAATTTTCTCAGGCGTAAGAAATTGTCCAAACTGCGATTTCTTTTGCGCATTAGTGCTACGCGAAACATATATTCTTTTTTGCTCAACGGCAGATAGCAATGAGGATTCTCCTGTTGTAAGTTCTGAGCACACAAGTTTTTTGTTCAATAATTCCAAACTTCAAAATGTAGCACCTAGGAATTTAAATAATGACCAATCATCTTTATGCATATTAATACAAATCAGAAAATGAACAAGATGAATGGTATCTCCACTATAAATCTAACTGCCAGACCTATTGTGGCGGGGCGTGCCGAGCTGCTAAAGTCGGGCTTCGATTTTCACTTCAAGGAGCATCAAATGCGAAAAACGCGAATGATCATTGCCTGCTTGCTGATTTCCACATCAGCGATTGCGGCGGATATGGATAGCCGGCAAACGCTCTCACTCTCCGAAGTTCAGCGCAGTCACGTGCTGGAGGAAATGCGGGCATTGTTGTCTGGCACGCGGGACATTCTGGCGGCGCTTGCGATGGATGATATGGCATCAGTTTCCAAATTTGCCCGCCCCCTGGGATTGGGTATGACGCATAAAGCCGAGGATCACCTCAAGAGTGTGCTGCCCAGGGAATTCATGCAGCTTGGCATGTCCTTGCATCAGGATTTCGATCAAATTGCCGCGGATGCCGAATCCAAGAAGGATTCCAAGCTCACACTGCGGCAGTTGAGCGACGCCATGGCCAAGTGCGTTGCCTGCCATGACGCTTATCAGATCAATAAGGCACCGGCATCCGGACAACCGGTGCAAACTAAGGAGCATGGGCACCACCATCATCATTAGAGCTTAAAACAGACTACAAGGAATATCCGGTTTTGCTGCGTTGAAATCAGATTCGAGTAGTCTTTGTGTTACTCAAAGCAATCGCACTTACTATACAAATAGCGGTCGAATCACCAATCATGAAAAAAATTTCCCGCAGAAAAATGATCCAGTTCGGTGTATTGAGCGGTCTAGCCAGTGCATTGGGAGTTAATGCCGGTATTGCCAAAGCATCGGTGCTGATACCGACTCCCGATGAAACCGAAGGGCCGTTTTATCCGGTGAAAGATCAGCAAGACAAAGATGCCGATTTAACGCAAATCAAGGGACATACGGCTGCTGCGCAAGGTCAGCACATTGTTGTGAGCGGTCAAGTTCAGGATGTGGCAGGGCATCCGGTTGCGCAGGCTGCATTGGATATTTGGCAGGCTGATGCCCATGGGCGTTACCATCATCCGCGCGATCCTAATCCAGCGCGTCCGGATGAAAATTTCCAAGGCTGGGCGATCATCCATAGCGACGAGAACGGTTTATTCCGCTTCAAGACGGTGATGCCCGGGGCCTATCCCGCCAGCGGATCCTGGATCCGGCCGCCGCACATTCATTTTAAGGTCTCAAAACCAGGCTACCGTGTTCTGACTACGCAAATGTATTTTCCCGCTGAAAAGCTCAACCGCAGCGATTTATTGTGGAACGCAAAATCGGAGCGGGAACGCACCGCGATGACAGCACAGCTGGTTGCCAAGCAAGGCAATTTACCCGTTTACGAGTACAATATCGTTCTTGATTTACTTCGCCGATAAAACATGACAACCAAACATAATACATTGCTCATTCTGGGCTCCGGACCTGCCGGTTATACCGCTGCCGTCTATGCCGCGCGTGCAAATCTGAAACCAGTTTTGATCACCGGATTGGCGCAAGGCGGACAGTTGATGACGACTACCGATGTCGACAATTGGCCGGCCGATGCAATGGGCGTGCAAGGCCCGGAACTGATGGAACGGTTTCAGAAACATGCCGAGCGCTTTCAAACCGAAATCATTTTTGACCATATCCATACCGCCAAACTGACGGAAAAACCGATTACGCTGATCGGCGATCAAGGCACTTATACCTGCGATGCGCTCATTATCGCTACCGGCGCTTCCGCGCAATATCTCGGTCTGCCGTCGGAAGAAGCATTCATGGGACGCGGCGTATCCGGTTGCGCGACCTGTGACGGTTTTTTCTATAAAGGACAGGACGTTGCCGTGATCGGTGGCGGCAATACTGCGGTAGAGGAAGCACTTTATCTGGCCAATATCGCGCGCAGCGTGACCGTGGTGCATCGACGCGATCAGTTCCGCTCGGAAAAAATTCTGATTGATAAATTGATGGAAAAAGTCCGCAACGGCAATATCAAACTGGCATTGAATCATGTGCTGGAAGAAGTGCTCGGCGATCAATCCGGCGTAACTGGCATGCGTATCAAAAGCACGCAGGACAATTCCACGCAGACGATCAACTTGCAGGGCGTATTCATCGCCATTGGCCATAAACCCAATACCGATATTTTCACCGGACAACTGGACATGGAAAACGGCTATATCGTCACGCGCGGCGGCGGTCAGGGCAATGCGACAGCAACCAGCATCCCCGGTGTTTTTGCTGCGGGCGACGTGCAGGATCACATTTATCGTCAAGCAGTCACAAGCGCCGCGAGCGGCTGCATGGCGGCATTGGATGCGGAAAAATACCTCGATCATTTGAAATAGCCCATGCGCCGGGAACTCTGCAGCAAGCAGCCAGTGATATGGAATGAAGGACAAGAATCCCACGCAAGATGACGATGAAATGGCGCTGTTTCACGCCGCAATGCGCGACGTAGCGCCGTTACCCGCCACCGGCACGGTCGTCCAGCATAAGCCTTCCGTCCCTCCGGTTCCCCGTAAAAGTAATCTGCAGGAACAGCCCATCACAGCGGATGCACTCTCTGATCATATTGCCATCGAAATGGAAGCAGGTGATGATTGGTCCTATGTGCGCCCCGGTATGCCGCGTCTGACATTGCGGAAATTGCGGCGCGGTCATTGGGGAATCCAGGACAATCTCGATCTGCACGGATTTACTCGTGACGAAGCCAGACAGGAATTAAGTATTTTCCTGAATGCTTGTTCGCAGAATAAGTTTCGCTGTGTCCGCATCATTCACGGCAAAGGGTTGAGCTCGAAGAATCGCGAACCGGTTCTGAAAACCCGGATTGGAAACTGGTTGCTGCAACACGCGGATGTGCTGGCTTTTTGTCAGGCTAAAGCGGAAGACGGCGGTGGCGGTGCAATCCTGGTTTTGCTTAAAAGCAAAGCATAGATCGATCGAACCCTACCTTTACAGCGAAGGACTGGATTCCTGCGGAAAAGCTTTTTCGTATTTGCTTTGGCACTCAATACAGCGTTGTGCGGACGGGTACGCCAGCAAACGCTCAAACCCGATTTCGTTGCCGCAATCGATACAATCACCGAATTCCAGCTCGTTGAGATACTCCATCGACATTTCCAGCTCGCGCATCTCGTTGATCTGCCGGTCAATCAGTGCGGTATCGATGTCATCCGGAGTATCATCCAAATATTCCGACCGCTCAGAGTCACGAATATCATTGGTATGCGCCAATTCGTTTTGAACCTCTTCCTGCAACGCAAGATATCGCTCATGGAGTGCCGTTTTTAAATGCGCTAATTGATCTTCTGTGAAATTTGCCATTCAGTCTCCTTTCAATTTTAGCTTTCATATATTGTCTGAGATGTGATTTTCAATCCTTGATCGAAGTCAAATGAACATGTCCCTATCAGGGCTCTGCCGGATCAAGCCGCTTGTAAATGCTTCAAATCCGCGATCACTTCGGCAGAGTTACGGGCTGCGCTCGCTGACAGATACATCCGTGCGATTTTCCCCTGCGGATCGATCAAGAAGGTATTGCGCTGGGCGAATTTGATAATGCCCAGATTAATCAGGGAATGATAACGTGCCGCCGTTTCTGCTGTGGTATCCGCCAGTAAAGGAAACTGCAGCTGAAACTTCTTAGCGAAATCAGCATGACTGCTTGTGTTATCGACACTCACGCCGACCACATCCGCACCCAAGTCCACCAATTCCTGTAAGCCGTCACGAAAAGCGCAAGCTTGTTTGGTGCAACCAGGCGTATCGTCCTTAGGATAAAAATATAATGCCAGCCATTTGCCGCGAAAGTCAGCCAAAGCGTGCGTTTTTCCATGCTGATCATTCAATTTGAAATCGGGTGCAAGCTGACCCAGCTCGAGTGACTTTCTATTCCTGGAAAAAAACCAGAACATGAATCCCAGCGTGAGGATTGATAAGGTAATAGTCAACCATTCCATCATATTTTCGTCCTTATTCGTTGTTATTCGAATGCCGCAACGGCCAGGCCCATAGCCGTAATAATACAATAGCCAGCAACGCCAGCAGACTGGCGAACATAAAAGCCGCCGCCGCGCTGTATACATGCCATATCACCCCGAACAATAGCCCCGCCGGAATAGCCGCGATACCGCTGACTAGATGATACCAGCCAAAAGCGGTGCCGCGTTCGTCAGGCGCAGCATAGTCGCTAATCAACGCACGTTCGGCGCCCTCGCTCAAACCCATCAGCAATCCGTAAAAAACACTGATGATCCATAACCCGGTGCTCGTTGTGATCTGACTCAGCGCCATAAACGACAGTGCGAGCGCGGACCAGCCGATTAGAATCAATGCGCCGCGGCCGAAATGATCCGCTAATTGCCCTCCCTGCGTGGAAGTAATCGCCTTGGCGAGATTGAGCGCCGCCCATAGCAACAGTAATTCAACCACACCAATACCTAATTCATGACCGAATAGCAAAATAAAAGTTTCAGAGGCGCGTGCGAAGGTGAACACCATCAACACCCATAAGTAATGCTGCATCGGCACAGACAATGCAGACCAGCGCAACGGCGTAAGTACCCGCTGCGCTGCTGGGGATGGGGATGGGGATGGGGATGGGGATGGGGATGGGGATGGGGATGGGATTTGGCTGGCCGTGGTTTTCACTCCTGCGCCCAAAAGCGCCACCGCGACAAAGCCGGGTACTGCCGACCATAGAATCACTTCACTCAGACTTAAATCCGACCACGCCAGAATAGCCGCAGCCGCCAGAGCGCCTGCAACCGCGCCGGCATTATCCAATGCGCGATGAAAACCGAATGCATAGCCGCGGATCTGCGGCGGTGTTGCGTCGGCGACCATCGCATCGCGCGGCGCGCTGCGCAATCCCTTGCCAATACGATCCACACTCCGCAGCAATAATACGGTTAGCCAGGAACCCGCCAAGCCAAGGAGCGGACGCGTCAGATTGGAAAGCGTATAGCCCGCCAACGCGAGCTTTTTACGCCGCCCGCTCATCACATCGGAATGCCGTCCCGCCCATAACTTGAGAAAACAGGCTAACGCATCCGCTACCCCTTCGATCAATCCCAGCGCAATCGGCCCCGCAGCCAGCACAGTTGCCAGCAAAATTGGGATCAATGGCACCACGATATCAGATGCAAAATCATTGAAAAAGCTAACTAATCCGAGAACAACGACCGTTCCTGGCAGTTTTTTTGAGGTTTCCGGACTGGAAGGATCCGGTTGACCAGGTTTATTCATGGTGTGATATTAGCGTAAAATATCAAGTTCGCCCTGGTAGCTCAGTGGATAGAGCAACCCCCTCCTAAGGGGTAGGTCGCACGTTCGATTCGTGTTCAGGGCGCCAATAAATCAGCATGTTACACAATTGAATAGCTTTCTAAAAT
Source organism: Nitrosomonas sp. (assembly GCF_040240425.1). Classification (GTDB taxonomy): domain Bacteria; phylum Pseudomonadota; class Gammaproteobacteria; order Burkholderiales; family Nitrosomonadaceae; genus Nitrosomonas. Next base: position 9,913 of record NZ_QPHG01000005.1, on the reverse strand, counting down.
CAATCGGTGCCACACCGGTGCCACGTCAGAGAAGAATAATAAACAAATAAATACCCTCATAAATAATAAGCTTAGCGGGTCTTTAAAATAAATACCTTTTCTTCTAAAGTTTTTTCAGAGCATACCGATAGAACAATCTCGTTTAGCAGAACACCATTAAAAACTATGGGGCTGTAGTAGATCAGTTTAAATCTGAGTCCAAAGTTTAAGTATTTTTAGTTGTTGTTTAGGTGTTCCATAGTTGAACCTGAATTCACATTCTTTGAGGAACAGTGGGAATGATCCTTTAGGGATACCATTGTATTTTCTTAAGACGCGTTTAGCCTGATTCCAAAAGTTTTCAATGCCGTTGATGTGATTCTTGCCTTGAGCAAATAGTGTGGAATGATTGATTCGTTCATGGTAAAAATGATTCACGTCGAGCGCATTGTAACTGCGGTAACAGTTTGTATAAACTATGCTGCCAGGTGCTATTTTCCTAGTAATGAGCGGCATCAACGTTTCCGTCTTGGCATCTCCAACAACCTTCATATAGACCTTACCACCACGTTTCAATATGCCAAACACAGCAACCTTACCCGCAGCCCTTCTACCTCGCTTGCCCTTACGGACACCGCCAAAGTAGCTTTCATCTAATTCCACCACGCCATCAAAGATTTCGTGAGATTCCTGCTCCAGATGATGCACAATCACTTCGCGTATTTTGCGATAAAACAGTGCTGTACTATTGGGCTGTATTTCCAGCATATCGGCTGCCGATCTTGCTGTAACCTCCAACACAAAATATTCCAGTAGCTTTAATTGTATTTAATAATCTACAATGACTTATCTTCATTCAATTAGCTTAGCATCTAAGCTAATCTACTACAGCCCCAAAACTATTCTTCGCAATGTAAATCAGTAAGCCGAGATAAGCGGATTCTTTAGGGAAGCGCTGAACAAATCCCGAGGTTTGCTGAGATAATAGATTTTTCTGACGACCTTCTAAATACGCCATGCCACACCAAACGAGCTTTGCCGATCTTGATTACAATCACAAGAAACGCCGGACACGGCGGGAGGTTTTCTTAAGCGAGATGGAAGGGGTAATACCCTGGCAAGTGTTGCTGTCGCACATAGAACCGCATTACCCCAAGAGTGGACGACGGGGCCGTCAGCCGATGGCGCTGGGAAGCATGTTTCGCATCTACTGCCTGCAAAACTGGTTCAACCTGTCAGACCGGCAAATGGAAGATGCTCTGTATGAGATCGAAAGCATGCGCCGGTTTGCAGGATTTAGTGGCGTTACCGATACCCTGCCAGACAAGACCACGATACTGAATTTCCGTCATCTTTTGGAGAAGCACGAACTGACAACGGTATTGCTGGAGGCGATCAATGCTCATCTCAAGTCGCAGGGCCTGCTAGTTTCTAAAGGTACGATGGTAGATGCCACACTCATTCATGCCGCAAGTTCGACCAAGAATCGTGAACAGGCGCGAGATCCTGAAATGCACCAGACGAAGAAGGGAAAGCAATGGTACTTTGGCATGAAGGTGCATGTTGGGGCCGATGTGGATTGCGGGGCGGTGCACACGGTTGAGATTACCGCAGCCCATGAAGCTGACATCAACATTCTCCCTAAGCTGCTGCGGGCGGAAGACGAGGTTATTTTTGGCGATGCGGGCTACGCCAGCGATGAATACAAACGGGGATCGCGGCAATTGGGAATACGCTGGTGCGTACAAGACAAACGCAAGCCCGGACAGAATCTCTCGGAGAGTCAGAAGAAGCGTAACCGGAAGCATTCCTCGATCCGGGCGCGGGTAGAACATGTATTCCGGGTGATCAAGCGGCAGTTTGGATTCACCAAGACCCGCTACCGCGGGCTGATGAAGAATGCCGTTCAGGTGAACATGTTGATGGGCCTGGCCAACCTGTACCTGCTGCGCAGGCGGCTGCTGACGGCTTGAGGGACAAGTCCGTCCGTCATACCCCGGCGGCGGATGATGACGCCCAAACAGGGGAAATCCGGCTACAAAACACCACTGAAAAATGAATTGCCGGGAATTCGTGTTCAAAAAAATGGCAGGATTACCGGGAAATCTGGAAATCACTAATTGTTCAGCGCTTCCTTAATGAATTCAGGAGCATTCGCTATCTGCGTTATGGCGTCATAGCCTCTTATCTCTTGTACTTTTAGTATCTCTATCCCATATTCCTCACTTCCTAAACGGAATGTCAGAAATTCATTCGCCATTTGATTCATCGCCGAACCAGATGAATCAGTGACTTTATTTATTGCCTGTTCCTGAAACATAATTTAAGCTCCTTTCGTCTTCTATCTAAAACCGATTCAACGATCGTTAATGCATCGTATTTATGGCTTCTTAATTAAACTAATGAGGCTTTTCTTACGGGAAAATGAAAAATCTTCTTTAATCATTTTTAAAATTCCGATTGCAATATTGATTTATCATCATTGAATAGAAGACTTTTCATCATTTATTTACGAGTTCAGCACGATGACAATTGAAGGAATGAATCATTTCACTGTAGTGAGCAATGATTTGGAAAGAAGCAAGGCTTTTTATATGAATATCCTTGGATTGAAAGAAGGCTACCGCCCGCCGTTTGCATTTCCGGGCGCATGGCTTTACGCCGGCAATCAAGCGATTCTGCATATCATGGCGGGCAAGCCCATGCCGCCTAATGCGACCGGTGTAATCGATCACATGGCTTTTACGGCAACCAATCTGCAGGCTACGGTCGATTGCCTAAAACTGCACGGTATTCAGTTCGATTTGCACCGCTTGAAAGGGCTGGAAATCTGGCAATTGTTTTGCCATGATCCGGACGGCGCCAAGGTGGAATTGGATTTTCCGGCCAGTGAACCAGAACCCAAGGTTTAGATCGTTACTTAGCACACTTCGGATTCTTACCCGCAGCACGCGCTTGCTGCATCAATGCCGTAGCTTTGGGTAAATGCGCACGTAAATCGTCGATACGTGTTTCGTGTGAAGGATGGGTTGATAGGAATTCAGCCGGTTGCGCTCCCTGACTGGCTTGCGCCATTTTCTGCCATAACGTGATGCTTTCGGCGGGATTAAATCCTGCTTTTGCCATTAACTCAACGCCTATCATATCCGCCTCACTTTCGTGCAAGCGACTAAACGGCATGATCACCCCATATTGCGCGCCAACCCCAAGTAGACTCACTGCCGTTTGTCCCATGGGCGTCGTTGGCGCAGCGACTGCGGCAATCAGTGAAATTCCCATTTGCGCGCCCAGCTTTTGCGACATCCGCTCATTACTGTGCCGCGCCTGCACATGGCCAATCTCATGACCGATTACCGAGGCCAGTTGATCCTGATTATCCACAAGCTCAACCAAACCGGTGTGCACACCAATCTTGTTGCCCGGCAAAGCAAAGGCATTCAGCGTGGCATCTTCAAATACGACCACTTCCCAATTACCGCCTACTTCACGGGTGATCGCATCGGTAACGCAGGTTACAAACTGGTTTTCTTTTGTGTCTTGACTAATTTTCTTTCCCTGCTTCAAATCCGAGAAAGCTTGCAACCCCATCGCGTCTACCTCATTGTCAGGCATAAAAACCAGCTGAGTTCTACCCATCGGTGAAGTGGCGCAGGCCGTCAAAGAAAATATAATCAACAAAGCACATAGTATTCTGAACTTCATATCAAACTCTCTCCATAGCGTGGATGTAAGGGATTTTTCTCGTCGCCGTCATGATATTCCTTTTAACCAGCAAAAAAGCAATTTTCTTTACCATCATTACATTAAGATTCAGACGTAGCAGATCACTTAAAGTATGATATAACGCATTTTTTAACAAACAAAAGGAGCACCAAAATGAGCGATCATGTGTACAAAGTTATCGAAATCGTTGGTTCGTCGACTAAAAGCAGTGATGATGCGATTCAGCAAGCCGTCGCTAAAGCGGGTGCATCCTTGCATAACCTGGATTGGTTCGAAGTAGTGGAAACGCGCGGACATATTACGAATGGCAAGATTGCACATTACCAGGTTAAGTTAAAGATCGGTTTCCGCCTGGATTGAGGCGATTAGCGCATCGATAATACTGCAACAAAGCCTCAGAACTTGAGGCTTAATCCCAGCAAAACCTCACACTCTCCCGGTAACGGTTTATTGATCAAGCATCACACCGCAAACAGCACAAGTTGCTCCCTCTCGCGCCCTCATTGCAGCGCCCTCTCTTCCACATGCCAGCGTCAAGCCCACCGGTTCGCGGTATAATCAAACAATTTACCCAATAAAAACATCGTCCCCATGCAAGAAAAATATCATCCCCAGGAAATTGAGAAAAAAGCCCAGCAGCACTGGGAGCAAACCGCCGCATTTAAAGCCGTTGAAACCCCCGGCAAATCGAAATATTACTGTCTGTCGATGTTTCCCTATCCCTCCGGCAAGCTGCATATGGGACATGTGCGCAATTACACCATCGGCGATGTGCTGTCGCGTTACCGCCGCATGCAAGGTTATAACGTATTGCAACCGATGGGGTGGGATGCATTCGGGCTGCCAGCGGAGAATGCCGCGATGCAAAATAATGTGTCGCCGGCCAAGTGGACCTACGACAACATCGCCTACATGCGCAAGCAACTGAAAAGCCTGGGGTTGAGCATCGATTGGACACGTGAAATCGCCACTTGCGATCCAAGTTACTATCACTGGAATCAATGGTTGTTTTTGCGCATGCTGGAGAAAGGGCTGGCGTATCAAACCACCGGCGTGGTCAACTGGGATCCGATCGATCAAACCGTGCTGGCGAATGAACAAGTCATCGACGGTTGCGGCTGGCGCACCGGCGCACCGGTGGAAAAGCGCGAAATCCCGATGTATTACCTGAAAATCACGCAGTACGCCGATGAATTGCTGGCCGCACTGGATACGTTGGGCGGCTGGCCGGAGCGGGTCAGAACCATGCAAGCCAACTGGATCGGCAAAAGCTATGGCGTCGACATCACCTTCCCTGCCGATCAGGAATCGGGTACGCCGCAAGATTTGAAAGTATTCACCACCCGCGCGGATACGCTGATGGGCGCCACTTATGTAGCCGTCGCCGCTGAGCACCCGATCGCCCTGCATGCCGCACAGAACAATCCAGCGCTGCAAGCCTTCATCCAGGAATGCAAACTCGGCTCCGCCAAGGAGGCCGACCTCGCCACGCAGGAAAAGAAAGGCATGGATACCGGTTTGTTCGTGATCCATCCGCTCAATGGTGAGAAACTGCCGGTGTGGGTCGCCAATTATGTGTTGATGGGTTACGGCGAAGGCGCGGTTATGGCTGTATCGGCACATGACGAACGTGATTTTGCTTTTGCCACGCAGTACCGGTTACCGATCAAAGCGGTTATCAAACCTCTGGAAGGCAATTTGGCACTACCGCTCACCGAAGCCTACACTGAACATGGCATCACGTTCGACTCAGGCGAATTCTCAGGATTGGAATTTCAGCCAGCAGTCGATGCGATTGCCTCTGCATTGGAACGGAAAAACCTGGGCAGCAAACGCGTGCAATATCGCCTGCGCGACTGGGGCATTTCCCGGCAGCGCTACTGGGGCTGTCCGATTCCATTGATTCATTGCGCCGATTGCGGCGTGGTACCGGTACCCGACGATCAATTACCGGTAGTGCTGCCGCAGGATCTGGTACCGGATGGTTCCGGTAATCCGCTCGGTAAAACACCGTCCTTTTATGAGTGCGCTTGTCCTAAATGCGGTAAGCCCGCGCGCCGGGAAACCGATACCATGGACACGTTTGTCGATTCTTCCTGGTATTACGCCCGCTACGCTTGTCCGGATCAGCATAACGCCATGACCGACGAGCGCGTCAATTACTGGCTGCCTGCCGATCAGTATATCGGTGGTATCGAACACGCCATTCTGCATCTGCTGTATTCGCGCTTCTGGAGCAAGATCATGCGCGACCTGGGCTTACTGAAACTGGACGAACCGTTTACCAATTTGCTAACGCAAGGTATGGTGCTGAATGAAATTTTTTACCGCAAATCCGGCAACGGGCGCATCACCTATTTCAACCCGACCGAAGTCAGCCTTCAGCATGACGAGCAAGGCAAACGTTGTGGCGCGATCTTACTGTCGGATAATCAGCCGGTCGAATCTGGCGGCATCGGCACGATGTCGAAATCCAAGAACAATGGCGTTGATCCGCAAAAACTGGTGGAAGAATATGGTGCCGATACCGCGCGCCTGTTTATGATGTTCGCCAGCCCGCCGACGCAAACACTAGAATGGGCGGATGCTGGCGTCGATGGCGCTTACCGTTTTCTGAAACGCCTGTGGCGGCAAGCCTTCTTGCATCTCCAAGATGGCGCGGTCCAAATCGACCCGGCATTGCATGCCACGCTGTCTGCGGAACTCAAAGCCCTGCGCTGCCAGTTGCACCAGACCATCGCCAAGGTAACCGATGACCTGGAGCGCCGCCATACCTTCAATACTGCGATTGCCGCAGTAATGGAATTAATGAATGGCTTGGCAAAATGCCAGGACACCGGCGCCGCCAGCCGCAATCTGATGCAGGAAGCGCTGGAAAGCATCGTGCTGCTGCTGTCCCCGATCGTACCGCACATCTGTCATGAGCTCTGGCGCGAACTCAGACCGGGCACCGAGCTATCCGGTCAACCCTGGCCGCAGGCGGATAACGCCGCGATGGCGCAGGATGAAATCAAGTTGATCGTGCAAGTGAATGGTAAGCTGCGCGGACAAATCAATGTCGCCAAAGATGCCGACAAAGAAGCCATTGAGCGCACTGCCATGGCCAACGAGCATGTGCAGAAATTTATCGAAGGGCAAACAGTGAAAAAAATCATTGTCGTACCCGGTAGATTGATCAACATAGTCGTATAAAAATACTGACGCCCATACCCCTATGAAACTGAGTAAACAGCACATTCTTATCCTGGTGATCTTGCTCCTGTTGACGGCTTGCGGTTTTAAACTACGCGGGCAAATTTCCTCGCTGCCATTCAAAACCCTGTATATTTCAGCGCCGGACGGAAACACCATCGGCATGAATCTGGAGCGCGCCATTGGCACGTCGTCAACAACCAAGGTGGTTGCCAATGCGGAAGATGCCGAGGCTACTTTGGAGGTCATCAGCGCCACCAGTGAAAGGATCATCCTGTCGCTGTCCGGAGGCGGCCGGGTACGTGACTTTAACCTGCTTTACCGCGTCAGATACCGTCTTTACGACAAACAGAATGTAGAAATCGTCCCACACACGGAAGTTACCTTAACGCGCGTCCTCCCGTTCCTGGATGCGCAAATCCTAGCGAAGGAAGCGGAAGAGCGGTTGCTACAAAAAGATATGGAAGCCGACGCGATTCAGCAAATGCTGTGGCGCTTGTCGACCATCCAGCGATAGCCGAACCCGGGGATCGGGGATCGGAGATCTCTCTGCTTTTAATCCACGCGGCGCCATCATGCGGATAAAACTCGAACAGCTTCACCAGCAGTTGCAGAAACAAACCGCCCCGCTGTATACGTTATTTGGCAGCGAACCTTTGCTGATTCTGGAAGCAACCGATCAGATCCGCACACACGCACGTCAGCAAGGTTACACCGAGCGCGAATTGCTCACAGTCGATCAGCATTTCGATTGGGCGGAACTGCTCAATGCCGGCAATAACCTATCGCTGTTTGGTGACCGCAGAATCATGGATCTCCGTATCCCTTCCGGCAAACCCGGCAGGGAGGGTGGCAAAGCACTCGAATCCTATTGCATCTCATTACCGCCTGATACCGTGACACTGATCACGCTGCCGCGCATCGACAAACAAGGGCAAGCCAGCAAATGGTTCAAAGCGCTCGAAACGGCGGGGACGTTGATCGCAGTTTATCCCATCGAACGCGATCAATTACCCGGCTGGATTGGCCAGCGTCTCGCCAAACAACAGCAAAAAACCGATGCCGCCACCTTGCAATTTCTCGCTGGCCAAGTCGAAGGCAACCTGCTCGCGGCGCATCAGGAAATCCAGAAACTTGCGCTGCTCTATCCTACCGGTAACCTGACATTTGAGCAGGTGAAAGACGTGGTTCTGAATGTCGCGCGCTACGATGTCTATCAGCTATCCGACGCCATGATTACAGGCGACATCGCTCGCTTTATGCGCGTTCTGACCGGATTACAAGGCGAAGGCGCCGCCCCGCTGCTGATCCTTTCCACCTTGGCTGAACAAATCCGCCAATTGATCGTCATCCGTAAAGGCCTGGATAACGGCCAGTCACCTGCGCAATTACTGCAAGCCGTCAGAATTTGGGGCGACCGGCAAAAACCGGTCATGGCTGCCGCCCAGCGCATCAGTCTGCGTACGCTGATGCAAGGACTATCCGATGCTGCGGAAATAGACCGGATGATTAAGGGTGTGGCGCAAGGAGATGCCTGGGAGGGATTGTTGCAATTGGGGTTGAGTTTTACCCGCCACAAACTTGGCAGTTAACCGCAACTGATCCCAGTGCATTCGATCGCCGCAAAAAATCAGTTAAATTTCCCGCTACTTTTTCTGATCCTCAACCTTTTTGTCCTTTGTAATCGGATTCTGCACACCATACCCAGCTTCCTTGGCCTTGTAGCCACCGTAGGCACCGGCTCCCCCTACCGCAAGAAGCCAGCAACCCGATAGCATGGGGATCATGAGCAAAATGACCATGTAATGTAATAATCTCGCTCTCATCGCAACCTCCAGAAAAATTCATCGAAATCTTTATACTCGCTTTCTCATTCTATTACCGGCCCTTGTAACTAGGGAATAAGCATAATGCTTATTCCCAATTCTATTCTTGATCAAGCACCTGAATAATAATGAGAGTCGGCAAGTGCATCATGCAGTATCACGCTCATAAGATCGCAAAAAAATGGGAGCCAAAGCTCCCATTTCTAATACACGATCAATCCGGATTATTACACTTGCGCTGCTTTTCTACGGCGTGCGGCGAAACCCGTTAACACTAAACCGGCCAGTAACATGGCATACGTTTCAGGTTCGGGAACCGGAGTTACCTCAAATCCTGCATATCTCACATTTGCCTGTGAATTATTGTAGAAACCAAACTGCCCGGAAGTAAATGTGGTATCAACGACAGTGACGTTCCACAATTCGGTAGCACCTTGGCTTACAACAACATGAATTTCGCCTGGATTCACATTAAAATCAAGGTGGAAATTGTATAGCACATTGTCCGCCCACCCCTTAGAACTGGAGTGATTGGTAGCAAGAACTTCCATATCGCCAAAATTAGTCGTGTTTTCCCAGAACTCTTCCAATGACAAGTCTGCTAGGCCATTACCTGTAGCGCCATGAAATTCCTTAATGGTCATGCCTTCCGCTGCGGTACGGCCAACATAGCCTTGCGTCGCTTGTTTCCAGTCAAACAAATAAAAATTACTCGAATTCTGGTAACCAAAGACAAAACCCATGTAATCATCATCGCTTCCTGTCGTAACTTGCCATGAGCCGTCGACTGAATAGTTGCTAAGATTCAGGTTATTCAAAAAGAAAGAAGGGTCGGCATTAATGACTTGCTTAACTGCCGTATTGCCAGGTTCCAACACCCAGCTACCAGCACCTTGCCCGCCTGGATAATTCAGCGTTAATGGTGTCCAGCTCGATAAGTCGATCGGTGCAGCGTGAGTAGCGAGTGGAGTTAATAAGAATAATCCAGCTGTTGCCAGGTAACGTAAATTTTTTTTCATCATGATAGGTTCCTCTAAAAAGTTTTTATTCTAACAAGGCACTCCCTCATCAATAGTATTTTATTAGGGTCTTAGGAAGTTAAGCACTTACTAAAGTGTGCTAACTTTCTGAGATGAATGCCAAAAACAGATACTATTTTCGTTCTCGAATCAGAGAAGCAAAATTCAGGCAAC